>DASVRD010000059.1:0-18170 GCA_036388775.1 Pyrinomonadaceae bacterium | reverse complement strand
ATCTCCGGCTTTCTCGCCCGCGTTCGAGTAAGGCAGGAATTTGAAAACAATTTTGCAGACAAAATCGAAGCCGTTTACGTTTTCCCTCTGTCTCAAAATGCAGCCGTTGACCAAATGACGATGCGTGTGGGCGAGCGCACGATTGCAGGGCGCATTATGAAAAAGGAAGAAGCCAAACAGGTTTACGAAACGGCGAAAACCGAAGGGAAAACCGCCGCTCTGTTAGATCAAAACCGCCCGAACATTTTCACTCAAGCCGTAGCCAATATTCTTCCCGGTGAAAAGATCACGGTTGAAATCAGCTACGTAGAAACTTTGAAATACGAAGACGGCGCCTACGAATTCGTGTTTCCGACGGTCGTTGCGCCCCGCTACAATCCGGCGCAGGTTACAGATGCCAATGCGCGGTCAGCGCCAATCGCCGCTACTCGTGCCGGTCACGACATTTCTATTGAAGTTAATTTAGACGCCGGAGTTCCCGTCGAAAATGTCGCGTCGAAAGTACACGAAATCGAATCGGCGATGCTTTCCGCGAGCCGCCGCGTCGTCAAACTCAAAAGCGAAAAAGACATTCCGAATCGCGATTTTGTTATGCGATACGACGTTTCCGGCAAGAAAATCGCCGATGCGGTTTTGACTCACCGCGACAAGCGGGGCGGATTTTTCACGTTAATGCTCCAGCCGCCGGACACGATTTCTTATGAAGACGCGACGCCGAAAGAAATCGTTTTCGTTCTTGATACGTCAGGTTCGATGTCCGGTTTTCCGATTGAAAAAGCCAAAGAAGCGATGAGACGCGCGCTCGACGGGCTTCATCCGTTCGACACTTTTAATCTCATCACTTTTGCGGGCGAGACGCACGTTTTATTCGATACACCGGTTCCGGCAAGCGTGGAAAACTTGAGAAAAGCGCAAGAGCTTTTGGATGGAACCGAAGGCAGCGGCGGAACCGAAATGATGACGGCGATTCGCGCCGCGTTCGCGCCTTCGAATTCTAACAGCCACGTCCGAATCGTCTGTTTTATGACCGACGGACAGGTCGGCAATGAAGCGGAAATAATCGCCGAAGTGCAAAAGCATCGAAACGCTCGCGTGTTTTCTTTCGGCATCGGCGAATCTGTCAATCGTTTTCTGCTCGACAAAATCGCCGAAGAAGGTCGCGGCGAAGCCACGTATGTTTCATTAACAGACGATGGCTCGGCGGCGGCAAAACGTTTTCATGAGCGTGTTCGTTCGCCGCTTCTGACCGACATTTCGATTGATTGGAACGGCTTGCCCGTTGCTGATGTTTATCCGAACAGAATCCTGGATTTGTTCAGCGCAAAACCGATAATTTTGCACGGCAGATTTACCAAATCTGCGAGCGGCACGATTCGTTTGAAGGGCAAAAGGTTCGGACAAGATTTCGTCCGCGAAATTCCGGTTGTGTTTCCCGAAAACGAAGCGCAGCACGATGTTTTGGCAACGCTCTGGGCGCGCACTCGTATTGACGATTTGATGTCGCAGGATTGGAACGGAATCCAAAAAGGAAAAGCCCGCGACGAAGTGCAAAACACAATCACACAGCTTGGACTCGAATACAATTTACTAACGCAGTTCACATCGTTTGTCGCGGTCGAAGACAGAATTGTCACGGACAATGGTCAGCCTGCGCGCCGCGTCGAAGTTCCTGTCGAAACGCCCGCGGGAACGAAAAAGGCTTACAAACAATGGCTGAACAAAGATGTTGCTTATATTATTACCGAAGCGGAGAAAAGGGCGTTTACAAACACTGCCCAGGGCGGTGGTGGTGGAGGCGGAAATTCGGCGTCGCAGCCGAATAATGTGACGGCAACCGTCGAAGTAACGAGCGATTCCGCAATGGTAGTTGATGCAACCGACACAAAAGTACAGACAAGCATTACAGCAAAATCAATTCAAAATTTGCCGATTAACGGCAGACGAATTCAAACTTTGCCGAAAGGCGTTGACTTTACGAGCGCGCTGAAAACCGTTCCCGGCACTCGCCGCGAATCTAATGCCGGCGGTTTTTCGATTGACGGCGCATCAGGTTCGGAAAACCTATTTATCATTGATGGTCAGGAAGTTGGCAACTTCCGCACCGGAGCATTAAATTCCGCCAATAGCGTTCGCGGCAGAGTCGAAGACTTAATTAAACCGGAATATACGGAAGCAGCAAAACGGGCGCGAGCTGCCGGAACAATCAACGTTCGCATTAAGATTGATGAAAGCGGCAAAGTCACCGAAGCAAAAGCCGTCTTCGGAAATCCGTTGCTCCGCGTTGCTGCCGAACAAGCGGCGCGCGAAACAAAATTTGCGCCGGCGTCTGTCGCAGGTCGCCCCGTAAAAGTTATCGGAACTCTGGTTTACCATTTCAAACGCGGAACAGGCGTTGATTCGATTTCTGCATTTGGAATGAGAGCCGCGCCTCAGCCGCCTGCGGAAAAACGGTTGATCGCAGTTGAATCGCGACTTCATCCTAAAATCGCCGAGCTGCTAAAAAATCCGACCGCAAAAACTGATCCTGCAAACGGCGGAAAAGCGGAAATTATCGTTCAGCTCAAAACGCTGAATCCGCAGACGATTGCGGTTTTAAAAACGCTTGGTCTCGAAATTTCGCGTGAACTGCCGAATTTAAAAGCGGTTGTCGGGAAAATTTCGACGGTAAAGCTGGCTGCTTTGGCTGAAATGAAATCTATCGTTTTTATCTCGCCCAAAATGGATTGAGATTTGCGGCTCGCGAGCCAGTAAGCGGCGATGAATAGCGTTCTAATCGCCGCTTTCTTCATAATTTCCGCGAAGTTTTAAAACTTCGCGGTTTTTTTGCGCTACGACTTTTGATTTAACTCGACAAAATCAAATAAATTCAAAGTTTTGCTACAATTGTATTTGCAAATTTAACATCGTTTGAAATCGGTGGAGTTTAAACCATTGTGAATTCGAGCCGTGTTAAAAGGGAGAAAATCTGATGGCTGCCGTGCTGACATTCGATAAAACAAGCGAAAAGCGAACCGAGGAAATTGTTTCTTACAATCCGGCAACCGGCGCGGAAATCGGGCGCGTTCGAAACGCAAACAGAGAAGCGGTTTTTGTCGCTGTCGAAAAGGCTCGCGCGGCTTTTAAAACTTGGCGCGAAACTTCATTTGCCGAACGTAAACGAATTGTTTTGCAGGCGCGCGATGTTATTCTGTCGGAAATGGACGAAATCGCGCGGCTTATCTCCGAAGAAATGGGTAAGCCCGTAGCGGAAGCGTTCTCCACTGAAATCGCTCCGGTCTTGGATTTAATGCAGTATTTTGCCCGCAACACACAGAAGTTATTAAAACCGGAAAAAATCAACATCGGTCAATTAGCTTTTCTTGGGCGTTCTTCTCGAATCGTTTATCAACCGCTCGGCGTTGTCGGAATTATCTCGCCGTGGAATTATCCGCTGGCGATTCCGCTCGGCGAGGTAGCGATGGCTTTGATGGCTGGCAACTCGGTCGTTTTAAAACCGAGCGAGCTGACGCCTTTTGTCGGGTTGAAAATCGGCGAAGTTTTTCAAAAAGCGGGATTACCTGAAAACGTTTTACAAATCATCACGGGCGACGGACGAACCGGCGCGTCTTTGGTCGAAGCGGGCGTGAACAAAATTATGTTTACGGGCAGCGTCGCTTCCGGAAAGAAAATTGCAGAAGCCGCTGCTAAAACTCTAACGCCGGTCGTGTTGGAACTTGGCGGCAAAGACCCGATGATTGTTCTGGAAGACGCAAATCTTGAAACTGCGGCACAAGCCGCCGTGTGGGGCGCGTTTGCTAATTCGGGACAAACTTGCGCTTCGGTCGAGCGGCTTTACGTTCACGAAAAAATCGCGCCCGAATTTATCGAGAGAGTTGTTGAACTCACAAAAAAACTGCGGCAAAACATCGGCATTGAAAACGAGACGGAAATCGGCTCGATGGTTTCCCAAAAACAGCTCGAAACAGTTGAAAATCATGTCGGCGACGCAAGAGAAAACGGAGCGCAAATTTTAACCGGCGGAAAACGAAACGAGAATTTTTCCGGCGCGTTTTATGAGCCTACGGTTCTAACCAATGTTGACCATAGTTTTCGAGCAATTCGAGAGGAAACCTTCGGTCCGACATTGCCGATTATGACTTTTAAAACCGAGGACCAAGCCGTCAAACTGGCAAACGATTCCGAATTCGGGCTGACGGCGAGCGTTTGGACTAAAAATATCGAAAAGGGCAAACGAATTGCCGAAAAAATTGAAGCCGGAACCATTACGGTAAACGAAGTCGTTTACACTCACGGGGTTGCGCAAACGCCCTGGGGCGGCGTCAAAAACAGCGGATACGGCAGAACGCACGGCAAAATGGGTTTAATGGAACTGGTTACACCTCAGCACATTCACGTCAACCGCATAACTCAAGTGCCGGACGTTTGGTGGTTCAATTACTCTGCGGACGCCGTTAATCTTTTTCGAGGTTTAGCCCGGCATTTTGCCGCCGGCTCGCTTTTCAGAACCGCGCGCGTTTTGCCGCAAATGCTCAAAAGAATAAAGGAACATCGTCGGAAATAATGCCTCTCAAACGCTATTTTCATCGCCGCGAACGATATTTCGCCAGCCTCAATGACAATCGTGCCGTGCGCCCGTTTGAGTGGGGAAAAGAATTTGCAGATGCAGCTTTTCTCTCCGATTCAAACGGTGCATCGCCAGCTTCGTTTTGGAAACATTACTCTGAAAATGCTGTGAAAAACAGCGACCGATTTTTCGCTTTGTCTGAAATCTCCGATTTGAAATTCGAGGCTCCGAATCTAACTTGGACAAGCCAAATCGAAACCCCTTCGCCCGAAAATAATGTTGCCCGCGCTCGCTTTTTTCCGGTTGATAAAAACCAAAAGAAAAAACGCGCGGTCGTCGTTTTGCCGCATTGGAACGCGCCGCCGGAAAGCTATTTTGCTTTGTCCAAAGTTTTAAACCGCATCGGAATCACGGCTTTGCGTTTAACGCTGCCTTATCACGAAGAGCGCCGCCCACCGGAAACCAATCGCGCAGATTATCTGGTTAGCCCCAACATCGGGCGCACCCTGCAATCAATTCGACAAGCCGTGTTAGATACAAAAGCCGCCGTCGCTTGGCTAAAAATGCAAGGTTATGAACGAATCGGAATTGTCGGTACGAGTATCGGCTCGTGTACCGCTTTTCTGACGATGGTTCACAACGAGGATATAAATGTCGGAGTTTTTAACCACGTTTCGAGTTATGTAGGGGACGTTACCTGGCGCGGAATATCAACTCAGCACGTTCGCCGCGGATTGGAAAATCACGTTTCGCTCGAAGAATTGCGCGAGTTTTGGCTTCCCGTCAGCCCGGCTGCTTATTTTGAAAAATTAAAACATCAGCCGCCCCGCCGGATGCGGTATATTTTTGCGCGCTATGATTTAACATTTCCGATTGATTTATCGCGTCAAACCATTGCGGCATTCAAAAAACACGGCATTCGCCACGACAGTACCGTATTGCCCTGCGGTCATTACACTTTGGGCGAAGCGCCGTGGGTTTATCTGGACGGTTGGAAAATCGTTTCTTATTTTCGCAGGCATTTGTAAAATCAACTAAAGATGCTCGACAAATTTATCAACAAACGCAAAAACAATTGGCAGAGGCTCGAAGATTTATTGTCTCTGGTCGAATCGGCGACTTTACGCGGTTTGAGCCGGGAAGAGATTCGAGAGCTTGGACAGCTTTACCGCCGCGCAGCTTCGGATTTGGCGATTGCGCGTGCCGAGTCGCGCGATCCGAAGCTGGTTAATTATTTGAATAGCCTAGTGATACGTGCTCACGGTCAGATTTATCGCGCCGAAAATCAGGGATTTGGTTTAATCAAAAAATTTTTCCTGCGCGACTTTCCTCAGACATTCCGAAAAACCTGGATTTTTACCGCAATTTCGTTTCTCACTTTTGCGCTTTCAGCGGTTCTGGCATTTGCTGCAACCTGGCAAAACATTGATTTCGCCGAAACAATCGGCACTTACGATATTCGTTATGAAGTAGAGGACGAGCGGCGTTGGTGGCTAGAACTAAACAAAGGCAATCAAATCGGCTCGGCGGCAATATTGACCAATAATATTATGGTCACGTTTTACGCTTTTTCTTACGGCGCTTTTTTCGCTCTCGGAACGCTCTATGTCATCGGAATGAACGGCGCTTTTTTGGGTTCGATTTTCGCCATCTGTTATCAGCTTAACCCGCCTTTCGGCAATGATTTGCTCTTTTTCGTCGTGGCTCATGGCGTGATTGAGCTTTCATGTATTTTCATCTGCGGCGGCGCGGGAATGATGATTGGTTACTCGATTCTCGTACCGGGCGATTTATCGCGGATCGAGGCTCTGAAGAAAAGCGGCGTCGAAGCTGTTAAAGTCGTTGTCGGATGCGCTTTTTTGCTTGTGATTGCCGGAATTATCGAAGGCTTTGTTTCGCCTGCCGCAATCAACCCCGCTATCAAAGTTGGAATTGGTTTAACGACTGGAATTGCAATGTATTCTTATTTGCTTTTTGCCGGGCGCACTCGTGATTCAGAGCAAACCGCGCTCTTTAACTCTTAGATATGTTTCAAGTAAAGATGGGGCGAGAGTTCGCCTCGTAACGTCTAAAGCCAAACCGCCTTGCGTCTCGACGTTTTTGAGCGCCGTTTCTCTTTGAAATAAAATTTCTTCCGCAACTGATTGGGTAAAAAGACTTCTGGCAGAATTCGGTTCATCTTGCACTACCATTTGCAAATCTCTGTCGCCGATGGTCACAACAAGAGGTAAATGTCTGGGTCGCAATAATTTGAGAGAAGTAAGCAACTCTTTTGAGCCTTCTTCATCAACCAAATCGGTTAAAATTACAACAAACGAGCGACGCTTTACATTTGCAGAAATGAATTGAAATGCCCGCGGATATGAAGGCTCTACCATTTCAGGCTTCACGTCGTGGAGAGCTTCAAGTACTCCTTCAAATTGTTCAGTTCCTTTTTTGGGAGGAAGAAATTTCTTGATTCTACGTCCGAAAACTAAAATGCCGACGTTATCTCCGCCCCGTGCAGCGGCTGACATCAATGCGAGGGCTGCCTGAATAGCGGTGTCTAACTTTGTCTCGTTTTCAATGCGTCCCGTCATCAAACGACCCGCATCCAACGCAATAATAACAGTTTGGTCGCGCTCGATTTGATATTGACGGGTTACTAATTTGCCGCGCCGCGCAGTTGCTGTCCACGAAAGATGCCGTAGTTCGTCGCCGCGCACATAATCGCGAAGCGACTCGAAATCCCTTCCCTCGCCGCGCAAAATAGCCCGGCGGTTGACCGCAACCAATGATTTTGCTCCTAGCGCCGCTAATTCGATTTCTCGCGCTCGCCGCATATTTGGATAAACTTTAACGGCTGTTTCGGTTCTTATTTCGCTCTGAACCCAAACTAAACCGAGACTTGATAAATGGCGGACAATTGTCTTTCCAAATTCAAAATGCCCTCGCTCAGTCGGCGTTAATCCATAAAAGAAATTTGCGGTAGTTTTTGGCGGGATTGATATAAATTCCTCTCTTTTACCCGTTAATTTCATTTCAGTCGGGTATTCGTCTTTTAAAATTACTCTGAAAGAATGGGAGCCGTTATTTTCGATTTTTAGATTTACTTCTGTTTCATCACCAATTGCGAACCGCTTGTTGAATTCGCGTTGAATTGTTATTTCTGTGGGTAAACCGCTTATCCGGCGATCTATCAGAGCCAGCAAAATTAAGAACAAATCAAATCCAAGAACAATCCATCTGAGCTGCGGAAAATTCCATGATAGTGAAAGTGCTATAAATCCGCAGCTTAGCCAAATAAAGAAGTATTTACTAAAAACAAAATTCATTTGACAGTTTTTTAGAATACCTCTATTAAATAATCCGACTTTGGTCTGACTTCTCCAATAATTACCGCATCCGAAAATTCGGATATAAACTTTATGGCTCGCTCTTTTTCCAAACTTATCAAAAGTCCGCCCGCCGTTTGTGGATCAAAAAGCGCGCTTTGTGTTTCACGTTTTACATTTTCATCAAAAAATATTGTTTCGCCAACATACTTTCGGTTATTTATGTCTCCCCGGGTTAACATTCCTTCTGAAATCAATTCTAAAACATCAGGTAATAGCGGCACTTTGTTTGAATCTATTTGAATTGTCACATTACTTGCCAGCGCCATTTCAAATGTGTGTCCGAGCAAACCAAATCCGGTCACGTCCGTGCAGGAATTAACCCCGACTTTCTGCATTATTTCGGAAGGAATTCTAGCGGATGAAGTCATAGCTCTGATTGCAGCTTTAGCTGTTTCTTCCCGTGCGACGCCACGTTTTACAGCGGTGTTGATTGCTCCGGTTCCAATTGGTTTTGTAATAATTAAAACATCTCCGGCTTTTGCACCGGCATTTGTAATAACTTTTTCAGGATGAATAATACCAGTTACTGAGTAACCGAATTTGATTTCCTGATCGTCAACTGAATGCCCTCCAAGCACAACTACGGATTCTGCATTGAGGGCTTTTTGACCTCCGCTTAATATTTCACCCAGCACATCCCAATCGCCTTTTTGCGGGTAACAAACAATTGAAAGCGCCGTCAAAGGCTTACCGCCCATTGCGTAAATATCGTTAAGCGAGTTTATTGCCGCAATTCTTCCATAGATTTTAGGATCATCCGCAACCGGCGTAAAAAAATCAACAGTTTGAACCAAAGCCATTTCATCTGAAAGGCGGAAAACTCCTGCGTCGTCAGCAGTTTCATAACCGACAATCACATTTGTCATATCCTGCTTAGGTAGCTGGCTCAAAACTTGAGCCAAATCGCTTGGTGCGAGCTTAGCAACTCAACCGGCGCAAGATACCGTTTCAGTTAAACGCTTTTTCTTTTCCATATAAAATTCAACTCGCCTTTTCCAGCAGCATTAAAAGCTGAAAAATTCTGTCTAAATCAGCTTCGCTATAATATTCAAATTCAATCTTTCCGCCGGTTCCCCGTCCGTCCGGCGCAATTTTCACTTTTGTTCCGAATCTTCTTCGCAGCTTTTCCTCTGCAGCACGAACATTAGCGTCAACTGCTTTTGATTTTCTTTCCTTTAAGATGGTTTTTTCGACGCTTTCGCCTGCGGCAACTCTCTTAATCATTCGCTCAGTTTCACGTACTGAAAGCGACATTTCCATTATACTTCTGGCAACACGGCGTTGCGCTCCATGGTCTTCTACTCCAAGCAAGGCGCGGGCGTGACCTACCGTAATTTTTTCTTCTTCAACCAGTTTTTGAATATCTTCCGGCAAACGAAGCATTCTCAAATAATTTGCAATTAAAACTCTGTCTTTTCCGACTCGATTGGCGACCATTTCCTGGGTCAAACCCAGAGTTTTGATTAGTTTTTGATAAGCGCGAGCTTCTTCCATCGAATTAAGCTCGTGCCTTTGAATATTTTCAATTAGTGCTAATTCAAGTAGCTTTTCGTCTGAAACTTCACGAATAACCGCCGGAATCTTTTTAAAACCTGCTTTTTGTGCAGCGCGCCAACGACGTTCTCCGGCAACGATTTCATACTTATTATTTTTGTTCCGGCGCAATATTATCGGCTGAATTATTCCATTTTCTTTGATAGATTGAGTTAACTCTCCGAGCCTTTCCTCATCAAATCTGGTGCGAGGCTGTTCTTTGTTCGGTTCAATTAAATCTATATCAATTTCGCGCAGCTCTTCATTTGTACCGCGCTCGTCTTCCGGCACTAATGCGCTTAAGCCTCTGCCTAAAGCCATTTTTTTACTCATGACTTAAAATCTCCTTTGCTAACTGTAAATAACTTTCGGCGCCACGTGATCGAATATCATAAAGAATAATCGGTTTTCCGTGACTTGGGGCTTCAGCCAGTCGAACATTTCTCGGAATAACGGTTTGCAATACCTGTTTCCCGTAAAAATCCCGCAAATCATTGGCTACTGCTGTCGAAAGATTAGTTCGCTCATCGTACATTGTCAAAAGCAAGCCTTCGATTATAAGTTGTGGATTTAATCCGCGGCGTAAACGTGCCAATGTATCAAATAATTCGGTAACCCCTTCGAGTGCATAATATTCGCATTGGATCGGAACTAACAGTGAATCAGCCGCTGTTAAGCCGTTAAGTGTAAGTAGGCTCAGCGATGGCGGGCAATCAATAATAATATAATCGTATTTATCTTTTAAAGGCTGTAAAACCTCTCTTAGGCGATATTCTCTGCGCAATGCCTCAACCAACTCAATCTCCGCCCCTGCTAAGTTTTTATCAGAGGGTAAGACCCACAGCAGAGGTAATTCTGTCGGTTGAATCGCGTTTTCCGGCGCGTCATTTAAAACTAAAGCGTGATACAAGCTCCGGCGCTTTATACCTCGCTCAATTCCCGCGCCAGAGCTGGCGTTTGCTTGCGGATCTGCGTCAACAAGCAATACTTTTTTTTCTTCGACTGCTAGAGCTGCGGCTAGATTAACGGCTGTTGTTGTTTTCCCAACTCCGCCCTTTTGATTGGCGACGGCAATGATTTTTCCCATTCTATAAATTTCCCGCTTTTATATTTTAGCGTTTGCCTCGAAAAACTAACATATTTTGAAGTTTTTTACACTTCTACATATTTATTCCTGAAAGTATTACATTGTCTTTTATACGTTATTCTAAAAACTATCACGAAATTTCTTTGAGGTGGCAAATAGTGATTAGTAAATAAATATACATCCTTTTTTCAAATAAGGCAGTAATTCAATTAATTTAGTCTCTGAAGCGATGTTTCACGTTTTACAATTTTGAATAATTGAAAATTGTAAAACGTGAAACATTTAAAACAAATCAAGCATCTTTTTTATCAGAAGCCGATAAATGAACAAGCAGAGTGGAAAGAGCTGAATGAGTAATCCCGGGAATTTTACGCGCCTGACCGAAAGTTTGCGGGCGCGATCTTTGCAGGCGCTCAATCATTTCGTATGAAAGCCCGCTTATTTTATGGAACTCAAAAGTGTCGGGAACCCGCAAAGAATCGTGCCGATTGACTCTGTTGTTAATATTTTGCTGGCTATCGATATATCCTTTGTAAATAGAATCGGCAATAACAGAATCCAATTCCGTTTTTTTGGTAGTTGTTCTTAAATCGTTTGGCAAAAGCCGGAAAATAAGCTCTGAATCAACGTTTGGTCTTTGAGCAAGTTGTGCCAAAGTAAACGAATCTCCCAAATCACAGTTCAAAACTTGAGAGGCTGTAGCATAAACAACATCTGAACGTTTGAAACGAATGTTATTAATGGTATTGGAGAGAAAAGCCATTCGCTCGCGCCGTTGATGAAAGCGTTCCCAACAATTATCGCCAACAAGACCGATCTCACGACCTTTCGGTGAAAGCCTCAAGTCAGCATTATCGTGTCTTAAAGTCAAACGAGCCTCGGCACGAGAAGTAAAAATCCGATATGGTTCATCTACACCGTGCTGAAGTAGATCATCAATTAGTACGCCGATATATGCTTCATCCCGCCGTAAACGAAACTCATTTCTAAAGGAAACTTGCAGCGCCGCGTTAATTCCAGCCATTAAACCTTGACAAGCCGCTTCCTCATAACCGGTTGTACCGTTTATTTGTCCGGCAAAAAACAGACCTTTGACGGAAATTGTTTCCATTGTCGGTTGAAGCTGCCGCGGATCAACAAAGTCGTACTCGATAGCATAACCGGGGCGGATAATACGAGCGTTTTCCATCCCCGGAATCATTCGCACCAGTTCCTGCTGTAAATCGGATGGCAGCGAAGTTGAAAAACCATTTAAATAAACTTCATTAGTGTTATGTCCCTCCGGTTCTAAAAAAAGTTGATGCCGGTTTTTATCTGCAAATTTTACGACTTTATCTTCAATCGAAGGACAATAACGTGGACCAATGCCTTTGATTTTGCCTGAATAAAGCGGTGATTGATGAAGATTTTCACGAATTTTATTATGCAAATCTTCTCCGGTATAACCGATATAACAGGTTATTTGCGGCTGCTCGATCTTATCCGTCGCAAATGAAAAAGCGACGGGATTTTCATCGGCAGGCTGCGGTTCAAAAGCATCCCAATCAATCGTTCTCCCGTCAAGCCTAGGTGGGGTTCCGGTTTTTAATCGTCCAACCGGAAATCCGAGCCTTTTCAAACTTTCCGCCAACTCAACTGATGCAGGCTCACCAGCGCGACCGGCGGAAAAAGTGCGGCGCCCTGTATGAATTGTGCCGTTTAGAAAAGTGCCGGTGGCAACAACAACGGCGCGCGCGGCAAATTTTCGGGTATCTTGTAATTCAACGCCCAAAATTTTGTTATCTTTAACAATAAAATCAATTACAATGCCTTGCCGCAAATGCAGGTTTGGGATAGCTTCCAAAGTTTGCCGCATTTCAGTGCGGTAAAGTGCGCGGTCGGCTTGGGCGCGGGGAGATTGAACCGCCATTCCGCGCGAGCGATTAAGAAGGCGAAATTGAATTCCGGTTCGATCAATAATTCTCCCCATTATTCCACCGAGTGCGTCAATCTCGCGCACTAAATGACCTTTAGCGATTCCGCCGACAGCCGGATTGCAGGACATTTGACCGATTAAATCTAAATTTATCGTTACCAAAGCGGTTTCAGCACCGAGGCGAGCCGATGCAGAGGCGGCTTCGCAACCGGCGTGACCGGCGCCAATAACAATAACATCAAAAACTTCATCGAAAACCATAAGCTATTATTGATGCGGAAAATCTATTTTCCGATGCAAAAGGTTGAAAAAATGCGGGTTAAAACATCTTCCGAAGTTGTCTCGCCGGTAATTTCGCCAAGCAGGCGTAAAGCGTTGTGCAACCCGACTAAAACAATCTCTTCACTCGTTTTTCCGGTGAGTAAATCCAACGACTCCGAAACTTCTAGCTGCGCCCGACGCAAAAGATCGTGATGCCGCGCGTCGGATATGAGAAAACCGGAATTTTCAATGTCTTGTGAAGCGAAAGGAGCGATCAACTCTTTTCGCAGCAAATCCAAACCTACACCGGTTTTTGCGGAAATTCTCACAATTTTATCGTTCGCCGAAATTGTTATCGAATCAGTATAGGCAGTTAAATCAGTTTTGTTAATTGCTATCAAGCGCAAATTTTCTTTGGTTGCGTTGAGAACTTCAAAATCTTCCGTTTGCAGAGGAAGCGAACCGTCTAAAATGACAACGACAAAATCGGCATCGGCAATTGTGCGGTGAGTTCTTTCGATTCCAATGCTTTCAACTTGATCCGTTGATTCACGTACGCCGGCTGTATCGAAAAGCGAAATCGGTATTCCATTGACTGATAAATTTTCACGTAAGCTGTCACGAGTCGTTCCCGGAATTTCAGTCACGATGGCGCGGTCTTGACCAATTAAGCTGTTAAAAAGGCTTGATTTACCAACATTTGGGCGTCCAACCAAAGCGACTTTCAAACCTTCGCGCAAAAGCCTTCCGGCGCGAAACGTTTCAGCCAACGCGGCAATTGATTTGTTTATTTCAAAGAGATTGCTTTTGATGTTCTCAACGGCAAAATCCGGCAAATCGTCTTCGACAAATTCGAGCGCCGATTCAAGAACGACAATAACATTCAGCAAATCGTCTTTAAGAGGTTGAAGCTGGTTGGAAAGCTCGCCGCCGAGCTGTCTGGCGGCTTGGCGGACTGCGGAAACGGTTTGAGCATCAATTAAATCGCGGACCGCTTCCGCCTGACTTAAATTTAATTTTCCATTAGCCACAGCGCGCAATGTAAACTCGCCGGGTTCGGCGAGCCGTGCGTCGAAATGCAATGCCGCGTCAACAATTTTTCGCAACAAAACCGGTGAGCCGTGGCAGCTTATCTCAAGAACATCTTCACCGGTAAACGAAAATGGCGATTTGTAAAAAGTCAAAACTGCTTCATCCAAAACGTCCTGGCTTAATGGCTCGTAAATTCTCCGCAGAATCGCGCGCCGCTGTTCGGGTGAAAAACGCTCATCGGAAACGAGCTTTTGACCGATTTTGAGCGCATTAACGCCGCTTAGCCGAACAACGCCGATACCGCTTCTTCCGAGCGGTGTTGAAATCGCAACGATTGTATCCACAACGTTTAACTAGAAAATTAATCTTTCGGGCGAATCTGCAAACGGCGATTTTTACCATCGCCGACCGATTCGGTTTGCAAATCTTCTTCTTCAGCCAGACACATATGAATCGTCCGGCGCTCGCTCGAATTTAAAACACCGAAAGTAAAAGGTCTGCCGTTTTTGCGAACACTGTCGGCGGCAAACCGCGCCATTGCCTGTAATTCGGCGCGACGCGTTTGCCTGTAACCGTCGGCGTCGCAAATGAAACGCTGCTCGCGCGGCAAATCGCGCCCGTAAACCTGAAACAAAATATGTTCGAGTGCGTCGAGCAGCTCGCCGTTTTCGCTAAGCAAAAGCCGGGCGTCCCCGCCGGTTATATCAAATAAAACACCCTCTGAAGTTTGTTTCTCCGTCGCCTTCAAATCCAATTTAAAACTCTCGAAGAAAGAATTTAGAAAATTCTGATAATCCATAAATTTGAAACTCCGATTCAATTTTCGCATTCTGTCTCAATGGTTTCAAGAATGCTTATTAAAATCAAATAAAAGCGATTTTTCGCGCTGTTTTAAATTGGTTTTCAATATAAAATAAAAGCCTTGATTGTCTGAATTTTTCAATGTTGTAAAATGGATTTTCGTAGAAAGCGGCGATGAAAAAGATTTTAATTGCTTCGTATTTTTTCCCGCCGTGCAACATCGTCGCGGCAAATCGCGCGCAATCTTTTGCCGATAATTTTCGCCGGCACGGTCTGCATCCGATAGTCGTTACCAGACATTGGAACGGCGATGAAAACTCAATTCCGGGTTACGAAAGCGAAAACTTAAAGCCGCCTGTTGTCACCGAATTTGAAAATTACACGCTGATTCAATTGCCCTTTCGGGCGCAGCTCGAAAAATTTTATCATCGCCCGTTTTTGAAATCCCGCGCCGGAAAACTGCTTTTATACACGGCGCTTTATTCTGCCGGAACAGTCAATCCAAAATCCAACGCCTTTGCTTGTTTTTACGATTATTTGGCTGATTATTTAAGCCGCAATCCGGTTGATTACATTTTCGCGACCGGATTTCCGATGAATACCATCAAGTTAGGGCATAGGCTTTCGCAAAAATTTAATAAGCCTTTTATCGCTGATTTTCGTGATTTATGGGACAACAATTTACTAGCCGAAAATTACCATCCCAAGCCTGCGAATCGTTTGCAAAACTTTTTTTATGAAATATATCTAGGCAGATGGCTTGCATCTGCGCGGCTGATCACCTCCGTCAGCCAGCCTCTAATTGATGAAATTAAACGGCTTGCGCCACACGCGAAAACTCTGGTCGTCAGAAACGGTTTTGAAACCGAATTGTTTGCTGACGCGCGCAAACTTTACGAGCCTCCCAGCCACAAATTTGTTTTTTCCGTGATCGGAACCTTAAAACCGAATCAAGATTTATCGGTGATGCTCGAAGGTTTGAAAGCATTCCTGGCTGATAAAAATTTAAAAGAAATTGAGTTAAATTTCGTCGGCACTGCTGAATTTGTCGAAGTGCAGAAGCTGATTGAAAACGCGTTGCCGCGCGAATGCACAAAAGTTACCGAGCGAATCCCGCGCGAACGGGCGATACGGCAAATGCTCGAATCACACGTTTTGTTTTACGCCGGCTGGCGCGGTCATCGCGGCGTCGCTTCGGGCAAAATCTACGAATATCTAGGCGCCGGGCGAAACATTCTGATTGCGCCCAACGATTACGATATAATTGAAGAAACCATTAAGGATACCGGCGCTGGCAAATTTGCCGATACGCCCGCAGAATTTGCGAAAGTACTGAACGATTGGTTTGCAGAATGGAAAACAAACGGAAAGCTCACATTCCCCAGCAAACCGGAAAGAATAAAGAACTACACGCGCGAAAAACAAGCCGAAAATCTCGCGCGGGCAATCCTATCGCTTGAATAAATTTGCAGCCATCAGCATTTTCCAGTTGTAAGAATTGAAAATCGAAGCTTTCTCTTCGCGCCCGCTGATAAAGCGTTGCGCGTCTTTATTTAAAATTCTCGCCTCGGTCAGCAAACTTGCTGCTTCATCAACCATCTGCACAATTCGCGGATTCGCCAGCCAGGATTTTTGCGGCGGCTCGTAACCGATTTTGTCGGTTCGATTGACGATTTCAGCGGGCAAAATGTCTTTAAACGCTTCGCGCATAATGTATTTCGTCGCACCATTGCGGATTTTAAAATTTGACGGAAGCGAAAATAAAAATTCGGCAAGGCGGTGATACAAAAACGGCAGTCGGACTTCGCGCGAATGCGCCATTGAATTGCGGTCGGCGTAGCGAAGCAATTCTTCCAGAGAGCCGCCTGTTGTGCTGCGATACAAAGACTCCGGCAGATTGTCCGGGCGTGGCGGAAAAGAGAAAGAAAAATCCGAAAACTCTTGCTGAAAGCCGGAATCAAGAAAACCGGAGCCGTTTGTTTTCTGCAAACGATGCCGAACGGAGCGCGCTTTGTCTTTGAGGGCGGCGGGCAGAAATCTTCTGACGGTTTCCTTCAAATTAAAACCGTCGCCGTTTATCTTCGCACCGTAAGTGTCGTAAAAAGCCTGCTGCTCACGCCGCCAAGTTTTTTTATCGCGCGTCGCTAATTCGCGGAAATAATCTTCAAAATAAGGATGATAACCGGCAAGCAATTCATCTGCTCCCTGCCCGTCGAGCAAAACCGTGACATTATTTTCCTTTGCCAACTGCATCACGCAAAACTGCGCATAAATGCTCGCCGAGCCGAAAGGTTCTTCCTGATGATGAAAAAGTTTTTCCAGATTTTTGACCAGACCGGCGTCGTCCGGATAAACAAAATACGGCTCGGCATTTGTGCGCTCAATCACCGCTTGCATAAATTTGCCTTCGTCTTTGGCAAAACCGGGAAAGCGAGCCGAAAACGTTGCCTGTCTAACCGGCTTTTCCGCATTCAAACGGTCAATCGTGCAAACCACCAGCGAACTGTCCAAACCGCCTGACAGACTGCTCCCAACGGGAACATCCGAACGCAGGCGTCTTTTGACGGATTCATTGAATAAAAATCGAAACTCTTCGGCTGCCTCATCGTCGGAAATGTTTTGATTGACTGTTTTGTAATCGAGATTCCAATAGCGAGTTTGTTCGATTTTTAATTCCTGCGGCGAAATAAAAAAGTAGTGCGCGGCTTTTAATTTAAAAATTCCCTCGTAAAACGTTTGAGACAAATCGTGCGGGTTATACATATTTCCCGCGGTCAGATAGTTGTACAGCATTGCATTGCTGACGACGCGCGGAATGCCGCCTGCCCAGAGCGCTTTCATTTCCGAGGCGAAATAAAACGCGTTGTCATAAACTACGTAATAAAAGGGTTTTTCGCCAAAACGGTCGCGCGCTGCAAATAAACTTTGTTCCTTCTCGTCCCAAATTGCAAAGGCAAACATTCCATCCAGTTCAGCCAAACATTTTTCGCCTTTTTCCGCAAAAAGCGCGAGTAATACTTCAGTGTCGGAGCTTGATTTAAATTTAAATCCGCGTTTTTCCAGATCGTCGCGCAGTTCGAGATAATTATAAATTTCCCCATTAAAAGTGATGGAAAAACGATTGTCGGCGTAAAACATCGGCTGCCGCCCGCTTTCGCACAAATCAATAATCGCCAGGCGGCGATGTCCGAGAGCCGCATTTCCCGAAGAGTTAATCCAAGCACCTTCGCCGTCAGGTCCGCGATGCGAGATTGCATCGGTCATTCGTTTAACATGCGCTTGATCTAATTTTCCTTTTCGGCTAACAATGCCTGCGATTCCACACATATTCTAAAAACAAAAATTTAACACATCTGCTCTGATTCACTGATTTGAAACGAGCCGGAGAAATTTTTCCCGGTTTTTTTCCGCAGATAACTCGCGTGCAGATTTATCAGATTGCGCTTTAAAATGACGAATTGTTTCCGTCGTCAATGTTTTAATCGCCTGAGCCATACTTTCCGCGCTGAAATCTTCAGCAACAACGCCTAAATCAAATTCTTTTACAATTCCAGCCATTTCCGGCGACGGCGCAACACAGATTGCCAATCTTCCCTGAAT
>DASVRD010000058.1:0-19353 GCA_036388775.1 Pyrinomonadaceae bacterium | reverse complement strand
AGCAAGTATTTTTATTGATTCTGGCGACGTTTTTTTCGGTAAACTTAATCTCGGCACAAGATAATAAACCTGCCGAACCGATGTTCAATCAGAACCCGGAAAAAGCGCAAATCGTGACGTCCGACATAGCGCTTTTTTGGCGAGCTTATGATATGGCGAAGCCGGAAAACAATCTGGTAATTTACCGCGACGAATATTTCAAGAAAGGCAGCGTCGGCTTGCAGGATTTTCTTCGCAGCAATATCGGTAACTCCTGCAATTTGGTGACGGCGATTGACGCCGCGCCGAAATATTACGCCGGGTTGCGCGCGCAATCGGCGAAAGTCGAAAACTACAAACCGCAGATGTTGGCGAGCTTTAAGAAACTCAAAGAAATTTACGCGGACGCTGTTTTCCCGAACGTCTATTTCGTCATCGGCAGAATGGGTGCAAGCGGAAAGGCGACTTTCAAAGGCTTGCTCATCGGCGTCGAGAAGTTCGGCAAAACCGACGATGCTTCGCTCGCCGAACTGAGCGTTTCGAAAAAGGCGTCCGTGGACGGAATCGAACGAATTCCGTTTATCGTCGCGCACGAACTCATTCATTACCAGCAAAGATTCGGGCTGTTCGACGACTTGAATTTGCTCGGCAGATCTTTGCACGAAGGGGGTGCGGACTTCGTCGGCGAATTGATTGCGGGCGGCAACATCCAGCCGCAGCTGCACGAATACGGCAACGCGCGCGAAAAGCAGCTGTGGCTCGAATTCAAAAAAGAGATGAACGGAATGGACAAGAGCAACTGGCTTTATCAAAGCGACAAGGTAAAAGATAAACCCGCCGATCTGGGTTATTACGTCGGCTATAAAATAGTCGAATCGTATTACAACAGGGCAAAGGACAAAAAACAGGCAATCAAAGACATTCTCGACATCAAGGATTTTAACAGCTTTCTCAAAGCGAGCGGCTACGATGAAAAGTTTTCAGTCGAATAGAGATAACTGTGAGGCAGAATCAACGGCGCATCGAACGATTCAATGGACGCGGAAGGCGCGCACAGCGACTTTCTTATTTAGCTTGTCCGTTATCCCTTAGTTTGCGTGGTAGCGGTTTCGCCCCACCTTATCTCCGCCTCCGGGTGCTTAACGGTAGATTATTCGAGTGTGGCAGATATGAGGCAGACATCAAATTTCGCTAAAGAAGAAATATACATTCGGCAGGCGGACGAGTCGGACGCAAACGCGCTCGCTTTGCTTGTTGCCGAACGCGGATTCGATTATCCGACCGAAATTTCACTCGTCCGCGAGCGGTTAGCCGATTTAATCGGCGCGGGTGATTGTTGTCTCGTCGCCGTTTACAATTCAAATGTTATCGGAATGGCACTCTTGCACCGCACACGCTTTCTACACCGCGCGCCGGACGGACGCATCGTATCATTGGTCATTTCCGAAAAATATCGCAGTCGCGGCGTCGGCGCGCGTCTCATCCAGGCGGCAGAATCGGTTTTCCGCAATTGGGGTTGCGGGCGCGTTGAGGTGACGAGCGGCGCGGCACGCGGAGCGGCGCATAGATTTTATATTCGTGCCGGTTATTCCGAACAGCCTAAACGATTTATAAAATTGTTATGAAAGCCGCAATTGAATAAGTTATTGGACACGAGCGCGAAACTGCGGCGTTTCTTCGTAAGTTAGGTTGCCTGTGTTTTGCGTTACGTTACCGCCGCCGCTCGGTAATAATTTTTGCGAGGCGTAAGCCTCAGTGCGGCAGACGCATTTTAATTGAATTTGAAAAACAAGGACGCTCAAAAATATGAAAAATTATTTATTTTTACTGGCAATCATTTTGATTGCCGTTCCCATGTACGCACAAGTGCCGTATAACTCGGCGGTTCCGAATGGCTACACGAAAAAAGCCGTCGTCTCCGAACAAGTCGGTTTGACGCAAGTCACAATAACTTACCATCGTCCCGCAGTTAAGGGACGCGAAGGTAAAATTTGGGGCGCAACCGTTCACAAAGGCTTCGTTGATCAGGGATTCGGAAATGGCAACCCCGCACCCTGGCGGGCGGGCGCAAACGAAAATACCGTCATCGAATTTGATAACGACGTGAAAATCGAAGGTCAAACTCTGCCGAAAGGGAAATACGGGTTGTTTATCGCGTATGAACCGTCGGAGAGCATCGTTATTTTTTCCAAAAGAACTGACGGCTGGGGGTCGTTTTTTTACGACGAAAAAGAAGATGCTCTGCGCGTCAAAGTTAAACCTCAGCCAATCGAAAAAAGCGTCGAGTTTCTGAAATACGAGTTTTCAGATTCAACGCCGAATTCAGCGGTAATCGCTCTTTCGTGGGAAAAATTATCAATTCCTTTCAAGGTTGAAGTTGATTATTTGAAGCAGCAATTCGATGCTTTCGTCGCCGAATCGCAAAATCCGCGCAGCTTTACATCTCAGTCGTTAAACATCGCCGCGAGCTGGACTTTGCAGAATAATTATCAACTGGAAAAAGGACTCGAATGGGCAACGAAGGCGACAGCTCCTAATTTTCCGGGTGATCCGACTTCATTTCCCGCGCTTTCGACCAAAGCGGGAATACTCGATAAACTCGGCAAATCCGATGAGGCGGCTGCAGTTATCAAAAGCGCATTGCCATTCGGAAACGTCGGACAACTTCAGCAATTAGGCAGACAACTTTTAGCTGCGAAAAACCCGAAAGCCGCATTGGAGATTTTTCAGTTTAATTACGACAAAAATCCGAATCAGTTTGCAGCGTTGGTCGGCATGGCGAGAGGATTATCCGCCAACGGCGAATACGCGAAAGCCCTTGAATTCGCCAACAAGGCTCTGCCGTTAGCGCCGAATGAAACCAACAAACAAGCGGTTCAGGCGATGATCGAAAAGCTGAAAGCAGGCAAAGACATAAATTAAGTTCCTTCTATACAATAATGTGAATCAAGAGTAGAAAATCGTTGGTGCCGGAAACAAAAGACCTGCAAGTACAGAGTTTCCTGTTTCACTTAAACTTAACCTATAATCATTGCTTTTAATTGCCTGATTTCTACTCTTGATTCACATTGGAACTTAAAATTATGAAAAAAATCTTTGTCCTGATTTTGTTTGTTTTGTGTTCAGTCTCAGGCTTCGCGCAAGACGCGACCGTCACCAAAGTTGACGAATTTATTCGCGCCGAGATGCAGAAACAAAAGATTCCGGGCGTCTCGCTCGCGGTCATCAAAGACGGGCAGATTGTTTACGTCAAAGGTTACGGATTTGCGAATGTCGAGCATCAGGTTCAGGTCAAACCCGAAACCGTTTTTCAATCCGGTTCAATCGGCAAACAGTTTACGGCTGCGGCTGTAATGATGCTGGTCGAGGAAGGCAAAATAAATCTCGAAGATAAGATCGGCAAATATTTCGCCGACGCGCCGGAAACCTGGAAAAATATCACCGTCCGTCATCTTTTAACGCACACTTCGGGAATGGGCGATTATCCGAGAGATTTTGATTTGCGCGCAGATTACACAGAGGACGAGCTATACAAAAAAATCAAACTTGCGCCTCTCACGTTTCAGCCCGGTGAAAAATGGGCTTACAGCAATCTGGGATTCGTGACGCTCGGCATTTTAATCAACAAAGTCTCCGGCAAATTTTACGGCGATTTTTTGCAGGAGCGAGTTTTCAAGCCTTTGGGTATGACGACCGCCCGCATTATCAATGAAGCCGACATCATACCGAATCGCGCCTCCGGTTATCGTCTCGCCAAAGGCGAAATCAAAAATCAGGAATGGGTTTCGCCATCGGTTAATACGACCGCCGACGGCGCGCTATATCTAACTGTTTACGATATGGCGAAATGGGACGCCGCGCTCAACGGCGACAAACTTTTGAAGAAAACTACTCTCGAACAAAGCTGGACGCCGGCAAAACTAAACGACGGAAAAACCTTTGGATATGGTTTCGGCTGGATGCTCGGCGAAGTCAACGGTCATCGAATCATTGAACACGGAGGCGCATGGCAAGGCTTCAAAGCTATGATTAGCCGTTTTCCCGACGACAAACTAACCGTCATCGTTTTCGCCAATCTGATAAACGCCAACGAGAAAAAATTAGCTCACGGCGTCGCCGCGATTTATAACTCGGCGCTCGCCGCGCCCGTCGCCAAAGCGATTGAAGACAAAGAGCCGAAAGTTACCGCTTTCGTCAAAGATTTTCTGCAAAAAACCGCCGCCGGACAAGTTTCGCAGGAAATGTTCACAACCGAAGCCGCAGCTGCGCTTTTTCCCGACCGCATCAAGCAAGCCGGAGAAAATCTCAAATCGCTCGGCATCTTTGCTGATATTTAATTGATGGAACGAACCGAAAAAGACGATAAGAGAATTTATCGCTATCGCGTAAATTATCGAAATTTCCAAGATAATTTTTTGACGGTAACAATCGGTTTCACCAAAGACGATAAAATTGCCGGAGTTCAATTGCGACCGGAGTAAATTGCGGTTTCATAAATGCTATGATTTTCACCTGTTCAAAATGCGGCGAAGTTCACGATGACCTGCCAGACATTGGATTTGATAAACCTGACCATTGGTGGGATGTGCCGGAAAATGAACGTGAAAAACGCATCGAGTTAACCGAAGATACTTGTATTATTGATAACGAGCATTTTTTCATTCGCGGAGTAATCGAAATTCCTGTTCACAGTTACGAGCATCGTCTAGGTTTCGGTGTTTGGATTTCACAAAAGAAAGAAAATTTTTATACATATTTGGAAAATCCCAATTCAAATGAAATAGGACCTTTCTTCGGTTGGCTTTGTAATGAAATCGGTTATAACGATGAAAAAACGCTCCTCCTTAAAACAATGGCGCATTTTCAAGGAGGAAACTCCCGCCCGCTTATTGAAGTAGAGTCAACAGAACATCCTTTATCCATTGACCAGCAAAACGGAATATCTTTAGAAAAAGCCTGGAAAATTGTTCATTTTTATTTGGACGAATAATAAATTCTTGAAACACCCAAATCTATTTTGACGTAACAAATCACGGCATTTCAATCATTTAACTTTATATGCCAGAGGTGTAATTATATGCTCCTAATTAGAGGTCTGTCTAAAACTTATGAAAGCGGCGGAAACGCTTTTACCGCGCTTAAAAATATAAATCTAAAAATTGACGCGGGCGAGTGTATGGCGATTATCGGCAAATCGGGCAGCGGGAAATCAACGCTGATGCACTTGCTCGCTTGTCTCGACGCACCTTCGAGCGGCGAAATTATTTTCGAGGGAAAAAACGTCGCCGCGTACACAGAACGGCAAAAAGACAAATTTCGCAACGAAAAATTCGGTTTTGTCTTTCAACAGTTTTTCTTAAACGGGCGCGACACGGTTTTGGAAAACGTGACTTTGCCTTTGAAGATTCGCGGCGTTTCGGGTTTGGAAGCTCGCGTCAAAGGCTTGCGCGTGCTGGATTTGGTCGGGCTGGCGGATAAAGCCGAAAATCGGGCGAAAGATTTGTCTGGCGGCGAAAAACAGCGCGTTTGCATTGCGCGCGCTCTGGTCGGCGAACCGAAAGTTTTGTTTGCGGATGAGCCGACCGGAAATCTCGATTCGGCAAACAGCGAAGCGATTGAAAATCTGCTGTTTGATTTGAACAGAAAACAGGGCGTCGCCGTCGTGATTGTCACGCACGACGCGGATTTGGCTGACAAATGCTCTCGCGTAATCGAACTGCGCGACGGCGAAATCGTGGCGGAGAAAAATTCGGCAATCGAACAGGAGGTTATCAATGAATACGTTTGAAATCATCAAAACCGCGAATAAAAATCTGTGGCGTCACAAATTGAGAACCTTTTTGACCGTTTCGGCAATTTTCGTCGGCGCGTTTACGCTGACGATGACCAACGGTTTGGGCGACGGTTTGCGCGATTACATCGAAAATCAGGTCAAAAATATCGAAGGCAACAACGTCCTTTTCGTTCGCAAAAAATTTGAAACCGAAAACAAAGACGCCCCGAAAACGGACGCGCCCGCCGAATACAAAGAAACCGTGCAGGACGAAGCCGGAAATCTGATTGACCCGAACACTGTTTTGGCGACGCTGCCGCAAATGGAAGCGCTCACCAAAGAAATCCCGGAAATCAAAACAATCACGCCGTCATATCGAATTGACGGCGAATATATCACGCTCGACGGCTCGAAAAAATATCAGCTCGAACTCGGAATGCTGTCTGAAGGCGTGACGCAAAAAGCGGAAGCGGGAAAAACGATTGACGGCGAAAATCAAATAATGCTGCCGCTTTCGCTTGCTAGAGCTTTTGACGAAAATATCAAAAATCTCGTCGGCAAAACCGCGACGATTGCTTACAAAGTGGGACAAAACGGCGAAATCAAAACTCAAAATCTGCAAATCGTCGGCGTGGCGACCAAAGGTTTTATGTCGAATTACAATTCGTTTGTTGACGCGAAAACCGCCCGCGCGATTTACGAAGATCAAAGCCGAAACAATCAGTTTTTTAATCAATTCGGCAGTTTTACGTTTCTTTTGACGACTGGCGAAGCAAAGCGCGTCGGGGAAATCAAAAAGACGCTCGACGCCAAAGGCTTTTCGGCGGAAACAATCGCCGATCAAAAGAAACGCACTTATGACGGCATCGCCATTTTTCAGGTCGGAATGAATCTGTTCGCGCTCGTCGCGCTGCTTGCGGCTTCGTTCGGCGTAATCAACACGCTGATTATCGCCGTTTTGGAGCGAACCAAAGAAATCGGTTTGCAAAAGGCTTTGGGAATGAGTCGCGGCAAAGTGTTTTTGCTGTTTACGCTCGAAGCGGTTTTGATCGGATTTTGGGGCGCGGTTTTGGGAATCGCGGCGGCTTTCGGAGTCGGGCAATTAGTCAACTTTTATGCGGCGCGCGAATTATTTTCGTCGTTTGAAGGCTTTCAACTCTTGATTTTCCTGCCGCAATCAATTTTGATTGTCGTCGCGCTGGTTTGCGGAATCACCTTTGTTTCCGGCGTGCTCCCGGCTTTGAGAGCCAGCAGATTGAACCCGATTGAAGCGCTGCGATATGAATGAAACAGCAAAAAATTGAAGTACACGAAAGGCGGAAACACATTCCGCCTTTCGCTTTTTTATGTGCAAGCTCTGGACTTTTCGCGCCGAATAAATACAATTCAAATCGCTGTCTATTGAAAAATATGAACAACCTATTATTTCGAGTTTTTTTGCTGATTGCGATTAGCTTTGTTCCGGCTTTTGTCATCGCGCAAACAAAACCGCGCGCCAGAGATTTAGGCGTGCCGTTTGAAGGCACGCCTGGGCAATTCAACGCGATTACGGACGTAAAAGGCGTCGAAGTCGGATACGTGACTTTGATTTCCGGTGAAGGGAAGACCGCTGTCAGAACCGGCGTAACGGCAATTTTGCCGCAGGGCAAAGATTTCAGAGGACGCGTTTTTGCCGGCTGGCATGCTTTAAATGGAAACGGTGAAATGACCGGAACGACGTGGATTGAAGAATCCGGCGGTCTCGGCTCACCCGTTATGATTACGAACACTCACAGCGTCGGTATAGTTCGCGACGCCATCATCGAATGGGGCGTTAAAAAACAGATGCCCGGAGTTTATTCGGGCGATTTGAGTTTGCCGGTCGTCGCCGAAACTTATGACGGTTTTTTAAACGACATTAACGGTTTTCACGTTAAAAAGGAACACGTTTTTCAAGCGCTTGAATCGGCGAAAACCGGGCAGATTGCTGAAGGGAACGTCGGCGGCGGAACCGGTATGATGGCGCATGGTTTTAAAGGCGGGACAGGAACGGCTTCGCGCAAATTGGGTGAGCGCGAAGGCGGCTATACGGTCGGCGTCATTGTTCAGGCAAATTATGGCGCGCGCCAGCTTTTTCGCGTCGCCGGAGTGCCGGTCGGTCAGGAAATTAAGGATTTTATGCCGTCGCAGGGCAAACAAGCCGAAACCGGACAAGGCTCGATTATTGTCGTCGTCGCTACGGATGCGCCGTTGCTTCCGCATCAGCTTAAACGGCTCGCGCAACGTGCGGGATTGGGTGTAGGCGTGATGGGCGGGCGCGGCGAAAACCCGTCGGGCGATATTTTTATCGCCTTTTCGACCGCCAATGCCGCCGAAGCGAGCAAAGATCAAGGTCTGGCAAATTTGACGATGCTCCCGAACGAGCGCATCAGCCGACTTTTCTGGGCGACCGCGCAGGCGACCGAAGAAGCGATTGTCAATGCGATGATTGCCGCCGAAACCATGAAGGGAATTAACGGCAATACGGCTTTCGCGCTGCCGCACGACCGTTTGCGCGAGATTTTGAAAAAATATAATCGTTTGACGAAATAAAAAATCAACTCAAATACGGGAGAAATTTATGAAAAGAGTTTTCATCGTTGCAGTCGCAATCCTCGCTTTACAAACATTTGCGGCGGCGCAGACAAACGCGCAAAAGGATTTTGTTTCGACGCGCGAAATGGACAGAATCAATTGGATGGAATTTAAAGAAGTCGTTCCATCGCGCATTAACACCGTTTTGCTGCCGACCGGAACGCTCGAACCGCACGGCGTCATTAATAACGGCGCGGACAACACCGCGCCGTTCGGGATGGCGAAACACATTTCGCGCCGCGTCAACGCGCTCGTCGCTCCCACTCTGCCATACGGAATAACGGGCAGTATGGAGGCGTATCCGGGCGCGTTTCAAATCAGCGAAGCGGCGTATCGCCCGTTTGTCAAACAAATTCTCGAAGGTCTGGCGAAAAACGGTTTTCGAAACATCATCATTATAAACGGACACGGCGGCGGTCAAACCGCAGTTTTGCAATCGGTCGCGGCAGAAGTGGCTGCGGAAAAAAAGGTGCGAACCTTAGTCGTCAATTGGTGGTCGTTCGCTTCGGATGTGACCAAAGAAGTTTTTGGGGAAGACGGCGGGCACGCTGGCTGGAATGAAACCGCTTTTGTTCAAGCGATTGATCCGACGCTCGTCCACAAAGAGCGTTACAAAGACGATTTGGCAACGCCTTATCCGCCAAGCGGAACTTGGCAAGCCGTCCCGTTTCCGTCGTCAATCGGGCTTTACCAGCCGAAACAAGGTTATCCGAAATTCGACCAGAAAAAAGCCGACGAATATTTCCAAAAAGTAACCGACAAAGTGGCGAATTTAATTACGGATGTGGTCAGAAAATGGGATATGGCGGGATTATAAAAAATGCGGAAACGCGCACGAAGTAAGTCTATTTTATCGCACTTATTTCGTGCGTGTTTCCGCATTAAATTACAAACTCGCTATTTCTGCGCGGTATCACCGCTTTTTAAATATTTTTCAAACCATTCGAGATTTGACTGCATTGCGGCAAGCTGCATCTTCGGTTCGTTCGGTCCGTGCGGCTGGCGCGGCAAAACGAGCATTCTGGTCGGCACGCTCTGGGCTTTTAAAGCGTTATAAAATTCATAGCCCTGCGAAATCGGGACTCTGATGTCCGCGTCTCCGTGCTGAATCATTGTCGGCGTCGAAACGCCTTTGACGTTGAACATCGGCGAATGTTTCGCGTAAATTTCAGGGTTTTCCCAGAATTGCCCGCCGAAATAATCGGGGATAAACGCCGGAATATCAGCCGTGCCGTTAAAGCTCATCAAATTCGTGACGGGCGCACCAGCGGAAGCGGCTTTAAAACGTTTCGTCTGCGTGACAATCCACGAAGTCATAAATCCGCCGTAGCTCCAACCCATCACGCCCAAACGATTCGAGTCGGCAACGCCCATTTCGATAACTTTATCAACTCCGGTCATCAAATCCTGATAATCCCCGACGCCCCAATCTTTGATATTCGCCCGCCGGAATTCCGCTCCGTAACCGGAAGAGCCGCGCGGATTCGGTCGCAAAACCGCGTAACCGCGCGCCGCAAAGCTGGCAATCGGATAAACTCCGCGACCGCCGATAAATGATTGCTGAAAAACTCCGGCAGGACCGCCGTGAATGTTCAAAATCAACGGCACGCGCTGTCCGGCTTGATAATTAACCGGGTAAGTCAAAAGCCCTTCGATTTCTTTGCCGTCTTTTGATTTCCAGCGGATTACTTCGGTTTTGCCGAGCGGCAGGCGCGGCAAATCGGTGTTTGCGCGCGAGATTTGAACGGGCGCGAAATTTGAAATCGAAGCTACAAACGCTTCGGGTGCTACATCGCTTGTTTGGCGCGTAAAACCGAACATTGTACCGCCGTGATTTAAATTTAATGAACCGTAAACAGCGGGCGTGGTTTTGATTTCCTCTACTTTGTTCGCCTCGACATCAATCGCGTAAATCTGCGTTCCGGTGCCTTTGGCTTCGGAAAAATAAATCCGTTTGCCGTCCGCAGACCAGCCCGCGACGTTTGGCTGTCCGTCATAAGAAGCTGAAAGCGATTTCGACTGCCCGCCGCCGGAAACCGAATAAATTTGGAGCAAACCGCTTTGCGCCCAGCGCGGGGGATTGTCGCTGACGAGCATCGCAATTGATTTCCCGTCGGGCGAAAAAGTCGGCGAGCTTTCGGCGGCGGACGTGGCGGCAAACGGCGCTGCTTTCGCGGTGGAAACTTCGACGATTGAAACATCCGAAGTCGTCCAATCATTAGCGACCGGCGATTTTGTATGGCTGAAAACGAGGCGCGCTCCGTCCGGCGACCAATCAAATGCCGTGACGTTGTAATTTTCAGGCGTTAATTTGCGCGGCTCGCGTTTGGCGCTGGCGTCTTTGGCGACGGGAATTGTATAAAGGCGCGACATTTTGACGCTTTCGTTAACCCACCGAAAATCGTTTCTGCCTTTGTCGTTTTTCTCCTCGTCCTCGGTTTTCGGATCGGTCATCGTAAAAGCAATCTGCCGTCCGTCAGGCGAGAATTCAAAATCGGAAACGCCCGTTTTTACATCGGTCAAAGGTTCGGCTTCGCCGCCGTTTAAACGCAGCAGATAAAGATTGTTTTTGTTGTCCTTGCGGTTCGAGGTAAATGCAATCCAGTTTCCGTCAGGCGACCATTTCGGGTTGGTCGAAGATTTATCGCCGAACGTGATTTGAACGTTTTCTTTACCATCCGCCGAAGCCATCCAGATTTGCGTGACAAACTCGCTTTTATCCGGCGTCATCACTTCGCTGACGATTGTGTAAACGACTCGTTTGCCATCGGGTGAAACGCGGGGGGCGCCGAGCGTTTTGACTTTTATTTGCATTTCCGGCGTCCAAGCCGCCGGCGCATTCGTTTGAGCCGCCGAAGCGGACGCGAATGTAAAAGAGATAAGCAGGAATACGATTGTTTTTTTCGCCGATAAAATCATCTCAATTTTCTCCTCTGTTCGGAATGAAGTTCCAATTACGGTTGGAGAAAATTGTTTTACAGATTGTCGGGGAAAAAATCAACCGATTTCAAGCAACGTGAATTCGACGCTTATCGCGGCGGAGTTGGCTGACGATTTTGGCGCAGGATGTCTTCGGTACGTCGTCGCCGAAGCTCTTCCTTTTCACCTTCGCTCATTTCACGGCGCTGACGGCGTTCTTCACGGCGTTGAGTAGGTTGTTGTCGTTCGGGAGCTTCGCCGGTCATTACTCTTTCGATGCTCGATACCGCAGGCTGTTCAACAGGGCGAGGAGTGTTAGTGCGGCGCGGAGTCGGTGCCGGGACTGAATGCGGCTGCACGGTTCGATTTTGAGCGCGTTCGGGCTTATCAGGCTTAGCGACTTCAGGCGCAGGCAAATTGTCGGGAATTTTTGGTGTTTCGGCTACTGTTTCTTTTGTCTTTGGAGCTTGTTTCGATTGCGACGTTTTTTCTTTCTCCAAAATCGGCGCGGGCGACACTTCAAGCGTCGGCGAAACGGGAATTGTCGTCGGTTGTTTTGTATCAGCGTTTAAAACAGGACTTGGCTCCGAAACGGCGGGAGCTTGGTTCGATTCGTTCGATGATTTCGCTCCGCTCGTGACATACCAGATTGCCGAAACTCCGCTGAAAAATATCGCCGCCCAAACCGCGGCTTTCAAAAACGAATTGCGCGGTGAGCCTGATTGAGTTGCGGCGTTTACGGCTACAGGCTCATGCGAAACTTTCGGGGCTTGAGACGGAGTTCTAACAACCGGAATTCTCACTTGAACTCCGCCATTCTGCGTTTCCGGCGAATTTTGAGCCTCGGTATCGGCGGCAAACGAAGCCAGAGCCGGGAAATTTTCAGTTTCGGCGGAACTAAGCGCTTGATCGGCGGAAGCGGCGAGCGAGGCGGCTTGTTCGGGCAGAGCTTCTGCATCCAAAGTCGCTTCCGTATTAATCGCAAATTTCAACGCTTTCCGCATCGCATCTGCCGAAATGAAACGGCGTTCGGCATTCAGAGCGAGAGCCGTTTGTAAAACCTGCGCGACCGGAAGCGAAACTTCCGGGTTAATTTCGCTGGCAAGCTGAAGCGGGTCGTGTCTTCCGGCAATGATTGCCGAGGCGCGCGCAAGAACGTCAATCGGCGGTTTGCCGGTTAAAAGATGATAGGCGGTCGCACCGAGCGAAAAAATATCAGAGCGGGCATCGGTTCCCGTGCCTTGAATTTGTTCGAGCGGCGAATAAGTGCGCGAATACCCGAAAACGCTTTTCATTCCCAAATGGTCTGCTGCGTTTAATTTCGCCAGTCCGAAATCGAGCAAAACGATGTTGCCGCGCGTGGTGAGCTTTAAATTATTCGGTTTAATATCCCGGTGAATAATCGGCTCCTCTTGAGAGTGCAGATAATCGAGTCCGTCGAGCAATTCATCAATCCAGTGCAAAACGGTTGGCACCGGAAATGCGCCCTCACGTTTCAAAATTTCCGACAAATCCTCGCCTTCGATAAATTCCATGACGAGAAAATACCCGCTGTCCTCAGTAAAATAATCGGAAACGTGCGGCAAAATCGGATGATGCAGGCTGTTCAGCAAACGCGCTTCAAGCTCGAACGCCTCGCCTAAATCGGCTTCTTTATAAAATGTTTCTTTAATAGCGACGCGGCTGCCGAATCTTTGGTCAACAGCCGCGTAAACCGCGCCCATTCCGCCTTTGCCGATTTGCGTTTCAATTAAATAGCGGTTCTGTAAAAGTGTTCCGGTTTCAAGCATTTATTTATCCGTAATGCAACGGCAATTTTGATGCCAAACCGTGTCTCGCCGTTGATAAGAAAAAAGAAAAGCGTAAACACTCGGATTTACGCTTTTCTTTTTTTTCTTTTATAAAGAATTTGATTATTTACGCTTGTATTTGTCGAACCATTGTCGCAAATAGAGTATTTGCGAGAGACGATTTGAGGGATGCCGCAGACCGAGAGCGTTAAAGCCGTGATATTCGTCGTTTAAGCGCACCATCGCGGTCGGGACTTTGCGCATTTTCAACGCGCGGTAATACTGTTCGGTTTGTTCCATCGGTGTACGCAAATCCAACTCTCCTGTCAACAGCATTGTCGGCGTTTTGACGTTTCCGACATAAGTTATCGGCGAGCGGCGCAGATGTTCCGCCGGGTCTTCCCACGGAAGTTTTTTGAAATTGTAATACCAATCCGCGCCGTCCGTCGTGCCGACAAATGAATACCAGTTGATAACCGGTTTCATCGAAACTGCGGCTGCAAAACGATCCGTGTGTCCGACAATCCAAGCCGTCAAAACTCCGCCGCCCGAACCGCCCGTGACGAACAGATTTTTTTCGTCCACATATCCGCGCTTAACGACTTCATCAACGCCTTTCATTAAATCGTCGTAATCTTCGCCGGGATAATTGTTGTTGATAGCGTTGCCGAACTGTTTGCCGTAGCCGGTCGAGCCGCGCGGATTCGTGTATAAAACGACGTAATTTTCCGCCGCGTGGTTTTGAAACTCGAAATTAAAACCGACGCCGTACATCGAATGCGGTCCGCCGTGAATGTACAAAATCAGCGGATATTTTTTCTGCGGATTAAAATCGGGCGGCTTGACAATCCAGCCCTGCACTTTCATTCCGCCGACCGAGTCGTACCAGATTTCTTCCGTCTCGCCCAGTTTTCTGTTTTCCAGCAAATCATCGTTGACGTTTGTTAATTTGCGCGGCGCGGGCTGTTTTAAATTAAAAACAACGACATCGCCCGGTTCTTTATAATCCGACGAAACACCGACAACCACGCCGTTTTTGCTCATATTTGACGGCAAAAGCTGATGATTGCCTTTTGTAATTTGGCGAACCGCGCCGCCTTTTTGATTGACGGCGTACAAATTATTTGTGCCTTTGTCCTCGGTCGCAAAATAAATGTCGCCGCCCGAATCGCTCCACATCAAGCCGAACGGAGTGCGGTCGAAGCTCTCTGTCAAAACCCGCTTGTTCTGCCCGTTCGCGTCCATCACATAGAGCTTCTGGACGTTGTAAGTGTCTTCGTTGCGGTCAGAACCGACGTAGGCAATCTGTTTTCCGTCTGGCGAAACGGTTGGCTCAGAATCCTGCCCGTCGCGCTCCGTTAGCGCCGTGATTTGGTTTGTCCGCGTATTGAGCGAATAAATTTCAGAGCCGAAACGAACGTATTCGGCGTCGGGTTTGCGAACCGCGCTGAAAACAATCGTGTTTGAATCATTCATCCATTCGGGCGCGTTGTGATTAAAATCGCCGTCGGTCAATTGACGCGCCACGCCGCCAGTGTCCGAAACGACGAAAACGTGCGTAAAACCTTCCTGTCGAAAACCCGAACCATCCGAACGGTAATTCATCCGGTCAACAACGCGAGGCGCTTCAACCCATTTTGCGCCTTCGGGACGCGGCGGCAAATTGACGCGCATCGCATTTTTGGCGGTCACGAGCATATTAAAAGCAATGCGTTTGCCGTCCGGCGACCATGCGAGATTTGCCGGAGCGCGTTCGAGCGCTGTGATTTGAGTCCCGGCGTCCGGCGTGTCCATCCATTTGACGAAAATCTGCGCGCCTTGCGGCTGACCGGGCGCAACGTAAGCAATTCGTTTTCCGTCGGGCGACCAAACGGGCGACGAGCCTTTCAGGAGAAAACGATTGCGCGCGCCGTCTGCGTTGACAATCCAAACGTCGGATTCGTATTTGTCATTGATTTTGTCCGTCCAGCGCCGCGTGTAAACGATTTGCGTTCCATCGGGCGAGATTTGCGGGTTCATCGCATATTCCCAATCGAGAAACAAATCGAGCGTCAGTTTCTTGCTATCTTGCGCCGCGACCGCATTTGAAAAAACAAATAACAGCAACAATGCCAATAAAGTTGTTGTTCGTTTCATAATTATTTCCCGCCTTTCGTGACAATCACCGGCAGATTTTTCTCGGCAAACATTCGATTGAAAGCCGCAATGTCGTTGGTTTTGATGTTTGCCATTTTCGTTAATTGAGCATCAATTCGCCCGGTCAAATCGTTGTAAACGTCGTAAGATTGCGCTGGCGGCGCAAAATCAGCGCTGTCCACCGCCGATGAAAGCGCCGCCAGCTTATTGTTGAGTTTAATCGGATAGTTCAAAGCGTCCTGCGACGATTTGATTTTCGTCTGCATCAGCTCTTCCTCAACCGCCGTCAGATTTTTCATAATTTCGGCGGCTCGATCTCGAACGTCTTTTTGTTCGGGTTTAAGCCTTGCAGACAAATCTTCAAGCTGTTTACGAACATCGCGGATTTCCAGAATCGCCGCGTGCGTTTCGCTCAATTTGGCGTTGATTTTCTGCATCAAATCGAATTGTTTCTGTAAATCTTCAACCGTTACGTTAAGTCGCGGGTCTGATTTAATTGAAAAACTTTCAGTTGCGACGACTTTTCCGTCAACAGTTAGTCTGACGGCATAGTTTCCGGGAACGACGCGCGGTCCGGCTAAATTGCCGCCCCATAAAATCAAACCGGGAAGCGTGGTCGCATTCGGCAGCCGATAATTCCAGACAAAACGATTCAATCCGATTTCCATCGGCACTGGCGGCTCACCGCCTCCGCCGCCTCCACCACCGGGCGAAGGCTGTTGCTGCTGAGCGCCTTCCGGCTGCGGTCTGGCATTAAATCTCCGCAAAACTTTGCCGCTTGCGTCCAGAAATTCCAAAGCGATTTCCTTTTGCGGTTTGTTTTTGAGCCAATAGTGAACGACCGCGCCGTTCGCCGAATTCGCTCCGACCGTGGCGTTTGCGGGAAGCTGAAAACCTCCGCCGCCCGTTTGGCGATAAGCATCTTCGAGCTTGAATAAAAAGGCATCAGCTCGATTGGCGTCGGCGAGATTATATAAAACCGGCAGATTGTCCAGAACGTAAAACGAGCGCCCCTGCGTGGCGACAACCAAATCCTGCGCGTCTTTGTGAATTGCCAAATCGGTAATCGGCACAACCGGCAAATTCAAACGCAGTGAGGACCAAGTTTCGCCGTCGTTCGTTGAATAATACATTCCGGTTTCGGTTCCGGCGTAAAGAAAGCCTCGGCGATTCGGGTCTTCGCGGATGACGCGCGTAAAAGCATCGTCAGGAATACCGTTGACAATTTTCTTCCATGATTTTCCGTAATCGTTCGTTTTATAAAGATACGGGCGATAATCGTCGGATTTGTAAGCGGTTGCGGCGACATAAGCCGTTCCGGCGTCAAGCGGCGAGGCTTCGATTGAATTGATTTGAATCCATTCGGGCATTCCTTTCGGCGTCACGTTTTGCCAGCTTTTACCGTTGTCGCGCGTGACTTGAACCAGACCGTCGTCCGAACCCGTCCAAATTACGCCTTGAGTTATCGGAGATTCAGCGACGGTGAAAATCGTAGCGTAATATTCGACGCTCGTGTTGTCCTGCGTAATCGGTCCGCCGGTTGTGCCTTGTTTCGATTTATCGTTGCGCGTTAGATCCGGCGAAATCGCCTGCCAGCTTTGTCCTTCGTCGAGCGAACGGAAAAGAATATTTCCGGCGGCGTAAAGCGAATAAGCTCCGTTTGTCTTATGCGGCGAAAAGAGAATCGGGTAATTCCATTGAAAACGATATTTCATAGCTTCGGCGCCCGCGCCCATCGGATTATCCGGGTAAACATTGACAGTGCGAAGCTGTCCCGAGCGATGGTCATAACGCGTCAAATAACCGCCGTAACTGCCCGCGAAAACGATGTTTGAATTATCGGGATGCGGCGCAATCCAGCCCGATTCGCCGCCGCCGACATCCCACCAATCGCGTTCGGTAATCGCAAAATCATTTGAGCGCGAGGCAATTCTAATGGTCGAGTTATCCTGCTGCGCGCCGTAAATGTTGTAAGGAAAATCGCGGTCGAGCGTGACCCGGTAAAACTGCGCGGTCGGCTGGTCTTGTTCAGTCCAGTTTCTGCCGCTGTCGGTCGTCACGTTCGCGCCGCCATCGTTGCCGTTAATCATTCTCGCCGAATTGTCAGGCGCAATCCACAAATCGTGATTATCGGAATGCGGGACGCCGATGCTTGTGAAATTCCTGCCGCCGTCAATTGATTTGTGAAATCCGACGTTTAAAACGTAAACCGAATCGGCATTCTGCGTGTCGGCGTAAACGCGATGATAATACCAGGGGCGCTGTAAAATCTGCGGGTTGTTGCTGACGCGCTGCCAGTTTTCCCCCGCATCGTCCGAGCGATAAAGACCACCGTCCTTGGCTTCGACAATCGCCCAAACGCGGTTCGGATTAACCGGCGAAACCGTCACCCCGATTTTCCCCAAAACTCCGGCGGGCAAGCCCGTATTTCTGGTGATTTCCGTCCAAGTGTCTCCGCCGTCAATTGATTTGTACATCGAGCTGCCCGCGCCGCCCGATTCGAAACCCCAAGGCGTGCGGCGAATCTGCCACATCGCAGCATACAAAGTGCTCGGATTCGACGGATCGAAAGTTAAATCAATCGCGCCGGTGTTCTGATCGCGGAAAAGAATTTTTTCCCAGGTCTTGCCGCCGTCGCGCGAACGAAAAACGCCGCGCTCCTGATTCGGTCCCCACAAATGACCGATTGCCGCCACATAAACTATGTCGGGATTTTTCGGATGAATACGAACGCGGGAAATCTGCCGCGTGTCGCCGAGACCGACGAATTTCCATGTTTTTCCCGCGTCAATTGATTTATAAACTCCGTCGCCATGCGAGACGTTGCCGCGCACAGTTTCTTCGCCCATACCGAGATATAAAACATTCGGGTCGGAATCGGAAACCGCAATAGCGCCGACCGAGCCGGTTTTAATAAATTTGTCTGTAATTGGCTCCCAATTTGTCCCGCCGTCGGTGGTTTTCCAAACTCCGCCGCCGGTCGCGCCGAAATAATAAACATTCGGCTGTGAAGCAACGCCCGCAACCGCCCCGACGCGACCGCCGCGAAACGGTCCGATCAATCGGTATTGCAAATTCTTGAGCGGGTCTTGCGGTTTAGCTGCCGGAGTCGGTGAAATTTGTGGCGTCGGTGAAATCTGCGGGGAAGGCGCAAACCTCGGCGTTGGAGTAGGTTGTGGCGTTTGGGTTGAAGTTTGACTGTAAGTCGTAATTACAAGCAGCACGACTTGAAATACGAAACAAAATAGAGTTTTGCGCGGCTTTAAGGCAATGGTGCGGAACAAAGACGTTTTAAACATCGAAAATTATCCTTTTATTTTATTTGGTTTTAACTACTGTTTTGTCGAGCGAATTAGGGAGAAAGTAAAGCAATATGACAAGAAAATCAACTTAAAATAAATCGGTTAATGCGCACTTCTGTTTTTGTTGTCGGCTTCTGTTTTTCCGACCGGAGATTGTTTGGCGATCATTCTGTCCGACAATTGAAAAAAATATGCCAATGTTCTTGCGGAAACTGAAAATTTCTGTTTAAATACTTAAAAACTTGTCGAGAGCTTTTCGGGCAATGCAAGGACAAAAAAAGTCGTTACTGCAAAGCCCGGCGGCACACCGCCAAAAAATCCGAAATACCTGTTATTCATAGTCTTTAATAAATACATTAACAATTATTCGACAGTAAAAAGGTTAAATTTATTTTTCAAAGATCATCGAATAATTTTTGGAAAGAGGCAATTTTCTACATAAAACTTAATAATTCTTTGAAGTTTATCGGTTTTATGCTTGATAATTATCAAGTTTTAAAATATATTGCTAACTCTGTGTGCAAGACGCCGTATTTATTGAATGGCTCGTGTCAAAAAATGCTGTCAATTTGAACGAATTGTGCAGTATTTCAAAAAAAATGTTGACACGGCTTATAAATCACTTTATATTGCACACCATTGAGACGCTAACTTGATCTCTTTAGAAGAGTGAATAAATTTTTTAGGGATAGAGAATGGATTAGTCTTTTAAAGAGCAATATGAATGCTGAAATATGATTTATTCGTATTTTTCAGCATTGTCACATAATCATTGGTTCCCGCTTTCGATTGAGTCACAACTCGATTGAAAGTTCGGCAGAGTTTACAGTCAACAGTGTAA
>DASVRD010000057.1:0-59727 GCA_036388775.1 Pyrinomonadaceae bacterium | reverse complement strand
GATGAAGGATGAAGGATGAAATAAGAATCGAGCGCGTTTTTATTCATCCTTCATCCTTCATCCTTCATCCTTTCCTCCAAAACGCCGCGCCGCTTGAGATTTCCTCCAGCGCTTCGGCGATTTCGCGTTCGTCTTCCATTTCGAGCGCGATGTCGGCGAGCGACAAAATGCCTTTGAGCTTTCCTGCGTCGTCAACGACCGGAATTCTCCGAATCTGCTTGTCGCTCATCAGACGAATCGCTTGAAAAACGAAATCGTCAGGCTTGACTGAGAACATTTCGGTCGTCATTACGTCGCCGACCTCCGTTTGCCAATCTAATTTGTCGGCAACCGCGCGCACGACAATATCGCGGTCGGTGACGATTCCGACGAGCTTGCCGTCGTCATCAACGACCGGCACCGCGCCCATATCGCCTTCGCGCATCATTTGGGCGACTTCGTGCAAAGTCATTAGCGGCGTCGCCGATTTGACGCTGCTCGTCATAATCGAACGGCAGCGCAATCTCTCACCGCTTGTTTCCGATCCGCCGGTTTTCATTTCAATTTAGAATATAAACTTTCGACAGCGCGTGTTCAAACTGTTTTCGTTTTGCAGCCTCTTGCCTAATCTAAAATCTAAAATCTAAAATCTAAAACATAAATGGGAAAATGTTACGACAATCCGCGCAAACCGGAGCGCAAAGGCGAAAAAGTGACTGTCGGCGGCATTGAAGCGCTTCCGCCGGGGCGGGGCGCGACCGTCGAATTAAACGACGGCGCGGAAGTCGCGCTCTTTAACGTCGGCGGAAAATTTTACGCGATTGAAAATTTCTGTCCGCACAAAGCCGCTCCGCTCGCCGATTCGCGTCTGTACGGTCATATCGTTGAGTGTGAGCTGCACAACTGGCGTTTTGACGTGACCAGCGGCGAATGTTTTACGAAAAAAGGCTGCTCGATTGAATCTTACGAAGTCGTCGTCGAAGACGAGATGATAAAAATTGTGATTTGATTTGTTCGTCGTTCGTTGTTCGTTGTTCGTTGCAGATTGCTTTTAACGGATTTAGCGTTTTAATTTCAAACGCTTCTCAAAAGAGAAAAACAACGAACAACGATCAATGAACTAATTTATAAAAATCTCGTCCACAAAAATATAAGCGTCGCCGCCCACGCCGGGATGCCAAGCCGGAATTTTGCCTAAATTGCGTGCCTTCACGCGAATGAAACGCGCCTGCGTCGGAGCGATTTCGGTTCGGTAATCGCGCGCAATGTTTTCCATATTTTCAGGCGCAACATCGGTTTTTATCTCAGCTATCGGGCGGAAATTTACGCCGTCGCTCGACGCTTCAAACTCGATTCGAGTCGGCATCCAAATCCACGAGCGCGCGACCTGCAAAAATCCGCCGCCGAGAGTTTTAATTTCGCTTTCGCGCTGCAAATCAATGACGGCGATGAAATCTTGTCCCTGATAACCTTGCCACGCCCCGGCTGCAAAGTTCGTCGTGCCGCGAATGCCGTCAATCAAGCCTTCGTCGCCTCCGCCCGTGTATTGGCTGCTGTATTTTGAAAAGATTTTCACCGTCCAATCGTTCGGCTTTTTGCGAATGACGGCTTCGGCAGTCAGACTTTTCTCGCCTTTTTCATTTATCGCCACAGCTTTGACGGTTGTGGTTCCGTCAATCGAAAACGGTTTTTGATACTGCGCGGATTTTTTGTTTGGCTCGCTGCCGTCAATCGTGAAAAAAATCCGCGAATTCGGCGTGACGGATTTCAGCCTGATTTTGGTTTTGTCTTTGAAAACTCTCTCACCGGCTTCGATCAGCGGCACGGCGGCGAAATCCTGTTTGGTTGCCGAAATCGGCGGCTCTTGAAACGCAGTTTTTAACGGCGCATTTGTCATTTCAAATTCCAAGATTCCGCCGCGCATTATGTCGTCGTGCGTGATAAATGATTTGTTGTGCGGCTTTCCGTTGAGGCGCGCGGATTTGATGTAAAAGTTTTGTTTGGAAACGGCAGGCGCTTTGATTGTAAATGTTTTGCCGTTTTCGAGATTTATTCCGGCTTCTTTAAAAAGCGGCGTTCCGAAAGCGTAAACAGGAACGGACGGATTGACCTGGTAAAATCCCAAAGCGCTCAAAACGTACCACGCCGACATTTGCCCGCAATCTTCATTGCCAATTAAACCGTCCGGCACCGGTTTGTAAAACTCGTCCATTATTTTCCGCACATAAAATTGCGTTTTTTCCGGCGCGTCCGCGTAATCGTAAAGATAAGCAATTTGATGCGAAGGCTCGTTGCCGTGAGCGTATTGACCGATTAAGCCCGTAATGTCGGGCTGTTCACGCCCGGATAGTTTTGTCTGCGTGGTAAAAAGCTCGTTGAGTTTTTTGACGAAATTTGCCCGACCACCGTGCAGTTCAATCAAACGCGAAACGTCGTGCGGGACGAAAAACGAATATTGCCAACTGTTGGCTTCGGTAAAATGAAACGTGACTTCCTGCGGCTCAAACGGTCGGATAAAACCGCCGTTTTGTTTCGGTCGCATAAAACCGGTTTCCGAATCGAAAAGATTTTCAAAATATCGCGCGCGGCTCATATATTTTGCGAAATCGTCTTTTTTACCCAAAATCCGAGCCATTTGCGCGATGCAAAAATCGTTATAGGCATATTCGAGCGTTTTGGAAACCGATTCGTTTTCGTCTTCCATCGAAATATAACCGCGTCTTTTATATGCTTCGAGACCAAAATGATTTAGCTCGGCGGAATGTTTCGCCGCCGCAAAAGCCTTTTCGTAATTAAAGCCTTTGATGCCTTTCGCCATCGCATCGGCAATTATCGAAACGGCGTGATAGCCGATCATCGTGTCGGTTTCGTTTGCCGCCAATTCCCAAACCGGCAGACATCCGCCTTGTTCGTATTGCGCGAGGAAAGTGTTGATAAAATCTACGGTGCGTTTTTGATCAATAATCGTGTAAAGCGGATGCGCGGCGCGAAATGTGTCCCAGAGCGAGAAAATCGTGTAATTTGTAAAACCATTTGCTGTGTGAATCTTTTTATCCAATCCGCGATAACGCCCGTCAATATCCTGAAAAACATTCGGCGCAATTTTCGCGTGATAAAGCGCGGTGTAAAAATTGGTTAATTCGGCTTCCGCGCCGTCCGAAACTTCGATTGTTGAAAGCTCTTTTTGCCACGCGCGTTTCGCGTTTTGCCGCACGCGGTCAAAATTCCAGTCGGGAATTTCTGTTTTTAAATTCTTTCTTGCGCCTTCAATATCAACCGCCGAGAGTCCAACTTTAAGCAGAATTTGTTCGCCCGCTTTGGTTTGAAACGGAAAGGCGGCTTGCAGACTTTTGCCTTTTCCGTGCCGATAATTGCTGATTGCAGCTCCGTCCGAAATCGCGCCTTCGATAAAAGGTTTGGAAAATTCCGCAACAAAATAAACAACTTGATCCTGCGCCCAGGATTTCGAGCGGCGAAAACCTTCAACTGTTCGCTCGTTGACGATGTGAATTTCCGAATCCAAAACCTCGTCGCGCCATTTAAGATCGAGAAAGATTCTCGCTCCGTCGGCTTTCGGAAAAGTGTAGCGATGAAAACCGGCTCGCGCGGTGGCTGTCATTTCCGCGAAAATGTTATCGTCGTCGAGCTTGACCGAGTAATAACCTGCTTCGACTTTTTCGTTGGCGTGACTGAATTTTGAAGCGTAACCGTTTTCGTTTTTTTCGCCCGCTTTCGCCGTCCATAAAGATTCGTTTCCAATGGCAGGCATAAATAAAATGTCGCAATAATCGGGAATTCCAGTGCCGCTCAGATGCGTGTGCGAAAAACCGTAAATTATCGAATCGGAATAATGATAACCGCCGCTGCCATCCCAATCTGCGCCGCGCGTGTCGGGCGATAATTGGACGAATCCGTGCGGAACGGTAGCGCCGGGAAATGTGTGTCCGTGCGCGCCTGTCCCAACGAAAGGATTAACGTAGCGCGTGAAATCTTTTTGTGCTTGCGCAGCGCCTGCAAAAGCAAATAAGACAAAACAAAGCAGAACCGTAATTTTTCGCATATTTGCAAAAGATTTACCACAGAGAACATGGAGAAGACTCGGAGAAACACAAAGGAAAATCTCTGTGTTTTCTCTGTGACTTCTCTGTGTCCTCTGTGGTGAAAATCCTTCTATTCATCAACAATTCTGCCGTCTCTCAGCCGAATAATTCGCTGAGCTTCGGCGGCAAGCTGTTCGTCGTGCGTGACGAGAACGAGCGTCGTGCCTTTGGTGCGGTGCAATTCGGTCATCAAATCGAAAATATGCCGCCCGTTTTTGGAATCGAGATTTCCGGTCGGTTCGTCGGCGAGCAGAATTTTCGGGTTGTTGGCAAAAGCGCGAGCGATGGCGATTCGCTGCTGTTCGCCGCCGGATAATTGCGAAGGATAATGCGTCGCGCGGTTTTTTAGCTCAACCGATTCGAGCAATTCCCACGCGCGGAATTTGGCGTTTTTCAGTCCGGCGATTTCCATCGGAATTAAGACGTTTTCAAACGCGGTCAGCGCGGGAATCAAATGAAACGATTGAAAAACAAAACCGATTTTCTCACCGCGCAAGGCTGCCAGCCCGTCTTCGTTCATACGAGTAATGTCAGCGCCGTCAATTAAAATTTGTCCTGCGGAAGGAGCGTCGAGTCCGGCGATTAACCCCAAAAGAGTTGATTTGCCGCTCCCGGAAGCGCCGACGATTGCGACAAACTGCCCATCCGGGATTTCGAGCGAAAGCGAATGCAAAATCGTCAATGCCTCGTCGCCCGAACGCACGGTTTTTTCCACGTTTTTAAGTTCGATCATAAATCTCGAAAATAATAACTTAAATCCGGCGCGGCGAGAAAAAGCGGTGAAAGCGGCATCAAAAAATTTTGGATTTTTCAGGAGACGTTTTTAGGAAAATGTTAAAACAAATTGCATTATTCGGTTTAGTTTTATTCGGACTTTTATTCGCGGCGGCTTGCGGCGTGGCAAAACCGGCGAGCAATCCGCGCGAGGCGATGACAAACGCCAATGCTTCTGCGCCCATAACCGTCACGAATACGAAAGCGCCGAAAATAATCGCTTTCGGCGACAGCTTGACCATCGGTTTGGGATTGACCGAAAAGGAAAGCTACCCATCTTTATTGCAGGAAAAATTAAAAGCCAATGGCTACGATCACGAAGTTATCAACGCGGGCGTTTCCGGCGACACGAGCGCGGGCGGTTTGGAGCGAATTGATTGGGCTTTGAACCAGCCGAACGTCGAGATTCTGATTCTCGAACTCGGCGCTAACGATATGCTGCGCGGGCTATCGGTCGCCAAAATGAAAGAAAATCTGCGTGAAATAATCAAACGCGCGAAAGCGAAAAACGTCAAAGTTCTCTTGTGCGGAATGCTCGCGCCGCCTTCTTTGGGCGCTGATTACACGCGCGAATACGCGGCGGCTTTCCGCGATTTGGCGAAAGAAGAAGCTGTCGCGTTTCTCCCGTTTTTCCTCGAAGGCGTTGGCGGTGTCAAAAATTTAAATCAGACGGACGGAATTCATCCAAATGCCGAAGGTGCGCGGCGAATTACCGAAACGGTTTATAAATCGCTCACTCCGCTTTTGGGCAAAACGCAAAAATAAAACTAAAAAGCCCGCTCGATTTTGAGCGGGCTTTTTAGTTTTTCAAGCGGCTTCGCGCCGTAAATCTTCTGCATTTTCCTTATCGCGCAGCTTTTCTTTGAGAGCGTTTAAGAATCTTTCATCATTTAAAAGCTCCCGCGCAATCGGCGAAAGCCGGGTTTCAATTTCGCGCTCCATTACGCAGCGCAACTCATCATTAATTAATTTTCTGTAAGATTCGGCATCTGCTGTTTCTCGTTGGGCGCGCATCCGAAAATAATGCAAAATGTCGCCGTCGAGATTGATCGCTACGCGGATTTTCGTGTCTTTGTGGGAAGAGCCTTTAAAATTCGGATGACGTTCAAGAAATCCGCCGCGCTTGCCGACATATTTGCCGGGTTTTAGAGTTTCTTCCGGTGCAAGACCTGACGCCAGCTCGCGTTGATAACTTTCCTCCGAAATTTCAATTACCACTTCATCGCCTTTATCTTCAACAACCGTAAATTCAAACGGCGGCGCTTGTTCAGATTTGTTCTCTGTTGTCATAAATTTCTTTCTCTCTTTGATCGGCTTTGCGAGCTGAAATCAAACGGATTGTTTCTCCGTCTCGTTCGCAGAACACCACAAATAAAAGCCGGCGGCTGGAAAAACCGATAACCCAAAATCGCTGTTCATTTTCCGAATGCTCGGAATCAAATCCGTCAATTTCATTCGGGTCGTCAAAAACCTCTCTCGCTTCTTCAAAAGAAATTTTATGTTTCCGCAAGTTTTCCGCCGCTTTGTCTGGATTCCATTCAAAACGCACGTCTTAATTATACAGACAATCGAAATTGAAATTGAAACATTTTGATGAAATCCGATTTTTCGAGTTTATTCGTATTTTCTTTGAGACAAAAATATTGAGTTTCACAAACACATTAGCTATTCTGCGATTAAATTTTCATTTTACGAGCAAGGGGTTGGGTTATGAATTTGACAGGAAAAGTTGTGATGATTGTCGGCGCAGGACGCGGAATCGGGCGTTGCTGCGCCGAACTTTTTTCAAAAGCGGGCGCGAGTCTCGTTCTGGCTTCGCGCGATGAAGCGGAGCTTTTCGAGCTTGAATACAAGCTCGCTCACAAAAACAACACGGAGGTTTTGGCTTTGCCGACCGATGCGACTATAAAAGCGGATGTCGAGCATCTCGTCGAAGAAGCCAAATGGCGTTTCGGGCGAATTGACACGCTCGTTTACTCAGCCGGAATCGGAATGTTGAAGCCGTTTAACGAAACCACGAGCCAGGATTTCGACCGGCTGTTTGATGTCAATACGCGCGGCGCGTTTTATGCGATGCAGGCGGTTTTGCCCGTGATGGCGGAACAAAAATCGGGGAATGTCGTCGTCATTCCCGGCGTTTTAGGTCGCGCGCCGATGGCAAGCGCCGCCGCTTATTGCGCCGCGAAATACGCGCTGACCGGAATGACGAAATGTCTCGCGCTCGAATACAAGCGTTTTGGAATTCGTTTCTGCCTGATGCATTTCGGCGCTGTTGACACTTCGTTTTGGGACAACATTTCGATGCGCGTTCCGAGCGAGCGGATGATGACGGCGGATGACGCCGCCAAAGAAGTGTTTTTCGCCGCAACGCAGGAAGGCGAAAGCGCTTTGAGCGAGCGGATTTTGCAGCCCGAATTGCAGCAGCTTTAACGGTTAAATTTCACCGTCGAAAACACAGAGGCACAGAGAAAATTAAAATCTCTGTGCCTCTATTTTTCTATGGTAAAAATACTTTATGTCCGAAAATCCGCACTCGTCGGAATCGCCCGACGCAAATTACGGCATTGATGAAGAAGCCGACCGCACGGTAAAAGGCGGGATTCTCGGTAATCTTACGATTGACCTGACGCCGCTCAAAATCTCGCGCGATTATCGTTTGTTGTTTTTCGGTCAGATGATTTCGGCGTTCGGTTCGATGATGTCGTTTGTCGCCATTCCGGTGCAGATGTATCAACTGACGGAATCGTCTTTGATGGTCGGGCTGCTGGGAATCGCCGAATTTGTTCCGGTTGCAACGCTGGCGTTTGTCGGCGGCGCGCTCGCCGATGCGGTTGACCGTCGAAAAATGCTGCGTTTGACCGAAATCGGGCAGATGCTTGTCACCGCTCTTTTGCTCTTTAACGCGCTTTTGCCGACGCCGAAAGTTTGGATTTTGTTTTTGTGCGCCGCTTTGCACGCGGGTTTTGCGGCTTTGCAGCGCCCTTCGTTCGAAGCCTTGATTCAAAAAATAACGCCGCCTGAGCTGTTAACTTCGGTCGCGGCTTTAAATGCCGTGCGATGGACGACAACTGCGATTGCGGGTCCGGCGGTGGGCGGAATTTTAATCGGCACATTCGGCGCGGTGGCTACTTACGCGATTGATTTGGTGACGTTCGTCGCATCGCTTGCGGCGGTCTGGTTGATCAGCGCAGTTCCCGCGCCGGAAAATGCCGAACGCCCTTCTCTCAAAACAATCGTCGAAGGCATTCGCTACGCTTTTTCGCGGCAGGAGCTTTTGGGAACTTATCTGATTGACATCAACGCGATGTTTTTCGGAATGCCCATCGCGCTTTTTCCGGCGATTGCCGCGAAATTAAATGCTACGGCGTCAATCGGACTTTTTTATTCGGCTGTTCCGGCGGGTGCTTTACTGGTTACGCTCACCTCCGGCTGGACGCGCCGCGTCAATCGTCACGGTTTGATGGTTGCGATTGCGGCGGCTTTGTGGGGCGCGGCGATTATCGGTTTCGGCTTGGCGGAAAATCTCTGGCTCGCTCTGTTTTTCCTCGCGCTCGCCGGAGCGTTCGATATGGTCAGCGGCATTTTTCGCTCGACGATATGGAATCAAACTATCCCAAATCGGTTACGCGGGCGGCTTGCCGGAATAGAAATGATCAGCTATTTGACCGGACCGCATCTCGGAAATGTCGAAGCCGGACTCGCCGCGAGCTTGTTCAGCGTTCGTACTTCGGTCGTTTCCGGCGGCGTCCGTTGTGTTTTGGGAACAGTTGTTCTCAGTGTTTTGCTGCCAAAATTTATCGCTTACGACGGGCGCGAAGGTTTGAAAAGAAAAGAACTTGAGGAAGCTCAACACGCCGAAAATTCGGTTTCAATCTAAATTTCCCTGGGCGAGCGGCACGATTATTGTTGCCAAATGAAAATGGAGGCAAAAATTTAAGATTGTTTGGAAAGGGAACAGAACTCATGAGGAAGCTCGCAAAAATTACATTTATGGCAATTGCCTTTGGTTTTTTAGTGTCAAGCGCGGATGACGCGATGGCTCAAAACCGAAACAGAAACCGTGAAGCGCGCAGAGAATACAGAGGTGAAGTGCGCGAAGCCCGCAGAGAATACAGAGACGACATTCGAGACGGCGACAGCCGTCGCTCGGCGCGCCGCGAATATCGCAGCGAAGTACGTGAAGCCAGACGCGAATATAGACAAGACCGCCGGAGTAATCGCGGCTACAACCAAAACTACAGAATTTACACACGTCCGCCGTACGGTCGCGCCAACGGTTATTACAACCGCCGCAGCACGAACCGCAACAACAGTCGCTACTATTATTACAACGGACGCATTTATCGCCGTTACTAATTAATCGGTAAAACGGCGGTTGAAGATGATTCAATCGCAATTTCAAAACCGAAAAGCCGCGTTTTTATAAAAACGCGGCTTTCTACGTTTTAAATAATATCGCTTGTCACAACGGCGCGCATTTTTTATGATGTTCGGCGTAATGACAAACGAACAAACTACTCCAAAAATGCCGCGCGTATTTTTGATTGATGCGATGTCGCATATTTTCCGCGCGTTTTTCGCCCCGATGGGCAATCGCACCGACACTTTGCGAACCAGCACCGGAATTCCGACGCAAGCCGTCTTTGTTTTCACGAACATTTTGCGAAAACTGCTCGACGAAAAACCCGATTACATCGCCGCCGTTTTCGAATCGCAGGAAAAGACTTTTCGCCACGACGCTTACGCCGATTACAAAGCGAACCGCGTCGCTCCGCCCGACGATTTCGGCGTCCAGATTCCGTTCATCATCCGCGTCTGCGAAGTTTTCAACATTCCGATTTTGCAGTCGTCGGGTTTTGAAGCCGATGACGTAATCGGCACGCTCGCCTTAAAAATCGCCGATAAAGGAATGCAGGCGGTGATCGTTTCAAACGACAAAGATTTGTGCCAGCTTGTCAAAGACCCGAACATCATCTGTATGCGGCACAATTCGCAGGTCGTCAAACGAAAGGTGCCCGTGCCACCGATTGAATGGTGCGACGAAGAATGGGTGCGAAACAAATTCGGAATAAATGAGCCGAAACAAATTATTGATTTGCTCGGTTTGATGGGCGACAGTGTGGACAATATTCCCGGCGCTCCCGGAATCGGCGAAAAAGGCGCAACGACTCTGATTCAGCAATTCGGCTCGGTCGAAAACGTCCTCGCCCACGCCGACGAGGTAAAGCATAAAACTTACCGCGAATCTTTAAAAAACAATCAGGCGATTATTCGTCAATCGGTCGAACTGGCGACCGTTCATCTCAACGCGCCGGTCGAGCTTGATTTGGATCAACTGAAATTTCGCCCGCCGAACCGCGCCGAAGCCTACAAATTGTTCCGCGAATTGGAGTTTCAATCCCTGACGCGCGAATTTGCCGACGCCGCGACAGCTTCGGACGTTTTCGCCGCGTCAAACGTCCGGCAAAATTACAAAATCATTAAAAATCGCGCCGAATTGGACGCGCTCGTTCGCAAACTCTGGGAAACCGATTATTTCGGTCTCGCGGTTGACGGTGCGACTCCGGCAGGCGCGGGCGAACAGTTCGGTTCTTACAACGAAACCGCGCCGACCGCCGTTGCGATTGCGACCGCCGCCGGAGTCTCGCATTTGATTGATCTCGAAAATTTTGAAGAAGGACGCGACGCTGCGCTTGCGCCTCTGCGCGACACGCTTTCAAACGGCTTTCTGCAAAAGTTCGTTCACGACATCAAACGCGCGACCGCGATTCTGGCGCGCGACCGAATCGAACTTGAAGGCGTCACGGAAGACACTCTGCTCGCCGCTTATCTGCTCGACCCGACGCGAAATCGTTATGAATTAATCAATCTCGCGCGCGAAGCCGTCGGCGCGGAAAGCGCGCTGGAAATCCCGGAAAACTGGGATGAAAAACAATTCCGTCTTGCCGAAATAGCGGATTTTACCGCCCGCGTCGCGCCCGTTTTGCGAAACCGTTTGGAGGAAAACGGTTTGGACATCGTTTACGAAACAATGGAATTGCCGCTCGCGCCCCTTCTGCATCGCATTGAAATGGTCGGGATGAAAGCTGACGTTGACGTTCTGCGCGACCTTTCGACGGCTTTTGTCGTCGAAATCGAAAAACTTACCGCCAGAATTTACGAGCTAGCCGGACGCGAGTTTAAAATCAATTCTCCGAAACAAGTCGGTGAAGTTTTGCAGGAATTAAATATCGGCAAAGGCAAGAAAACTGCAACCGGACAAATTTCGACAAGCCGCGACGTTCTCGCCGAGCTTGCCGAAACCTACGAATTGCCGCGGCTTATTTTAGAGTACCGCGAATTTGAAAAATTGCGGGCGACTTACACCGACGCTCTGCCGCTGCTAGTCGGCGCGGACGGGCGGATTCACGGGCAGTTAAATCAAGCCGTCACCGCAACCGGCAGGCTTTCAAGCTCAAATCCGAATCTGCAAAACATTCCGATTCGCACCGAATTGGGGCAGAAAATCCGCCGCGCATTTGTGCCGGAAAAAGGAAATTGCTTAATTTCCGCCGATTATTCGCAGCTTGAATTGCGGCTTCTGGCGCACGTTACGAAAGACGAAGTAATGAGCGCGGCATTTAAAAACGGCGAAGACATCCACTCTCAAACCGCGCGTCTGGTTTTCGGCGCGAAAAGCGATGCGGATTTGAAAGAAAAACGCCGCTTGTCGAAAATCGTCAATTTCGCCATCGCTTACGCCGTCGAGCCTTACGGTTTGTCGGCGCGAACGGGCTTGAGCCTGAAAGAAGCGAAAAAAGCGATTGGGGATTATTACGAGACTTACAAAGGCGTCCGCCGTTATATGGAAGAAACGCCTGAAACGGCGCGCGAACAAGGCTATGTCGCTTCGTTTTTCGGTCGCCGCCGCCCGATTCCCGGCATCGCTGACCGAAATCACAACGTCCGTCTGCGCGCCGAGCGCGAAGCCATCAATATGCCGATTCAAGGTCTCGCGTCGGACATCGTAAAGCTCGCAATGCTCAAAGTAGAGGAGGCTCTAAAACGCGAAAATCTGCGGGCAAAAATAATTATGCAGGTTCACGATGAATTATTGTTGGAAGCGCCCGAACCGGAAGCCGAACGCGCCGCCGCAATCGCCAAACAAGCGATGGAAACCGCCGCGAATCTGGACGTGCCGCTCGTGGTCGAAACCGGAATCGGCGATAGCTGGATGGAAACTAAGTAAAGTTTATTTGAACCGCCGAGACGCCGCAGACGCAGAGTTTAGAACAAAAGAGATAAAAAGAATTGTTTCTCTTATTTTCTTTAACTTTCTCTGCGTCTCCGCGTCTCGGCGGTCAAATTTTTATTGAAATGGCGACAGTTAATTTAGCATACGGAAAATCAGAAATTGCGTTCGATTTTGACGAACGGCAGTTTGAGATTTTGGCGAAAGAAACAAATCTCGCCGCGCTTTCCGATGTCGAAATTAACGCCGCGCTCGATTCGCCGATTGATTCGGAAACACTCGAAAATATCGTCGAAGCTGGAGATTCGGTTTTAATCGTCGTGCCGGACGCAACCAGACGGGCAGCGAGCGGGCAGATTGTTAATTTGCTCGTCCGGCGGTTGATTGCAAACGGCGTTGCGCCGTTCGACATTCGTATTATTTTCGCCGTCGGAATTCATCGCCCGGTTACAGAAGAAGAAAAACGCGAGCTGATTACGTCGTTTATCGCGCAGCGGATTCGCACAATCGAACACAACGCGCGCGATTTGATGCGACTCGCCGGACTCGAATCAAATCAGTTTGTTGATTTTGGCGAAACGAAACGCGCAATTCCGATTGAGCTAAACCGCGCTCTCGTGGAACACGACAAAATCATTCTCATCGGTGGCGTCAATTTTCATTATTTCGCCGGTTTCGGCGGCGGGCGAAAATTAATTTGTCCCGGTTTGGCTTCGGAAAAAACCGTCAACGCGACTCATCAATTGATTTTCGATTGCGAACAAAAAGGGCGACGCGCCGGAATCGAAGTCGGGCGGCTCGCGGGAAATCCGGTTCACGAAGAATTTCTTGAAGCGGTCGAAAAAATCAATCCGGCTTTTGCCGTCAACACAATTGTTGACGAAGCCGGAAGCGCGGCGCGAGTCTTTGCCGGAAACTGGAAAACCTCTCACGAGCGAGCCTGCGAATTTTACGCCGAGAATTTTTCGATTGAAATTGCGGAAAAACGCCCGCTTGTTGTTGTCAGCGCGGGCGGCGCACCGCTTGATTTAAACTTGATTCAGGCACACAAAGCCCTCGAAATGGCTTCTCACGCCTGCGCCGTTGGCGGGACGATTGTTTGGCTGGCGGAATGTGACGACGGATTAGGTAAAAACGATTTTCTCGATTGGTTCGCGGCTGAAAATTCCCAGGAATTAGCCGAAAATTTGTGCGCCAAATTTCAAGTCAACGGGCAAACAGCCTGGTCGCTGATGGAAAAAGCCGAGCGTTTTAAAATTTATTTGATTTCAGATTTGCAGGAGGAAACGGTAAAAAAAATGCGCCTTATTCCGGTGGAGAATTTATCGGATGCTTTCTCTAAAATTGACGGAAATTTAAATGGCTATATTTTGCCGTTCGGCGCGAAATTTCTTCCAACAATCAACAGTTAAACACCGATGCAAAAATTAAATTGATTAAAAGAATCATTGAACTATCCTCTATTAACTATCAACTGTTTTGCATTGGAAAACAGTTGATAGTTAATAGTGGATAGTTGATAGTTTTATCTTTCAGTAATTAACGGCAAAATGATAACCGTTAATTTTTTATTTCTTCACTTTGAAAGTGCGGGCTATAGAATCGGTCTGGTTGCGAATCAGTCTGAGCTTGTCGCGGTCGCCGGTAAAACGCAGGACGTAAATGGTTTTGTCATCGGCTTGGAGGAAATACGCCCGCCCGATCATCGGATTGCCCGATTTGGTGAATTCGTAATTGGCGACCTTGCCGTTCAAGCTGCCTTTGAAATTTTCTTCTTTGCCGTTCACGAAATTCGGCAGAAATTGGAGCTTCTGGTTTTGCTCGCGGTCAATCGTTTCGGCTAAAGTCGCGTTGCCAACCATTGAAAGTTTCCGAATTTCCAAAAAACCGTCGCTGCGGTCGCCGTAAACCAATTCGGTTTCCGGTTCGTCTTTGGCTGAAATGACGCGCCAGGTCGCGTTCGGCAAATCAAACGAATATTCGGCGAAAGTTTTCGTTTGCGAATTGCTCGATGTTAAAGCCGTCGTTTGAGCCGCGACAAACGTCGCCGAAAAACATAAAACCAAAATCAAAAAAGGGAGACGAAACATAATTTTTGTCCTTTTTGTTACAGGGAAGATTTGCGTTAACAGTCTAAAAATTTTTGTCTGAAAAACCAAATTTTGACTTGCCTGTTGTGATGTCGCAAGCCGCGCGGATTGTTGCTTTTCCGGGTTTGCCGCAAATTGTTTTCGCCTTTTTCTCCGCGCGGGGCGTCTAAACAAACAACGGACACGAAAGTTGCCGAAAAAAGCATTTATAAAAAATTTACAGAGGTGAAAGCAAAATGAAATTTGCCCGAAGCAAAAATTTTCTCAATCAGAGCGTTCACAAAGGTTTGGCGACGTTTGCGCTGACCGCGATGTTTGCGCTGCCGCTCACGATAACGGCGCAAAAAATGAATCAGCCGCAAGCGAAAAAGTCTGCGGTTGAAATCAAAAAATTAACCGAAGAGCAAAAAATCCTTCACGTTCTCAATCGTTTGGGTTATGGCGCTCGCCCCGGCGACGTTGAAAGAGTCCGTCAAATCGGTTTTGAAAAATACATTGAGCAGCAGCTCGGACCCGAAAAAATTGAAGATTCAGCAGCCGAAGCGAGGGTTAAAAATCTGGAAGTTTTACGGCTTTCGAACGCCGAATTGTTTGCCAAATATCCGAATCCGAACGCAGTGCTGCAAATCGCCGCGCGTGAAAACGGCGTCAACGCCAAACAATTAAAAGGCGATTTGAAAACCGCTCGCAAAGAAAAGAAAAACGAAACCGGCGCGATGGCAATGAAACAGGATGTTGAGCCGAACGCTCAACCAATGAATCAGGCAAATTTGTCCGAAGCCGAGCGCCGCGAGTATCAACAGAGAATCGCAGAAATCTACCGTGAAAACGATTTGCGCCGCCCGCAGCAAATCACGCAGCAGTTAAACGCTTCGCGGATTTTGCGCGCGGTTTATAGCGAGCGCCAATTAAACGAGCAAATGGTTGATTTTTGGTCAAATCATTTCAACGTTTTCGCAGGTAAAGCCGCAACGCGCTGGTTTTTGCCCGAATACGACCGCGCGGTGATTCGCCCGAACGCGCTCGGCAATTTCCGCGATTTGCTCACAGCCACCGCAAAAAGTCCGGCAATGTTGTTTTTCCTAGACAATTTTCAATCGGTTGCCGAAAACAACAATCAAAATCCGCGAGCAAACCGACGCCTAGAAAGAATTGAGCGAAACGGCGGTCAAATTCCGCCGCGAATGATGGAACGCCTGCGCGAGCAATATCCTAATGCGAACGATGCGGAAATTCAGCAGCGCATCAAGCAGCAACAGCAGCGAGCGCAAAATCAGCAAAGACAAAAACGCGGAATCAACGAAAATTACGCGCGCGAATTGATGGAGTTGCATACGCTCGGAGTTGACGGAGGCTACACGCAAAAAGATATTCAGGAAATCGCCCGCGCTTTTACCGGCTGGACGATTGTTGACCCTCGCGGTTATCGCCGCGCCGCCGCTCAAACGATGGGCGAAGCGGGCGAAAAGTTGGGGCGCAGAATGCAGCGTCTTGCCGGGCTTCCCGAAGATGCCGAAAGCGGCACGTTTTATTTCAACGAACGGGCGCACGACAAAGGCGAGAAAACCGTTTTGGGACAAAAAATTCCGGCAGGCGGCGGAATCGAAGACGGTTTAAAGGTGATTGATATTCTGGTCAAACATCCTTCGACCGCAAAATTTATCGCCCGCAAATTGGTTGTCAAATTCGTTTCGGATAATCCGAGCCAAGCATTGGTCGCGCGAGTCGCCGACGCTTTCCAAAAATCAAACGGCGACATCAAAACGACTTTGCGCGCGTTGTTTAATTCACCCGAATTTTTCGCGCCGGAAAATTACCGTGCGAAAATCAAAACCCCGTTTGAAGTTTTAGCGAGCGCGCTTCGCGCCGTTAACGCGGACACGAACGCGAGTCCGGCGCTGCAAGCGATGCTGGCGAAAATGGGCGAGCCGCTTTACGGTTATCAAGCGCCGACCGGCTATCCCGACACGGCGGAAGATTGGGTCAACACGGGCGCGCTTTTGGAGCGTTTGAATTACGGCTTGGCTTTGTCTGCAAACCGGATTCCGGGAACGCGCGTTGATTTAACGAAATTTGTCGGACGAGACCCGGACAACAAAGAAAAAGTTCTGGAAACTTTTATCGCCGCAGTTTTGCACAACGAAGTTTCGCCTGCGACAAAACAAACGCTGCTCAAACAGCTCAGTCAGCCGGTGCCCGAACCAAAGCTCGACGCTCCGAAAGACGCGGACAACGCGATGATGGAAAACGCTTCGATGCCGCAAGGCGGCGGACGCCGAAATCAGGGAAATCAAGTTCGGCTATTGCCGCCGAGCGGTAATGCCGAAGTCGTTAAAATTTTAGGTCTGGTTCTCGGTTCACCCGAATTTCAGCGGCAGTAACCAAATGAAAACAGGGAGCATTTATTGAAATTTGGAACACTGCCCTGAAAATAAAAAGCGCGAAGAATAAAAATATTCTTCGCGCTTTTTATTTCTCAATGATTATTCCGCGTTTGTTGGCTTTGAGCGATTAGCAAATTTTCTATTTGCGCCAGATGACGCAATTCGTGAATACCGATAAAGGCGAGCCATTGATACAGATTAAATTTCCCGAAAGCCGGGTGCGGGTATCCGACTTTTGAACAGTCAACCGCTTCGATGCGCGGTCGCATTTCGAGCAGCGCGGCGCGCGATTGCGCCAATTGTTCCAAAGATTCGCTCAAGCTCGCCGCGCCTTCGGGAGCAATAAACGCAGGTGCTTGAAATCGCTCCGTGCGCGCTCTGTCCGCCATTGCCGCAAAGGAAACCGGCGGATTGATTTTTCCGTCCGAAGGCTGGTTTTCGGCTTCGGCTTTTCCCAAAAGCTTGCCGACGACGCGCACCAGATTCGCTTCGGTTTTAGCCAGATGTTCGACAATCAAAATCGCCGACCACTTTTCCTCGCTGGAACGGAAATTCGCCTGCTCGTCGCTCAAATCAGAAACCGCATCAACGACTTTACTTCGCATTTTGTCGAGCGCACTGTAGATTTCTTCTACACTTTTAAATTCCATCATATTTTTAATTCAAAACTGCCCCTTGCGGGCTTAGGTTTAATTTGTGCCAGCGCATAAACGAGCGCACCAGCTCGCCGCTCGTAAAATCTTTGACGTAGCCGGTTTGCAAATAAAGCGCGTCGTCCTGCGACCAGCGCAAGGCGACAATCGGATTAAACGACGCGGGCGGCTGCGCGCTTGGCAAAGTCGTCACGGGAGCGTTGTTCGCCGGTGCTGTTTGCCCTTTTTGTTTGTCGTCAAACGCCTGGGAAGACGTTAAAAGCTGGACTTGCAGCGGAATTGCCGCAGAAGAAGGCTGGTTTCCAACCGCGTCGTAAATTCGCACGTCGGTTCGGTAAGCAATCGCCGCTTTCGACGAATCGGGCGAGAAAACCGGGTGCACGTCAGACAAATTATCATCGAGCAGACGCTCGCGCCCGTTTTTTTCCAAAAGCCTTGGTCTGCCGAGCGGTCTTAGAAGCTCGCCGCGCGATGCGGCTTGCGTTTCCATCGCCTGCCACTCATTTTCTTTGGCGGCAAGCGCGCCGAGCATCGCGCCGTCGGGTGACCACGCGAAATAAAAATAAATCAAGCCTTCTTTTTGCGTCAACGGTTTTAAATCCGCGCCATCGCGGTTAACGAGATAAATCTGTTCGGTGCGAAACGTCATAACCGGAGCATTCGGTGCGGGCGAAGCCGTTGCAGCGGGCGAATTTGCCGGCGCGGCGTTTTGATTTTCATCTTCGAGCGACGGCGGCGCCGGCGCTTCCTGCACGATTTCCTGACTCTGTGCAGAAACGCGGCGCGATCCTGTAAAAGCGACCGTTTCGCTGTTCGGCGACCACGAAACTATATCGGGAAAAACAAGCGACAATCCTTCGGGCGTGATTTTGCGAATCAATTTTCCGGTCGCGTCGTACAAATCCATCCGATATTCCTGCTTTTCGTCGGTCGCGCGGTTAAAAATCGCCAGAACGCGCTGTTTATCGGGCGAGAGAACTGTTTTATAAAGCGTGTCCTGCGGGCGATTCTGGTCGAAATCGGCTTGAATCGCCGTCAGCTTTTGCTGCTGATTCATCTGTACTGCATCAGGCGGCGCGGGAACGTCCGCCTCGTAGCGATAACTCAAACGCTGCGCCGGAACATCGCGCAGCGACGACGGGCGCACCATTTGTTTTGTCGCCTCTGGCTGCTGGCAAGCCGCTGCCGCCAAAATTACTGAAAGCAGAACAATGGAAATAAATTTTCGGCTTTTGGAATTCATTTTAAAGAATTTGTTTTTAATCCTCGTCCTCCAGATCATCCAGAAAATCGCTCATTTGCTTTTGGTCAAATTCGACGCGCTCGTAAATTTCGCTCAAACGTATGGTGCAGTCAATCGAATCAATGGGCAAACTGTTTTCCGTTCCAAAAACCGAAACATAAAGCCAGCCGCCCGTTTGTCTGGCGTAATGCTCGACAAACGGAACGTCCTGCGACACGAGAACGTAATCCGACAGCGACGGCAGTTTTGATTGATAACGCATAAATTTTGCGCCGCGATCAAACTTTTCGGTCGAAGGCGACAGCACTTCAAAAATCACCTGCGGATTAAGCAAAACATCTCGCTGCCGGTCGTGAAAAACCGGCTCGCCGCAGACGACGGTCAAATCCGGGTACGCAAACATTCCTTTGTTCTCACTGCGGACTTTCATGTTCGGCGATAACGCTTCGCACGGTTTGCCACGCAAAAGGTTTCGCATTTCACCGGCTAAATTTACGCAAATCCGGCTGTGCGATAAACTTTCGCCCGCCATTTTGACGATGTAGCCGTCGTAATATTCGCTTCGCTCTTCGGCTTCGCGCTCGAATTCGAGATATTGTTCGGGCGAAAATAATAGTTTTTCCTGCGGTAAAGCCATTTGTTAATGAGGAACGATGAATGATGAACGCGGAACAAATCATTCATCGTTCATACTTCATCCTTTATTTCAGTTCAGCGCCGAGCCAGCCTTGATAAAGCCTTTTTTGCTCGCCGGTCGGATTCGGCACGGCGACGAAACGGAATTGTTCCGGCGCTTCGCTGCCCAGCGTGATTTCGATTTCGCGCAAATCGTCGAAGCGAAAAACGGTTAATTTAATTTTATCTCCCGGTTTTTTCTCGGCGAGATAACTGTTTAAAAATTGCTGCGTGGCGCGAACGCCGTCAACTGCAATGATTTGGTCGCTGGTATTTAAGCCCTGCTCGTAAGCCGGAGTTCCGACCGGAATTGCGGAAACGGTCAGACGCTCGCCCGTTTGTGTGAGATTAGCGCCCAGAGTTGCTTGCGGTTTGGCGTTCGGAACTGCTGTTTCAAGACGAATTCCGAACGATTGGAAAATAGAGTTGTAATCAATTTCCTCGCGTCCGCGCACATATCTGCGGAAAAAATCGTCCAGACTTTTTCCAGCGTGTTGTTCGGCAATTCGCTGAAAATCCTGCGGCGAGTAATTGCGGTTCTTTTTGGCAAATTCGTTGTTGAGAAAGCGCATCACGTCGTCCATAGATTTTGAGCCGCCCGACGAGCGCCGGATTTCCAGATCGAGCATCATCATCACGATGTCGCCTTTGTCGTAATAAGAAATCTCGCGGTTGATCGCGTTTTCATCGGGACGGTAATTTTTAATCCAGGCGTCAAAGCTCGCTTCTTCGACGCTCGTTTGAAAACGTCCGGGACGTTCCTGCAAAGCGGCGATTCCGGCGGCTTTTTCCCCTAAAAATTGCTGGTCGGTCACAAAACCGGCGCGGCGCATAATCAGGCTCGCGTAATAATCCGTTCCGCCTTCGGCGATCCACAGCGATTTGGTGTAATTTTCGTTTGAATAATCAAAAGGTCCGAGCGAGTCGGGGCGAATGCGTTTGACATTCCAAAGATGGAAAAATTCGTGAGCGACAAGCCCTAAATAACCGTTATAACGACCGCCGGTAAAACCGAAACGATTAAATTGCAAAGCGGTCGAGTTTAAGTGTTCAAGCCCGCCGCCGCCGCGCAGGTTTGTGATAAAAAGATAATTTTCATACGGCACTTCGTTGCCGAAAATTGCGGCTGAAGCTTGGACGATTTTCGGAATGTCACGTTCAAACCGCGTCATATCGTAATTGCCTTCACCGTCAATAACAAAGCGATGCGGCTTTCCCATAGCGGTAAACGTAAATTCTTTAAAATCCGCGACTTCAAATGGCGAGTCGTACAAAATGTCGAAATTTTCGGCGCGAAAAGTGTTTTGTCCGGTTTGCGGCAAGCCGGTGGCGACTTTCCAATTTTTGTAAGGCGCAACGTGCACGGTCGAAGGCGCGTTGATTTGTCCTTTCGGGTGCATCAAAAGCGCGGCGGGCGTAAAAAATGCGTGTTCGTCGTTTAGTTCATTTGTCCGAACGGTTAATTCATTGGCGTAAACTTTGTAAGTGACAACGATTTCATTCGCGCCGCCGGTTTGAATCTGCCAGGTGTTTTTGTTGGTTTTGTCCCACGCGAGATTGTTCCCGCCCGCATTTTTCGCGGCAAAATCCATTACGTGACGCGCGTATTCGCGGACGAGGTATGAGCCGGGCGTCCAGACGGGCATCACGATTTCGGTTTGCCCTCCGAGATTTCCCCGCAAACGCATTTCGACTTCCAAAAGATGCGTCCACGGCTTTGACATTCCGACCGTAAAATTGATTTCCGGCGCTGGCGCGTTTGCCGCCGCAGCGGTTGTTTGTTGATTGCGAGGTGTATTTGTTTGCGCTTCGGCGGGAGAAAACGCGCCGAAATAAAGAGAGAGACTTAAAACAGTAAAAAGCAGGCTGATTTTTGATTTCACTTTTTCCTTAGCTCCGTTTGATTCGATTTTATTGTCAACGAAAGATTGTTTATCGCATCTTACTACAATTCATTGATTGACCGGAAAAGACGCGAAAAAGCAAAAGTTTCGCTTGTGCTTTTTACGCGCGTTTGCGGCTAAAATGTTTTATATGAGTCAAGGGTTGGGAGCGGAGGAAATTGAAATAACCGACGATGCGCTCAAAATGCGCGAGAGCGACATTGCGCAATCCAAAAACGGATTTTTTGCGTCGCCGCTCACGGTTATTTTTCTCACGGTTTTTATTGATCTGGTCGGGTTCGGAATTGCGATTCCGATTTTGCCTTTTTACGTCGAGCATTTCGGCGGGACGGCGTTTGAAGTCGGCGCGCTGACCGCCGTCTATTCGCTGATGCAGTTTATTTTCGCGCCGGTTCTAGGTCAGCTTTCCGACCGTTACGGGCGGCGACCGATTTTGTTTTTCAGCATTTTAGGATCAAGCATCGGTTTTTTAATTGTCGGCTTGGCAAACGCTTTGTGGCTGGTTTTCTTAGGCAGAATCATCGCCGGCATCACCGGCGGCAACATTTCGACCGCGCAGGCTTATATCGCCGACATTACGACGCCGGAAAATCGCGCCAAAGGAATGGGCTTAATCGGCGCGGCGTTCGGTTTGGGTTTTGTTTTCGGTCCGGCAATCGGCGGCATTTTAAGCCGTTACGGTTCATCCGTTCCGTTTTACGCCGTCGCCGCGCTCGCGCTGTTTAACGCGATTCTGCTTTATTTCGTATTGCCGGAAACGGTCAAGGCGGGAAAAACGCTCGGCAAAATCCGCAACCGTTTCTCGATTTTGCGCGAATCTTTTCAAAATCAGAACTTGGCGGTAGTCAACGTTTTATATTTTCTCATCATCACCGCCTTTTCGATTATGACAACGGCTTTCGTGCTTTACACGCAGTTCCGATTCGGTTACAACGAGCAGGAAAACGGATATTTATTCGCCTTCATCGGCGGGCTTTCAGCCATTTTGCAAGGCGGCGCGGTCGGCATTCTGACGAGGAAATTCGGAGAAAAAAGGCTGATTGTCGTCGGAGCGATGGTGATGGCGGCGGCGTTATTCGCCGTTCCTTTCGTCTCGCCCGCAATCGGCGGACTCGTCGGATTGCTCGCCGGAATCGCCTGTTTTGCGTTCGGAAACTCGATTTCAAATCCGGCTTTGACGACTCTCGGCTCGTTCTATTCGCCGCCCGACGAACAGGGCGCGGGACTCGGAATTTTGCAGTCGAGCGCGAGTCTGGCGCGCGCCGTCGGACCTGCGCTCGCGGGCGTTTTGCTTTACAGCGCGGCGGCGACAAATGAAATTCACATCAGCGATTTTTCGATTTTTCGCACCTTCTGGACGGCAGCCGCGATTATGCTCGCCGCATTTGTGCTGTCGCTTTATTTTTTGAGAAAACGAACAACTGCTTTAGGAATAGACCGCAGATAACGCGGATTTGGCAGATAAGACGCGGATGATTTTATTGTTTAAAAAAATCTGCGTTTTATCTGCACAACCTGAATTATCTGCGGTCTATTTTATTCGTTAAAAGCAATTCGCCCGTTTGACGAGCCGTTTTCCGATGCGCGATTGCGTTCGGGCGCATTGGCGTATTGCAGTTGGTAAAGCCGCCAATATAAACCTTTGATTTGTAAAAGCTGGTTGTGCGTTCCCGATTCGCGCAATTCGCCGTGATGAAAAACGAGGATTTTGTCGCAGCGCTGAACGGTCGAAAGCCGGTGCGCGACGACGATTGACGTGCGTTCCTGCATTACGCGATTGACGGCTTGCTGAATTAGCTGCTCGGTTTCGGTGTCAATCGAGCTGGTCGCTTCGTCCAAAACCAGAATCGCCGGATTAAAAGCCAGAGCGCGGGCAAACGAAATCAGTTGTTTCTGCCCGACCGAAAGTCCCGCGCCGCGTTCTTTTAATTCGGCGTTGTATTTTTCCGGCAATCGCTCGATAAATTCTGCCGCGTGAACTTCTTCCGCCGCCCACTTAACTGTTCCGTCATTGATTTCTTTGTCTCCGAGGCGGATATTGTTGTCAATCGTGCCTGAAAACAGAAAAACGTCCTGCAACACGACCGCGAAATTCTGGCGCAGAGATTCCAAATCCCAATCTTTAACGTCAACGCCATCCAATAAAATTCTGCCTTTCTGCACGTCGTAAAAACGCATCAGGAGATTTGTGACCGTCGTTTTGCCGCTTCCCGTGTGACCGACGAGCGCGATTGATTGTCCCGGCTCGACCGCGAACGAAACGTCTTTTAAAACCCAATCTTCATCTTTATAAGCAAACCAGACGTTTTGAAACTCGATGCTGCCGCGCGCTCTGCCGCTTTTTTTCGGATTTTCCGGCGATTCGATTAAAACCGGGCGATCCAAAAGCTGAAAAATCCGATGCGAAGCGACAATTGCCGCCTGTAAAACGTTGAATTTGTCGGAAAGGTCACGAATCGGTTGAAACAGCAAATTCGAGAATTGAACGAAAGCGATCACCGTTCCAACCGTTAATGCCTGCTGACTAGCAGAAATCGCCGTCAAAATCTCGTAACCGCCGTACCAGATAACCACTGCAATTCCGATTGCACCGATAAAATCTACGAGCGGATAGAAAACCGAATAATAATAAATAGTTTCGATATTTGCTTCACGATATTCGGTGTTGATGTCGTCAAAACGCTTTAAGGCTTTGTTCTCGGCGTTAAAAAGCTGGACGGTGTTTGCGCCCGAAATATGTTCCTGCAAAAAGGCATTGAGCTTAGCAAGGCGCGTGCGAACCTGATCGAAACCGCGCCGCGCGTGTTTGCGAAACCAGTTTGTCGCCGTAAAAAGCAGCGGGACGGTAATCAGAGAAACAAGCGCGAGTCGCCAATCCATCCAAAACATCAGCCCGACAATCGCCGCGATAATCACCAGATCGCCCAGAACGTCAATCACGCCCGAAGTAAACAATTCGTTGAGCGCGTCCACGTCCGACGTTATCCGCGTAATAATTCTGCCGACCGGGTAACGGTCGTAATAAGCGACTTCCTGTTTTTGCAGCTTGGCGTAAATCTCGCTTCGCAAATCGTACATCACATATTGTCCGACGCGATTTAATAAAACTTCCTGAAAATAAGCCGACGCGAAACGAAACGTCCAAACGGCTAAAAACACGGCGACAAACGAATAAATGCCGCTCAAGGCAAGCTGTCCGACGGAAAACCAGGTCGTTTCAAGATTGCGCGGCGTGATAAAGTCGTCAATCGCGTGTTTGGTAAACCACGGCTGGAGACTGCCCAAAACGTTGAGAATCAGCGTCAGAAAGAGAGCCGGAATGATTAAATAAACGTACGGTTTCAGATAACGCATTAATCGCCGCGTGACGCGCCAATCGTAGGTCTTGCCGATAGATTCTTCTTCGTGAAATTTTTCCGCTTCGGTTGCCATAAATTATGTCGTCGCCGCCAATTCTTCTTCCAAAAGCTGAAGCTGATATAAATCCGCATATTCGCCGCCGATTTGCAAAAGCTCTTCGTGCGTTCCCTGTTCGATAATCGAGCCGTTTTCCAAAACGCAAATCAAATCGGCGTCGCGCACCGTCGAGATGCGGTGCGAAACGATTAAAGTCGTGCGGTTTTGACGAATTTCGCGCAGGTTATGCAAAACTCTTTCTTCCGTGAGCGTGTCAACTGCCGAAAGCGCGTCGTCCAGAATCAAAATGCGCGGATTTCTCAAGACGGCGCGGGCGATTGCCGTGCGCTGTTTTTGCCCGCCGCTTAAAGTGATTCCGCGCTCGCCGACAAGCTGTTCGTAGCCGTTCGGGAAATTTTTTACATCGTCGGCGAGTCCGGCGATTTCGGCGGCTCTCTCGATTTCTTCCTGCGTCGCCGATTCGACGCCGAAAGCGATGTTTTGGGCAAGCGTATCGGAAAACAAAAACGTTTCCTGCGGAACAAAACCGATTGAGCGGCGAAGCTGGACGAGCGGATATTTTTTGACCGATACGCCGTCAACCGAAACCGCATTGTCGGGCGCTTCCAAAAGACGCGGAATCAGGCTCATCAAAGTTGATTTGCCGCTGCCCGTTCGTCCGACGAATGCGACGGTGTTCCCGGCTTCGATGTGCAAATCAACGCCGCGCAAAACCGGCGTCCGGTTATAAGTGAAAGTTAAATCTCGAAACTCGATTCCGCCCCGAATCGGTTTTTGTTCGCTCGCGTCGGGAGCGTCGGCGATTGACGGTTCGATTTCGTAAAGCTCGTTAATGCGTTTTAAAGAAGCCGTGCCGCGCTGGTAAAGATTGACGACGTAGCCGAGCGCGATCAAATACCAGATCATTCGCTGCAAATAAAGATTAAAAGCCGTGAAATCTCCGGCGGAAATCTCGCCGCGCGCCGCCATCGGGATTCCGACCGCAAAAATCAGCACGAAACCGACGCCGATAAAAAATTGAAGGAGCGGGCGCATCGCGGCTGCGAATTTGACGAGTCCGAGATTGCGCCGCGCGTATTCGCGGTTAAGCTCCTGAAATTTTTCGATCTCGGCTTCTTCCTGCGCGTAAGCGCGAACGACTCTAACGCCGGTCAGATTTTCCTGCGCGCGAGCGGAAATCTGCGAGAAAAAGTCTTGAATTTTCTCAAACCGGACGTGAATTTGTCCGCCGAAATATTTGACCGTGATGCTGACGAGCGGCATCGTGATAAACAGCAGAAGCGTTAAACGCGGGCTGATCCTGAGCAGCATCGGCAGCGCGACGGCGACGCCGAAAACGGCTTGCAAAGTGTAAAGAATCATCGGTCCAGCCATTTGCCGGACGGCTGCCAAATCGTTGGTGGCGCGCGCCATCAAATCGCCGACGCGGTTGCTCTGGAAAAAATCGAGCGATTGCGGAACGAGCTGCGCGTAAAAATCGTGCCGCATATCGTATTCGATATAGCGCGACATATTGATTAAAAGCCGCCGCTGCCAGAACAAAAAGAAATCGCCGATTAAATTAACGCCCAAAATCACGAGCGGATAATAAACCACCTTTTCCCATGTCACTGCGACGAGCAAATCGTCAATCGCCAGCCCGACCAGAAACGGCGTCAGCAGACTGAAAACCATCGTCGCCAGAATGCACAAAATGCCGACGACGAGATTAAATTTATAAGGTCGAAAATACCGAGCGAATTTTCGGATGTTTTCCATAAAAAAAGCGCCGCGCGCCGTTTGTTCTTTTTCTTACAATCTAATTCTATCTTGACAAAAAGCGCAATCAATTACGAATTACGGAATTACGAATTGCGAATTATTGACTAGAATTTTTAATTTTTAAAAGATAAAATTCCGACATTCGTAATTTGAAATTCGTAATTCGTAATTGATTTAAGTGTCTTATTTGATTGACGGAAACAACTTAATGGGCGGGGGACAGAATCGTAAAAGTTTGCTCGAAGAATTGGCGCGGTTTGCGGCGGCGAAAAAAAATAAAGTTTCGGTTGTCTTTGACGGCGCGCCGGAAAACAATTTCCCCGACGGCTCGTCTTATAAAAGCGTCAAGATATTTTACAACGCGCGCGGCTCGAACGCCGACGAGCGAATTAAGCGAATTGTCGAAGCGTCAAAAGAAAGGCGGACGCTGATTGTCGTCACCGACGACCGACAGCTTGCGTCTTACGTCAGAAAATGCGGCGCTCCGGTTCAGGGATGCCGCCGTTTCCGCGAACAAATGAGCGCGTTTGACGCTGTTTCGGATGATTCCAAAAAAGCGGAGACCGTCAAGCCGGAAGAGATGTCGGAGTGGATGCGTTATTTTGGCGTTGACGAGAGCGATGATTAGGCGTAATTTTAGGGCTGGAAAGTTCATTTAACTTGTTATTATTACAAATATTCGGTCAATAACAGGTTCATCAAGGAGACAATATGAAACGCTTTTTCTTCGCTCTGTTTTTGTGTTTTGCGCTCAACGCTATTTCAATTTTCGCTCAAACGCCGTCGCCGACACCGCTGCGGGAAAAAAAGGATGATGTCGTCGTCATCACCACAAATCTGATTCAGGTTGACGCGACCGTCACTGACGGCAAAGGCAACGTCATTACGGATTTGACCGCCGAAGATTTCGAGATTTTCGAGAACAACGAAAAACAGGCGATCACCAATTTTTCGTTTATTAACATACAGTCTCAAAGACCTGTGGCTGCCGAGCCAAAAAACGTCGCCAAAGACGCGCCGCCCGCGCCGGTTGTTCCAAACAATCTCAAACCCGGACAAGTTCAGCGGACGATTGCGCTCGTGGTTGATGATTTGGGATTGTCTTTTGCCAGCGTCAACATAGTCTGCGATGCTTTGAGAAATTTCGTTGATAAACAAATGCAGCCGGGCGATCTGGTAGCAATCGTCCGCACGGGCAGCGGCATCGGCGCTTTGCAGCAATTTACGTCGGACAAGCGGTTGCTTTATGCGGCAATTGAAAAAGTAAAATTTAATTTAAACGGGCGCGTCGGCGTTTCATCGTTTCGCCCGCTTGAACCGACGTTTAAAGATCAGCTTAGCGGCGTGACTTTTCGAGACCCGCTCCGAGGCGCGGGGGTCAAGTGGGTCGAAGGCAGAACCGAAGAACGCGGGGACGCGGACGAGGACAATCAATTTCGGGAAGATGCCTTTTCGGTCGGCACGCTTGGTGCGATGAATTACGTTATCAAAGGAATGCGGACGCTGCCCGGTCGCAAAGCAATGATGCTTTTTTCCGAAGGCTTTCCGTTGATGAGCACGAATGCAAACGGCGTGCGCGAAACAAACGTGCGTATTTTCGGCGCGCTCGAACGTCTGATCGAACAGGCAAATCGCGCTTCTATTGTTCTTTATGCGGCTGATCCGCGCGGTTTGGAAGTTCCCGGAATGATGACGGCAAGCGATGACACCCATGGCTTGTTTCGGGATCAGGTCTCGGAAATGTTGGACGAGCGGCGCAACAGACTTTTTCAAACGCAGAAGAGTCTTGAATATCTGTCTGAAAATACAGGTGGTTTTGCGTTTGTCAACCAAAATAGCATTCCGAAAGGCATCGAGCTGATGCTCAAAGACCAGAAAGGTTATTATCTGCTCGCTTATCAGCCCGACGACGAAGCGTTCGACGCGAATAAACGGCGGTTTAACAAACTAACGGTCAAAGTTAAGCGACCGGGTTTGACAGTGCGTTACCGAAGCGGTTTTTTCGGCATTACCGATTCGGAAATCAATCCGAAACCGAAGACGCCAGCCGAACAGATTCTCGCCGCGATTACTTCGCCGTTTGCCGGCGGAGATATTGATTTGCGGTTGACGACGCTCTACGCCGGAAATGAGAAAAAGGAAGCCTTGATGCGCGCTCTGCTTCACGTCAAAGGCGACGATTTAAAATTTGTCGAAGACGCAGACGGTTGGCAAAAAGCTAAATTCGAGATTCTGGCTGTTATTTTCGGAGATAACGGAACGATTATCGAACAAATCAATCAAACTCAATCCATCAAAGCGCGCGACGCGGGCTTGAGGGAAATACGCGAAAAAGGATTGGTTTTAAGCGTCGGCGTGCCGGTCAAAAAACCGGGAGCGTATCAGATGCGCGTCGCCCTGCGCGACGAAGCAAGCGGACAAATCGGCTCCGCGTATCAATTTATCGAAGTTCCGAATTTGAAGAAAAGCGGGCTTGTTTTATCGGGAATCGTTTTGGAAGGCTCCGCCCCGGCTGGAAGAAATGCAAAGGACGAAGTTCAGGTGATTCAAACCAAAGCCCAGCGCGACGTTGCCGTTCGCAGCTTTCGTCCGAACGGTCAGATTTCGTTCGGAGTCAAAGTTTACAACCTGAAAAATGTCGGCTCAAATCTGGTCTCGCAGTTTAGAGTTTTCCGCGGCGACCAGGAGGTTTTCGCCAGTCAGGAAAATCCGCTGAATTTGACCACCGCTTCCGGTTCGCAAGAGGTTACAATCGGCGGCGCCTTCACGGTCGGAAAAGATATGCCGCCCGGCGATTACGTTTTGCAAGTCATTATTAAAGATCCGACGAAAAAAGGAATCCGCCAATATGCGGCACAATGGATTGATTTTCAAATTGCAAGTCAATAGTACTTTCTCAAGATTCAATTTCAGGATTTCATAAAATCCTGAAATTGAATCTTGAAATATCACTTGTGTTTTCCCGGAAAGATAAAACTGTGAACAGATTTCATTCGACGATCTTCCTCGCTCTCATTTTCCTGTGTTTTTCAACGTTCTCAGAGGCGCAGACCCCGACGCCGACGCCGGCTGATGATGACGATGTTGTCAAAATTACGACCACCTTGATTCAAATTGACGCTGTTGTAACGGGCAAAGACGGCAAGCCTGTCACGGATTTGACCGCCGCCGATTTTGAAATTTACGAAAACAACGTCAAGCAGGAAATAACGAATTTCTCGTTTGTTTCGGCAATGCCCGAAAAAACGGAAGCAATCGAAAAACCTGCAAAAGGCGCGCCGACTGTTGCCGCGCCGCCCGTTCCGGCAGGCAGGTTGCGCCCCGAACAAGTGCGCCGGACGATTGCGCTCGTCGTTGACGATTTGGGTTTGTCGTTTGAAAGCACGGCTTATGTGCGTGCGGCTTTGAAGCGATTTGTGGACGAGCAAGTGCTGCCCGGCGATTTAGTCGCCATTATTCGCACGGGCGGCGGAGTCGGCGCGCTGCAAAGCTTTACGTCCGACAAACGGCAGCTTTACGCGGCTATCGAAAAAGTGCGCTGGAATCCGACCGGGCGCGCCGGCGTCGGAGCGTTCGCGCCGATTGAAGCGACTTTGGGCGAATCGGTCGCCAATCAAACCGGATCGGAAGAAGACTCCCAGAGAGCCAAAGAACAAAGACAATCGGCGCAGGATTTTGACAATTTTCGCACTGATTTCTTTGCCGTCGGGACGCTCGGCGCGCTCAATTTTATCATTAAAGGAATGGGCGAATTGCCCGGTCGCAAATCGGTCGTTTTAATGAGCGACGGCTTTCGCATTTTTAACCGCGACGCGGACGGCAATTTCGACACCAGCCAGCGGATTTTGCAATCTCTGCGGCGGCTCACCGATTTGGCGAATCGCGCGGCGGTCGTTATTAATACGGTTGACGCGCGCGGGCTGCAAACGCTCGGTTTGACCGCAGCCGACAGCACCGGCGGATTATCCGCGGAACAAATCGAACAGCGTCTTTCCGACCGCCGGAGCGAGCTTTTCGACACGCAGGAAGGCTTGAATTATCTGGCGCAGCAAACCGGCGGTCGCGCTTTTCGCAACAACAACGACATCAAAGGCGCGATTGAAAAATCTCTCGACGACCAGAAAGGCTATTATTTGCTCGGCTATCAACCGGACGATGCGACTTTCGATCCGGCGAAATTACGCTTTAACAAATTAACCGTTCGCGTTCGGCGTCCCGGTTTGAGCGTTCGTCATCGCAACGGATTTTTAAATATCGCAGACAAAGCGGATGCTCCGCGCACGACAAAGCTCACCGCGCGGCAACAGCTTTTCTCCGCGCTGACATCGCCGTTCGGCGCAAACGGAATCGGTTTGCGGCTCAATGCGCTCTTTGGCGACGAAGCCAAAACCGGCTCGTTTATTCGTTCGCTCGTTCACGTCAGCGCCAAAGATTTGAAATTCACGGAAGAGCCGAACGGCGAGAAAAAAGCCGTTTTCGACATCATTGCTTACACTTTCGGCGACAATGGCGTGCCGATTGATTCGGTTAATAAAAGTTATACGATGAGCGTTAAAAACGACGAAAATTATCGTCGCCTGCTCGAAAAAGGTTTTGTTTATTACATCAATGTCCCGATTAAAAAACCGGGCGCATATCAACTGCGCGTTGCTCTGCGCGACGCGCAAAGCGAAAAAGTCGGGGCGGCAAATCAATTCGTCGAAGCGCCGAATCTCAAAAAAAATCGTCTAACCATTTCCGGCATTGTGCTGCAAAATTTGACGGCGGCGCAATACGATAAAATGGTCAAAAATCAACCGCCGCCGAATGCGACCGAAACGCAAAACGCCGAAGACGCGCCCGACACGCAAACCGACACGGCGCTCCGCCGTTTTAGGCGCGGAACGATTTTGTGGTTCGGTTTCGTGGTTTATAACGCCAAATCTGACGCCGGCAGCCAGCCGCAATTAACAACGCAAACCAGAATTTTCCGCGATGGGAAATTGTTTTTTGAAGGCAGACAGTCGCCGTTAAACCTCGCCGGACAAACTGATTTGCGGCGCATCAACGCGCAAAACGCCGTCTCTCTGCCGACGCAAATGCCGCCCGGCGATTATGTCTTGCAGATCGTTGTGACGGACGCGCTCGCCAAAGAAAAACATCGGACGACGACACAATGGATTGATTTTGAAGTGGTAAATTAGATTGAACAAGGAGGAAAACGTGAAAAAAATATTCTCAATTCTAACTCTGCTCACTCTGCCGATTTTTCTCAATCAGGCGTCGAGCGCCCAGCAAAATCAGGACGATGTGGTCAGAATTACGACCAATCTGGTGCAGGTTGACGCTACAGTTACTGATAAAGACGGCAAACCCGTGACCAATCTGACCGTCGAAGATTTTGAGATTTTTCAAGACGGCAAATCGCAAAAAATAACCGGTGTTTCATTTGTCAATTTGGAAACGCGAAACGCAGCGCAAGCGACGGCAAAGAATTCGGGAAAAAACGATAAAAACTCTCCGCTTGCGCCTCCGATTCGAGCGAACGCCGCCGATGCCGGGCGCTTACTCACGTTTATTGTTGACGACGGTAGTTGTTTTGCCTCGCAGCTCGGTATGCAGGCTGCGCGCGAAGGACTCGAAAAATTTATCCGTGAGCAAATGCAGCCCGACGATTTTGTCGCGATTTATCAAACGCGAGCCGGAAACAGTATGCTCCAGCAATTCACTTCGGATAAAAATCGTCTGCTGAAAACGGCTCGACAAATCCGCTGGCGCCCGCCGCTAATGGGCTGCGTCAACGATGCGACGGGAGATTTTTTCAATCGGGCGCGCTCCGATTCGACACTCAGCAGCAGACAGCCGACATTTGAAACGGCTGAAAGCAAAGCGGCGCGCGACAAAATAGAAGAAATCGGGCGCGACCGTCAGACAATCGGGACGCTCAGCGTTTTGCGTTATGTTATGAGAGGGCTGCAGCGAATCAGCGGGCGTAAAACGGTTTTCGTGATGTCTGACGGCTTGGCGCTGCAGGGATTAGAGGGCGCTACGGGACGCGCGCTCGATATTGCCAGAGAATTGACCGACGCGGCGACGCGGGCGTCGGTAGTTTTTCACACGATTGACGTGCGCGGCGTCAACAATCCTTTGCACATCGGTGCCGATTCCGACCTGCAGCCAAATATTAAGGGCGATCCTTCGATGCAAATGAATGAGATTGAAGGTACGCGCCGAGACCAGGTTAAGTTATCAAGAGCTTTGGAAAACGGTTTGTTTTTCCTTGCCAATGAAACCGGCGGCAGGTTTTACCGCAATAACAACTTTTTGGATGTTCCCGTTAGGCGCGCGCTTGGACTCGAACGCGGTTATTACCTGATTGCTTACGAACCGGGCGACGAGACTTTTCGCGGCAAACAGTTTCACGAAATCGAAATCAAGGTCAAAAAGCCGGATTTAAACGTCCGCTCAAGGTCGGGCTTTTACGGCGTGACGAACGAGGCTATACGCCCGAAACCGCGCACCGAATCGAGCGATCTTTACGAAGCGATTGTCGCGCCGCTGGCGAATGCCGATCTTGATTTGCGGCTGTCCGCATTTTACGGAAATACCCGGCAAACCGGCGATTTTGTTCGCGCTCTGGTTTATGTTGACGGGCGGCAAATCACTTTTGCGGACGAGCCGAACGGAATGAAAAAAGCCGTTTTCGATATCGTCGCCGTTACATTTAACGAAAAAAACGAGCCGGTTGACGATTTTAACAAAACGCACATCGTCCGTTTTCCGGCGGCTAATCTGGCGTCCGTTCAGCAAAACGGAATGATTTATACGGCTGACGTTCCGGTCAAAAAAGCCGGAGTTTATAATTTTCGGATCGCGATGCGCGATGCGGCTTCGCGTCAGCTCGGTTCGGCGGCGCAGCAGATCGAAATCCCGGAATTGCAAAAGGGCAAGCTGCTGCTTTCCAATCCTATCATCGGAGAAGCCGAAAACAATAACGGAAAAATGACGGCACCTTCGGTTGGCGAAGCCGCCAACGGCTTTTCTCCGGTTCAATCAATTTCGTCTCCGGCAATTCGCCGCTTTCGTCCCGGAGCGGTTCTCGGTTATTCGTACAAAATCTACAACGCCGCCGTTGATAAAACGTCGGGGCAGCCGAAATTAACCGTTCAAGTCCGGCTTTACCGCAACGGGGAATTGGTAACCGATTCTCCGGCAGCGCCGACGCAGCTCGAACCGCAAACGGATTTGAAACGAATCAACGATTACGGATTTATGCGCTTGCCGCCAAACGCTTTGACCGGCGATTACGCTTTGCAAATCATCGTCAAAGATTTGGTTAAAAACGAAACCGTCACTCAATCAATTGATTTTGAAGTTGTAGATTAGTTCAAGGTTCAAGGTTAAAGTTCGAACCTTGAACCTTGGGCTTTGAACCTTGAGCTTTTGGATTTTATCGTCGGCACAGCCGGGCATATTGATCACGGAAAAACGGCTCTTGTGCGGGCTTTGACCGGAACGGACGCCGACCGCTTGCCCGAAGAAAAGCGACGCGGGATTACGATAGATTTAGGGTTTGCGGAACTTGATCTTGGCGAGGCGCGAATTGGTTTTGTTGACGTTCCCGGTCACGAGCGTTTTGTCAAAAATATGCTTGCCGGCGCGCACGGCATTGATTCGGTCGCGCTCGTCATAGCCGCCGACGAAGGCGTGATGCCGCAAACGCGCGAGCATTTCGAGATTTGCCGCCTGCTCGAAACAAAAACCGGATTGATTGTTTTGACCAAAATTGATTTGGTTGATGACGAACTGCTCGAACTAGTCAGGCTCGACGCCGCAGAGCTTGTCCAAAACTCCTTTCTCGAAAGTGCGCCAATCGCGGAAGTAAGCGCGAAAACCGGCGCCGGAATTGAAAATCTCAAAAAACTGCTCGGCGAAATCGCCCGGAAAATTCCCGCCCGCAAAAATGAAACCGTTCCGCGACTTCCCGTTGATCGCGCTTTCTCGGTCAAAGGCTTCGGAACTGTAGTTACAGGGACGCTTCTTTCTGGAGAAATCAACGAGACGGACGAAATGGAATTGCTGCCCGCCGAAAGGCGTGTGCGCGTGCGCGGTTTGCAGACACACGGGAAAACCGTCAACAGGGCGCGCGCCGGTCAGCGCGCCGCGATAAATCTGGGCGGCGTTGATTATTCGGAAATCGAGCGCGGCGCAGTTTTAGCGCCGCCCGATACGCTTCGCCCGACGCAGATTTTCGATGCGGAAACGGAAGTTTTACGAGACGCGCCGCGCAGCTTGAAAACGCGCCAGCGCGTTCGGGTTCACGTCGGCGCGACCGAAGTTTTGGCGCGGGTTCAAGTTCTCGAAGACGCGGGCGAAATCACGCCGGGCGAAAAAGGTTTTGTCCAGCTTCGCCTTGAAAGTCCGATTGTCGCCGTGCCGAACGAACGATTTATCATTCGCTCGTATTCGCCGCAGCGAACCGTTGCGGGCGGAAAAATTATTGATGGTTTGGCGGCGAAACATCGTCGCAAAAATGCGGCGATTGTTAGAAATCGCCTGCAAAAATGGCTCGCGGCGGAAGCGAACGGCGACAAAGCCGCGCAAGCACACATTTTTCTCGAAACCGCCGCCGATGCGGGCGCAAGTTGCAGCGATTTGCAGGCGCGAACGGCTTGGCGGACGGAGATTTTGGACGCGGCAATTGCCGAAAATTTACGGCGAAAATCAATCGTCCAAGCCGAAAATCGTTTTCTAGCGCGCACTCCGTTTGACCGTTTGGCGGCGAAAACACTCGAAGAAATCAAAGAGCATCACCGCCGCGAACCGCTCGCGCGCGGCATTTTGCGCGAAACTCTGCGCGAAAAAGTTTTCTCGGATTTGCCGCCGGAAATTTTCCGAGCCGTTTTGGCGAGCCTCGAAACGTTGGGGAAAATTTCTGCGGAAAAAGACGTGGTGCGCGTCGCCGCTCACAATCAAAAGCTCTCGCCGGAAGATGCCGCCGTTCGGGAAAAAATCGAGCGGGTTTATCAAAAATCGAAATTGGAAGTCCCGACTTTGGAGCAGGTTCTGTCGGAAGCAATCGCCGGAAGCAAAACGACAAAGGAACAAGCGCGGAAAGTTTTCCAGCTTTTTTTGGACGCGGGCGAGCTGGTGCGCGTGACGCCGGAATTCTATTTTCGAGCGGCGGATTTGAACGCGCTTGTCGAGAAAATGCGCAGTTTTGCGGCTGAAAAAACCGGCGACCGGATGATTGACGTTCCGACTTTTAAAGATTTAGCCGGAGTTTCGAGAAAGTACGCGATTCCGCTTTTGGAATATTTCGACCGCGAAAAATTGACGCGCCGCGCGGGTGAAAAACGGCTCGTTTTGTAGTCCGAAGTTTTGAAGGCGTCGAAACGATGCGTAAAAAATCGTACCGACCGCAAACGGAGTTAAAATTAAAATCATAAATTGTTTACCGGCGGGTTCGCAGCCCGCCGAATTTATTATCGAAACGAAACTTAAAAAAGAGGTTTATTACAAATGGCAATTTTAGTAACGGGCGGCGCGGGCTATATCGGCAGCGTCGTGGCTGAGGATTTGCGGGCAAACGGCGGCGAAGTCGTCGTTTTGGACAATCTCTCGCGCGGGCATCAAGCGGCGATTTCGCCGGGAATTAAATTTTATGATGGTGACATCGGCGATCAGGAATTGGTCGGGCGGATTTGCGCGGAAAACCGAATCGAGGCTGCGATGCATTTTTCGGCGTTTGCATTTGTCGGCGAATCGGTCGAAAAACCGAATATTTACTATCAAAACAACGCCGTCCAAACAATGCATTTTTTGGACGAATTGCTCCGCAACGGAGTCAACAAATTCGTGTTTTCTTCGACCTGCGCCACTTACGGCGAGCCGCAATATGTTCCGATTGACGAGAAGCATCCACAGCATCCGGCGAATCCTTACGGCTGGTCGAAATTGTTTTGTGAGCAGATTATGAAAGATTACGACGCGGCTTACGGTTTAAAGTTCGTCGCGCTGCGATATTTTAACGCTAGCGGGGCGACCGATACGCACGGCGAGCATCACGAACCGGAAAACCATCTGATTCCGCTCATTTTAGAAGCCGCCGCCGCGCGACGCCCGCACATCTCGGTTTTCGGCGACGATTACGACACGCCCGACGGAACAGCCATCCGCGATTACATTCACGTTTTGGATTTGAGTCAGGCTCATCTTCTCGCTGTAAAACATTTGCAGGCGGGCGGCGAATCGGAATTCATCAATCTGGGAAACGGAACCGGATTTTCGGTTTTGGAAGTCATCGAAGCGTCGCGAAAGGTTACCGGAAAGCCGATTGAAGCCGTCGTCGCGCCTCGACGCGCGGGCGATCCGTCGCGCCTTATCGCCGATTCGAGAAAAGCGCGCGAGCTGTTAGGCTGGAAGCCGCAGTTTGCCGACTTGGAAACGATTATCGAATCGGCGTGGAATTGGCATCAAAAACATCCGCACGGTTACGAGGAAAAATAGAATTTAAAATTATAGCGCTCGCAAAAACCTTTCGCCGCTATTGTAGTCTGCGACGAAAGGTTTTTTAACGAATGAGCGAAAAAATGTATTTTATTTTTGAATCATCTTTTGCTCAAATAAATTTACTTTCCTGTAACAACCGTTTCCCTTTGGTTTGCGTAAATTAAATGTATCTTGCAATAAATCGGCGGTAAGCTGAAAATGAATTTGTCCCGACAATTTTATTTATGCTCAAAAGTTTGGTGTTTTTCTTTGTCTTTTGTTCCCTCAGTTCTTTCGTTTTCGCACAGAACTCAATTCAAACGCGCGTTTTGTCGGGCGTCACACAAACACAGCAGTTTGAGCTTGTGCCAAACGTTTCGATTGAAGTCAAAACTGCGGACGGCAAATTAAACGCAACGACCGACGCCGAAGGCAATTTTCGGCTCGGAATTCCGCACGAAGCCGTTTCCGTTTCGTTCTCCGGCAAAAATATCGAACCTACAACTCGCATTTTTTCTTCGGACGAAAATACGGAAAATCTGCAAATTAAAATCGCTTACAAAATCCCGCCGGTTCACGCGACGGTCGTGATTGAAGACGCGACGCTCGCACCGGATGTTGAAACCCGCAACCGTTCGATTTACGAAAACACGCTTTTCTCGCGCGACGATCAGGTTTTGCAGACTTTAAACGCCGGAATCAATGCCGGACAGCACGAAGGCGGCGGAAAGTCTCTGGAAATTCGCCGCTTCGGTTTCAATACGGATCACGGCGGAGTCGGCGGCGGTTTGAAAATTCTGGTTGACGACGTGCAGCAAAATCAAGGCACGCAAGGTCACGGGCAAGGTTATCTCGGCTCTTTAAAATCGCTGTCGCCGGAACTGGTGCAGGACGTTTCGATTTTAAACGGTCCGTTTTCCGCCGCTTACGGCGATTTTTCGGGCTTAGGCGTGGTTCACATCCGGCAAAAAGAGGAATTGCCGCAGCAGCTAACTTTTCGCCTGCAAGCCGGATCGTTCAACACTTTTCGCACGTTTTTGGCTTACAGCCCGCAGATAAAAAATGTCGCGTCGTTTGTCGCTTACGAAGGCTCTCGCACGGACGGTCCTTTTGAAAATCCTTTGAACTACACGCGGGACAATGTGACGGCAAATTTCACCCGTAATTTCGGCGACAAACAAGCCGTCGGTTTTAAATTCAACGCGGGCAGAAATTTGTTTCGCTCGTCGGGACAAATTCCGCTCGATCTGGTCGCGCAGGGCGAATTGGACAGATTCGGTTTTGTTGACCCGGACAATGGCGGCAAAGTTTTTTCGGCGACCGGCGGCGTTTATTTTCGCAAGGAATTCGATTCCGGCGCGCAGTTTAAAGCCGACGCTTTTTTATCGCGCTCGCTTTTTGATTTGTGGTCGAATTTTACTTTTTTCCTGACCGACGAACAGTTTGGCGACGAAATTCAGCAACACGATTCGCGTCTGCAAGAAGGCGCAAACGCGCAGTTTTTACAGCCTTACAGACTTTTCGGCAACGCATCGCTCTTAACGGTCGGCGGAAATTTTCACGCCAATCAAATCAACGTCGGACTTTATCCTTCGATAGACCGCGCGCCAAACCGCAAATTCATCACGCCGGAAAATCTTGTAAATCCCGATATTTTGCTTACATCGGCTCACGCCAATGTCAACAATTACGCTGCCTATATTCAAAACAGCGCCAATTTTTTCAACGGGCATCTGCGCGTCGAAACCGGGTTGCGAGTTGATAATTTCACGTTCGACGTTCGCGGATACGAGCTTCGCGGCGCGCCGATTGATTTAAACGGAAGAGAATCCGCAACCAAATTGCAGCCGAAATTCGGATTGTCGTGGTCGCCGTTTGAAACTTTTCCGACAACTCTTTATTTCAATTACGGGCGCGGAATTTCGAGTCAGGACGCTCGCGGAGTTATCCGAAACTCGGACTCGCCGAAAATCTCGACGACGGATTTCTATCAAACCGGCGCGGCTTACAACGCAAAACGATTTTCTCTCGCCGCGAGCCTGTTTTTGATTGACCGCTCAAACGAGCAGATTTATATCCCGGACGACGGCAGCATCGAGTTTTCGGGACCGAGCCGTTCTCACGGTTTTGAAATTCGGGGTTCTTCGCGTCTCAATCGTTTTATGAGCTTAAACGGCGGCGTCACGCGGGTTTTAAACGCATTTTATCGCGGCACGAATCCGCGCGAATATGTTGACAGCGCACCGCACATTGTCGGAAACGCCAGCCTCGTTTTCAACGAACTGCACGGTTTTAATTCTTCGCTCAATTATCGTCATATCAGCAATTACCGGCTCGATCCGCTGGATGAAAACATACGCGCTGCCGGACACGACGTAGTTGATTTCGCTTTGTCGAAACGTCTGCGGCGCTGGCTGGATTTTAATTTTGCGATTGATAATTTGTTGAATAAAAAATATTACGAAACGCAAAACTTCTTTGAATCGCGCCTGCGTCCGGGCGAGGATGTAATTTCTCGAATTCACGTCACGCCCGGTTATCCTTTTACAGTCAGCGCGGGTTTTACGATTAGGCTTTTTGCGAAAGATTAAATCTTTATAAACAAACAAAGTTAGTTAAACGACAAACTATTGATTCATATAAAGTCTTTACTTAAAAGGTCAAGTTAGGTTTTCTAGGCATAAATCAGGCTCCATCTCTTCGATTAAAACCAAATAATTTATTGACGAAATATCGGAAATGACAATCATTTGGCGAGAAGTTCTTCGAGTGTTTGGCTCTGAGCTTCGATTTCTCCAATATCTTCAAATGCGAAAATTGCCGCGCTATTTAAGAAAACCGTCGGCGTCATTGATGGAAAGATCGAGCGTTTCCGCGACTCCGCCCAAACTCAAATGCCAGTGCGATAACCGTCAACCGCCAAAGCCTCAGCAACGCGACGCGGCATAGCATTTCCTCATTCGGTTTGCAAATGCTGTTCGATATGACTAGGCAAAGTGATTTCTAATAACATAGTTGCCTGTTACCTTTCAAAACGCTATTTATAAATTTATAGATACATGGCTATTACATGAGAACTATTACCCCATATAAACCTAAGTTGCGAAATTACAACAATTAAAGAAAGCACCGGCATGAAATTATTAGTTGAAACTAAGTATAAATTACATGACCGTTACATGAGATTATGCCCATACAGGAACATAGCTCCGTTCTTTATTAGAAACACTTGGATCAAAAAGTTTTATTAATCTAGCATTAATAGTTTCTTTGATAATTTTTGATGCCATTGGATAATTTTGATCTGCAATATTAAATCTTTCACGCAAACTAGCATTTGTCATTCTTTCATTACTCACATATTGCAAAACTGCGTGCTGGTAACTAGCTCTTACCCTTTCTTCTCTCGACATTGCCGAAAGAGGTTTATCTGAATATAAAATCGAAATTGTATTATTACCGCTAACTTTGAAATTGGGTGGTGGCAACTGAAAGAGTTCAATTGCATGAATAACTTTATCAATTCCGCTACCTCGTTCTTCGCAAATATTGATTCGCCGCATAAAAGCCGCTATATCTTCATTACGCGAGCGTGGTGGATGATCAATAAATCTTAAAACATCTATCAAGGGCTTCCCGGGATTTGTCATCTCAATGCGGTCAGAATAAATTTCAACCATTGGACTTGTTCCAGAAATTGAGAAGTCTTGATGTATTAATGTATTAGCAACTAATTCACGGATTGCAATATCAGGATACATCTTGACCTCTTGACGAAAGGCTTTTCCAATTTGTTCATTGGCTGGTAAAAGGCTGCTTATAACTGTAATGGCGTTTTCATACCCAATTGCATAACCTCGGTCACCTGTAATTTCTCGTATTGTTTCTACCTTGTTTTTGCCTTTGTAGATAATAACTCGCAAGGCTTTGCGCGAAAGTCTGTCAAAACTACGCAGGCTTTTGGCAAAAAGAATTGCTCCAAAATTTGTAATGTCGTAAGTTCCTTGGGCGTTTTTGATAATCATTCTTTCATCTAACAAACGCTCAAGAATTGCCTCCCGATTGGAGGGTAAAGGTTGGTTTGTTAAATCAAAATAGGTGGGATAATCCAGTATCTTTAATACTTCATCGGAATTTACATTCGATCTTGCGACCTCGCGTTCAAACCTATATTCACCAAATAACTCCCACAAAACACGCTCTTTTTCTGGAAAATCTTTTAACTTTCTTTTTGCACTACTAACTCGAATAAAATCCGTATCAACGAATCTTACGGGCGTGTGTTGAGCAGCAGGAATCTCTAACAAAACAATTGACTTACCTTCAAAATCACCTTCATAGAAACGAAAATCAATGCGTGGATGAGTATGTGAACTCAACCAATTCTCAAGATCTTGTCCTTTGGCTTTTGCCAGTTTTGGTTTGAATGTAGTACCGAGGGTTTTATGAGTTTTATCCTCAATTCCCCAAACTAAAAAACCCGATGGCTGACGAAATAACGCAGAGGAATTAGAAAGCGCAGAAATATATTCGCCAATTTCGTTTGGATCTGTATTATTTATTTTAAATTCAACCCATTCAGTTTCAGTTGGCAATCGCTTCAATGAGCTAATAAGCTGGGTAAATTGTACAGCATCCATACTAAGTATTCTAAAACTAAAAGTTTAAGACTAAATTGCCATTTTCCTCTTTAACTGCAACGTTTCCGCCGTTTTCTAATTTTCCAAACAAGATTTCATTCGCCAGCGGCTGTTTGATTTTCTCATGAATCAAACGAGCCATAGGGCGGGCGCCGAATTTCGGGTCGAAGCCGTTTTTCCCCAGCCATTCGCGCGCCGATTCATCGAGTTTGACGACGACGTTTTTCTCGGCAATCTGGTCGTTTAATTCTTTGACGAATTTATCAACGACGAGCTTGATATTTTCGTTGTCGAGAGCTTCAAATGCTACCCAGGCGTCGAGGCGATTGCGAAATTCCGGTGAGAAAGTGCGTTCGATTGCGCCGCGCCCCTTTCCTTTTGAAGTCGCCGCGTTGCGGAAACCGACGCCGCCCGACGACAGTTCAGCCGCGCCCGCGTTGGTCGTCATAATCAAAATCACATTGCGGAAATCAGCTTTTTTGCCGTTGTTGTCGGTCAAAGTCGCGTTGTCCATCACTTGCAGCAAAATGTTGAACAGATTCGGATGCGCTTTTTCGATTTCGTCCAGCACGAGAACCGAATGAGGTTTTTTGTTGATTTCGTCGGTCAGCAAACCGCCCTGATCAAATCCGACATAGCCCGGAGGCGCGCCGATTAAACGCGAAACCGTGTGCGATTCGGCGTATTCGCTCATATCGAAACGTAAGAATTCAACGCCTAATTGCGCCGCAAGCTGTTTCGCCAATTCGGTTTTGCCGACTCCGGTTGGACCTGAAAAGAGGAACGAGCCGACGGGCTTGTTCGGTTGTCCGAGTCCGGCGCGATTGATTTGAATTGCGTCAACCACTCTGTCAATCGCGTGGTCTTGACCGAAAACGACCGACTGCAAATCTTCTTTGAGCGTGTGCAGGCGCTCCTTTTCGGTAGCGACAACTGTTTTAGGAGGAATCCGAGCCATTTTCGCCAGCACGTTTTCGACCATTTCGACCGAAATTTCTTTCGGTTTTTTATTTTCGGGCATCAGTTTGACGCTTGCGCCCACTTCATCAATCACGTCAATCGCTTTGTCCGGTAAAAAGCGGTCGTGCAGATATTTGGCGGCTAATTCCGCTGCGGCTTTTAAGGCGTCGTCGGAATAAACGACGCCGTGATGTTCTTCGTAAAATCGTTTGAGACCTTTCAAAATCTCATAAGTTTCTTCTACCGAAGGCTCGACAATATCGATTTTCTGGAAACGTCTGCCCAAAGCGCGGTCGCGCTCAAACGCGGCTTTGTATTCGCTGTAAGTCGTTGAGCCGATGCAGCGCAGTTCGCCCGAAGCGAGCGCCGGTTTTAAAATATTGCTCGCGTCCATCGCTCCGCCGGAAACCGCGCCCGCGCCGACGATGGTGTGGATTTCGTCAACAAACAAAATCGCGTCCGGGATTTTTTTGAGTTCGGTGATAATCGCTTTAAAACGCTGCTCGAAATCGCCGCGATAGCGCGTTCCAGCCAAAACCGCGCCCATATCGAGCGAGTAAACACTGGCATTTTTCAAAATTTCCGGCACTTCGCCGTTGTGAATTTTGAGCGCCAGACCTTCGGCAATTGCAGTTTTCCCGACGCCCGGTTCGCCGACGTAAAGCGGATTGTTTTTGCGGCGGCGACAGAGAATTTGAACCGTCCGCTCAAGCTCAAGATTTCTGCCGATAACCGGGTCAATCTTGCCTTCGGCGGCAAGGGCGACGAGTTCGGTCGTGAAATTTTTGAGCGGGTCTTTGCCCGCCTGCCGGTTGGCGGCGTCTTCGGCAAATTCTTCGTCAATTTCCGGGTTGTCGCCGAAAGCGGCGGAAAAACCGTCGTCAACTTTCGAAATGCCGTGCGCGATGTAATTTAAAACGTCGAGTCTGGTGATGTTTTGCTGCCGGAGCAGATAAACGGCGTAGGAATTTTCGATTTGAAACAGCGCCGCTAAAATGTTGCCGCCGTCAATTTCTTTCTGCCCGCTGCCTTCGGCTTGAAGCATCGCGTATTGCAAAACGCTCTGAAACGCCGATGTCAATTCGGGCATTTGCGTCAAACCGTCGGGCAGAGTTTCCAGCCGTTCGGCGAAAAACTTTTCCAGCTCGTTGCCGAGCTTTTCCAAATCGCCGCCGCAGTTGTAAAGCACATCACGCGCAGTCGAATCGTTGAGCATTGCGAACAGCAAATGCTCAAGCGTGACGTATTCGTGTCGCCGCTGCACGGCTTCTTCGACAGCCGCGCTTAAAGTTTCCTGTAATTCTTTCGTTAACATTTCAATTCAATTTTTAAGTTTACTGCGAAGCAAATTCCGTCCGTTTCGTTGTCTATTCTTCCTCAACCGTGCAAAGCAGCGGATATTCGTGCGTGCGCGCGAGATTCATACATTTTTCGGCTTTCATATTGGCGATTTCATAAGTGTAAATGCCGGCAACGCCGACGCCCGCGCGATGTACATTCAGCATAATCGTAAATGCGTCAGCTTCATCTTTGTGAAAAACCGTCCGCAAAACATAAACGACAAATTCCATCGTCGTAAAATCGTCGTTGTGGAGCAAAACTTTAAAAAGCGGCGGCTTTTCCAGCTTCGTCTCGCTTTCGGTCAAAACCGCTTCGTCGCGTTCAAAATCCGGCATAACTGAAATTGTAAATGGTTAATTGTTAATTGTTAATCGCCCGCGAATTTTTAAACAAATCATTTACAATTAACGGCTGAATTGTTTCAGACTTTATTTGCCTTGCAGCTCGATTGTTATTGAAACAAAATTGCTCTAAACCGCTTTGCTTCTCGCTGCCGCTTCTTCAAGCATTCGATTGATTTCTTCGTCCCCACCTTCTCCGGCTGTTTCAATCAATTTCTGACCGTTTTTTTCCACATTCGGATTAGCTCCCGCTTCCAATAATACTTTGATGACTTCGCGCCGCCGCTTAATTAATCTTGGATGGTTTCTTTCCGTGACAATGCGCTGCACGGCAGAAAATAAAGGCGTTCCACCGTCGCTGAATTTAGTGTTGACGTTTGCTCCTTCCGAAATCAAGCGACGAACATTTTCAACTTCCGCCATATAAGCGGCAGCTTCTAAAGAACCTTGCAAAGTGTTACCTTCGCGTTTTTGCATTGCTTGTTCGCGCGTTTCACAGCCGATTGTGACGATTAAAAGTGCCAGGCAGAGAATTAAAAACAATTTCATTTTGTTCTCCTTTCACCGACGAATTATCGTTTAAATTTGACAGAATGTTTTGATCATCCCGGACGCCCCACCGTTTAAATTATCGAACATTTGCCGGAAATTTTCGATGCCGTTGATTGGATGCGTCAGCATTTTATCGAGCCAATCCGAATGCATCGCTTCGCACAAAGCCAAATCTTTGACTCCGGCGGCGAAATGCTCTTTTCCCGCATTGACCGTGCCGAACATCAATTTGTTGCCCAGCACAAATTCAAAAACGATTTTATCCGATGCGATTTCCGCCATTCGTTCGCCGCCCGTCACGCTCGTTAAAATCAAAACGCCGTTTTTCGCCAGCCCGCGTGCGGCATCCCAGACAATGGGCGAAAATCCGGTGGCTTCGAGAATAATGTCAAAACCGCCGATTGATTTGCCGATTTCTGAAACCGGAGTTTCCATCGTCGAATAGTATTTCGCGCCGATTTCCTCGCATAAATCCGCGTTTTTATATCCAGCGCGCGTATCTTTACCAAAAGCGTGAACTTCCAAACCTCGCATCCGCAAAGCCATTACCGTCAACAGCCCGACGCTGCCCGTGCCGATAACGGCAGCGCGTTTTGCACGCCAGATTTTCGCGCGTTCCTGAATTTCGTAGGCTTGCTGCAAACCCTTTTCGACAATTGAAAGCGGTTCGAGAAGGACGCCGACTTCTTTCAGAGTCGGCGGCAATTTAACCAGAAAATCTGCCGATTCGACGTAAAACTCGGCGAAATAACCATGCAAGCGGGAAATGCCGCGCTCAAAATATTCCGAATCGGTCGTCATATCCTGCTCGCCAATCAAATCATAAATCGAATGACCGGGACGCCGAACCGAAGCGACGACGTAATCGCCCGCCGCAAATTCAGTGACGTTTTCGCCCGTTTCAATGACTTGCCCCAGATTTTCGTGTCCCAAAACAAGAAAATCCGAGCCTTCGGGCGCAGTGCCGTATTCAGCGTTGTTGATTTCCCTATCCGTCCCGCATCCGCCGACTCGCAAAACTCGCACTTTCACGCCGCGACCATTCGGAATGCTCGTTAAATTCGGCTCATCCATCTCGACCAGATGAACGCTGTCTTTAATTCCCGGTTTTACCGCAACTGCTTTCATAATTCCCCTTAAAATTAAACTTTCGTTCCGTAATCTCCCATTTGCTGCAAGATTTTTGCCACAAGTCCCGTCCAGCCGGTTTGATGGCTCGCGCCGAGTCCAGCGCCGTTATCGCCGTGAAAATATTCGTAAAACAAAACGTAATCGCGCCAATTTTCGTCCGTTTGAAATTTTTCAACGCCGCCGTAAACCGGGCGCTGATTATCTTTGCCTTTCAAAAATATTTTCGTTAAACGTTTTTCCAATTCCTGCGCGACTTGCCAGAGCGTAAGCATTTGTTCCGAGCCGGTCGGAAACTCGATTTTAAAATCCTCACCGTAATAATAATCGAATTTTTGGAGCGATTCGATCAGGAGATAATTGACCGGAAACCAGACGGGACCGCGCCAGTTTGAATTGCCGCCGAACATTTCCGTTTTCGATTCCGCCGGTTCGTAATTAACCGAATGAATTGTGTTGTCGAGCTGCAAAACGTAAGGATTTTGCTGATGAAATTTCGATAACGAGCGAATACCGAAATCCGACAAAAACTCGGTTTCGTCGAGCATCACGCGCAAAATCCGCCGCAAGCGGTCACGATTAACGACTGATAAAATCCTTCTGTCCGATTGTCCCGGCGCTTGCAGACACGAAATCCAATCGGTTAAATCCGGTCGGTTTGTCAAAAACCATTCGACTCGGCGTTTAAAACCCGGCAATTTTTCAAAATCCGCCGCTTCCATCGTTTCCACCGCAAAAAGCGGAATCAAACCGACCATCGAGCGCACTTTTAATTGAATCTGCTCGCCGCCGGAAAGCCGCAGCGCGTCGTAGAAAAAACCGTCCTCGTCGCTCCACAGCTCGATATTTTCTTCGCCGATGTTGTTCATCGCGTCGGCGATATAAATAAAATGCTCGAAAAATTTGGTGGCGACATCTTCGTAAGCCGCGTTTTGCCGGGCTAATTCGAGCGCAATCGCCATCATATTCAGACAATACATCGCCATCCAGCTCGTGCCGTCGGATTGTTCAAGATAAGCGCCGCCGGGCAATTTTTGATTGCGGTCGAAAACGCCGATGTTATCCAAACCTAGAAATCCACCCGAAAATACGTTGTTGTCTTCCGGGTCTTTGCGATTCACCCACCAAGTGAAATTGAGCAGCAATTTGTGAAAAACTTTTTCGAGAAAAACATAATCACCCGCGCCTCTGCGTTTTCTCTCGATTTGATAAACGCGCAAGGCAGCCCAGGCGTGAACCGGCGGATTAACGTCGCCGAAATTCCATTCGTAGGCGGGAAGCTGCCCGTTCGGGTGCTGATACCATTCGCGGAGCAGTAAAATTAATTGGCGCTTAGCAAATTCCGAATCAACAATCGCCAGCGGAATGCAGTGAAAAGCCAAATCCCAAGCCGCATACCACGGATATTCCCATTTGTCCGGCATCGAAATCACATCGGCGTTGTTCAAATGCCGCCAATCTTTATTGCGCTCTTTTTTTCTGATTGCAGGCGGCGCGGGCTGCGCCGGGTCGCCGACGAGCCAGCGATTTACGTCAAAATAATAAAACTGCTTCGACCAGATCATTCCGCCGAGCGATTGCCGCAAAACGCCTTTTGCGTCGGTCGATAAATTCTCCGGCGTTATTGAAGCATAAAATTCGTCGGCTTCCTGTTTTCGCTGCTGCAAAATCTGTTCGGCGAGAAGCGCAAAATGCGTGCGCTCGCGGCGAATCAAAGGCTCTTTTGTCAGAAGTAAATAAATTGATTTACTCTCGCCCGCTTCGATATTAAATTCATAATGCGCGGCGGCTTTTGTCCCGAAATGCTCAGGATTAACCGCGTCCGAATTTCCATTAACGATGAAATCGTTAATGCCGTCTTTGGCAAAACCGGATTTGTTTTCAGCGTTATAAAGTTTTTTGAGATTCGTTTCGTTTTCGCAAAACAACAGCGACGGTTTTTCCCCCGCGTAAAGCAAATATTCGCCGATTTTTTCTCCGCTGATTTTTATGACGGAAAGATTGTCGTCTGAATCAATCTTTCCGAGTCGCGGCTTTTTCGCATCCGTTGTCCAAGACCAATTGTTGCGAAACCAAAGCGAAGGCAAAATGTGAAGCGGCGCGTTTCGGTCGCCGCGATTAAATGCTTCGATTTTGACGAAAACAGTTTCAGCCGAAAATTTGGCGTATTCGATGAAAACATCGAAATACCGATTTTGGTCAAAAGCTCCTGTATCCAATAATTCAAATTCCGCGTCCAGTTTTCCGCGTTTGCGCGTTTCTTCTAAAAGCTGTTGATAAGGAAATTCCGTTTGCGGATATTTGTAGAGAAACTTGGCGTAAGAAGCCGTCGGCGTCGCGTCCAGATAAAAATAATATTCTTTTACATCTTCTCCGTGATTGCCCTGATTGCCTGTCACGCCGAACAAGCGTTCTTTCAAAATCGAATCGCGCTCGTTCCACAAGCTCAAGGCAAAACAAAGCCGCTGATTGCGGTCGCAAAAACCGGCGATTCCGTCTTCGTTCCAGCGATAAGTTCTTAAATGCGAATGTTCAAACGGAAAATATTCCCAAGCCGCGCCGTCAGAAGAATAATCTTCACGCACCGTTCCCCAGGCGCGCTCGCTCAGATATGTTCCCCATTTTTTCCACAATCGAAGCCCGGCGCGCGATTCTTCGAGCCGCTGTTCTTCCGCGTTCAATTCGATTTCTCCTGCAATTTCGGACAAAATAAAAACATTTTCGGAGAGTCTGACACAACAAGCCAAAAAACGTCCAGAAAATTTAGAGTGGTAGAAGCGTCACTGTCGCGTTTCTGTCACGCATATCCAAATACAAATAAAGCCTCGTCTTTGTTGCCCGAACCGGGCAACAAAGACGAGGCTTTGAAGATTTGTCAACTTTTTACCGAAATTCGCTTTTTAAGCGGCGTTTTTTGTAACTATTTTTTCTTCGGCTGCAAGCCCGTTTTGCGCTTCGGCGGGTATGTTGCCGTTGGAATAATTTTCTGCTTGCGCCGCTGCGGCATGGCGTTTGTCCATTTCGGCTTTTTGTCTGACCATACTGCAATTGCCTTCAAAAATCGCGCCCTGTTCGATGCTCAAAGAAGGCGTTTGAATGTTGCCGACAACTTTCGCCGTGCGTCCAAGCTCGACGCGCTCTGTGGCGACGACATCGCCGTTGACGATTCCGTGAATGACAGCAGCAGCGACTGTGACGTTTGCGTCAAGCTGCCCGCCCGTGCCGACGATCAAAGTGCCTGTATCGGACGAAACGATTCCCGTCAGATGACCGTCAACGCGGAGCATCGCTTTAAAACTGGTTTCTCCGGTCAAAGTCGTGCCGCTGCCGACAAAACCGCTCAAACGCCCTTCTTTAATGTCGCGCGCCATTGATTCGCTGTCGGTCATCGCGCCCTTTTGCGCCGACGCGGTTTCAAACGACGGGCGAAACGAAGCCGTTTCGGACATTTGCGGGGTGTAGCCGAAAGATTGATTCGGGGTTGAAAAGTCTTTTTGAGGTGTTTCAGATTTCATCGGTTCGGGTTTTGAGCTGTTGCTTCTGCCCATTCTGATCATAATTTAGTTGTCTCCTTTGGGGTTTTTCGACGGTTAACGGGACGCTTTTGTGACAAAAGCGTTTTTTACTACCACGTTTACGGAGCCGTCTGTCTGAATTTTGATTTTTAGGAAAGACGCGCTGAACGTTTGTGTTTGGCAAATTTCCCGGTTGCGTCGTTCATCATAAATATTTTATCGCAGGTTGTCCAGACTTGGCACGATTGTTTTTGCTATGCAATGCTGTAAAAGGAAGGATTTATCATAAATTGTTTGTAGAAAGTAAAGTTAAAACCAAATTGCTCCGCCAAATGGGCGAGGCAATCAAAGATTTTTCGATGATCGAAGACGGCGACCGCGTGATGGTTTGTTTGTCGGGCGGTAAGGACAGCTACACCTTGCTCGATTTGTTGCTCGACGTGCAAAAACGCGCGCCCGTCCGTTTCGACATTTTCGCCGTCAATCTCGATCAGAAACAGCCGGGTTTTCCAGAACACATTTTGCCCGATTATTTAAGCTCGCTCGGCGTGCCGTTTCGCATTGTTGAGGAAGACACTTATTCGACAGTCACCCGGCTCGTGCCGGAAGGCAAAACCTTTTGCTCGGTTTGTTCGAGATTAAGAAGAGGAATTTTGTATCGCACGGCGCTGGAAGAAGGCTGCACCAAAATCGCGCTCGGACATCATTCCGACGACATTATCTCCACGTTTCTTTTGAATATCTTTTTCGTCGGACAATTAAAAGCGATGCCGCCGACTCTGCGTTCGGACGACCGCAAAAACACGGTCATTCGCCCGCTCGCTTATTGCCGCGAAAAGGACATCGCCAAATTTGCCGCCGAAAAAGAGTTTCCGATTATCCCGTGCAATTTGTGCGGTTCGCAGCCAAATCTGAAACGCGCCCGCGTCAAGCGTTTAATCAACGAATTGGAAAAAGAAATTCCGCATGTTCGCGCTTCGATTATGACGGCTTTGGGCAATGTCAATCCGGCGCATCTGCTCGATACGGATTTGTACGATTACAAAAACTTTCGCTCGCTGCTCAAAGAAGCCGGGACTCTGCACGGCAGCGTTCAGGACGAGCTTGACGCAGTTTTCAATCACTCCGAACCGCAGTTTAACCCTGCCGGTTTGGTGCAGTTAAATTAAAACGCCGTAAGAACGCCGAAAATAAAAAAAGAGAGGTTTATAAACCTCTCTTTTTTTATTTTCAGATTCGGGCAATGAATTATTTGTTTCGCCCAAAGACTTTATTATCAATTGCGACGTTGTGTTTGACTTCTTTGAGAATTGTCACCGTATCACCGTTGCCGACGTTTGAATTGACCATCCGAAACGGAATCTTGATGCCGTCAACCGTGCGGTAATCGCTGTATGTTTCGGTATAAGGCAAATCAACGCCGCGCGTTGAAGATGAAACGACCGATTCGAGCTTGATCGGCAAAAACGTTTTTGTTGAAAAATAAATTGTGTCTTTGTTGCCTTTTTCCGGCTCGAAAACGACTACGAAAGCTTCTTCGTCGCCGACTTTCGCCGTCGGTTTCATCTCGGTTTTTTTATAGTTTGTTTTCCAGTTCGTCAGACCGTAAAAATCGGCGTTGATTCTGGCATCTTCCAGACTTTTACCCGTAGCTTTTTCAAACGTCGAAAAACTGGCTTCTTCGCCGCCTTCCGTGCCGTTGAAATATTCGTAAGCGGTGGCAATCGGTTTCCCGACTGCGGTAAAAGTTGATTCGGTAGCAGTCAGATTCGGCGCTTTGGCATATTGCGTTCCATAACCTTTGATGCCCTGATGTACGAAATCGAGTTCGTATTTAACGACACGAGAATTGAATTTTCGCCAATTTGCCTCGCCGCCGAGCGCGTCAACGACTTTTGACATTAACTCGTCAACCGACATTGCAGGCACGTTTGCCGCCGTTTTTGCCGCGCCTTGTTCCACTCTTTTGAGCGGAACTTCCGCGTTCGGCTGCATTAAAGCGATGCCGATAAGCTTTCCGCTCGCGTCTCGTCTGGCTCTGACGGCAAAATCGTCGGGCAACGGCGGAGTCGCATAAACGTCTTTTGCTTTTTCGCGCAGTTCGTAAGGCTGTTGTCTTGGAACCGAAAGCCAGACTTTGCCGTCTTTCTCCAAAACTTCCACTGTTAAACCTGCCTGTTGTTCCGATTCATAAGAGCCGACAAGTTCTTTTGCAGCGCCTGTCGCCGCAGATTTATTCTCGACGGCATTGTCCGCTTTTACTCTCGGCAAAGTGTAATTTCCCTGCGGCTGTTCGATATAAGCGTCCGCATCGCGGAAGGTAATCGCATAGCCATCGAGCGTTTTGCCGTCGAGCGTCAATTTGTATTTTCTTCCGCTGATGTTTTCGAGCGTCATCGTCGGCTGACCGGGAGCCTGCATAAAGAGCTTTCCGTCCTGCATTTTGACTTCAACGTCGAAACCCGCGTCTTTAAAATTATATTTGCCGACTTCCGCTTCCGGTTTGACGGCATTTGAAGGGTTTTGCGCTATCCCTTGCGCGGCTGGAACTCCGATTAAGTTTTCCCACACAACCGGCATCATTTGCGCCGGAAGCGGTGACGCCGAAACGTTTGTCAGAATAACAAAACCCGTTTTCTTTTCGGGAATCATTGCGACAAGAGCGTTAAAACCGTCAATATTTCCGCCGTGCTGGACGACTTTCATTCCGTTCCATTCCTGTAAAAACCAGCCCAAACCGTAATTGACTTTGCCGTTCGGCGTGATTTTCATTTGCGGTTTGGTCAGCTCTGCAAAAGCCGCTTCGGAAACAAGACGCTTGCCGTTCACAGCGCCGCCGTTAAGCATAAATTTGAGCCAATTTGCCATATCGCGGGCGCTCGAATTGATCGCTCCGGCGGGCGTCATCGTCGGGAAATTACGAAAAGGCTTTTTGATGGTTTCTTTGGTGTCCGAATTAAATTCGTAGCCGAACGAGTAATCTTTCGATTTTTCCATTTCGGGAATCGAGATGTTCGAGTTTGTCATTCCGAGCGGTTTCAGGATTCTGTTTTCGACAAACCGCTCCCAAGGCATTTTTTGCGTTTGTGCGACAATTTCGCCCGCCGCCGTAAACATCACATTTTGATATTGAAATTTTTCCCGAAACTTCGCGTTCGGTTTGGCTTCTCCGGCAACCCTAATAATGTCTTCGCGGCTTAATTTCCCGGTAATCCAGGCTAAGTCCGTGCGATTTAAACCCGAACCGTGCGAAAGCAAATCGCGAATCGTAATTTTAGAATCAATTTCGGGGTCGTTGATTTTGAAATAAGAAAGATGTTTTTTAGGCGAATCGTCGAGATTTAATTTGCCTTCGTCCTGCGACATCATTACGGACAAACCCGTAAACGCCTTTGTTGCAGAACCGATTGCAAACTGCGTGTCGGGCGTGACGGCGATTTTGTTTTCAAAATCTTTGTAGCCAAGTCCTTTAAGATAAATAATTTGGTCGTCTTTGACGATGACAATTGATAAACCGGGAATACCGAGTTCGTTGCGGCGCGTTTCAAGTTTTTCTTTGATTTTAGCGAGCGCCGCCGCGTATTCCGTTGCGACAATCGCAGAACCGATTTGCGCCGGTTTAGCGGCGGTTTGCGCCAAAGTCGAAATCGGCAGTGAAACGGCAAAAAGGGCGAACGCCAGCCACAGAGCGGCGACGGAACTGGCAAAGTATTTGTTTTTCATAAAATTAAACCTCAAATTTCGGGAAGGTAATCTAACTCGTCGGTTTATTTTACGACTGCCGAAACCAGAAGGTTTCTTACGGCGAAAACGACTTTATCGGAAAAGTTTTCCACATGTGGAAAACTTTTTATAAGTTGAAAGTTTCGTTTATTTGATTAGAATTGGCGATGAGGTGCGCGATGGCTGACGCACTTTTACAATCGTCCCGAAGAAGAATTTGAGTTTGTTTCGATTGATTTAAAAATGACCGTCGCCGAAATCTATCGCCGTGTCGCTTTTTAGCAAAAATTAATCGGTGAGCGGCGAGATTTCCCTTAATTTCCACACTATTTCCGGCAAAACCTGCAATGTCGTTTCGATTTCTTCTTCGGTCGTGTAACGCGATAGCGAAAAGCGAATTGCGCCCATTGCTTCGCGGTATGGAACGTTCATCGCGCGCAAAACGGTGGAGGCTTCGTGCGTTTCCGCGTTGCAGGCTGAGCCGGTCGAAACGCAAATTCCTTTTTCGTCCAAATGCGCCAAAATTGATTCGCCTTCGATTCCCGCGAAAGAGATGTTGGCAGTATTCGGCAGGCGCTGTTCGAGGTCGCCATTTAAACGAGAAAATGGAAAAATCTTCAAAATTTCGTTTTCCAAACGATCACGCAAAGTTCTCATTTTCGGCAGCGCTTCATAATTTTTAATTAACTCGCAAGCCACTCCCAAAGCGACGGCTTGCGAAACGGCTTCGGTTCCCGCGCGTCGGGCGTTTTCCTGATTTCCGCCGATAAAAAACGGCGGCAAATCAATGCCTTTTCGCACGAAAAGCGCGCCGACGCCTTTCGGAGCGTGAAATTTGTGACCGGAAATCGAAAGCAAATCAATTTCGGTTTCTTTCAGATTAACGGGAATTTTTCCGACCGCATTCACCGCGTCGCAATGAATTAGCGCGTCACTGTTTTCTTTAACTATCCGCGCGATTTCCGCGACCGGAAACAAAACTCCGGTTTCGTTGTTGGCGAGCATCGCCGATACAATCGCCGTTTCCTCGGTTAAAGCCTCACGTAATTGGTCTAAATCGAGCAAGCCCGTTTCGTCAACATCGAGTAACGTAATTCGGCATCCGCGCCGTTCCAATTTTTGGCATAGTTTGAGAACGGCTTCGTGTTCGACGGCGGTGGTGATGATGTGTTTTTTATCCGGCTGCATTTCGAGCGCGCCCAGAATCGCCCAATTATTCGATTCCGTGCCGCACGAAGTGAAAACGATTTCGCTCGTTTCGGATGTGCCGAGCGTTTCGGCGATTTGTTCGCGCGCTCGTTCAACTGCTTTGCGGCTTTCGCGTCCGAGTCGGTGAGACGAAGACGGATTGCCGTAAAATTCGGATAAAAACGGCTGCATCGCCGCCACAACTTCGGGCGCGACGCGGGTTGTCGCGTTGTTGTCGAGATAAATCATATAAATTTTATTTTTCGCAAAATTTAACCGAAAAAAAAATACCAAAAATTACTATGCAAAATTGCGTCTTGCGAGTACAATAACCGATGAAAAATCCCCTTTCAAAAACGAGGGAAAACTCTCTGATTTCGGTCACTTAAAGTTTTTTAGAGGTAAACGGTGACATTCTTAAAAATAACCGATGCGAGCGGGCGCGAATGGGAGCAGGAGCTACAGCCGCGCCGGACGTACAGCATCGGGCGCGCGCCGGATAATCAAATCGTTCTTCACGACCCGCGCGCATCGCGCCGTCACGCGCAAATTCGCTGGAGCGAAGCCGCCGGATTTATTGTCATTGACGGTTACGAAGTCAACGGCGAAACGCGGCGCTCGGTCAACAAAGTTTTCGTCAATGGGCAGCCGCAGCTTGAAAAACCGCTTGTCAGCGGCGACCAGATTTTAGTCGGCGGAAGCCGGCTCGTTTTCGTTTACCCGAACGGCGGATCGGGCGAGCTGCTGTTTGAAGACAAACCGCTCGGCAACACGCAGTTTTTAATGTCGGCGGAAGATGTGATGCGGAGCGTCAGCCGCCCGCGCATTCCGCAATTCAGCAACGCGCCGAAAGGCGAAATGGAGGATTTGCGCCGCAAAGCGCAAATTCTCGGTCTGCTCTACGAAATGAGCAAAACGCTCGGCTCGGTTTTTGATTTGAAAACGCTGTTCGCCAAAGCGACCGAAATCGTTTTTGAAGTTACGCCCGCAGACCGCGCCGTTGCGATGTTGGCGGACGAAAAAGGCGAATTAAAATCAATTGCGTCGAAAACGCGCGACGAAAGCTTGCGCGTTTTGACCGACCGATTGCCGGTTAGCCGAACCGTAACGCGCAAAGCGATGACCGATAAAATGGCGATTTTATCGCAGGATGCGCGACAGGACGCACAATTTTCCGGCTCGGAATCAATCGTTTCGCAAGGCGTCCGCTCGACGATTTGCGCGCCGCTCGTTGCTGAGTCGGGCGTTCACGGCGTGATTTACGCCGACCGGCTCGATCCGTTTGCCGCTTTTTCCGAAGACGACTTGGCTTTAATCAGCGCGATTGCGGCGCAAACAGCCGTCGCCGTAGAAACCGCCAGGGCGCACGAACGGCTTGCCCGCGAAGAAGTCGCCCGCGCCAATTACGGCAGATTTTTGCCGCCGTTTGTGGTTCAAAAGTTGCTGGAAAATCCCGAGTCGTTTACACTCGGCGGAACGAATCAGCTAATCACCGTTTTGTTTGCGGATATTCGCGGATTCAGTCGAATCGCCGAGCGCGAGCGACCGGAAAAGATAGTCAGGCTTTTGAACCGATTTTTTTCCGAAATGACCGAAATCGTTTTCGCGCACGGCGGAACGCTTGATAAATACATCGGCGACGAAATAATGTCGCTTTTCGGCGCTCCAACCGTGACGTCGGACGATGCGTCTAACGCCGTTAGTGCGGCGATTGAAATGCAAAAACGCTTGATCGAGCTAAACGTCGAATTGAAAACCGACGGTTTCGAGCAAATCGGAGTCGGCATAGGACTTCATACGGGCGAGGCGATTGTCGGTTATGTCGGTTCGGAACGTCGTTCGGAATATACGGCAATCGGCGACACTGTAAATTTGGCGTCCAGATTGCAAGCCAACGCGCTCGCCGGGCAAATTTTGCTGAGCGGCGTCACGGCGCAGGCAGTTGCCGGCAAATTTTCGCTTCTCCCGCGAACGCCGATTACGGTTAAAAATCGCGTGCAGCCGGTACCGCTTTTTGAGGTGAATTGGAGTTAAAAATAGCATTTAAATATGAGTCAACAATCGAGAACTATGTCTGCCCCCTCTCTTACTTCGGGTGAAAAACCGAAGCCTTCCGGCTCGTCGTTTTTCAGCAAAACTTCGTCTTTTCTCGGCTTAGGCGCTCTGCGCAATCTGGTCACCGATTCGATTGCGATTGATATGGGAACTTCGAGCACGATTGTCGCCGTGTCTGGACGCGATGTCGTTCTTGACGAACCGTCCGTAATCGCCGTCAACGAACTGACCAACGAGATTATCGCCTACGGATCGGAAGCCGCGAATATGCGCGGGCGAGAGCCGCGTGATGTCAAGATCATCGCTCCGCTCGTCGGCGGCGTAGTCGCCGATTTTGAGCGCACCCGGCAAATGCTTTCGTATTTTGTCGGAGAAGCGCGGAGCGGCGTTTCACAGTTTTCGCGGCGCGCTCTGATCAGCGTCATTTCCGAAATCACGCACGTCGAGCAGCGAGCGATTCTCAATGCCGTCGAAAGCGCGCATATCGGTAAAGTGATGATGATGGAAGAAGGTTTGGCGGCGGCTTTCGGCGCCGGAATCAGTCCGCGTGACCGGCGGGCGGCGGCGGTTGTTGATATGGGCGCCAGCACTACGAACATTGCCGTTATCGCTAATGGCTCGGTTGTTCACTCGCGCTCGGAACGCATCGGCAGCAACGACATCAACTCGGCGCTCGTCAATCACATTCGCAAAAATCGCGGTTTGACAATCGGCGACGAAACCGCCGAAAAACTCAAGCTCGAATTTGTCAGCGCCACAGTTCCGAAAGATTTGGCTCAGGAATTTACGGCGCGCGGGCGCGATGTGCAGACGGGAAGTCCGGGTGCCGTAGAAGTGACGACGGGCGAGCTTTATCCGGTGGTCGAAGGAATCGTGCGCCGCATCAGCAACTTTATCAATCAGTCTTTGACCGAGCTTCCGGCAGAAGTTTCAGCCGATATTTACGAGCGCGGCATTATCATGACGGGCGGCGGCGCGCTCTTTAACAATCTGGACACTTACCTGCGCGCGCAAACAAAGCTCCCGATTACCATCGCCGATGAACCGCGCTACGCGACCGTTCGCGGTTTGCTGTTGATGTTTGAAGAACCGCTTTTGCTGCGTCGCGTTGCTCGCAACGAACCGCATTTATTACAAGACGCGGACATTTCTTTTGAGACGTAAAGTGAAAAGTGACAGGAAGAAAACCATTTCTCCTGTCACTTTTTTTCTGTCTCTTGTCACTTTCTTTTTTACAAGCAAAATGCTTTTATCCGGCGGCATCAAAACGACCGAATTCTGATGTCAATTACAGGTTTTTTTAAACAACAAATCGAAATCGCCCGCGTTCTCGGAATACCCGTGCGGATTGATTACCGCTGGTTTTTCGTCTTTGTTTTGATGATGTGGCTGACGGCGGCGAATATTCCGAAGGAATTCGGGCTTGCTCCGTTTGTCGCGTTGCTGCTCGGCGCTTTAACGACAATTGCGTTTTTTCTTTCGATTTTCGGTCACGAATTGGCGCACGCGATTGCCGCGCGGCTCGAAGGAATTGACACGCGCGAAATCGTTTTACACCCCTTCGGTGGTTTGGCGCGGCTCGCGCACGAACCGGACACGCCGCGCGCCGAATTTCGCATTGCGATTGCCGGACCGGCGGCGAGCTTTTTAATCGGCATTCTTTTTCTGATTGCCACTTTAATCAGCGACCGCGCGGGAATCGGAATTGCCGCCGCGCTCTTTTTTCTGCTTTTTTTCGGCAACGTCCTACTCGCCATCTTTAATCTTTTTCCCGGCTATCCGCTCGACGGCGGGCGCGTCTTGCGGGCGTTTTTGTGGAAACAAGGCTACGATTTAAACGAAGCGACGAGATTTACCGGACGCTGCGGACAATTGATCGCTCTCGCTCTCGTCGCTTTCGGTATATTTGTCGCTCTGTGGCGAGGCGATCTTTTCACCGGGTTGTGGACGGTTCTGGTCGGTTTGTTTTTGCTCGATTCGGCAATCGGAATTGTCGGACACACTTTAAAAATCGAAAAAGTCACGGTCGCGGAAGTAATGACGCCCCCGGTTTCAATCAAACCGGAAACGACCGTCAGCCAATTCGTTGACCATACTTTGCAACTGCATCGCTACACGGCGTTTCCCGTTGCGCTCGATAAACGGCTGCACGGAATTTTAATGCTCGAAGATTTGAAAAAACTGCCGCGCTCGAATTGGCATAAAACCTTTATTCGCGACGTAATGCGCCCGATTAACGAAGACCTTTTCGTCTCGCCCGCCGTCCGATTGAACGATGCGCGCGAGCTGATGAAAGAAAACGGCACCGGCGCGCTCGCCGTTGTTGACGAACGCGGTTTTCTGATCGGATTCTTACAACCGGGTAAAATCCGTAAAAAAGTTTAGAGTTTATCGAGTTTGTCGAGATTATTCGCAATTCGATAAACTCCATAAACTCCATAAACTCGATAAACTCTTGAATATTTTCCTTACAGGTTTCCCCGGTTTTATCGCCGGGCGTCTTGTCGAAAAGCTGGCGCGTTTCGAGACTCGCTTTTTTCTGCTCGTGCAGCCCGCTTTTTTAGAAAAAGCGCAGCGGGAATGCGAGCGAATAGCTGCCGCAAGCGCGACGCCGCTCGAAAATTTTTATTTATTTGAAGGCGACATCACCGAAGAAAATCTGGGATTGCCGGCGGAAGATTTAGAATTTATTAAACGCGAAACTTCGGATGTTTTTCATCTCGCAGCCGTTTACGATTTAGCCGTCGAGCGCGATTTGGCGATGCGCGTTAACGTCGAAGGCACGCGAAATGTGAACTCGCTCGTTCGACAAATCGAAAATCCGAATCGCTACAACTACATTTCGACCTGTTATGTTGCCGGAAAAAGAACCGGCGTTATTCTCGAAACCGAATTAGAACACGACGCGGGATTTCGCAATTTTTATGAGGAAACGAAATATCTCGCCGAGCTGGAAGTTGAAAAATTGCGAACCGAATTGCCGGTCACGATTTATCGCCCGTCGGTCGTCGTCGGCGATTCACGCACGGGCGAAACGCAAAAATACGACGGAATTTATTATCTGATTCTGTATCTCAAAAAGTTCCCATCGGTTCTCTCGCTTTTCAATATCGGCAACGAGCGCGTCCGGCTTAATCTAGTCCCGGTTGATTTCGTCGTCGAAGCAATCGCCGCGCTGTCGAAAGACGAAAGCGCGTGGGGCAAAACTTTTCAAATCGCCGACCCGAATCCTCTGACGACGCGCGAGCTTTTCGACGCAATTTCGGAAAAATTAACCCGCCGCAAATCTGCCGTGACAATTCCCGCCGGAATGGTCGAATCATCGCTCAATTTGTCGGTCTCACCCAAAATAACGGGCTTGCCGACGATTGCCGTGCCGTATTTTTTCATCGAACAAACTTACGACACCAGCCTTGCGGGCGAGTTTCTTGCCCCGCACAAAATCGCCTGTCCGCCGTTTCCCGCTTACGTCAATAATTTGATTGATTTTGTCGAGAAAAATCCTGGTTTGTAACGCATTTATAAAACTTAAAAATGCAAAAAAAGAGAGCGCAAATTGTTTTATTTGCGCTCTCTTTTTTTGCATCTCCGCGCTTGATTTTA
>DASVRD010000056.1:0-26389 GCA_036388775.1 Pyrinomonadaceae bacterium | reverse complement strand
TCTTCGAGCAAATCAATCCCGCTCATTCCGGTCATTTTTAAATCGGTCAGAACGAGATCGAAATGCCGCTCGCGGACAAATTTCAACGCCGCTTCGCCCGAAACGGCGGTCGTCACATCGTAGCCTTCGCCCGACAAAATCATTTCCAAAATCTCGCGCTGGCTGCGCTCGTCGTCAACGACTAAAATTGATTTGCGTGTCATAAAATTAATCTTCTATCGGATAATGCTCGCTCTCGTAATCTTCAATCAACTTGACTACAAGCTCCAGCAATCTGTTTTCTTCCAAACTCAAACCGTTTTCTTTAATACCTTTCGTTGCCAAACGATTAGCCACTTCGGTCAATCTATCTAGTTCGGTATCATCTCTAATCACAGCCGGAAGCGTTTCCGCCAGTAATGCGCCGTACTTTTGGATGTCAACATTCGCAGTCATCTGTCCATTCTCCTTTATCATATTCGGCATGAGTCATCACAAACCGCGTCAGAACAAGCTGACTGTCATAATAGATTTTCGTAACCAACCGATACGAATTTCCTTTGATGTTAAAAATCGTGCAAACTCCGACTAAATCCGCGTGAGGAAAATCATTACGATTATCCGCTAAACTTTGCCATTTTGCTTTTTTCGCAATTTTATACCAACGGCGCAGCGGATTCTCTGCATCTGGGTGTCGTCGCCAAAATTCTTTCAATTTCCTTAAGCTGATAATGTGCATCAATAAATATCCGACAAAATCATTTCCAAAATCTCGCGCCTGCTGCGTTCGTCGTCAACAACAAGAATGCTTTTTCTCTGCATAAATTATTTTTTTACTGTCGGCAATATTACCGTAAAAACTGTTCCTTCGTTTACTTTTGATGCAACTTCGATTGTGCCATTGTGGTCTTCGACGATTTTTTTGACAATGGCGAGCCCCAAACCCGTTCCTGTTTCTTTGGTGGAAAAATACGGTTCAAAAATTTTGTCCAAATTTTCCGGCGGAATTCCGCCGCCCGTATCCGCAACTTCAATTTGCGCTGTATCATCGGCGTTTGAAATTGTGACTTTAAGCTGACCGCCGTCGCACATTGCCTGCACGGCGTTGAGAAATAAATTGTTGAAAACCGAACGCAGAATCTCGGAATCGCCGAAAATTTCCGGCGGATTTTCGCGCTCGACAATGGAAATGGTCACGTTTTGTTCTTCAGCTTGCGCTTGAACGATTCGCATCGAATCTTCGATTACGCGGCGAATATTGACCGCCTGCAAATTTAATTTGACCGGACGCGAATAACGCAGAAAATCGGTGATTTGCCCGTTGATGCGTGCGACTTCTTTTTTAAGCTGCGAGGTCAGACGCTCGAAAGTTTCGCGCTCGGGTTCTGCAGCGGGCGCGAATTTGGCTCGCAAATGATCGAGCGTGAGATTGATGTAATTCAAAGGATTGCGAATTTCGTGCGCGATTGCCGAACCGAGACGACCGACGACCGCTGATTTTTCCGCCTGCTGCAATTGCTGTTCGAGCTGGCGCGTTTTTTCCAGATTGGCGGTCATTTCGTTAAAACGTGCGGCGAGCCTGCCGATTTCGTCAGTTCGTTCGGCGTCCGTTAAGCGAACCGACAAATCGCCGTGAGCGACGCGCCGCGCCGCGTCGGACAAATTTTTAATCGGCTGCGTAAATCGCCAGACCAGAAAAACGGCGACTAACGTCGAAGCGAGTAAAACTATGAGCGTGTAAATGAGCGGCAACGCGGTGCGTTGAATCGCTCCGTCGCGCTCCGATCTTAAAACTACCAGCACAATATAACGTCCCTCGTCGGTTTGCACCGGAACAGCATGAGTTTCTCTATGGAAATCTCCGGATGCGTTTTCCGCCGAAACCGGAAATTTTGCACGCTCTTCGGCGCTTAATTCCACATCGTCTTGCAGCGGCGGCAAATTGGGCAATTCGTCTAATTTGAGATATTTGGTTATGCCGTCAGCGAATTCTTTCGGATTATATTGATCGTTTAAGCTGTCCCAAACCCGCCATTGATCGTCAATCACGAAAATATCCGCGATTCGATTGGAATATTCCTGAAATTTCGGGTTTTTTTCTTTCAGTTGAATTAAACGATCATTAGACGAAATGCTGACAATACCGAGCGTGATGCCCGTTACCAAAGCCTTTTCAACTCTTTCGCGACGCTCGCCGTTTTCCCGTTCGTTCTGAATATTTAAATAATATTGTACGCCGAGAGTGGCAAGCAGCAAAACCGCGAAAACCAGTAAGAGTCTGCCGCGAAATGTGTTTAAAAAATTCATCTCAAATAGTTAAAGTTAGTTGTTAAATGATTATTTGTAAACGATTAACAAATGACAATTAACAATCAACAAAATATTTTATAGTATTCATAGCAAAAACTACTTGCACATTGACGTTTCAGATGTTATATTCAGCCCAAGTTTTGGGGCGACCCGTTCAAAAAAAAATATTACGCCCCAAATCCTTTCCAAAAAGGAAACAATAAAATTCGGCTGCTGTCGGGCAATTAAATTTCAATATTTTACTTTTGCCCATCGTTTATTGACTTGTCCGAACAAGACAAGCTCTTCCCGCAGCCGAATTGCAGTTTAAACAAAATTTCAAAATCACGAGGTCTGCAAATGTATCGAAGCTTCTCTTTGCTCTCGCTCGTCTGCGCGGTTTCTATCGCCCTAGGGCTATTGACAACCGAGACAAACGCGCAAAAATCGAAATCGTCGCCTAAACCCTCTGCCAAAACAGCGGACAAGCGTTCGGATGCCAAATCCGATAAAAAATCTGCCAAAGGCAAAAACGACAAACAAACCGCCGACACGAAAGATCGCAACAACTCGAAAGACAAAAAGCAGGCAGACGCTCGCTCAAAAAACAAAAAAGACGAACGCGAGGCGCGCGGCAAATCCGACGATAAAAAATCGAAAGACAAAAAGAGTGCTTTAGATAAAAAGCGCGACGACCGCACGGCTGACAAAAAATCTGATAAAAAAGCCGATAAAAAGGATGATAAAAAATCCGACGACAAACGCGCCGATAAAAAGTCGGACGATAAACGCGGCAACAAAAAAGAAGCCGCAGCCGAACGCCGCGAGCGCGAGCGCAAAGAAGCCGAAGCTCGCCGCGAAGCCGAACGTCGCGAAGCCGAACGCCGCGCCGCAATCGAAGCGGAACAGCGCCGCCGCGAACAAGCCCACCGCGAAGCAATTGCCCGCGCTCGCGCATTTGAAAAGGGTTTACGGGACGAAACGGTCGCCAATATTTTAAAAGACGATCTGACCGGCGAAGATATGGAAGTGCGCCGCGCCGCGATTAACGCTCTCGGCGAACGCGCCGGGTCGGTCGTCGTGATGGATGCGCAAAACGGTCGCGTCGTTTCGATGGTCAATCAGGAATGGGCTGCGCGCAAAGGTTTCAAGCCTTGTTCGACGATTAAGCTCGTCACGGGCGTCGCCGGAGTCAACGAAAAAGTCATCAACGAATTCGGCGAAGTCACGACTGCGCCGTCGCGGCTCGATTTGACGGACGCGCTGGCTTATTCAAACAACGGTTATTTTCAAAAAGTCGGCGGCTCGGTCGGTTATAACAAAATGATGAGCTATTCGCGCGAGCTGGGACTCGGCGCTCCGACCGGAATCAATCTGCCCGGCGAATCAGCCGGAAAGCTGCCGGAACCGAAAAGCGGTTTTCCTCTGAACCGGATGTCTTCGCACGGCGATGATTTTGAAGTCACGCCGCTCCAGCTTGCCGTCGAAGTTTCGGCGATTACCAACGGCGGCAAAGTTTTAAAACCGCACATCGTCAGAAATCAGCAGGAACAAATCTCTTTCCACCCGACAATGCGCCGCCAATTGAATCTGCCGCAGACGACTCTGCGCGGAGTGATGCCGGGAATGATGGGCGCAGTCGCTTACGGAACTGCGCGTCGCGCGAAAGACGATTCTTTAAACATCGCTGGCAAAACCGGCTCGTGCATCGGACAAGGGTCGTGGCTCGGACTTTTTGCTTCGGTCGCTCCGGTGCAAAATCCGAAATATGCAGTTGTAGTCGTCACGCGCGGACAAGCCGAGCGCGGCAAGTGGGCTTCGCAAGTCGCCGGAAAAGTTTATCAGGCGCTTGCCTCAAAGATTCGCGCCAATGCGCCTCCGCAGCCTATGATTGCGACTCAGCAGCCGGTAATCACGCCGCCGCGTCCAAAGGTTGATGCGCAAACCGCCGCACGGCTCAGCGCCGAAGAAGGCGCTGACGAAGAAGCGCAAGCCGACGCCGAAGGCGGCGATTTTACCAATGGCAAGTCAGCCGGAAAATCCGGTAAATTTGATTCGCGCGGTGTTGTGACAATTCCCAATGTCGCGGCTGCTCCGCCTCTGCCTTCGGTTACAAACAGCAACAAGGTCAAATCCATCAACAAGGTTTACCCGCGCGGAAATCCGCCCGCCAATCAACCCGCCGCCCCGTCGGCAAATAACACAAACAATTCGCCCGCGAAAGCGCAGCCGTCAAGCCCGGAACAGCGCCGCCCGCGAATTGTCGTCAATCCGAAACCGTAAGCCGAATTTACATTCGAAAAAACTAAGGGAAAAGGAAATCGAAGCCTTTTCCCTTTTTTCTGTTTAAATGGCTTGACAGAGTTGTGATATTTACGTGATATTTCATTGTTTATATTTAACGGCGCGATAGGCTTTTGTTGTGCGGCTAGACAGCCGCCCGACGCTGCGGCGCAAAAAGCTAGCAACCAACTTTGCTGATTTTTTCATCTGATTGCAGCATAAGACGGAAGCCGTCAGTTGCCGGAAATAATTGATAATAAATCAAAAAAAACGAACGCTAATTTGTGCAGGAAGGATAATGCAAGCCATGAAAAAAATGTTGAATATTTTGTTGCCCGGCGCGCTCGCGCTCGCCTTTGTTGCGGCTCCGGCGGTTGTTCCGACGGTTGCGGCTCAAGACACGACAGCAGCGGCTCCCGCTGCCGGTCAGGATGAAAAAGCGAAATTAGACGATACGTTCCGCAAAAATCGAACAACCAATAGAGATGTAGCTTATCAGGCTGCGAAAGATTATTTGGCAAAGTTTAGTAACGACGAAGACAGTAAAGAATTTGTCACCTATTTGAGAAATTGGGTTACCAAAGAAGATGAAAGAAGAGCGGGCGAAAAAAAGCGGGACGATGAATTAGCTATTGCTAAACGTTGTGCCGATCCGATACAGGCGGCGGGAAAAGCGCAAACGCCCGCCGACAAAGCAAAATTCGGTTCGGATATTTTTGCCGGATGCCAGCAATTTGCTTCGCAAATGCCGAATAATGCTTATCCGGTTCTTGTTCCGATTGATTACGGCTTCGTTATGGCAACCTCAAATCCGCCGGTCAATACTTACAATGACCAAACGATTGCGTTGGCAAAACAGGCGATTCAAAAAATCGAAAGCAACAGCCTCGGCGACGTTAAATGGGCTGATTACCAGTACAAGAGCAAAGAAGATGCTCTGGCTTGGATGAATTACATCATCGGGACTATTACGTTCTATAATTTGAGCGGAAAAGAAGCCGACGCGGTGCCTTATTTTTATAAATCGCTGCAGTCCGAAACGGATATTAAGAAAAAATTCCAGCCTTATTATGCGCTCGGATTTAACTATCGCACGCAGTACAACAAAGCCGTGCAGGATTTCCAAACCAAATACGCTAGCGTGACTGATCCAACCGAGGAATTTAAAAGAGATTTGGGAATTCAGAAGGCTCTGATGGATCGCGCGATTGACGCATTTGCCCGCGCATACAAAGCGGCAGCCGATGCTAAAGTCTCAGCGGCGGTGCTGGAGACACGCAAAAAAGATTTGGAGCAAATGTATAAAATTCGCTTTAAAGACCAACCGTTAAATATTAACGAGGTTGTCGCGAGCACGGCGTCAAAACCCTTGCCTGATCCGATGTCTCCGGTCACTCCGGTAATTGAAGAAACGCCGACCACAACAACCGGCGCAACTGCCGGCTCGACAGCGGCGGTAACACCGGCAGCAGAAACGAAATCTGCGGCAGCGGCGTCTACGGGCAACGGTAATGGAACCCGTGAACGAACAGCCGGTAGCACTACAAATACGACAACCGCAAAACCCGAAGCCGCAAAACCGGCGGCGAAACCGGCGACAACGCCTAAAAAACCTTCTCGCTAAAGCGGTGGCGAGCGCCTTTCTGACGCAAATTGTCGCGTCGTGAGTTAAAATAAAAAGCCGAGCGTCTTTCACGCTCGGCTTTTTATTTTGGAAATGCAGAAGCCCTCTTACATTTTGTTGTGCGAAGAGAGAATCGGTTATGATTTCGCAGAACGCTCGTTCATCGAGCGCGCCCTGACGCATCGCTCGTGGGCGCACGAACGCGCTCAATCCGGGCGCGAATCGGAAGTGCGCAACTTGCACAACGAAGCCTTTGAATTTGTCGGCGATTCAATTTTAGGTTTAATTATCGCGGAGCTTTTGTTTGAAAGATTTCCAAACGCTAGCGAAGGCGAGCTGACGCTGATGAAACATCGTCTGGTGAGCGCGACGACGCTCACGGAAATCGCCGAAAGCTTGCGTTTAAACGAGATGATCCGCCTTGGGCGCGGCGAAGAGCGAACCGGCGGGCGAAAAAAAGCCGCAATTTTAGCCGACACGCTCGAAGCCGTTTTCGCCGCCGTTTTTTTCGACGGCGGTTACGCGGCGGCGCGGAAGATTGTCCGTCAGCTTTTTACCGAATACATCGAAAATATAGACCCGACGGCTTCGCTCGATTACAAAACGATGCTGCAAGAGCGCCTGCAAGCCGATAAACGCTCTGCTCCTGTTTATTCCGTCACTCGCACGGAAGGTCCGCCGCATCGCCGGACATTTTTTGTCGAAGCCGTCTGGGAAGGCGGCAGAGAAGAAGGAATCGGGACGACGATTAAAACCGCCGAAATGATGGCGGCAAAAGCAGCGCTCGATAAATTAGAGTTGCTGGAAGACTAATAATCAAAAAAACAACGAGCAAACTTGCTTGACGTGCCTAACTTTTTTACGATTGCTTTATGAGCCAAAGCTCCGAAATAACCAACGTCGCCGAGCCGACCGAAGGAAGCGAACCGGCAAATGCCGAAACAACTCAACCGAATCCGAACGCTCCGCAAAAAAGCGTTGTCAGAGAATATCTCGAATCTTTTATCGTGACGCTGATTATGGCGTTTTTCGGAATGACATTTATCGTGCAGGCGGTGACGGTTCCGACCGGCTCGATGCAAAACACGATCTACATCGGCGACCATTTTCTCGTCAACAAATTTATTTACGGACCGGGCACGCCGCTGCCGTTTTTGCCGATGCGCGAAGTGCGGCGCGGCGACATCGTGGTTTTTAAATATCCGGGAAACCGCGTCAATCCCGCTGCCGACCGCTCGCGCGATCTCAAACCGTATGAAATCAACTACATCAAGCGCGTAATCGGTCTGCCCGGCGACACCGTGGAATTTCGCAACAATCAGGTTTACATCAACGGACAGCTTTTGCCCGAACGCCGCGTGATCGGCGATGTCGTTCAGACGCGAGGCAGCAACCCGGAAAAAGTGTCTCTGACAATCAAAGAATTTGAACCGGCTCCGCCGGATGCGCCTTACACGGTTTATTACGACTCGGAAAAAGTGGAAGAGGCAAAAAGGGGGATTTCGGTCGTTGACGGAAGAGGTATGAATTTCGGCGTCGCCGGAAAGCCTTCGGTCGTTCCGCCGGACAGCTATTTTATGATGGGCGACGCCCGCGACAACAGCGAGGACAGCCGCTATTGGGGCTTTGTTCATCGCGATTTAATCATCGGTAGGGCGATGTTCGTTTATTGGTCGTGCGATCAAAGCCAGAGCGACACCTTTGTCGGCTGTTTGACAAGTCCCCGTTTTAATCGCATCGGCACGCTGATTAAATAATTTTTGATGAATCTTTCGGATTTATTCTTTTATTCCCCCGAAGTAGCTTTTGCGCTGTCGCAAAACAATCCGATTGTCGCGCTCGAATCAACGGTAATCGCTCACGGTTTGCCTTATCCGAACAACTTGGAGACGGCTCTCGCGCTCGAAGAAATCGTCCGCGAAAATGGCGCTGTTCCGGCGACAATCGCGGTTTTGGAAGGCGTTCCGCAAATCGGTCTGTCGCGCGAAAAAATCAATTTTCTGGCTCAATCGAAAACAGTTCGCAAGCTCAGCCGACGCGATTTGCCCGCAGCAATCGGGCGCAAATGGAACGGCGCGACAACCGTCGCCTCGACCACCTTTTTCGCGCATCAAGCCGGAATCAGACTTTTCGCCACCGGCGGCATCGGCGGCGTCCATCGCGGCGCGACGCCCGATGTTTCGGCGGATTTACCGGAGCTTGCGCAAACGCCGATTGCCGTCGTTTGCGCCGGAGCAAAGGCGATTTTGGATTTGCCCGCGACGCGCGAATGGCTCGAAACCAACGGTGTCTGCATTGTCGGCTGGCAAACCGATGAGATGCCCGCTTTTTATTCCAGAACGAGCAATTTGAAAACCGATGCCAGAGTCGAAACCGCCAAAGAAGCTGCCGATATTATCCGCGCCCGCGACGCTCTCCGGCTTGAAAATGCCGTTTTAATTACCGCTCCGGTTCCCGCAGAATTTGAGATTGCGTCTGAAAAAATCGAAACGATTCTGCAGGATTCGATGCGCGAAGCCGGAAACAGGAAAATTCGCGGCAAAGAGCTGACGCCGTTTCTGCTTGCCGAAATGGCGCGGCGAAGCGGCGGCGAAACGATGTCCGCCAATCTCGCGCTTTTAGAAAACAACGCTCGCATCGCCGCGCAAATCGCCGCCCAGCTTTATTAACTTTTTATTTCATTTTTTCCGCCAGCGCGTCCAAACGTTTTTGCGCTTCTGTGCTTTCATAGCTTTGTTTGTGTTTTTGCACAATTTCGCGCCAAGCCGCGCCGTCGTAATGAAATTGTTTTAATTTCCGATTAAAAACAAAACCGATTCCGAGCCGCCGATAACGGTCTAAACCGTTGTAATTGAGATAAAAACTTTGAATCGGTGCTTGATTGGCGCGCATTTCTTCTTCATCGAAACGCCTCGCCGCATCGCGCGAAAGTCTTTGCGAGATGTTTTCAACCAAATCTCCCAACATCAGCAAAACCGCCGGGCGAAAAGTCGAATTCGGAAAATTTTCGAGAAAAATCACGGCGCGTTCAATCTGTTCAAAACCATCGCTGGCGCGAATAAGGCGTAAAAGTCTGGCATCTTCATCGCTCAGGTCTGTTCTGACCACTGCTTCAGCCTGCACCCAACCGCTTTTTTCCGGTGGTAACTGGACGCGATAAAATGTCAAACCGTCGTCAGTTTGGCGGCTTCCGGTTATTTGCATTGTGCGCCCCGCACTCATTCTTTGCAGCGGAATCCCTGTCAAACTAGGCTCGAAACGCAAAACTGACAAACGCTCGTCAATCACAACGGCGATTGCGGGCGACGCGCGTTTTGCGGCGACAGTTTTTGTCGGATTTTTATTAACGACCGGGCGGCGCTTTTGCCCGTTTGCGGTGTAAACGCAAATGAATAAAAGAAAAGCGGCAAGAAACGCGAAACTGGCAGCCCCCACGCGGCTTCGATTCGGCGAATGCTTCATTGAAGTCTCCTTTTCGAGAGAAAAAAGGATTAATTACAACTTGTAATTTCGCCGTTACGTTACACCCAAATTGATGTCGAGTCAAACAAAATTTAGCGCGCCGACAAAATTACTCAGAAAATGAAACCACAGACGGACACTGATAAACACAAATGAATTAACAGGGATGAACGGGATAAAAGTGATAAATTTAATCTCCTTTTATCTCCTTCATCCCCTTTATCCCTGTTTGAATCAAATTAGTTATCTACGTGCATCTCTGTGTTTATCTGTGGTTTCATTCTTCTTTAAATTTCTTTTGTCCGACTGTTTTTAACGGGGAATTTTAATTTTGGCTTGAGCGGCAAGCAGGCGCTGCTTCGATTCGGCGTGGTGAAAATGACAAATCGCCGCGGCGAGCGCATCCGCCGCATCGTGCGGTTCGGGAACATGCGGCAGTTTGAGCAAAATCCGAATCATTTCCTGAACCTGATGTTTTTCGGCGTTGCCGTAGCCGACGACAGTTTGTTTGATCAGGCGCGGCGCATATTCGCCGATGTCGAGTTTGTTTTTGGCGGCGAGATAAAGCACGACGCCGCGCACCTGTCCGAGCTTTAAAGCGACTTTAACGTTCGCCGCGTAAAACGCTTCTTCGATAGACACCGCGTCCGGCTCGAAACGCTCGATGATTTCTTCGACGCCTTCGGCAATTTTCAAAAGGCGGTCGGCAAACGGCTCGCGCGGGCTTGATTTGACAGTCCCGTATTGCAGAAGGCGGTAAATTCTGCCGTCGCTTTTTATCACGCCCCAACCGAGCGTTTCGCTGCCTGGGTCTATTCCGAGAACTCTCATTTTATTTTGATTTCCGGTTTGAACGACCGCGATAAACGAGCAAAAGCGCAATAATAACTAAGATGATGGCGATGCCCGTCCAATTGACCAAGCCGTTGATAAAACCGAGCGCGGCAATAGCAATGACGCCTCCGATAAAAAGCAAAATCGCGTTATTAATGAATTTAGCCGTATTGCCGCCGTTATTTTGCGTTGACATAAATTTGCTCCATCGAGCCTTTTGCCTTTAAAATCGGTTACTCCATTTCCGATTCGTCAATATCAAAATTCGCGTAAACTTTTTGCACGTCGTCGTGATCGTCGAGCGCGTCGTAGAGCTTGAGCATTTGTTTGGCGTCCGCGCCTTCGAGCTTGATGTAGTTTTGCGGAACCATCGAAATTTCTGCCGCTTGCGGTTCGATTCCGGCGTTTTTAACGGCGTCGGTTACGGCGTCGAAGTTTTCCGGCTGGGTGTAGATTTCAAAAACGTCGCCTTCGTCCTGCAAATCATCGGCTCCGGCTTCGATTGCCAGTTCAAACAATTCGTCTTCGGATTTCGCTTCCTTTTCAACGACAATATAGCCTTTTTTGTCGAACATCCACGCGACCGAGCCGGCTTCGCCCAGGTTACCGTTGTTTTTCGAGAAAAGATGCCGGAGTTCAGCAACTGTTCGATTGCGGTTGTCGGTCATTGTTTCGACCAGCACGGCAACGCCGCCGACGCCGTAACCTTCGTAAGTAATTTCTTCGTACGTAACGCCTTCCAGCTCGCCCGTGCCGCGTTTGATCGCTTTGTCAATCGTATCGTTCGGCATATTCGCGCCTTTGGCTTCGTTGACGACTTTCCGCAGGCGCGCGTTGTCTTCGACTTTACCGCCGCCCATTCTCGCGGCGACCGTGATTTCTTTGATCAGACGGGTAAAAAGCTTGCCGCGCTTGGCGTCGAGCGCGCCTTTTTTGTGTTTAATAGTGTGCCATTTACTATGACCGGACATAAATAAAGGTTGAAGGCGAAAGGCTAAAGGCGAAAATTTCGACTTTTGCATTTTGCCTTTTTTAAATAAACTGATTGTTAATAAATTTGTGAAAATCGCATTTTCGGCTTTTGGAATATAGCATTTTGAAATTTGAAATTTCAAATTTGCCTTAATTTTTCGGCGTTTGCGCCTGTAACTCTAATTTGTTTTGTTTTCGCGGTTGCGCCGCTGACGATCTCAACCGCGCTTTTGCTCACATCAAAATATTTCGCCAGAGTTTTGATTAACTCTTCGTTCGCCGCGCCTTCAACCGGCGGCGCGGCTAATCTGATTTTTAACAGGCTGTCGTACGCGCCGACAATTTCGCTTTTCGAGGCGCGCGGCACAACTCTAACCGTGAAAACAATTGCGCCGTTTTGTTCAGAAAATTGAATCATCGAAACCCGGTTGGTGAAGCGATTAAAACTCCTGCGACTGCCGTTTGCAGAAAACCGAGCAAAAACAAAACGATAATCGGCGAAATATCAAACATTCCGAGCGGCGGGATAATCCGGCGAAAAGGTCCTAAAATCGGCTCTGTGACGCGAATCAAAAATCGCAAAACCGGATTTGAATAGCTCATCACCCACGAAAACACGATTCTGACAACGATTAAAAGCGAATAAATTGCCAGCAGTCCGTATAACAAATAACCGATTAGCGCGATGAGTCTTCCGGTTTTTAAACTCTCCGTCACGCCGTCGAGCATAAACAAAACGTTCCAAATCAGTTGGAGCGAGAAATAAGCGACTACGCAAACTCCCAAAATCGAAATTAGCGGCGCGATCCGCGCGTCAATCCGAAAAGCGCCCAATATTTCAGCCGCCGGGCGCACGATTGAATCGGTTTTCTTTTTCAGCCAATAAGAAAATTTGCCGAGCGAGCCGAAGGGATTCGGGTCTGTGTAATTAAAAATGAGTCGCGTAATCATCGCCAAAATTACAACCATAACAATTGCGACGATTGCGTAACGAAGTAAAATGTAAAGCTGTTCAAACATAAATTAAAACTTTTCTCTAGCACCGAAAATCGCCGTGCCGACACGAATAATCGTCGCGCCTTCTTCGATAGCGATTTCAAAATCGTGACTCATTCCCATTGAAAGTTCCGTCGGTTCTTGGGAGAAAATCTCATCGCGGATTTCGCGCAAGCGGCGAAAAAACGGGCGAGCTTGTTCCGCATCTTCAAAAAACGGCGGCAGCGTCATCAAACCTTTCAAATTTAGATGCGAACATTGCTGTAAATATTCGACCAACGCGGGTAAATCTTTTTCCGGCGCGCCGGATTTTCTCGCTTCGCCCGCCAGATCAACTTGAATCAAAACATCCAAATTTTTACGATTTTCTTCGGCGCAAATTCGTTCGAGCCTTTCCGCCAAATCAATCGAATCGAGCGAATGAATCAAATCGAATAACCGCGCGGCTTTTCTCGCTTTGTTCGCTTGCAGATTGCCGATTAAATGCCAAACCGCCTTTTCCCGCCCGATTTCAACAATTTTCGCTTCGGCTTCCTGCACGCGGTTTTCGCCGAAATCGGTCGCTCCCGCCTCGATTGCGGCTTTTAAAACATCCGTAGGATGCGTTTTGCTAACGGCGACAAGCCGAATTTCATCGGGCTGTCGCCCGCAACGCAACGCCGCGCGCTCGATTGTGCCGCGAACCGCGGCGAATCTGTCGCGCAAATCTGAAATCGTTTTTTCGTTTTCTTCAGACATTTTCGACTAGAGAAAATATAGCAAATGGGCGAAAAACTTGACTATGTTGGCGGCTTTTTGCGAAGAATTTAATATAAAGTTTTTGAGCGGAAAGGAAATTTTAATGTTAAAAGCATTGGCGAGCGGGCTTTTCGGCGCAATTGTTTTAAATCTGGTTCACGAAACCGTGCGGCAATTTTCCGACCGAGCGCCGCGCGTGGATTTGCTCGGACAACAAGCAATTGCTGAAACTTACGAGTATTTCGGCGCGGAATCGCCCGCAAAAAACGAGCTTTACGCAATGGCTCTGGCGGGCGACTTGACGAGCAACGCGGCTTATTATTCCCTCGTCGCAGCGGGCGGCGCGAAAAACGCAGTTTTAACCGGAGCGATTTTAGGCGCGGCAGCCGGAGTCGGCGCGGTATATCTGCCTGATAAAATCGGTTTGAGAAGCAGATACGCCGCGAAAACACCGCAGCGCGCGGTAATGACCGTCACTTATTACACGCTCGGCGGCGTCGCGGCTGGCATTGCTTATAGCTTAATCGCTGAAAAAGGCGATTAAAACGAGCGATTTTTGACAATTTTGAGCGGGAAACTTACAATCATCTTCTGTTTTGCGGACGTGGCGGAACTGGCAGACGCGCGGGTCTCAGAAGCCCGTGATGGTGACATCGTGGAGGTTCAAGTCCTCTCGTCCGCATTTGTTACTTCCTTCATATTGCTGAATTAAAGAACTTATAGAATCAGCAAAAATTCATTTGTCACATTTCCAGCAATTGTGAAATTTTTTCGATAAATTCGGCTTCTTCGATTTTGCCCGCTTTTACTTCGAATTCCGGTTTTGCGCGAGCGCGCCGAAGAATCAACCAGCGGCGTTTCAAAGGAGGAAAGAGGCGGAATCGGCAGGCGTTTAATTCGCGCCGTTGATCCGTTAAATACGAGAAGCCCGAAAGTGTATCCGCAAAATAAAAAGGGTGAAAAAGAAAATAAACCCGAAAAGCCGAAGTTTGTCGGGTTTATTGGATCTGGCAAAAGAATTGAAAAATCGGAAAAATCGAGCGAATGAGACAAACTGTATCGCTTAGTGTGCAGCCCGAAATAATTGATGTTAGTGATTTTTGCAAACCTTTCAACCAAATCAGGCATTAGGTGATCTATAAATTACATAATCCGCAAATATTTAACTATAGTTATGCTAACTATAGTTGGGATATTTCCATCCTTTTCGGGGTTAAATCAGTCTTCAACGCCTCCGGTAGAAGGAGTTGCGCTTGTTTCACCAGTTGGTTGATTGTCTCTTTTGGAGGTCTTTGGCAGTTCATTTTTTTCGGCGTCAAGATTGTTATTTGCGGTCACTTTATTATGAGGTGAATCCGCACAATCAAAGCTGTTTGTATTAGCAATTATTGTCGCACCGTCAGGCTGCAAGTAAGAACAGGGAGAAAAGGTTACATGAACATTCTTGTTCGGTGGTTTTGGGTCATTGGTACTACGCTGTCCATCTACTACGGATGGTTTGTTTGTTTTTGGGGGGGGTATTGAATCCTGTGGTTTATTTGTGTCTGGCTCTTTATAAATCGTATGGCTTACGTCAATTACATTACCTTTAGAACCGTCTTGACTGCTATTTCCATTTATTTCCTTTTCAGCTTGGATTTTTACAACTGGCTGGTTTTTGCTCCTTTGAATCAAGTCCTGCGGGCTTGAAGTATCATTGGCTTCTCCCATTTGCGTGAGAAAAAACACTGCAAATAGGAACGCAGTACCGATAACGGCAATTTCACGAAGGGAAGCATTAAATTTAATACTACAAAAGTTCCCTGCCTTTAACATTTGCCGATATATTCCCCTTTTTATATTTTTTATATGTTGCCAACTATAAGGTTTGGCGCATGTGGGAACATCCAAATGATGCCGCGGATTTTCTTTACGTGACACGGATTTATCGGCTAAAGGCATTTCAAAAAGTAACGTACACGCGACCTTATTGCCACACGGTATTGTATTAAGATGCAATGAGTATCCTTCTTTGAGCTTTATGGCTGACACAAGATGTTGCGTCAAGCAATCTTTGACCTTGAGCTTATGTATTAAAAACTTAGGATGCTGATTTTCATCAAACTCCCAAATTTCAAATACAGTACTTGGATCCGCCGGAATATTTAACGTCAATCCGGTTAGTCCGTCATCTGGCAAAAAATGGCTAACCACATTCGTCTTAATCTCTTTTTTGTTATTGTCCCGACAATGGAAATAATGAATGTTGTGCAAGCCTTCATCGGTTTCTTGCCAATCAATAAAACCTTGGCATTCAGTTTCAATTTTACTAAATACATAATCAAGGTTTTCATCCGCGCCGGCAGTTAGTTCCAGGATGTCGAACACAGTAAGGCATCGTGAATCGTTCTTAACGGATTCAGTTTTTGAAATGAATTGCATATTCTCGTTTGAAGCTGCGGACATACTATGCTCTTTGCTCGAGCTATGTTTGTCACTCGCAAAACTCAATTTGGAATTCTCACCTTCACGCTTATGATGATCACTCTGCTCATCAGTATTGTTTTGTGCATTATGTGCCATTCTTAACTTCTCCTCATGCGCTTTTTGATTTTATTTGATTGTCATCCTTTGGTTTCGTTAAAGGTATCCTTTATGTAACTGATTATTTCAATTCCGTTATTTGTCAGATCAAGGAAGCGAATATTTTCGATTCTTAAAATTTATCCACTTTTCTTTAAGACGTTGTTTACGCTTTCTGAATGCTTCTTCACTAATTCCAAGTAACTCAGAAATTTCATCGCTACTATATCCTTCTCTTATATATTGAAAAATTTCTCTTTCATCATCATCGGCTATCTTATGTAGAAACTCTTTAAGTAAGATGACGGTGTGATATTGTATTTCGGGGCTGGGAGTTGAAGTTTTTATTTCAATTAGAAATATTTTTTTTAAGTCGTCGTCATCAAAGCTTTCAGTAGTGTTATTACAAGGCTGGCAAGCTTTTACATACTTATTAGCTTTGCGCTTCGCTACTTTCTGTATATACCCCCCTGGGTTGTACATATCTGGTTTACTATCAATAATATCTATGACTGACAGTTGTACAATAGCTTTAGAGCATTGATCTAAATTTGAACAATTTCCTCTCGACAAATATTTCTTAATATTTTTACAAACGGGCTGTAGTGCATCAATAATTTCGCTATCAAGGTTAGTATTTTGTACTTCATCGGGTTTTCTCGGCATAAAGCCTCCAATCGTTCCTATAACAGGAATGCAAGTCAGGGTGGACTCAAAATAAAACTGATGACAGTGCTCGTTATTTTCTTTTTTCTACTCCTTATTACATATGTTTTTCTCCTGATTGTAAGGTTTGTTTAAAAAGTGTTTAAAGTTTTTGGCTTTTGAAACAAATCCTAATTATGTTGTGGCAATTTTTCGGCATTTTGTGACAATAAAAATGAAAAAAAAAGGCTTCAATATTTATTTTGATATTGAAGCCCCATAAATCCGTTAATTAATTAAGTTAAGCAAGTTCGACCACAGCGTTTCACCGAGTCCAAGAATTAGCTCGGCTACCATTACAACATAAACGTGAAACAGAAATAATTTTAACTGTTCCCGAGAATCCGGCATTTTGCTATTCATAACTTGTCTCCTTGAATGACTGTTGTCTAGCGGCTTCCATCCAATATATACAGTGGAAAAGAATGGGTAAGATGTGACATAAAACTATGAATATGTTTATCTGAATACATTCCAACCTTAATCGCTCGACAGCAATCGTAGCGAAATACCTGAGCGCATTTACGAATGCGCCGAACAATTGATTTATTCGGATGTTTATAAAAATGCGGATTTACCCAAACGCGAGCAGCTTTTGAAATAAGTAATAAATAAAAGTCGTCCTGTTGAGCAACGGGAGACGAAGCGAGATTTGAAAAAAGAATTGGGATTCGTCGGTTTTTAATATTTGGCGTCTGATCCCCAAATAGTTTTGATTACTTTTTCAAAGTCTATGTTATGGGCAATATCGCTCGGAATTTTGTCGCGGTGTCGTAAAAGTGTCGAGTTTAAAAGTAGGAGACGGTGTTTTTGAAAAAGAGAATTTTGTTGTTCAAGGTCTTCCCACGCTTCTTTTCCGGTCGCGCTTTGCAGCCAATCAATGACGTAAAGAGTATTGATAACTTTTAAATCTCTTTGGTTTTCGATTTCCTCTCGGCTGCGCACAAAAGGCTTTTCACCGTCCCAATATTGCCATCCCATAAAAAGCCATTATTCACTTATTTTGAAATTCATCAATAGCTAATAAATCAAAATAAACAATTGAATTTATGCGCTCGAAAACTTGTCACAAATTTGTCGCAAAGTGTTCGCGAACGTCAAGCTTTTCGCACTTTTCGCGCAGGGAAATATCTGTTATTATCCAGTAATGGCGGGAGAGACAAGCAAAATCAGCTCCTTTAATGCGTTTGGTTTACTGCCTCTCGTCCGCATTTAAATACAATCAAACGAAGCGTTAAAATGAAGGCTCGGTAAGCCTTCATTTTTTATTTTCAATGAATTTCAGTCAAGCAATTGCAAAACATCAAACAATTTTCGGGTTTCATTTCAACGCCGCCCAAATTTCCGTTTTTTCCGATTATTACGAACTCGTTGAAAAATGGAATCCGCGCCTGCATCTTGTGGCGCCTTGCAGCGCGGAAGAATTTGCCGTCCGCCACGTTTTGGAGTCTTTAACGATTCTCGAATTTCTGCCGGAAAATGCCAAATTGATTGATGTCGGCACGGGCGCGGGGCTGCCTTCGATTCCCTGCCTTCTGGCGCACGCGGATTTGCGCGGAACGCTCATCGAATCAAACACCAAAAAAGTTGTGTTTTTGCGCGAAGCTTTATCAAAGCTAAATTTACAAACGCGCGGCGAAGTCTTGAATTCCCGTTTTGAACAAACTTCCGCGCCAGCGGGTTTTGTCACGAGCCGCGCGCTCGATAAATTTGTCGAGAAACTGCCGGAAATTGCCCATTGGTCGCGGCGGTGCGAAAAGCTCCTGCTGTTTGGCGGCGAAAAAGTCCGTGACAAATTGACCGAACTTGGTTTAGACTTTGCGACAAAATTAATTCCCGATTCCGAACGGCGCTTCGTTTTTGTTGTCGAACCGAAAACTTGATTTATTAGAACAATCCGGCTTTATTATTTTCTGAAAAGTTAAGGAGCGGCAAAATGCAGGTTTCCCGGAGTTCGGATTTTTCAAACATCGCGTATATGACCGGGAGAAACTTTCTGGTTTCTCTGCCGATTTTATTAGTTTGGCTGGGCGGTTTGGCGTTGTGCGTCATCAAGCGGCGCAAGGCTCCGCGCGCGAGTCTTTTTGCGTTAATCGGGCTGGTTATTTTCTTTTTTGAACGTTTTTTTAATTTCGCGGCGCAGGCACTGATAGTGTCAAATTACAGCGAAATATCGTCGAACGGAATCGGCTGGACTTATTTTTTTCTCGGTTTCTTTAGCTCGCTGCTCTCAGCCGCAGGTTTTGCCTTGCTGATTTTGGCGATTTGGATTCAGAGACAGCCTGCGGTTAAAACCTAAAAGCGTAAATTTCAAATGAATTGGCAAAAGCTGTTTGAGGTTGATTGGGAAAAGATTTTTGTTCCCGAAATATCGCTGCTCGAATTAATAATTCGCGGGACACTGATGTATTTTGCGATGTTTGTGGTGCTCAGAGTCTTGCGGCGCGGCGTCGGCAGCATTGGAATTACGGATTTGCTCGTGCTCGTGATTATCGCCGACGCCGCGCAAAACGGAATGTCCGGCGATTATAAATCAGTTACCGAAGGCGTCGTTTTGGTGATGACGGTAGCCGGTTGGGATTGGGTTTTAGATTATCTCGGTTTTAAATCGCGCGCCATCGAATCAATTTTGCGCCCGTCGCCGCTGGCGCTGATTAAAAACGGAGAGATGCTGGGACCGAATTTGGAGCGGGAAATGATTACCGAAGAAGAATTATTTTCACAGCTTCGAGAGCAGGGAATTCTGGATGTTTCCGAAGTCAAAGAAGCCCGGCTCGAAGGCGACGGGAAAATTAGTATTATCAAAACGGAAGAAAAAAGCGGCGAGAAAGACAATAAAACTCAAGAATCAAACACGCCCGGCGCTGATTAAAGATTAGACTTTCTGCCGGGAAATTTTTAGACTCTGTAAACGTGAGCCTGCACGTTTTCTACAGCCCTTATTATTACGCCGACATTGGCGAAAACCACGTTTTTCCGATTCGCAAATTCGAGCTTGTCCGCGATTGTCTGTTAAACGAAGGAACTTTAAAACCCGAAGAAATTGTCGAACCCGAACCGGCAAGCGTCGAAGATGCTTTGCTCGTTCACACGGAAGATTACATTTCCCGGCTGATTAACGGCAATTTAACCGCCAAAGAAATTCGCAGGCTCGGTTTGCCCTGGTCGAAATCGCTCGTTCGCCGCTCGTTTCTGGCGACTTCGGGAACTATAAACGCCGCAAAATCGGCGTTAAAAAACGGCGTTTCATCAAATCTCGCGGGCGGCACGCATCACGCTTTCCCGGATCGCGGCGAAGGTTTTTGCGTGCTGAATGATGTCGCCGTTGCAATCAGAGCTTTGCAGCGCGAACGATTGGCAAAGCGTTTTTTAATTGTTGATTTGGACGTGCATCAAGGCAACGGCACGGCTTTTATTTTCCAAAACTCGCCCGAAGTTTTTACTTTCTCGACGCACGGCGCGAAAAATTATCCGCTGTTCAAAGAAGATTCGACTCTCGACATTGAATTGCCGGATAAAACGGGCGACGCGGATTATTTGCAGATTTTATCCGAAAATCTGCCGCGCGCTTTCGCGCACGACTCCGACATTGTTTTTTATCTCGCGGGCGCAGACCCTTTTGAAAAAGACAAATTGGGGCGTTTGAGTCTGACAATGGCGGGATTGCAGCGGCGCGACGAGCTTGTTTTGGAATATGCCCGCGTTCATTCAATTCCCGTCGTGACGGTAATGAGCGGCGGTTACGCCGCCGATATTAACGACACGGTGCAAATTCACTGCAACACGATTCGCACCGTCAAAAACGTTTTCTTTAACGATGGACAATCACAAAATTTTTCCGCTCGGTGACGCTGCCGCGATTGTTGATTTCGGCAATCAAATCTCCGCCGAAATCAACGACTGCGTTTTATCGCTTGCCAAATATTTCGATGAAAATCCGTTTGCGGGCTTCGTCGAAATCATTCCGGCTTACAGTTCTCTAACCGTTTTTTACGACGTTTTCAACGTGCGGAAAAACAATCAAAACTTTGAAACCGCATTTGATTTCGTTTCCGCGGAAATCGAAAAAGCGCTGCTCGAAACAAACGAGAACGAGCAAACCGAAACGCGGCTCGTCGAAATTCCGGTTTGTTTTGACGCGGAATTTGCGACGGATTTGGATTTTATCGCGGCGGAAAAGAATCTTTCACCCGAAGAAATAATCGAGATTTTTCTCTTCGGGACTTATCGCGTTTTTATGCTCGGTTTTTTACCGGGTTTTGCTTATTTGGGCGAAGTCTCCGAAAAAATCGCCGTGCCGCGAAAACAGTCTCCGCGCTTGCAAGTCGCGGCGGGAAGCGTCGGAATTGCCGGGCGTCAAACCGGAATTTATTCGCTCGCCTCGCCCGGCGGCTGGCAAATCGTCGGGCGGACGCCGCTCGAAATGTTTAATCGTGACAACCAACCGCCGACTCGTTTGCAGTCGGGCGACCGAGTGCGTTTTTACCGTATCGGCAAAACGGATTTTCAACGCAGAGACGCGGAGACACAGAGTTTTTAATTTTGTTTAACTCTCTGCGCCTCTGCGTTGAAATTATAATTTTATAAGCATTTTTTTTAGAACAGCCGGAATTTTGACGACCGCGCAGGATTTGGGGCGCGTCGGATTCGGTCGCTTTGGAATCAATCCGAGCGGCGCGATGGATCGAACGGCGGCGCGTTTAATCAATGTTTTGCTCGGCAACGACGAAACGGAAGCGGTTTTGGAGATTCATTTTCCCGCTCCGGTTTTGCAATTTGATGAAACTACCACAATCGCGCTCGGCGGCGCTGATTTTGCGGCGTATTTAAACGAAAAACCCATTGAAAACTGGCGTCCCGTTCGAGTCGAAAAAGGCGGTGTTTTAGAATTTCGCCACAGAAATTTCGGTGCGCGCATTTATTTGAGCGTGCGCGGCGGTTTTCAAATTCCCGAATGGCTGGGCAGTCGAAGCACCAATTTATCTGCGAAAATCGGAGGCTTTGACGGGCGGGCTTTTCAAAAAAACGACCGATTGTTTTTCAAACAACGAACAACGAACGACGAACGACGAACCAATTACAAGATTTCAACGAGCGTGCTTCCGTTTTACAGCCGTTTTCCGACCGCTCGTATTGTAGCGGGCGCTGAGTGGGGAAATTTGAGCGAAGAAAGTCGTGAGACATTTTTGTCAAACGCTTTTTCGATTCGCCGCGATTCAAATCGGATGGGTTTTCGTCTTGAAGGCGAAAATTTAAATTTAACGGAAAAGATCGAATTGCTTTCTTCCGCCGTCAATTTCGGGACGATTCAGCTTCTTCCCGACGGACAATTGATAATTTTGATGGCGGATCATCAAACGACCGGCGGTTATCCGCGCGTCGGCTCGGTGGCTACAATTGATTTGCCCCTTCTGGCGCAGTTAAATCCGGGAGACACGGTAATTTTTTATTTGATTTCGATTAATGAAGCCGAAAATTTACTCGTTCAACAGGAAATTGAGTTAAATTATTTGCGGATTGCGGTTCGATTTTTATGATTTCCGTTGATTTAAACTGCGATATGGGCGAGAGCTTCGGCGCTTGGACGATTGGAAACGACAGTGCGCTGATGGATTATTGCACTTCAATCAATATCGCCTGCGGTTTTCACGCCGGAGACGCGACGGTGATTCGGAAAACGATTGAAATTGCTTTGGAAAAACGAATCGCCATCGGCGCGCATCCATCGTTTCCCGATTTGCAGGGTTTCGGCAGACGCCTGATGCAGCTTTCCGCTCAAGAAGTTTTCGATGTGGTTTTGTACCAAGTCGCCGCCGTCTATCAGATGACTGCCGCGCTCGGCGGCGAGCTGCACCACGTCAAACCTCACGGAGCGCTTTACAACGAAGCCGCGAAAAAACCGGAATTAGCCGAAGCAATCGCTCGCGCAGTCAAAGCGATTGACGAAAATTTGGTATTTTACGGGCTTTCGGGTAGTTTTTTGATTTCCGAAGGCGAGAAAATCAATTTGAAAACGGCGAGCGAAGTTTTCGCCGACCGGACTTACAATGCAGACGGAAGTTTAACGCCGCGTTCTCAGCCTAACGCTTTGATTTGCGACACAAACAAGGCTGTCGAGCAGGTTTTGCAAATGATTCAAACGCAAACCGTGACGGCGACGAACAGCGAAACAATTCGGCTCAAAGCCGATACGGTTTGCATTCACGGCGACGGCGCAAACGCCCTGGAATTTGCCGCCGCCGTTCGAGCAAAGCTAAACGAAAAAGGTGTTCGGATTTGCCCTGTTTGAAATTAAATAGCTGAAATTAAATAGCTGGGAGCGCGGATGTCCACATCCGCCGAGTTTGCGCTAGCAAACGGAATTTAAGCGTTAAATCTCCGCCGCTTTAGCGGCGATGCGGATGTGGACATCCGCGCTCCCAGCTTTAGCATTCTTTTTAATTATTTAGCCCGATTAATTATCTAATTTAACTCAAACTTGTAATTTCCGTTTTCAGTTTCTACTCTTAAATTTGGGATTGTTTCAATCCTGAGAACAAGGGGTTTAATTCAACGAATGAAAATTATTGTCATCGGCAGCGGTTTCGGCGGCTTGAGCGCCGCGATTCGGCTGCAAGCGGCTGGTCACAAAGTAACGATTTTGGAAAAGCGCGACAAACCGGGCGGGCGCGCTTACGTTTACGAGCAGGACGGTTTTAAATTCGACGGCGGTCCGACGATTCTCACCGCGCCGTGGCTGATTGACGAAATGTTTGAAGTCGCCGGGCGACGACGCGAAGATTTTCTGGAATTGGTCAAAGTTCATCCGTTTTACAATATTCGTTTTGAAGATGGGACGGTTTTTAATTACGACGACGACCGGGAAAACCTGCTCGATCAAATTCGCAAATTCAATCCTGCGGATGTTGAAGGCTATAAACGTTTTGCCGCTGATTTGGGGGAAATTTATCGTGTCGGTTTTGAATTGATTGATAAGCCGTTTTCAACCTGGAGCGATATGCTCCGCGTAGTCCCGCAAATGGTCAAATTGCGCTCTGACCGTTCGGTTTACAAATTCGCCGCGCGTTATTTTGAAGACGAACGTTTACGGCAATGCTTTAGCTTTCATCCGCTGTTGATCGGCGGGAATCCGTTTGAATCAACTTCGATTTACGCGATGATTCACCGGCTCGAACAGGAATTCGGCGTCTGGTTCGCGATGGGCGGAACGGGCGCGCTCGTTCGGGCGCTGACTGATTTATTTTTGGACATCGGCGGCGAAATTTATCTTGAAGCCGAAGTTGATCAGATTTTTGTTGACGACAAAACTCGCAACGCGACCGGGGTTTATCTCAAATCCGGCGTTTTTCTGCCCGCCGACGCCGTTGTTTCAAATGCCGATGTCGCTTTTACTTATTTAAATTTGATTCAGCCGAAATATCGCCGCAAAAACACCGACCGGCGAATGAAAAATTTGCGCTATTCGATGTCGCTGTTTGTGATTTATTTCGGCACCGACCGCCGTTACGAAAATATGGCGCACCACGAAATCATAATGGGACCGCGCTATCGCGGGCTGCTGGACGAGATTTTCAACCGCAAAACTTTATCAAAGGATTTTTCGTTGTATTTACATCGCCCGACGGCGACCGATCCGAGTCTGGCACCGAAAGGATGCGATTGCTGGTACGTTCTTTCGCCCGTGCCGCATCTCGGCGGAAAAATTGATTGGGAAACGGCGGCGAAACCGTATCGAGATTCGATAATCAAATATCTCGAAGAACGTTATATGCCCGATTTATCAAAACACATCGTTTCGGAACATCGAATTGACCCGCTGCATTTTCAAGGCGATTTGAACAGCTATCTGGGCAGCGCGTTTTCGGTAGAGCCGACGCTGATGCAATCGGCGTATTTTCGCCCGCACAACAAATCGGAGGACATCGGAAATCTGTATTTTGTCGGCGCGGGAACGCATCCCGGCGCGGGCTTGCCGGGCGTAATGAGTTCGGGAAAAATCGTGGCAAATTTAATCAGTCAACAGTTATCAGTCAACAGTCAACAAAAAACTGATAACTGATAACTGATAACTGATAACTGATATGTTTCGTTTCATTTGGTATTGGTCGAGAGTAATTCTGGCAATCGTTTTAGGCACGCTCGTCGTCTGGTTCGGTTATGAAGGCGTCAATTATTATTCTACCCGTCAAAATATTGTCGCTTTAAAAACCGAAAATCCGACGACGACTTCGATGATCGAATACCGGTTGTCCGAGGCGCGCAAAGATGGAAAGCAGGGACAGAAATATCAGATTTGGGCGCCGATGGAACGCATTTCCCCGCATTTGCAGCGCGCCGTGATTGCCGGCGAAGACACAAATTTCGTCGCTCATCAGGGTTTTGATTGGAAAGCGATTGAAGCGGCGTGGCAGGCGGCGCAAAAGGAAGCCGAAAAAGAAGCCAAAGCCGAAGGCGATAACGATCCGAACGACTGGATTCCGAATCTCGACAAAGATTCGATTATTGACACCGTTCTGGTGTCGCTCGGTTATCCGAAAACGTCGAATTTCAAACGCGGCGCTTCGACCATCACGCAGCAATTGGCGAAAAATCTTTATCTCTCTGAAGAACGCTCGTTTTTGCGAAAAGGGCGCGAATATTTGATTACCCGAACGCTCGAAAACAATCTCAGCAAACGGCGAATTTTGGAGATTTATCTGAATGTAATCGAATGGGGCGACGGTATTTACGGCGCTGAAGCCGCCAGCAGAACTTATTTCAAAAAATCGGCAGCCGATTTAACTCCGCAGGAAGCCGCTTATCTTTCGGCGATGATTCCTTCGCCGCTTAACATTTTCAATCCGGGCAAAAATCCGAAGCGAGTTAATCGCCGCGCCCGCGTTATTTCGAGAGGAATGAATTTCGTCAAGATTCCTTAACTGATAACTACAATACAAAAGCGTTTGATATTGAATTCAATATCAAACGCTTTTTTATTGCTTTTTCCTGAGTTTAATTGTTTATTCTCTGGAATCCGGTCAGTTGAAGAACCTGGAAAAACGGAGTTCCGGGCGGCAGGCGTTCGGGCGAGAGGAACGATGTGTCGAACGTCCAGTTTCGATTAGGCGGCGAATAAACCTTGTTGCAGCATTTAAAAGCGCCGTTGTTGTTTCTGGCATTGTACAAATTGATGAGCGAACCGGAGTAGTTCAGGTAATCGCCACCCCAGTTTTCCAGAAATCGCTTGAAGTTGTGGACGCCGCCTGCCAGACGCGGGTCGCCGCCGCCCTGATTCGGCGTGTTTTCATAACTGCTTTTCGCGTCGCCGGAAATCATTGCGAAACGGATAGTTGTTTCGGTCGCCGGGCGGCTGCCGAGAGCAAACGGGTAACGGAAGCTGCGCGAGTCTTTCCAGTTGTTTGAAAGAATTATTACCGCGTCACCGATAACAGACGCAGGCACATGCAGGGAGGTGTCCTGCGGCAGATAATCGTCTGCCGGCGTCGGTGTTCCATAGCTGAGGACTCCGGTCGCGTTGTAATTGCCCTGCACGTAAATCGCGTTTTCCGAAGCGACCGTAAATCCGGTTGTATCGAAAGAATTAGCGATGTAATTGCCGGGCAAAGTTTCACCTTGAACGAGGCGCACGCCACGCCGAAAATAGCTGTGGTCAACGACGGCTGACATATCCGCATTGTCAGTTTCCGAGCACAACGGAGCTTCGCCTTGAGGGTTGGCAGTGGTTTTGAAATCCCTTTCGAGGTCGTTAGCTTTACCATCGAGGTCTTCGCCGGGTTGCTCGATGTTATCGCACGGACCGTAAATGTCTTCCATATCATACTCGCCGTCAAAATCGCGGTCGCCGCGGCGGTCGGAGATGTACAACACCCAGCCGTTTGATTCCGGCACGTCCGTGGAACGTAAAACGTGACCGGTGTCGATGTAATATTTAGTTCCGGTCGGCAT
>DASVRD010000055.1:0-41273 GCA_036388775.1 Pyrinomonadaceae bacterium | reverse complement strand
GCTTTAAATTTGTCCCAGATGGCGAAATTTAAATCGCTGAGCAAAACAGTTTTTCGATGCAATTTAGCCTTGCTCCACACCCACAATTCAAAATTGAGCGAGTTGTCGCCGAATTCGAGCAGACGCACGGTTGGCGCGGGTTCTTGCAAAACATCGGGATTTTCAGTCCCGACTTCGAGCAAAAGCCGTTTGACCAGAGCAACGTCCGAATCATACGAAACGCCGACCGGAACGCGGAGGCGAATGCGCGGATTGCGGCTGTCGTAGGTCCAGTTGATTACGTCTTCGGTGATTAGTTTGCTGTTCGGGATGATAATGGTTATGTTGTCGTTGGTTTTGACGACGGTGCTGCGCGCGCCGACGGAGACGACTTTTCCGTCGCTGCCGTCAACTTCAATTCGGTCGCCGATTTTCACCGGGCGTTCAAATAAAATAATAATCCCGGCGATAAAATTGCTCGCCACGTTTTGCAAGCCGAAACCGACTCCGATGCCAACCGCGCCCGCCAAAACGTTGAGCGTTGTCAGGTTGATTCCGACGGTTTGCAAAATCACGAGAAAACCGAGAAACAAAATCGCATAGCGCGAAACCGTGCCGATTGCCTGCTGCGCACCGATGTCGAGATGCGTTTTCGACAACAACCGCGCGGTCATCAAATCGCGCAGCTTTTTCGACGCCCAAAACAATAAAACCGTAAAACCGATGACATAAATCAAACTGAGCGGCGTAATTTTGGCTTCGCCGAGAGGAAAGAGATTGTAATGAAGAATCCTGCTAAAATAATCTAAATAATCACCCATAACTATAATTTTCAAGCCTTTTCTAAATTTCGTGTCCTTATAAAAGGGAAGAATAAAATGCCTCAAAAGTTGCCTTTTTTACCGAATTTCACGGTTTGCTTTGCCGTTTTGCGGGAAATTTGTTTTGATTTCTATAACTTATGCGAATCAAAATTAGAAAAACTTTGCGTCCTTTGCGTTAGCCTTTGCGTTCTTTGCGGTTAAGTTTTCTGTCTTTTTATCGAATTAAACCGCAAAGGACGCAAAGTTTTTCGCAAAGGACGCTGAGAAGAATTTGATTCTTGATTTTCAAAGTCTATTCTTAATTCGCATAATTTGATTGATAAAAATTTATGACAATTCCATTTATCGAAGAAAACGATCAAACGCTGGCGAGAAAAGAGCATTTGGAAAAATTGGGCGCTCTGGTCGGCAATGTTTATCCGAACAAATTCGACCGCACCGATGTTTCCGGCGCGGAAGATACGATTACAAATCTGGTTAATTTTGCCCGCCCGATTAAAGAAAAATATGTCGCGCAAGATGAACAGCCGACGCCGGAAGTCAAAGACGCAGCCAACGCTGAATTAAATCAATATCGCGTCCGAACTTCAGGGCGTTTAGCTGTCCCGCCGCGCGTGATGGGCAAAGCGGCGTTTGTTCATTTGTCCGACGGCGCAGAACGTTTGCAGATTTACGTCCGCCGTGATGATGTGAAAGGTATTTATAACGGTGAAATTGAAACGCAGAGACGCGAAGACGCAGAGAATGAAAATCCGCAATCCGCAATCCGCAATCCGCAATTTGTGAATGGTTGGGAATTGTTTAATCTGCTCGATCACGGCGATTTCATCGGCGTCGAAGGTTATTTGTTCGTGACGAAAACGGGCGAGCTTTCGATTCACGTCGAAACGATTCAGTTTCTGGCAAAAGCGATGCTGCCGATGCCCGACAAAATGCACGGCATCGAAGACCCGGAGACGCGCCGCCGTTATCGCTACATTGATTTGATCGCTTCGAGTCTGAAAGTCGAACGCGAGCCGGGCGAATTGACGACGCGCGAAGTCTTTGAACGCCGCGCGCGTTTGATCAGCGGAATGAGAAATTATCTCGACGCGCACGGCTATATCGAAGTCGAAACGCCGATTCTCACACCGAAAGCGACTGGCGCGGCGGCGAAACCTTTTGAAACTTATCACAATGCGCTCGATATTAAACTTTACGCCCGCATCGCGCCCGAACTTTATTTAAAACGCCTCGAAGTCGGCGGTTTTGAAAAGGTTTACGAATTAAACCGCAATTTCCGCAACGAAGGTCTCTCGCAACGCCACAGTCCCGAATTCACAATGCTCGAATTTTATTGCGCTTATATGGACGTGAACGGAATGATGGATTTCGCCGAAGCGATGATTAAAGAATCGGTGCAAAAAGCGACGGGCGGTTTACAAATTAGAGTTGGAGAAAACTATGTGGATAAAACTATTCAAATAATTATTGATTTTCGCAAGTTTGAGCGACTGTCTATGAAGAAAGCCGTGATTCAACGATGGCAGTCGAGGTATCATTTTATTGATGAAAACATTAATGAGGATTTTTTAGATGATTTGAGAAATTTGCTGACTGTCCGTGAATTTATTGAACCGGCTGAAAATTTAACAACAGCTAAAGGCTTTAATTCAATTGCAGAATATGATAGCGAACATATCGCTGAACTGAAAGAAATTTGGCGTTATGCAAAAGAAAAGGCGCAAATGAATAGTTTTGCCAGCGAAACTGATAAACCGCAATTGTTAATAGAAATTTTTGAGAAATTTGTTGAAGAAAAGTTGATTCAGCCGACTTTCATTATTGATTACCCAAAAGCAGTTTCGCCGTTGTCGAAGGCGTCGCCGCAGAATCCGCAGATTGCCGAGCGTTTTGAGCTTTTCATCAACGGAATGGAATGCGCGAACGGTTTTTCGGAGTTGAACGATCCGCAGGAACAGTACGAGCGTTTTTTAGACCAAGCCGGAGAACGCGAGCGCGGCGACGATGAGGCGATGGTTTTGGATGAAGACTACATTCGCGCTTTGAGCTACGGAATGCCGCCCGCCGCCGGAATCGGAATCGGGATTGACCGTCTGGTGATGCTGCTGACCAATCAGCATTCAATCCGCGACGTGATTCTCTTCCCGCATATGCGACCCGAACGCGGCGCAACGGAAGAATCCGAAACCGAATAGTTATTTAAAAATTGTCCAATTCCGAAGCGCCGCAAGGCGCGTTGATATGGTAGCCAGTAGTGAGCGCAGCGAACCTCTGGAACAAAATGTTATAAAACAATCGCGCACCATCCGGTGCGCGACATCCGTTGATAATTTATTGATTACGCCCCTGCCGGGGCTGATATGTTTTGGACGTGACGTTTTCCAGAGGTTCGCTGCGCTCACCACTGGCTAACTCATTGACGTGCCTTCGGCACTGGAAACGGTATTTTTAAATTGAAAAACTACTCTTATTTTTTATGCCTTCGACGCATACGAGCTTGCATTATCATCTTGTTTTTTCGACCAAAGATCGGTTGCCGCTGATAACTGCGGATTGGCGCGAGGATTTGTATGGGTATATGGGCGGAATCGTGAAAAATCAGGGCGGAGTTTTGCTGGCGATTGGCGGAATTGAAGACCACGTTCATTTGCTTGTCGGGCTGACTGCTTCGCATCGTCTTGATTATTTTATGCGCGAATTAAAGGCAAGCTCGTCCGGTTGGGCGCATCGCGGCGGCAAACCGAATTTTGCCTGGCAAAACGGTTACGGCGCTTTTGCGGTCAGCGCGACGAGTTTGGATAAAGTTAAAAATTATATTCATCATCAAATAGAACATCATCACGGAAAAAACTTTCAAACTGAATACGTCGAATTGCTAGAATTGAGCAATGTCGAATACGACGAAAAATATTTATGGTAAAGGAGCAATAATGTTTACCGACGTAGAATCACAACTCGAAAGCATCGAAGCAATTTTTGCGGAAGCAATAGAAGACGGTTTAAAGTTGGAAGAGCCGCATCTTTTTAGTTTTTATTTTGTTGACGCCGAAATTGAAAAGCTCGGAAAACTCGGCGAACAACTTGAAGAACACGGTTACGATTATATCGGCGTTTTCGAGCTTGAAGACGAAGAAACAGACAAACCGACCGGCGAATATATGCTGCACGTTGACAAAGTCGAAACGCACACGGCTCATTCGCTTGCCGAGCGCAACGTCGAGCTTGCCCGAATCGCACAGGAAGCAGGCGTGACGGCTTACGACGGTTGGGAGGTAGGCGAGCTTGAAGGCGAGGAAGATGACGAAAACGCCGAAGAATGAAAATTCGCACCCAAGTTAAAGGATTTAGTTGCGGATTAACGCAACTTTAACTGAATCTATTAGGAAATTGTTCGTTTGAAAGATTACTACCTAAATGGGTAGTGAAAATGAAAAAAAAATCTGTTAAGGTGTATGCGAGAAAGGAAATTTACGATGTTTTCCGATTGCAGATTTTACGAAACAACCCTTGCTTGCTCGCCGAAATCGTCGCTGCGGCTGCTCAATCAAAAAAAACCGCTCCTGTATTATTACATAGTTTTGAACTGTGAGAATGCACAGTTTGAAGCGGATATGCGCGAAAAATTTTATAATTTTCTTGCCGGAACGATTTGCACGGCGGGCGGTATGCCCGAAGCCATAGGCGGCAGCGGAGGCGAAATTCATTTGCTCATCGGTTTCGATTCGTTCGACACGACGCCAGCAGATTTTATTCGCCGTTTGAAATTGCTTTCGGCAAGCTGGGCGCGGAAAAAAACCGGCGCGACGGATTTTGCGTGGAGCGAAAAAGTGCAGGCGATTACAATCAGCGAATCGCAGCGGGAACGAGTGCGGCGGCGCATTTTCAATCAGAACAACCGGCGCGAAGGTGTAAATTGTTCCGCGCTGGAAACGCTGCAAATCAGTGTGGCGGCGGTTGCGGCTTAACATTTATCGAATTTATGGTTTGATTCTTTCCATTCAATCCTTTCCAAAACCCAAATTGCGAACGCTTTTTAATATTTCAGTAACCAGCCAAAAAGTGAGGCAAAAATGGTTTTGTTTATCGTATAACAAATGCGTCGAATGACGTTTTTGAGGGAAAGGAGAAAAAGTAAATGTCAGTGATCATCGCGTTTTCGTGGGGAATGTTAAATTTTGCGGTGCAATTTCTTCCGGCAGTTCAATAACAATCGGCAATTATTCTAAATAAAAAAGCCCGTCGGTTTTCAAAGACCGACGGGCTTTTCATTTCCAGTAAAAAAAAATAGACCGCAAATTCGTTTACGGTCTATTTTTTAGAGAAAGGTCGCGGAAAATTATGGACCTTGTTTTATTGCGGCATCAGAATCGTATCAACAACGTGAATCACGCCGTTTGACTGCATTACGTCGGCAATCGTCACTCTCGAGGTTCCGCCTTTGGCGTCGGTTAAAACCAGCGCGTTGCCGTCCATCGAAGCGGTCAGAGTACCGCCCGCAACCGTGTTAAAAGTCGCTCTGCCGTTGCCTTTTTTGATTGCTTTGGCGATGGCTTTCGAGTCCATTTTGCCGGCGACGACGTGATATTTCAAAATGGTTTGCAGCGTCGTTTTGTTTTCGGGTTTTAACAGCGTCTCGACCGTTCCCGCCGGAAGAGCTTCAAAAGCCGAGTTGACGGGCGCGAAAACCGTGAAAGGTCCTTTGCTTTTGAGCGTATCAACCAAACCGGCGGCTTTAACCGCAGCGACGAGCGTCGTGTGGTCTTTCGAGTTGACTGCGTTGTCAACGATGTCTCTGGCTTTGTACATCGCCGCGCCGCCGACCATCGGATTACCGTCCGATTTCATCTGCATCTGCGCTGACGCCGAAAACGCGAAAGCCGTGAATACGAATAACATTCCAAATAATACTTTTTTCATTTTTTACCCCTTGTTACCCTCTTGATATTTTTAGTTTGTGAAGTTTTTCCAAACTTCACGGAATATACGCTGCCCTTTGGCAAAGCGGATTTAGTTGTTAAGAAAAATTTTTAACAAAAAAGCGACCGTTTTCGAGCGGTCGCTTTTTTGCGAGAAAAGAAAGAAATTAACCGGTTCAACCAAGCGACAAGGTTTAAACTGCCCCTTGTTCGTTCTGAACACGCAGGTTTTTATCCGTTGTGTTCGATAAAATTACGAGACCAAATCGAAATCGGATTGCTTGCGAGATTTTTTTTTACAGTTTTGAAATCAAATAAGGCTTGCTGGTCGGTGCGTCCGAGCCGCCTTCGGGTTCGAGCGTGACGGCGAAAACTCCGGCGTTTAAATCTTTTGACGGAATCTGATCGCGCAATTCGCCTTTTCCGTTTTCGTGTGTTTTAAATGTGCCGCCGGGCGCGGGTTTCGTCGGATCGGAAATCCACCAGATTTGATAGGCTTTGCCGTCGGGCGCGTCGGGCAAGCCTTCGACGTACAGAAACGCTTTGCCGGTTTGTTTGTCAAAAACCAGACGCGCGCGCGCCTGCGGCGAGTTTTCCGTTCCGCCGAGCGCAGCGACGATTGTTTGCGGCGAAGCCAGCAACTCGCGCTCGGCGCGAATCTGCGCCAGCTCGCCCGAAGTTTTATTCAAATTTTGTTCGGCTTCAGAGAGTTTTTGATTCAGCCCGGCGATTTCAGCCTGCGCTCTGGCGTTTTGTCTGGTTGCGTTGATGAGCGAATAAGCCAAAACCAAAACTGCAATCGAAGCCGCAACCGCGATAATTTTCGGCAATACATTCCAAAAACCGGAGCGTTTCGGAGCTTGAACGGTAAATTCATTTTCCGGCGCCGAAACGACTTTTAACGAAGATTTATTTTTCCCGCCTTCGATAACCGTAAATTTCGGTTTTTCGGTTTGCGGCGTTTGTTTGATTTTTTCCAAAATCCGCGAGCGAACTTCTGCCGGCGGTTCGAGCAGTTCGGCGGCAAAAGACAAAGCCGCCGCCGTTTCGCGCAGCCCATCAAATTCGGCGCGAAACTGTGCGTCTCCGGCAAGCAGCGGATCAAGCTCGCGCCGCTCGTGTTCATCGAGCGCGTCAAGAGCGTGTGCCGCTAAATTCTCTTTGTAATCTTTTTCAGCCACCTTTAAAACTAATCAAATTAGATGCCGTTTGCGCATCAATGTTCGCCCGTTCTACAACCAATCCCCGACGCGCGGAGCCAGGACTTCGCGCAATTTTGTCATTCCGGTTCGCATTCGAGTTTTGACCGTACCAAGCGGGGTATTGGTGCGTTCGGCGATTTCCGACTGCGAAAAACCATCGAAATAAGCCATCAAAAGCGCGGCGCGCTGTTCTTCCGGTAATTCTTTTAACGCCTCTCGGACGACTTCGCCGCGTTCGCTATTTATTGCATCTTCAACCGCATCGGCAACGGCGTCAGCCGATTCTTTGGTCGCCGCCTCAATCGTTCGACTGCGCGAACCGAGAGAACGAAGGCGATCAATCGCCCGACTTCGCGCCAGCGTGACGAGCCACGTAAAAGCCTTTCCGCGGTTTTCGTCAAAATCCCGCGCCCGTTGCCAAACCTGCACGAAGACTTCCTGCAAAATGTCTTCCGCTTCGGCGCGGTTACCTAATATACGAAAGAGAAGTCCGAACAGGATTGTCCGGTAGCGGTCATAAATCGCAGCCAGCGATTCTTCGTCGCCCTGCGCTACGGCTCGGAGAAGGTCGGCATCGGGGATTTGAACGGTTTCTGGCTGCAAAATTAATGTTTTATAATCCGAGACAATATCGCACGGCGTTCTCAATTTTTACAAGCGCGCCCGGAGAAACTTTGCCTGCCGGAGCTGCGGGGAAACGATTAGCGTCGAGCGAGCGAACTTGAAAACATAAAAAGACGGTTTCCATCGGCAGTCCGCTTTCAGCCGCAGAAATCCGAACATTTGTCGGATAATCGCGCAAGATGTTTTCACTCTTCGTGCCAACGATAATGGTAACAACGAGAGGCAAGCGATTAACCGCATTAATCGAAAGGACGAGAACCGGGCGCTTGCCGGATTGCTCTCGTCCTTTAACCGGATTTAAATCAACGAAATAAATTTCGCCGCGCTCGATGCTCATTTTTCGTCCCGCAAGCCGTCGAGCAGCGTTCCGGCAAATTCATTTTCGATTTCGCGCATCTCACGCTGAATTTCTGGGTCGTTTGCCATTTCCGAAAGCTCATTTTCGAGATTGCCGGACGGTCTTTGAGCATTTTCTCGAACTCGTCGAGCGAGAAATTCAATCAATTCGAGTTGCTCGTTTAAACCAAGCTGCAAAATTTGGGCTTCGATTTTTTCAAGCGCGGCTGTGTTCATCTTTTTTTAAGCAACCGTAATTTCATGATTGAGATAAACGTCTTGAATGGCGTTGAGCAATTGGACGCCTTCGTTCATCGGGCGTTGAAACGCTTTTCTGCCGGAAATCAACCCCATTCCGCCGCCGCGCTTGTTAATCACGGCGGTGCGAACCGCGTCAGCCATATCGCTCGCGCCTTTCGATTCGCCGCCGGAATTGATCAAACCGCAGCGTCCCATATAACAGTTCGCCACTTGATAGCGCACGAGGTCAATCGGATTGTCGCTCGTCAAATCGGTGTAAATTTTCGGATTCGTTTTGCCGTAGCTGCTTTCCAAACCTAAAACGTTGTAGCCGCCGTTTCGTTCGGGGAGCTTTTGTTTGATGATGTCGGCTTGGATTGTCACGCCCAAATGATTCGCCTGTCCGGTCAAATCGGCGGCTGTGTGCAGATCGCCTTCTTTGGTTTTGAATTTGTTGTTGCGCAGATAGCACCACAAAATCGTCGCCATTCCAAGCTCGTGCGCGTAAGCGAATGCTTCGGCGACTTCGCCGAGTTGTCGGGTTGATTCGTCAGAACCGAAATAAATCGTCGCGCCGACGGCGACCGCGCCCATATCGCGGCATTGGTCAATTCCGCCGAACATCACCTGATCGAATTTGTTCGGGTAAGTTAAAAGCTCGTTGTGATTGATTTTGACGATAAACGGGATTTTATGAGCGTATTTGCGGGCGACTATTCCAAGCACGCCGAACGTTGAAGCAACGGCGTTGCAGCCGCCTTCGATGGCGAGCTTGACGATGTTTTCCGGGTCGAAATACTGCGGATTCGGCGCGAAAGAAGCGCCTGCCGCGTGTTCGATTCCCTGATCAACCGGCAAAATCGAGAGATAGCCGGTTCCCGCCAGCCGCCCGTTTCCGAAAAGCGTTTGCAATGAGCGAAGAGTCGCGGGCGTTCTGTCCGACAAAGCCCAGACGCGATCAACGAAATCGCCGCCCGGAATTTGCAGTTGGTCTTTGGAAATTTTCGGCGTTGAATAATTAAGTAAAACGTCGGCGTCGGCGCCGAGCAGCTCTTGAATTTTCGATGAATTTATATTGGAAACTCGCGGTTCTGCCATCATGATTTTAATTCTCCTGTTAATTTAAAAACTGTAATCCAAATTTTGCGAAAGAAAGACAAATTATAACACAAAAAAAATGCCCGCAAGACGGCATAAGCTATTGCTAAATGTCGCTTTTGGAGTTATTATTCTGGTTGGAGTTTAAAAATCTTTGGGGTCGCCCCTAACCCGAACTTAAACCTTCTGAAAAGATTTTCACCCCAAAAAAACAAAAAATTAAGTTTCTGATTTCAAAAGTGAAAGGATTTAGTATGTTTTTCCTCCGCAAAAGTGTATTCACTTTGTTTATTTTCTCGCTGCTCGCCACGATTGTTTTAGCCGGAGACGAGCAATGGAAGCCGGTTTCCCCCGCCGAACTTTCATTAAAAGAATCGGCAATCGAAAAGGATGCCGACGCCGAAGCCATTTTCTGGGAAGTTCGCGTTGACGACGGCGCGCTCGATGAGCTTTCGCTCAAACACTACGTTCGCGTCAAGATTTTCACCGAACGCGGGCGCGAAAAATACAGCAAAGTTGATATTCCGTTCCTCAAAGGCAAAAAAATCAAAGACATTTTCGCCCGCGTCATCAAAGCCGACGGTTCGATTGTCGAGCTAAAAAAAGAAGACGTTTTTGACCGCGACATCGTTAAAGCCGACGGCGTTAAAATCAAAGCCAAATCATTTGCCGTGCCGGGAATCGAGCCGGGCGCGATTGTCGAATATCGCTACCGCGAAGTTATCCGCTACGGCGTTGCGCATAATATGCCGATGATTTTTCAGCGCGACATTCCAATTCAGGAAATGACTTATTATTTTCGCCCGGCGAATAATGCCCGGACTTTGAGTTTCAATATGAACGAAACCAAGTTTGAAAAGGAAAAAAACGGCTTTTTCCGGGCGCAAATGAAAAATATTCCGTCCTTGCGCGAAGAGCCGCAAATGCCGCCGGAAGATGAAGTTCGCGCGTGGATGCTGGTTTATTACGTCAACGATTTGAAAATGGATACCGATAAATATTGGTCAAACGCCGGTTACTGGCTCGTGCAGGGTTTCGACATCAAAGATACTTTAAAACCGGGCGGAGATTTGAAAAAAGCGGCGGCGGAAATTATCGGCGGAGCCGCGACGCCCGAAGAAAAATTGACCAAGCTTTATGATTTCTGCAAAACGCAGATCAAAAATTTAAATTACGATCCGAGCGTCACCGAGGAAGAGCGCGATAAGATAAAACCGAACGATTCGACCGGGCAAACCTACAAAAAACGACAAGGTTTTGCCGTCGAAATCAATCAACTGTTCGCCGCTTTAGCCGATGCCGCCGGTTTTGACACGCGCATCGCTTTTAGCGGCGACCGCCGCAAGATTTTCTTTTCGCCGAGATACGCTCACTCATCTTTTGTTCATTTGGCGGGCGTTGCCATTAACGTCGGCGGCGAATGGAGATATTTCGACCCCGGCACGCCTTACACGCCGGTCGGAATGCTCGGTTGGTTTGAAGAAGGCGAGAGCGTTTTTCTGCTCAGCTCAAAAGATTACATCACCACGAAAACACCGCTCGCGGAACCGGAAAAATCGGTTGCCAAACGAACCGGCAAATTCAAGCTGCTCGAAGACGGCACGCTCGAAGGCGACGTTCGCATCGAATATACGGGACACCTCGGAAGCCAGTATAAAGCGAACAACTACGAAGATTCGCCGAACAAGCGCGAAGAAACTCTGAAAGAAGAATTAAAACGGCGCATCAACGCCGCTGAGGCTTCGAGCATTCAAATCGAAAACGTGACCGATCACGTCAAACCGTTTGTTTATGCTTACAAAATCAGAGTTCCCGGTTACGCGCAAAAAACCGGCAAACGTCTGTTTTTGCAGCCGAACTTTTTTGAATACGGAACCAACCCGTTGTTTACGGCTTCGACGCGCAAATATCCGGTTGTGTTCAATTTCCCATGGTCTGAAAACGACCAAATTGAAATCGAAATGCCCGCCGGTTATTCGCTCGAAAAACCTGATGCGCCGGCTCCGGTATCCGATCCTCAAAATATCGGTTCAAACGAAATCAAAATGAGAGTCAGCAACGACGGGCGTGTTTTAACTTACCAGCGTCAATTCCATTTTGGAAAAAACGGCAATATTTTGTTTCCTGTACAGGCTTATCCGGTTTTGAAAACTATGTTTGAAGTTTTTCACAAGAACGATACGCATTCGATGGTTTTAAGACAGGGCGCAACAACCGCAGCAAACAAATAAGATATTTCTTTTGATAGAAATATCTCGAAAATGAAAACTCTGAACGAGCTAAAACCGGATTCGCCGAACGTGATGAAGTTTACGCCGATATGCTTCGCGACAGCGGTAAGCAGTGTGCGGCTCTGGAAATGTACAAACGCTCGCTGGCGATGCTGCCGATAAACGCTCCGGCGCTAAAAAGCGCCGGAGCGTTTATCGGCAAAGCTCGGCGATATGAATGCGGCGCGGCAATATCTGGAAACGCTCAAATCAATTGATCCGCAATTGACGAAAACGCTTTCGCGGTTTTTAAAATTGCTGCAAAATTAATCTGTTTTACAAATTTATGCTTCACACTAAAAAAATCTGTTTAATCGCTCTGTTTTGTCTGAATTTATTTGCTCTCGACGCTTTTGCCCGCACGGGCGAATCGGTTCCGGCTTGGCTCTCACAAGCTCAGGCGGCGCGCGTACCGACTTACGACAAAGACGTTCCGGCAGTCGTTTTGTATGACGAGCGAATCGTTAGTTTAAGCTCCGACGGGCAGTTGACGATGACAAGCAATTTCGCCGTCCGGCTGCTCAACCGCGAAGGCAAAATTTTCGCCAAAGCCGCCGAAGTTTATCTGCAAAGCTCAAGCAAAGTGCGCGATTTAAAGGCTTGGCTGATTCGTCCGAACGGCACGATCAAATACTTCGACAAAGACACAATCGTTGATATAATCGCCGACCCTGACGATGTTTATAACGAATACCGCGTCAAAACAATTGACGCCGAAGGCGAAGCCGACGCGGGCGCGATTTTCGGTTTTCAATCAGTCGTTGAAGAACGCCCGCTTTTCACTCAGGACATCTGGTCGTTTCAAGAGCGACTTCCGACTCTCATTTCGCGCTACGCGCTCAATTTGCCCGCAGGCTGGCAGGCTAAGAGCGTGACGTTTAACCGCGACGAATTAAAACCGCAAATTTCCGGGACGAGCTATGTTTGGGAAATGCGTGATTTGGCGCCGATTCCGCCCGAATCCGGCAGCCCTTCGGTTCGCAACATTGCGCCGCGCATTCACGTCAATTATTCGCCCGCGACGCCGAACGCGGCTTATCGCGCGTTCGCTTCGTGGCAGGACGTTTCGCGCTGGGGCAGCGAATTGCACGATCCGCACGCCGCCGGAGACGACCAAATCTCAGCCAAAGCTCGCGCTTTGACCGCGAATGCGAAAACCGAATTGGATAAAATTCGCGCCATCGCCGGATTCGTCCAAAATTTGCAATATATTTCAATTGACATCGGCGTCGGACGCGGCAACGGCTACAAACCAAGACCAGCGAGTCTGGTTTTGCAGCGCGGTTACGGCGATTGCAAAGACAAAGCGAATCTGATGCGCGCGATGCTCAAAACTCTGGGAATCGAAGCGTATCCGGTTTTCATTTATTCGGGCGATCCGACTTTTGTTCGTCAGGAATGGGCTTCGCCGTCGCAGTTTAACCACTGCATTATCGCCGTCAAGGTCAGCGCGGAAACGAATGTTCCGACCGTCTTGACGGACAGCAAGCTCGGACGCCTTCTGATTTTCGACGCGACCGATTCTTACACGCTGTTGGGCGATTTGCCCGATCACGAACAGGGCAGTTACGCGCTCGTCGCGGCGGGCGAAAACGGCGGCTTGATTCAAATGCCTGTTTTGCCGCCGGATGCCAGTCGTCTCGAACGCCAAGCTGATGCGGTTCTCGCGGCGGACGGTTCGCTGCAAGGCGCGATTCGCGAACAAGCTTTCGGACAAACGGCGTCGAAATATCGCGCCGAATCGCGTATGCTCGGAGCGGGCAATTATAAAACGGCGATGGAGCAATGGCTGACGCATCGAGTCGTCGGCGCGAAAATGTCGAAAATGACTCCGACCGACAAACCGACCGAAAGCCGTTTTGACATTGATATGGAATTTGCAGCGCAAAACTACGCCCAGTTGATGCAAGGGGGATTGATGATTTTCAAACCGGCTTTTGTCGGTAGACTCGATCAGCTTTCCGTCAGCGATAAAAAGCGCGTGCATCCGGTTCTTCTCGATGCCAGCCAGTATTCCGAAACTATCAAAGTCAAGCTGCCCGCCGGTTTCGATGTTGACGAAATGCCCGAAGCGAGCAAATTAGAAACGCAGTTCGGCAAATTTGCCGTCACCTATGAAATCAAAGACGGCAATCTGTTGTTTCACCGCAGTTTGACGCTTAATAAAACGACCGTCGCGGCGGACAAATACGAAGCCGTCAAAAGCTTTTTCTCCGCCGTGCGCGCCGCCGAACAAAATCCGGTCGTGCTGGTGAAAAAATGAAACGGTTTCTCTCCGCGCGTTGGCAAGACCTCGTGATGGCGAATTATGAAATTTCGCCGGAAATTTTACGAGATTTTGTCCCGCGCGGAACCGAAATTGATTACTGGAACGGCGAATGTTACGCGAGTCTGGTTGCTTTCAAATTCGCGGACACCGCCGTTTTAGGTTTTCGTATTCCTTTTCACGTTAATTTTGAAGAAATAAATCTGCGGTTTTACGTCCGGCGCGAAACTGCCGGAGAAACGAGACGCGGCGTGGTTTTCGTCAAGGAAATCGTGCCGCGTCTCGCTATTTGCTTGGTCGCAAACACGCTCTACGGCGAAAAATACGAGGCTTGGCGCACCGGGTTTGAAGAAACTGAAAATCGTTTGAGCTATTTCTGGACGCGCGGCGATTGCTCAAATAAAATCGCAGTAGAATTTGGCGGCAGTCTCGGCGTACCGGAAGCAGACTCGCACGCGGAATTTATCATCGAGCATTATTGGGGCTACACGAAATTAAACGAGAGAAAAACCGGCGAATACAAAGTCGAGCATCCGAAATGGGAATTAAAAGAAATTAAAAACACCGAAATCGCGGTTGATTTTGCCCGGACATACGGCGAACGATTTGAGTTTTTAAATCACACCGAACCGCGCTCCGTTTTGTTTGCTGCCGGTTCGGAAATTTCAGTTTACAAAGGCGAAAAAATTGTTTTATGAACATCGTCGCAATTGTCGCCGTCGCGCAAAATCTGGCAATCGGCAAAAACGGAAAACTGCCGTGGCATTACAAATCCGATTTGCGTTTTTTTAAACAAACGACGACCGGAAACGCCGTTTTAATGGGCTGGAACACCTGGATTTCAATCGGCAAGCCTTTGCCGAATCGCCTGAACATCGTTTTGAGCCGGGCGCACGAAATTGAAAATCAGCCTTCGGTTTTGCTGGTGCGAAGCCGCGAAGAAGTTCTCGCGCTCACGGAATATTTGAATTGTGATTTGTTCATCACGGGCGGCGCGAAAGTTTTCGAGTTGTTCAAAAATGACATTGAAAGGTGGTTTGTCACCGAAATTCCCGAAACAATCTCGGACGCCGAAGTTTTTCTGCCGCCGAATTTTCTCGACTCGTTTCTTCTCGCTGAAACGCACACGCTCGAAGAAAGTTTACAGGTAAAAATCTATGAGCGCGGCAAATGAAAAATTAAGGCAAGAGCTTTTGGCGATGCGGGCGGAAGACGAGCGCGTGCGCGAAGAATTGGCGCAAACCGGCGAGCTTTTTCAAGGCTATCATCCGGCGATGGAATCTGTTCATTTGAAAAACGCGGCGCGGCTCGAAGAAATGCTCGCCGGATATGGCTGGCTCGGCAAATCTCTGGTCGGCGAAGATGGGGCGGAAGCCGCCTGGCTCATCGTTCAGCACGCGGTTTCGCGCCCGGATTTGCAAAGAAAAGTTTTGCGGATCTTGCGAAAAGAGATTGAAAAAGGCGAAGCGCCCGCCTGGCAAGTTGCGTATCTTGAAGATCGAATCTTGACCTTTGAAGGAAAAACGCAGATGTACGGAACGCAGTTTGACTGGGATGAGCAGGGCAAAATGTCTCCGTTGCCGGTTTTCGAGCCGGAAAATATTGACGAACGCCGGATTGCCGTCGGTCTTTCCGTTCCTTACTCCGAAATTATCGAAAAACACCGTGAGTACGCCGAAAAATCAAATGAAAAGCCGCCCGCCGATTTCGACGGGCGGCAGCGCGAATTTGAAGAATGGGCGCGCGCGGTCGGTTGGCGCGATTAAGACAAAAATTTTTCCAAAAAGTACGGCAGCATTTTGCGCCACCAATCCCAATCGTGGCGAACATCAGCGCCCCAAACGTCCAGAAGATGCGGGATGCCTTTCGAGTGCAAAATACGCGAAAGGTCGCGGCTGCGCTCCGGCGCTTCAAACGCGCCCGACCCCGTGACGATGACAATCGAATCGGCTTTTCGCAAGATAGGCAGATAATAATCGTCGTTCAAATTTTGCATATACTCGATTGGATTGTTGAAATAGACGTTTTCGTCATGATAGCCGTCCAAAAATCCGCGAATGTCGTAGCTGCCGCTCATCGCAATCGTGCCCCGGAATAAATCCGGGTGTTTGAAATAAGCATTGGCGCAGAGAGTTGCGCCCAAAGATGCGCCGGTCGTTAAAGGTTTGGCATCATCGCCGCATTCGTTTTTTATCAAAGGCAAAACTTCTTCCGTAATATATCGGTCGTAGCGCGTCAAAAGCTCGGCTTTCCAAGCCGGATGCGCTTCTTTGTTCAAAAGCGAGTAACGGTTGACGCTGTTGATTGAATAAGCGCGGATTTGACCGCTTTCGATAAAAGGTTTAATGGCATCAACCAATAAAAATCGTTCGTATTCGAGATAATCTGCGGCGGCGGTCGGAAACATTAACAGCGGATAACCCGCGTTTCCGTAAGCCACGAGCGGCATTTCCGCGCCCAAATTATTACTAAACCAAGACGTAGTATCACGTCGCATAAAATATTTACTCTCCTCGATAGTTTGTTATAAAAAGCTGAATTTAATCTTGTGAGGTTAAAAGAAAAATGCGCCGACTTCAAGTTTGCCCGGGCAAACTTGAAGTCGGCGTGAATGATTTACTTGATAACGGTAATTTCGCGCGTCGTTGAATTGTAGCCGCCGTTGTCAACCAAATTGCCGTTTTGGTCAATGAGTTCGAGCTTTACTTTGTGCGCGCCCGCATTCCAACCGGAAAGCCAGACGGGTTGCCATTTTTCGATAAATTTCGATTCGGTGTTGTTAACAGTGTAGCGTACGCGATATTCGCCGCCGTCACCTTTCAGTTTGGCGTTGGCGAGCCAGAAATCAATCATAATCGCTTCCGTGTCAGCGCCTTTGTATTCGCCTTTCGGTCGGCTGTAAGTTAACAGCGGTTTGGATTTGTCCACCGCTCCGGCGGTCGTCGCCTGCATATCTTTGCCTTCGGGCGCGGCAGCAGCATTAGTGTTCGACATCGGTTGACCGGAATTGGTTGTTGCCGGTTTTGAAACATCGGCTCCGCCGTTTTTAACGGTGAATCTGACCATTTGAAACGCGCCTTCGTTTTTGTAACTTTCGTGCCACGGGCGCGAAGGGAAAACGCGCAAAGTGTGTTCGCCGTCGGTCACATTCCGCAATTCAAATTCCTGACCGAGATTGTAATAAGCCTCGTACGGCTGATTATCCAAAATGATGTGAATGTGATTTCCCATTCCGGTCGCCGGGTCTTTCATCGGCTGGTAGCCTTTTAACTCGCCGCCTAATTCCAATTTGACTTTGACGGTCGAGCTGCCGACGGTTGCGGCTTCTTTCGGCTCGACGATTTTCAAAGTCGGCGCGGCGGCGTCCTGTTCACCTCGCTGCTCAATCATTCCGCGAATCCGCGCGGGCGTTTCGGTTTCCGACAGCGTTTGCGTTTGCGGTGAAGCGGAAACGTTTGCGGCGTTTGCATTTCCAGTATTTGTGTTAGCAGTTCGATTTGTATTGGCGTTTTCGCACGCCGCTAAAAAAGCGATTGAAAGAACTAAACCGACGATTTTAATTTGTTTCATTATATTCCTTTTGATAATTTTTAAGCTGTGACCTGCATTTGCTCCAGAGCGATTTCTTCAACTTTATCGAAATCGTAAACTTCGGCGAAACGATTGATTATTTTGTCCTCGACTTCCGCAAGTTCAAGCTCGCGCGACAAAAGCTGATTCATCGAGGCTACTGGTTCACCGTCGCAGGCGATGATGTAGTTGAAAAAGCTCAAATCGGTGTTGACGTTTAAAGCAAAACCGTGCGTCGTCACCCAGCGCCGGATGTGGACGCCGATTGCGGCGACTTTGCCGAATTGCGTGTGGACGCCGGTTAAACCTTCGATTCTGAAACCTTCAAGTCCGAAATCGCCGACAGCGCGAATCAAGCTTTCTTCGATTTCGCGGACGTAACGATGCACGTCTTCGCGGTCGGGGCTGAGATTAAAAATCGGATAGCCGACGATTTGCCCGATGCCGTGATACGTTATTTTTCCGCCGCGATTGGTTTCAAAAACCGAAACGCCGAGTTTTTCCAGCAATTCGGGCGTCGCCAGAATTCCGTTTGCGTTGCCGCGCCTGCCCAGAGTATAAGTATGCGGATGTTCGAGCAGCAAAAGCGTGTCGGGCTGACGGCGTTCGAGAACCGCTTGCTCGGTTTCTTTTTGCACTTGGAGCGCTTCGGCATAGCCGATTCTTCCCAAACGGCGAACTTGTAACTGGCGTTTTGACATCTTTGCCTTCAATTAATTACAAGTTAAATTGTAACGAGATTCGTAAAATTTGGAAACGCGAGAAAAATTGGATGAAAAAAATACTGAATTTTAAAATTGTTTTAGCAGTTTTGATGTGCGCTTTTTTGTTTGAAGTTTCGGCTGAAGCGCAGAGGCGTCGCACAACTCCCGCACCGAAAAGACGAGCGACCGCCGCGCGAAATACTAAGCCGGCGACACCGCCGCTTGGCGCGAGAAACGCGGCGATTTTAACGGCGACCGAAAAGGTCAGCAATCAGATAAAAAATTTGACGCAATTTATTTTTTTGCTGGGAAATTCCGTCGCCGTGGTCGAATCGCTTGAAAAAGATATTAAAGCCGGAAACGCTTCACAATCGGCGCGCACGCAAGCCGAAGCAGGCAGAAAAGGTTTTATCGCAGCGATTACGATTTTCAAAAACGCGATGGCAACACTTGGGGATGAGTTTCGCGCCAACGCTGCTCTGAGACCGTATTTATCGCAGCTCGTCGGTGTTTCCGATTATGCCGGAACAGCCGAACGGCAAGCCAGCGCCGGGCAATTTAACCAAGCCGGGCGCACTATGCTGCTCGTCGTTAATCAACTGACCGACGTTCTCCGAGAAATGCCATAAGAACTGAGAATGGAGAACTGAGAATGGAGAATGTCGTTTAAATAAACCCAGATTCTCCGTTCTCAGTTCTCCATTCTCAGTTCTTAATGTTTTCTTTCGGCAATCCGAGCTTTTCGCGGATGAATGCTTCGACTTCGGTTTCAATCATCTCGCCGGTTACAATGCTGAATTTCTTTCCCAAAACATCGCCTTTTTTATCCATCTCTTTCGGTTCGAGAAACAAATTCCACGGCGACCCCCATTTGCGCTGGTCGCCTACCGTCTGGCGATATTTATAATGCGTCGTTTTTTCGCGGTCTTCGTATTTTTCCGATTCGACGACGATTGGGAAATTTAAATTATTGTCCGCCGCGTGTTTCTTTGTTTCTTCGAGCGAAGCGTATTCGCTGACTGCGACGACTTCAAAACCTTTGTCTTTATATTTTTCGCTCAGTTTTTTGACGAGCGGCATTTCGCGATGCCAGTTCGGACACCACGCGGCGAAATAAACAACGAGAACGAGCTTTTTGTCTTTGGCGAACGAACGCAGATTGACATCCGAATTGTCGCGCAGATTTTTCAGCGTCCAATCTTTATATTCAAAATCTTTTCGTTCAAGATGCGCGGTCTCATCGCCGCCGAATTTGGCAAATGACGAAACGGCAAAACACAAGATTAAAATGGCGGCGAAAATCTGTTTCATAATTTTTATTTTTCTTCCAAAAGCGATTTAATCGCAGTTTCAAACTGCTCGCGCGATTTGATGCCTGTAAATTTCTGCCGCACGCGACCTTCTTTATCAATCAAATAAGTTGTCGGCAAACCGACGTAAAGCTCGCTGCGCGACGGCTGTTTCCCGACGGCGACCGTATATTCCATCGAATGCTCTTTTTGAAACGCTTTGACCGCCGGTGCTTCGTCTTCGTAAGTCAAACCGACGATTTTTAATCCTTGCGCTTCGTAATCTTTTTGCAGCGCGTTAAAAGTCGGAATTTCCTCAATGCACGGAACGCACCATTTCGCCCACAAATTCAGAAGCACGACTTGTCCGCGCAGTTCGCTGAGGTTTACGTTTGTTCCGTCCAGATTTTCAAATTGAACCGCCGGAGCTGCCGGAAAGTCCTGTTTTTGGATTGCGCTTTGTTGAGAATCGGGCTGCGATTGCGCCACGGATTTTGATTCATCCAATTTGATATACGATTCAAAATTCGGCAGAGCCGTAGCCAGACTCGAACTGTTTAAAACCGTTACGTAACCGGAAGCGACGAGCAAGCCGATGGCGACGAGCAAAACGCCGGAAATGACTTCGACCGTGTGTAGATGTTTTTTAAAGCCGCGCGAAAAACTCAAAAATTGATTGATAAAAAGTCCGACGAGCAAAAATGGCAAAGAGAGTCCGATTGAATAAAACGCAGAAAGCACAAATCCGCTTTGCCAGCCGCCGCTTGTCGCCGCCAATCCGATAATTCCGCCCAGAATCGGACCGATACACGGAGTCCAGCCCGCCGCAAACGCCAAACCCAGAGTAAAAGAGCTGGCAATTCCACTCGGTTTATCGCCGCCGTTTAAAAATCTCGTGTCTTTATAGAGCGCGCCGATTTTTAACAATCCGATGAGCTGCAAACCGAATGCGATGATGACGAGTCCGCCGATAATGCGAATGTAAATGTTACTTAATAAAGCCGAGCCGACGAATCCGGCGGTTGCGCCGAGCGCGAGAAAAATCAGCGAAATTCCGGCGTTAAAAGCGAGCGAGTTAATGACAACGGCGCGTTTTGCCGCAGCGGTCGAGCCTTCGTCGCCTTTCAGATTGTCAATGCTCACGCCTGAAATCATCGAAACGTAACCCGGCACGAGCGGAAAAACGCAAGGGGACAAAAAAGATAAAATTCCGCCCGCAAACGAAATTAAAATGTTATAAATGCTTAGACCTTCCATTTGTTCGTATAATTGCAAAGACTTTGATTTTCGTATATTAACATACAGTCCCGGAGCGAAAGCGTTTCCAAATTCGCGGCTCGATAAAAATACGCGAAACGCGGCGGAAAGGTTTTACGTATAATATTTTGGTTTGCCGGGCTTTCCCCCAAATTTTGGGATACAAATAATGCAAAGACGAATTTTGATTGTTGACGACCACGACGATTTAGCGGGCGATTTGCGCACGGCTTTCACCGAAATGCGGCACAGCGTGACAACGCTCGAATCGCGCGACGAAGCGATTCTGCAAGAGGATTTAGCCGAATACGACGTTTTGATAATTGATCTCGACGACGTTGACGAAGATTGGCGACCGCTCGCCAGAAACGGAAACGGCGCGTCCGATGAACACGAAATTATCAAAGCGTTTAAAATTTCCGCCTCGAATTTTCGCCGCAATTTTGACGAAGCCGAGCTAAAACAAATCGTTGATACCACGCTCAATTACAAATCAAAATTTGTTGACGACGAGCGCGCCGTCAAAAATTGGCGCGAGAAAATCGAATTTGAATTGCCGAGCGCCATCTCTCCGATGCACTCGATTTTAAATTATTTGCTTCAGCGCGTCACCAAAATGGGCGTCGTTTGCCCCGAAAAATCAAACGTTTTCGTCGCTCTGGACGAAGCCTTCGTCAACGCCGTCAAACACGGAAATCGTTTCAATTACGAAAAATTAGTTCGCATCACCGCCGAAGTTTCGCCGAAAGAAGCCCGCTTTACCGTCGAAGACGAAGGCGACGGTTTCGATGTCGCCCAAATTCCCGATCCGCTCGATCCCGCCAATCTTTTCAAAACCTCCGGTCGCGGCGTTCTTTTGATGTACAACATAATGGACGAAGTAAAATACAACGAACGCGGCAATCGTCTCGAACTCGTCAAACGCCCTGAGACATTTAACGCTTAACATTTCGCTTGATTAGAAGCGATAAATGCGAAATGATAAATGACAAATGAAAGTCACAATCGGGCAGATCAACACAACGAACGGTGATTTGGAAGGCAACGTCGCCAAAATTTTAGCGGCAATCGAAAAAGCAAAAGCCGACGGCGCGGATTTAATCGTTTTCCCGGAAGTCGCCACGCACGGCTACACTTCATTCGATTGGTTTCTGGACAAAGACATCGCGCTGCACTCACTTGCCGCACTTGAAAAAATCATTCCCGCTACGATGGGAATTACGGCGATTGTCGGCACGATTCGTCCGAGTATGGAAGAAACCGGACGCCGGATTTACAACTGCGCAGCCGTGATTCACAACGGCGAGCTGCTCGGTTTTGCAGACAAAACGCTCTTGCCCGAATACGACGTTTTCGACGACCCGCGCTTTTTTGAATCAGGCAAAAAACGACAGCTTTTTGAAATTAACGGAACGAAAATCGGCGTCGCTGTGTGCGAAGATTTCTGGAACGACAAAACTTTCTGGCGCGAGCGAAATTACGTCAACGATCCGGTTGACGAATTGATTGAAATGGGCGCGCAGATTATTGTTTCGCCAAATGCTTCGCCTTTTAACAAAGGCAAAATCGCCGTTCGCTGCAATATGGTCGCGCACCGCGCCCGCGCCGCTCGCGTTCCGGTCGTTTACGTCAATCTCGTCGGCGGCAATGACGGGATTATTTTTGACGGTTCGAGTCTCGTCGCCGATTCCGAAGGCGACATTATTTTGCAGGCGTCATCGTTTGAAGAATTTGTCGAAACAGTCGAAATTGACGACGCGAAACCCGATTCACGCGGAATCACGGGCGTTGAATGCGAAACGATTCGTCAGGCTCTGGTTTTAGGAATCCGCGATTACGCCGAGAAAAATCGTTTTAAAAAATGTCTGTTAGGGCTTTCCGGCGGGATTGATTCTGCGCTCGTTACAGCTTTGGCGGCGGAGGCTCTCGGCGCGGAAAACGTTTTGGCGGTGATGATGCCTTCGCCTTTTTCTTCCGAAGGCAGCGTTAATGATTCGATTCAGTTAGCTGAAAATTTAGGAATTGAAACTAGACTCGAACCGATTTCCGGCGCGTTTGAAGTTTTGTTAAAACAATTAAATCTCCACAAACCGACTCGCGGCGGCGAAGCTCTGGCGGCGGAAAATATGCAGTCACGTTTGCGCGGCGTGATTTTGATGACGATTTCTAACTCGGAAAATCGTCTGCTGCTGTCAACCGGCAACAAATCGGAATTAGCTGTCGGTTATTGCACGCTTTACGGCGACACAAACGGCGGTTTGGCGGTTCTCGGCGATTTACTCAAAACCGAAGTCTGGGCTTTGTCGCAGCATATCAATGACTCTGCCGGACGCGAGATTATTCCAAACGCGATTATCCAGAAAAAACCTTCAGCCGAGCTTGCGCCGAATCAGTTCGATCAAGATAGCCTGCCGCCGTATGAATTGATGGACCCGATTTTAAAATTGTATTTCGAGCAAAAATACGCGCCCGAAGAAATAATCGGCGAAGGTCACGATGCACGCCTTGTTTACGAGCTTTTAAACAAAGTCGAATCTCCGGCAAACGAATTCAAACGCCGACAGCTTCCGCCGACTTTGATTATTTCCAAAAACGCCATCGGTATCGGCAGACGCAGACCCGTGACGCATCGTTACCGCAGAATAGAACAAAGCAAAATATAGCCACGAACAAACACGAAACGACACGAAAATTGAAAATCTTTTTCGTGTCGTTTCGTGTTTGTTCGTGGCTAAAAATTTTACCTTTTTGGCAAACCGCAGAGCTTTCTGACTTCTTTTAAAGTTTCTCCGGCAAGGTCGCGCGCTTTTTCCGAAGATTTGTGAACCTGTTTCATCGCTCCTTTGCGGTCTTTGACGAATTCTTCGCGGCGTTTTCTGAATTCGCCCGTGAGTTCGACCAGAGCGTCGCCAAGGGCTTCTTTAAGAAGGCTGTATTTCAGATTTCCCGCCGTGTAATCTTCCATCAAAGACAAAGCGATTTCGGTTTTTCCGCACGCTTTTAAAAGCTCGAACAAATTTGCCACGCCCGCGCTCATCTCGCCCGTCGTTTCGCCACTGTCGGTGACCGCCGAGCGCACTTTTTTTCTGAGAGAATTTTCTTCTTCAAACAACCCGATGATGTGTTTTTCGCCTAAAGATTTAGACATTTTCTTTGCCGGATCAGCGAGCGAATAAATTTTCGGCGTTTCGGTGAAAAGCACTTGCGGTTCGGGAAACAGTTCGCCGAAACGCGAATTAAAACGCTCGGCAATTGTCCGCGAAAGCTCCAAATGCTGTTCCTGATCTTTGCCGACCGGAACAAAATTAGCTCTGTAAGCCAAAATATCAGCCACCTGCAAAACCGGATACGTGAAAAGTCCGGCGGAAATAAATTTGTCGCCCGTCTGTTTCTCGTTGATCTGGTCGGACTTGTCTTTAAACTGCGTCTGGCGCGTCAAATCGCCGAACGAGCAGATGCAGTTGAAAATCCACGTCAATTCCGTGTGTTCAGGCACGAGCGATTGAATAAACAGAATTGATTTGTCGGGATCAACTCCGCAGGCGAGAAAATCTATCATCATTTGCTCGGTATTTTTTTTCAAAATCTCCGGCTCATAAGGCATCGTCATTACGTGCAAATCTACTGCGCCGTAGATGCATTTGTATTCGCTTTCGTTTTGCAGACGCACCCAGTTTTTGATCGCGCCGAAATAATTTCCCAGATGAAGCTCGCCGCTCGGTTGAATTGCAGATAAAACAATTTTCTTTGACATAAATATAAAAGTCTAAAATTCGATTCAATTATTTTAACTCGAAAACAACCGAACAAGTACAGTCGAATTCCGCAAGTTTGATTTTTCGTCCGAAAATTCTTAGCCTTAAGTGGTAAAACTCTTTTTTCAATCGAGTTTTGCAAAGATTTTTAATTATAAAGGTTAAGCTATGATGATGAAAATAATTTTTACCGCAATTCTCCTTTTTGCCGCAGCGTCGTTCGCGTCTGCGCAGACGACTACGAAAACCACCACAACCAAAACCGCGACCGCTAAAACAGTGACGACCGCGACTTCAACAACGGTGCAAACGCCGGATGCAAAAGCCGTCCGCGCGGCTTTTGACAGAATTGTTGACGGAATTCGCAAATCCGACGTTGAAATGGTAACCGGCGTTTATCAGAATTCCGCAAATACGATTTATTTTAACAATAACGGAACCGTGACGCGCGGCTGGGAACAGGATAAGCAAAACCGCGAATCGCGTTATCCCGACGTGACGGACGTAAAATTAGACGTGCGCGATGTGCGCGTTGAAATGCTCGGAACGACCGGCGCTTATGTTTCCTGTTTGTGGACGCAAACCCAGGACTATAAAGGCACGCAGGAATCGGCTTCGGGCAGGATGACAGTTGTTTTTCGCAAAGTTGGCACCGCTTGGAAAGCAGTTCATTTGCACACTTCGCCGGATAGACCTGACGCCGCCCGTCCGGTTTTTCCTTCGGAACGCACGCCGCTTCCGAATTAGTTTTGTCCGAAATGAAAACAAAAAAAAGCCTTGAGGCGCGCGCCTCAAGGCTTTTCACTAAAGGAGTTAAGAAAGACTGATTGATTAGTAGCGGCGTCTTTTGGGTTTGATTTTGTAGGTGTAAAGCGCGCCTCCACCTGCTCCCAGCAAAGCACCGACTCCTGCGCCTCTGCGACCACCGATGATTCCGCCAAGCAAAGCACCAGCGCCGGTTGCAACGCCCATATTAATTACGTTCCGGTGACGACGATAAAAACTCGGTCTTTGGTATGTTTGCGTCGAATAAGATCGAGTTCTGTAGCTTCTGCCGCGACTGGTTTGCGCGTTTGCCGCGAGCGGCAGCGCGAACGTCATCATTGCCATTAAAACCATTGCTGCTAAGAATTTTTTCATTGTTCGTTTACCTTCCCTTAAATTTTCTTTGCGAATCACTTCGCTTTGTTCTTTTGCAATGACCGTGCCATTCAAAAGAACTTATTATTTGTAACGAAAACTGCGTTACGCCATAAAAGATGAACATTAAAACGCAACCCGTTGCCGCACAATTTCGGGCGCGAATATACGAGATGGAATAAACAACAATTATTGAATAAGAAAACAGCCGTGACGACTCTCATCATCACGGCTGGCTTGGAATTTAAGTTAAAAAAACAGCTTAGTAGCGACGTCTTTTCGGACGAATCTTGTAAGTGTAAAGCGCGCCGCCGCCTGCTCCTAACAAAGCGCCGACTCCTGCGCCTCTTTTGCCGCCGATGATTCCGCCGAGCAAAGCGCCCGCTCCGGTGGCAATGCCCATATTAATTACGTTCCGATGACGACGGTAAAAGCTCGGACGTTGTTGTTGAACGTAATAGCCTTGCGAATAGCTCGGACTGTAATAAGTTCTCGAATAGCCTGAACCGTAGTAACGCTGCTGCGCATATCTTTGCGAAGCATAATAACGTTGCCGCGCATATCTCTGTTGGGCATAATAGCGCTGCGAGGCGTAGCTCCGGCTTGAAGCTCTGCGATGGCGACGGCATCCGGGATGTGCTTCTGCGGCGAGAGGCAGTGCGATTAACATCATTGATGCCAGGACGAGTGTTGCTAACAGTTTTCTCATTTTCAGTTCTTCCCTTCCTAATTATTGAGTTTTCAAGTTATTGGGAGAGCAGAAAACGGGGAGATAACGCTTTCCAGCAAATTAGTTTTTTCTGCTTGCGCTTTTCAAGATGTAAATATAACCAAATCGGTTGCCGATTGACAAGAGCGAAATTTTTGCAACCGGGCGCGAAAAACGAGTATCGTAAAAAGACTACAAATCAGGGGATTTTTATAAAAAAATGAAGTTCACTCGCTACGGAAAATTTAACGGCTTTGACCCGTTCGGTATTGATTTGGGCGATTTGATGGACGCGATGTCGGAAGACTTGCTCAACTCCGGCTTTGATGACGATTATTACTGGCGTCGGCAGCCGAAAGACATTGACGATTCGCTCGATGCGCTCAGAAAAGCTCTCCTCAAAGCTCTGCTCGACCGCGAAATCGTGACGCCCGAACAGGTTCAGGAAATGCTCGACCAGAACGAGGGCAAATTTAAAGGCTCGCAGCTCGAAGAATTAATCAATCAGCTCATTGAAAGATTGGTCGAAGAAGGCTATCTCAATCTCAAAGAAGAACGCCAGCAGCAAAATCTGCAAAACCAGCCGGGCGAAGGTCAGGGCGAGATCGGAAATCCGATGCCGCGCGACGTGAAGTTTGAAGTAACGGAAAAGGGCTTGGATTTTATGGGCTATAAAACGCTCAAAAATCTGCTCGGCTCAATGGGCAAATCTTCAATCGGTCGTCACGACACGAACAATCTCGACACCGGAATCGAAGCCTCGCAAGGCTCTAAGCCTTACGAATTCGGCGATACGATCAATCTCGACATCAACACGACTCTTTCGTCGGCTCTGGCGCGCGAAGGCTTAGGTTTGCCGCTCAATCTCGAATACAAAGATTTGCACGTTTACCAGCAGGATTATCAATCTTCGTGCGCGACGGTCGTAATGCTCGATTGCTCGCACTCGATGATTCTCTACGGCGAAGACCGTTTTACACCCGCCAAAAAAGTCGCTCTCGCGCTCGCTCATCTGATTCGCACGCAATATCCCGGCGACAGCTTGAAAATCGTCCTTTTTCACGACGGCGCGGAAGAATTGCCGATGGCGAAATTGGGAACGACGCAGGTCGGACCGTATCACACGAACACGGCGGAAGGCTTGAAATTAGCGCGGCGCATCTTACAAGGACAGCGCAAAGAAATGAAGCAAATCGTGATGGTTACGGACGGCAAACCGACCGCAGTTTTCGTTGATTCGTCAAACGCCTCGCAATTCGGTTACGGCAAACGCTACAAGAGCGAATACGGCGACAAACGGATGCTCTACAAAAACTCGATGGGCAATGACCCGTTCGTGATGGCGGAAACTTTCAAGGAAGTGCAGGCGTGCCGCAAAGCCGGAATTATGATTAACACTTTTATGCTCGCCGACGATTATTATCTCGTTGATTTCGTCAAGAAAATGACCGCGATGACGCGCGGCAAAGCGTATTTCGCTAATCCGAACAATCTCTCGCAGTTTGTTTTGATGGATTTTCTGAAACGGCGAACGAGCCGGGTGAAGTAACTTTTAATCAAAACTGAGATTTATCAGCACTCGTTCATACATCTTTCGGGCGAAACGGCGAATTTTTATGACGCAAATCTAAGGATTTAGCTGTACAATCGCAGCCGGAATTCGGATATGCTTTTTCCGCAGCTTCTCATCGAAGAACTAAACAACCGGCGCGATGATTTTCGGCGTTTCGCCGAATCGCAATCCGACGAGCTGGAAAATTATTCGCAGCTATTGCGCGAGCTAGGCGAGAAACCGAGCCGGGAAACGACGAGAATTCTGGGTGATAAAGACACGGGCGCGCTGCCTTCGGTTGAACTGGACGAATTTCGCACTGCCGTCGTTCGATTTGAACAGCGCTGGCAAAATCACGAAGAGGCGCGGCATTGGGCTTTCGATGTTTTAAAAGACCGCACGACTTTTGCCGCCGACGGCAGCCAGATTCTGCCGGGGCGCGAAATTTCTTTGCCAGTGGCGGCGATTCAAATCGGGACTTTTGAAAACCGGCATAACGAGCGCGGCGAATATCGCAAACAAGCGTATTTGAAAATCGTCGCGCCCGAAGATTTTTACGGGAACGATTTGCTGGAAGAAAAACCGATTCGCCCGGAAACGCTCGTAGGACTTTTGCGTTACGAAGCCGAAATCGAGCGCATCGCGGAGTTTTTGCAGGCAAAAGCCGGTTGGCAGGAACGCGGCGAGCGAGCGCCGCTCGCGTTTTTGGACAACACGATGCTGCTTTCAATCGCGCTGCCGCAAACGAATATTCAAAACCGCTACGTCGCCAAAGCCGCCGAGCTGGTTCGTTTATCCGAAGCCGTGCGCGTTCCGGTCGTCGGTTTTGTTGACCAATCTTATGCGCGCGACGCGGTTAATCTGCTCGACAATTTCAGCCGTTACAGCCAAAACCGTCTGCACGTTCCGAGCGACAGAATCAACGACGCCTGGCTGTTTAGTCTCGAAACGCTCAAAAATTGGGGCGACCGAACCGTGTTTTTTTACAGCCGCCGCAAAAATTTGAGCGCGTTTTTCACCGATGAACACGGCGAATCAACCGTCGGATTCGTTTATTTAAAAACCGCGAGCGATTCCGTCCCGGCGCGCATTGACGTTCCGGCTTGGATTTTTCGAGAGAATTTGCTCGAAGAAGTTGTTGATACGATTCGCGCCGAATGCGTAATCGGTTTGGGTTATCCTTACGCTTTGGAAACCGCAGACGCGACTGCGGTCATCTCAACGAGAGACCGCGAAATCTTTTTACGCGCCTTGCAGGATTTTGCCCGCCGGGAAAACTTGAATTTTCGCGTCGCAAACAAGAAAATGAGCAAAGCGAGACGCCGGTGAAAGTGAGCAGTGAGCAGTGAGCAGTGAGCAGACGAGTTTAAAAAAATATGCCGAGTTCCTGATTTGTTCCGCCTGCGGCGCACAGGCGCAGCGTCTCAATTCAAAATTCTGCGCCATCTGCGGCAAGATTATGAATCAGGATTACGCGCCGCTCGACGCGCTCTGGGCTTCGTACAATTTGCAGAGTCGCAGCGAATCTCAAAAAGTAGAAAAACCGCAGCAGGAAATTAAAGAATTGTTTAAAAAACCGAGCAACGGCGCGGCGGCAACGGCGATGGCGTTTGTCGTTTATTCACTTGTCCCGTATCTCGGAATCTTGTTTTGTCCGGGCGCAATCTTAATGGGCGGAATCGGTCTGGCGGTTTCGTATAAAAAACCGCAGCTCGGCGGGCGGCAAACCGCAACTTACAGCATCTGTTTGGGCGCAATCATTACTGCAATTCAAGTTTTGCTGTGGTGGCTGTTATATTTGATTCCCGAATTGAAAAGGTTTTAATGGAGCTGTCTTTATGAGTTTAACAATCGAGCTTCCGTCCGAAACGGTTCAGGCTCTCGCCGTCATTGCGAAAGGTAAAGGTAAAAGCCCCGAAGATTACGCGCGCGAAGTTCTGGAAAACGAGGTGCTTACATCAAAGCGGCTTGAAGAATTGCGGCTTGATGTTCAGGACGGCTTGGAAGCGCTCGAAAATGGAAAGTTTACCGATTACGAAACCGCCGAAGAACTAATAAATGACATTCGACGCGAAAGCGTCGAACGACTTGCACAAAAAGGTTAATTGCCGATGAAGTTACGCATTTCTGAACCGGCAAAAGAAGATTTAATTGAAATTTATCAACATATCGCGCTTGAAAACGCGCCAGCCGCCGAGAGATTGCTGAAAACATTTCAAGAAAAATTTGAGATTTTAACAAAATCTCCGAATATCGGCAGAGAGCGTAATGAATTAGTTATTGGTCTGCGTTCGTTTCCTATCGGCAAATACCTTATTCTTTATCAGCCGACGGACGAAGCGGTTGAAATTGTGCGAGTGCGTCACGGGGCGACCGATTTGGACGAGCTTTTCGACATTTAAACTTTATGAAAATCGCCAAAATTGTTAAATCAAACTCACATATTGATTACGTCGGTCGCGTGATTGACCAGCTTGATTCGGCGAATCCGCCGGCTGCGGATGATTACGGTTTCGGGCAGTTCGTGCGGATTCCGCTGGAAGATATGAACGAAATCGTCGGCGTGATTTATGATTCGCAGCTTTTAAATCCCGATTACGGCTCTTACGGACCGCGTCTTTCGCCGCAGCCGGATTTGGCGGTTTTGTCGCCCGATTACATCAACGAACAGGGAATGCTCGTCGGAATTTTGCTGCTCGGCTGGCGCGATGTTTTGAAAAACGAAATCCGGCACGGCGTTCCGCGCTGCATCGTTCCCGTAAACACGGACGTTTATCGAACGACCAACGACGAGTTTCTGGAATTTCACGCGGGCGGCGACGGAAAATTGCGGCTGCATTATTACGCGCAATTGCTGGCGCATTCCAACCTTTTCGGCTCTTATCTCCTCGAAACAATTGTCAACAATCTTTCGCCGATGTGCGGCGCGGAAGACCAAAAAAGGCTTGGGGTTTTGAAAAGCTCGCTCGCCTGGCAGCGCACGCTCGGCAACCAAAAACATTAGAGGAAAATATGAAAAAAACGTTTTTTATTCTCGCAATTTCGTCCGCATTTGCTCTGAACGCGGCGGCTCAGGGAGTCCGCGACCCGAAAGCTACCGTTCAAACCGACAACAAAACCGCCCAAACCGGGATTAATCTACCGAAACCAAAACCCGCGCCGACGACTTTCGCCGCAAAATATTCGGGCGGTTTATTCGGATTCAACAAAAAAACTGACGGCACTTTGAATTTCGACGAAGTGAACAAACGTCTCGTTTTTCGCAATAAGGAAAACAAAGAGGTTTTCGCCCTGCCTTATAAATCTTTTCTCGTCGTTTATCCGAATTCAAAATCCGTGACGCCGACCGCCGCGCGAGTTGCCGGAGCGGTGCCGATTTTGGGCGCGGGACTCGCTAATTTTATTACCACAAAACAACGTTATCTGGTCGTGCAGTTCGCTGATCCCGATTCGGACGTGCAAGGCACGGCGAGCTTTAAATTGAGCGATAAGGAATTGCTGCAATCCGTCATTTACAGTTTGGGCGAAAAGGCGGAACTCAAACAGCGCGGCGATTCTTTTTATCGCCCGCGTCCGACCGGAACGAAAACCGTTTTGTAAATTTGTTTCGACAAAAGAGTTAAAAGATACGGCGCAAGATTTGAACATTTGAGCCGTAAATGTTTCAATATCTTCACGGCTTCCGATTCGTCTTCTCCCGGCTCGCCGCGTCTCTGGAAAGCTGTAAACCTTACAATCAAAGAAATTGGAGTAATCTTTATGTCTCGAACAACGCAGTTTGTTTGCTCGCTCGCGTTTATGCTCGTTTTGTGCGGTTTCGCCGACGCGCAAACAACGGCGAACGTAATTTTCAAAGTCGCGGTCGTTGATAAAACCTTAAATCTCAAAAACGTTCCGAAATTTCCCCTTGTCCTCCGCAAAACCGACGATTCGGCTTTTGTCGAACAACGAATCTCGACATCCGTCGAAGGCGCTGCGACCGCCGCTTTGCCGGCGGGAAGTTACACAGTTAGTTCAGAAAAACCGCTTGAATTCGAGGAAAAAAGTTTTGTCTGGGAACACAATTTCAAAGTCGAAGCGGGCAAAGATTCGATTGTCGAGCTTTCAAACGACAACGCGAAAATCACAAATTTAACCGCATCCGTCGCCGCCAATAATTCCCCTCGCCGACGCATCACGGAAGAAGCCGAGTTGTTCAAAACTTTGCGCGACGGCGTTGTCACAGTCGAAGGCGAGCTTGGCGCGGGAACCGGATTTATTGTTGATGACAGAGGCTTGATTTTGACCAACCAGCACGTCGTCAGCAAATCAACCGAAATCCGCGTGCGTTTTGATAAACAAACAGTCGTTCGCGCCAAACTTATCCACGAAGATCCGGAACGCGACATTGCGATTTTGCTCGCAAACCTGAGCGCGTGCAAAACTTGCCGCGCTTTAAAAATCGCCGAAAACACGCCGGACAATCCACCGATTGTCGAAGGCGAGCGCGTTTTCGCTATCGGCAGCCCGTTGTTTCAGGACAAAATTTTAACTTCCGGCATCGTCAGCAAAGTCGAAAAACGCGCGATTATTTCGGATATTTCGATAAATCCGGGAAACAGCGGCGGACCGCTTTTTAATCTCGACGGCGATGTGATTGGTTTGACGACGTTCGGAGTTGACGCAGGTTCGGGACCCGGAATCTCCGGCATCGTTCGCATCGAAGAAGCTACCGGATTGCTCGGCAAAGCGCGCGAAGATTTAAAAACGAGAACCGCCCCGACCGCCGAGCTTCTGCCGACCGTTCCCGAAGGCACTTTTCCGGTTGAAACGATTAAAACGAGGATTGAAGCCTCGAAAAAATTCGACCAAAAGCCTTACAAAGACGACATCAAAGATTATCAAATCAATTATATGACGCCGGTTTTCAAATTTTACCTGTCGGAAAAAGACCGGATCGAATCAATGAAAGACCGCGACAAACGCAACAAAGACAAAGGCACGACGACCAATTCGACGGTTGATCGCTACCGCGATTTGCGAAATTGGAACGAATACGCGGGCGAGCTTCGACCGGCGGTCGAGATTCTGGCTTTGCCGGAAGTCGCTGCTTCGGGGAAATCATTGCTGTTGGGAGTTTTGACGGGCGTAGCTTCGCAGGGAATGATAATGACTCCGCCGAATTATAAATTTAAAGCCGATTTTTATCAGATGAAATTGCTCTGCAACAATCAGGAAGTCACGCCTTTGCGCCGTCAAAAAGTCGAATTCGGCGCGGCGATGCCGAGCTATTACAAAGTCAAAACTCGTTTTACTTACGCAGGCGTTTACACTTACCCGTTCGACGTTTTCGAGCCGGGCAAATGCGCGCAAATGCAGCTTCAGGTTTTTTCAGAAGAAGACATCGAAAAGGCAATCGTCACAAACGTCACGGAATTAACCAAACAAAGAATCTGGAACGATTTTTCGGATTTCAGACAGCAAGCCATAAAGCCGTAAAAGCTGAGTTTTAAAATATTAAAAACTAAAAGCCTTGAATAATAGCGATTTCAAGGCTTTTTTTATTTGGCTTGCAAAACGGATAAAAATCTGACTATAATTAAATTCCCTTATCGAGGGGCGCATTGGTGTAGTCGGTTAACACGCAGCCCTCTCAAGGCTGAGACCACGGGTTCGAGCCCCGTATGCGCTGCCAGAATAGTTTAATAGCTCAGTATCAAAAATTTAATATAAAACAAGGTTGCCGCGCGGCAACCTTTTATTTATGGTTTTGAGCTATTCTTGGTTTTCAATTACTTTCCTGCCGCATTTTACTATTCAACGTGTCTTGAAAAAGAAAGGCAAATGCAATGGTAAATCCAAGGAAAGGTTATATCTTTCAAGAGAATAAAAACTGGGTCGCGTGTTTTACCGTAACCGATGAAAATGGAAAAAGGCTGAACATTCGACGTTCTGCAAAATCAAAGTCCGAAGGAAGAGAATTACTTAAGCAAATAATCAGGCAATTAGATGATGAAGGCGTTCAAGTTCTAGATACTGCAAACTTGACCTTTAATGATTTGGCAAAACATTACGAGCAAAACTTTCTGCACCCTGCCCAATACATTAAGGGGCGTAAAATAAGCGGGTTAAGAGATACCGACCGTGCCAAAAGAGCTGTTGTACATTTTCGCTCGTTTTTTGGAAAGAAAAAACTGCGTTCTATAACTTACGGTGATGTTGCCAGTTATAAAAGAATGAGAATGGCAACTCCAACTGTCTACAATAGACAACGAAATATCGCAACGATGAACCGTGAGCTAGTTGTTTTCGTGTTTCTAAAAGGTCAGATTAAATTGCTTTAAAAAGCAAACTTATCTTGACAATTATTAATTCAGAGAGTAGAAACGTATCGGATTTAAATGGATTTGAGCCCCTATAATTCAAAGTTTTGAGTTTGCCATTTCACTGGATATTGAATGAACACAGAATTTAAAAATATTGTTTTGATGAAATATGGAGTTCATGCGGGGCAAACTGTTGAAGAAATTATAAAACGGAAACGCAAAGAATATATTGATTGTGGCAAATTATTTTGGGGATATGGTGGGTCAGTTTGTCATCCAACAACACAAATACAACCCTTCCTTCATGAAGCTATCTCGCGTGGAGAAACTGTATATCTATTGATGTCACGTACTAAATCTGCTTTGAACAATATTCCCAAAGTAGCGGCTCATTTCTCTGACGATGCAATACTTTGGGAAGACATACCGCCACAGATTTCAGTTTATGGTTCTAAGTACGCAGTTGTGTGCGATGAACTTAAAGATTGTAATTTTCAACTTAATCTAAGTGATTACTCTGTTGCAGTGGGAAAACAGAAGGGTAAAAATTTAGCTGATTACTTAAAAGGGAGAGTTGACAAAGCCTGTGGGACAATAAATTTAAAGAAATCCAATCATCAAGAAACCAACTTTCTCGAAATTACTCTTATTGCAAAAATAATAAAGCCTTTTGCGGTCTTCGTAAAATGAACACAGGAGCAAAAAATGTTTGACCAAATCTTAGCTGACATGGTCTTCCCTAAAAGATTAGTAAGTCTCGCTGATAGCGTTTCGTACGGACGCCCTCGTCCATTACGGAATTTTGACCAAATTTATATGATGTCAGGCGATATGCTGGCACAAGTAGAATTAATGAAGAATCATATAGCCTCAAAAAGAATCGTTTTTTTAGGCGATGGGGATGGCATGAGCATGTTGTTTGGATTGTTAGCATCTGAACGTATTATAGAACGCCCTAAAAGAATGCTTGTTCTTGATTTTGACAAGCGCATTATAGCTAATATTGAAAAGTTTTCGCGCGAAAAACAATTTAAGAAGAACGGAGTTATCATAGATACACACCCTTACAACGTAATTGACCCTGTGCCTCCTAAATTTATGGGCGATTGGGATTTCTTTTATATTAATCCACCTTACGGTTCAAGGAATTTTGGAAGAAGCACTATTATTTGGCTGGAAAGATGTATGGATTTATGCACTAACAACTGTTCTGGTTGTTTGGTTATACCTTACGATGAAAAGGAAAGTTGGTCGCAGGAAGCAATGCTTAGCATCCAAAAATTCTTGACTGAAAAAGGATTTGTTGTCAGAGATATGGCATCTTATATGCACTATTATCATTTGCCCGATAATCCTGTTTTACAATCATCAAGCCTTGTTGTTGACCGAATAGGAAATTTTTCGTCTAACTTTACAGGTAAGAAGATTCCACCTGAGTATGTTTTCAACCTATATGGTTCGCCTCGACCGCTTCCACATTACATTGAAGTTGAAGGTGACAGTTTAAATAATGGCTCGCCTGATTATAATTGGGATTATGGACGTTCTGACTTTGGAAATGATACATACGAGCTACAGAGTTGATTTTATTTGATGAGTTTTTAGGGAAGTAGCTTATGTAATCAAGGATGCACCGAACAAGCCAATGAACGTGTCCCGAAACAACATCTTATGCACATTATCTTTTACCATTTGCCTGAGTAGTACCCCTTTGCGGCGACGTCATCTCCGCCGTTAAGATTTATTCTCTCGCTGGCTTTTTATTGAAGTTGATTATCTTGCCTTGTGAATTTCTTTGTCATTAGATTCCCACCAAACTATAATTGACAAAAAAGCCTGCCTGAAAGAGACATTTGTACCAAATACACTACACCTGCGATAGAAAAAGCAGGTTGGAATAGAAAAACGCACTTTCGAGCAAGTCTCTTTTACAGACGGAAAAATCATTCTTCACGAAAAACTTCACGCTGGCGCAAAGAACCGCAAAGAAAATCCTGTTTTGAGTTAACTCTTTATTTTTCAACAGCTCTTATCTCGAACTCACGTTAAATAGTTATTGCGGCTAGCTATAAAACGAAATGACAAACCGCCAATTCGTCTTTGGGAATCATTTTAGTTTTGATTCAATCTGTTCGATTGTAATCGTTTGCGTTACTTTTGAAGATACGCTTTGACCGCCATTTTCGCCAGCTTCCAGGTTTTCTGCCAATCAATTTTGCCGTTTTCCGATTCGCGCCCGGTGATTTTGTCGAAAATCATCTGCTGGAAATATTTGCTTTCGCGCCGCAGCATAAATTCTTTGGCGTACGGGCGCGCGGTTTCAAAGAAATTAAATTCCGGGTCAATCATATAACCGATGCCTTCGAGCGTCATCAGAGCGCGCATAATGTAAGTGAAATTTGACGGCAGGCGAAACGGATAATCGTACATAATATCCGCCAGTTCGTAAGTCATTTCTTTGAATTTCACGTCTTTCAATTTTAAATCGAGATGAAGCGAGAACATTTTCTCGACAATCGGGCGCACCTTTTCGGGGTCGCCGCCGGGTTTCATAAAATCGAGGTCAATCAAATCCTGCGCGATTCCCTGCGGGTCTTTCGAGACGACGTGGAAAAAAGCGTCAACCATTTTCGATTGCAGACGCCGGTCAATCCGCCCGACCATTCCGAAATCGAAAAACGCGAGTCTGCCGTCCGGCATTACGAGCAGATTTCCCGGATGCGGATCGGCGTGGAAAAATCCGTCTTCGAGAAGCTGTTTTAAATATGTCCTAATCAACAAACGATTGACTTTCGCAGCGGAAATTCCCTGCGCCTTAAGAGCTTCGACTTCGATGACTTTCGTGCCGCGAATAAATTCCATCGTCATAACGCGCGGCGTCGTATGCGTCCAGTAAATTTTCGGAACGTGAACTGCAATCCAATCTTTGAAACTTTCGCTGAAACGTTCGGCGTTATGCGCTTCCGAGGAATAATCCATTTCCTCGTGAATCGTTTCGTCAAACTCGCGCAGCATTCCAGCCCAATCGGCGTTTTCGTTAAGAGATGGAAAACGCTCGGCGAATTTGGCGATTTTCGCCATTATGTCAATATCGCCGCGAATCGTAGCCGCCAGATTCGGTCGTTGAACTTTGACTGCGACTTCTTCACCCGAAAAAAGATGCGCCCGATAAACTTGTCCGAGCGAAGCCGCAGCGACCGGCTCGACATCAAAATCGCCGTACAACTCCTGAATCGGTTTGCCTAATTCTTTTTCAATTCTGGCAAAAGCGATTTCATTGGAAAAAGCCGGAACGTCGTCTTGCAGCGTGCCGAGTTCTTTGACATACGAAAGCGGCAAAAGATCGGCGCGCGTTCCGAGAGCCTGACCGATTTTGATAAATGTCGGACCGAGCTTGATAATTGTTTTCTTGAGCCAAATCGCCTGTTTTTCCTGAATCCGATCTTTGTTCGATTCGCCGCGAAAAACCCACCAGCGAACGAGCCGAACCGTTTTATCGAATAGCCACCGATAAACTTCCAGAACGTATTCGCCCAAAACCGCAAACCAATTCATCTGGCGGGCGCGCTCAAAACGATTTTCGACGTGCGCTCGATAATATTTGTAAGAGATATCGTAGCGGTCGAGATAGAGATAAAGCGCGAGTCTGCAAACGACGGAACCTACGAGCATCAGGCGAAACCAGCCGCGCAAGCCTTGATAAGTATTCGCCGAAGCGTTTTCCGCCGCTTCGAGCGCGGCAAAAGCCTTTGCATCCGCGCGCGGAATCGTCACTTTGCTTTTTTCGGGCAAAGCGATTTTGCCGTTTCCATTCGTATCGGAAATTTTGACCAGAGCGTTTGAATTTGAATCGGACAAATGATTGCCGTTTCGTTCCGGCAATTCTGTAGTTAAAACCCCTTGTTTATTATCTTGCATTATAAAATTCAGCTTTTAATAACAAATTAAATACAACTTAGTACCTATCTTTGACGAAAAAAACGCTGACCGCGTTCGGCGTAATTTTCTACGGAAGAATTTCAAACGCTTTGCAGTGCGCCGGACGAAACATTCCAAAATGCCGCTGGTCAACGGTTAAAATCTTCGTAATTTTCAATCTTTCGGCGATTGCCATAATCAGGGCGTCAACAAAATCAATATTTGCGTCATTGTATTTCCGCAAAACGTCCGCGGCTCGTTTGTAATCTTCGGAGGTCGGAGTTTCCAAAACAAAATCGGTCTGACTCGTTTCGTCCAGAAAATTTGCTAAAGCTGCAACGCCGAGATATTTTGAGACGAAATAAGCAACTTCCGTAATTGCGGGAACCGGCAAAACTATCGGCTCAATTATATTTTCTAAGATTTCGCCGATTCGTTCGTTATTTTTGTCGGTTTCGTCAATAAATCCGAAGAGAAAGCCTGAATCAAGTAAATAAGCCATTATCTGATACTAAACCCTTCAGTCGGATCAAAATCTTCTTCACGAAGCAGTTCTTTAAGGCGTTCCGAAGTATCAGTTCTACCACTCGAAAACATTCCTTTCATTCGCATATATCTGCGCTCTTTCGGCATTTCTTCGTTTTTTTCCGCATTACCGTTTTGGCGATAAGCTTCTTCAATCTTTTCTTCCAAAAGCTCAGCAGCAAAACTCCCAACATCTTTACCTTCTCTGGCGGCTAATTGCTGTAATTGTTTTTCGTGTTCCGTAGAAACCGTGACTTCCAGCATTTTCAGTGTTCTCCTCGTCTCAAACAATATTTAGATTCTGCCGCACGCCTTCGAGTTCAAAATATCTCTCGGCGCGCCGCAAATCATTGGAAATTTGCGTTTTCAATTCTTCGATTCCGCCGAATTTCCGTTCATCGCGGACGCGGTGCAAAAATCGCACGCGAATGACATCGCCGTACAAATCGCCGTTCCAATCGAGAACGAAAGTTTCGATTGTCGGCTGCCCCTCTTTTTCAAAAGTCGGGCGGACGCCGATGTTTGTAATGCTGCGCCGCCACGCGCCTTCAATCAAAGTCGCCGTCACATAAACGCCCGCGCGCGGAATCACACGGTTGTTCGTCATCAAATTCGCCGTCGGAAAACCTATTGTCCGCCCGCGCTGCTGTCCGTGAACGACACGACCTTCGACGCCATAAGGTCTGCCAAGCATTCGACGTGCCAGATTCACTTTTCCTTCCGTAAGAAGCCGCCGGATTTGCGAAGAACTGATGCGCTGACCGCGCAATTGCACTTCTTCGACTTCATCTGCGAAAAAGCCTAGTTCCTTGCTTTTCTCTCGCAAAAGTCCAATGTTTCCGGCTCTGCCTTTGCCGAATGCGAAACCCTTTCCCAAATAAACTTCTTTCGCCTGCAATCTTTCGCGGATAATATCGCGTAAAAAATCTTCGGCGTTCGTCGCGGCAAATTCTCTCGAAAAACGAATGATAATCGTCTGCTCGATTCCCAAAACTTCTAACGCGCCGAGCCGCTGATCGAGTGTTTGCAGAAGCGGCGGCGCGTTTTCGGGCTGTAAAACCGCTCGCGGATGCGGATCGAAAGTGATTGCGGTCGGGACGGCGTTGATTGTTTTCGCACGATTAACGACGGTCGCCATTATTCGTTGATGACCGAGATGCAGACCGTCAAAAACGCCGAGCGTCAGAATTGTCGGGCGCAATATTCCGGCGTTTTCGGTTCCGTGAAAGATTTTCATAAATAAAGTTTCATTCCGACGTGCGAAGCCTTAAAGCCCAAGTTTTCGTAAAATCTTTGCGCGTCGGCGCGGTCGTTGTTCGTCGAAAGCTGAATCATCCGACAGCTTTTCTCGCGCGCCCGTTCAATCGCCCATTCAAACATTTTTTTGCCGATTCCCTGCCCCCGCGCGCTGGCGGCGACCCGAACCGATTCGATCTGGGCGCGTTTTCCGCCCTGGAAAGAAATTGAAGGAATAAAAGTTAATTGGAGCGTCCCGATGATTCCGCCATTTTGTTCGACGACGATTAATTCGTTATTTTGGTCGTGCTCAATCTCCTCAAACGCCCGCAAATAGCTTTCCGGCAAAGGCGATTCAAAGCGTTCGCGCTGTTTTCCGAGAAAATCGTCGGCGAGCATTTCAACGATTTGCGGCAAATCGGCGATTGTTGCTAGACGAAAATTAAGATTATCCGGCATAAAATTTAGACCGCGAGCGATTCGTATTCGGGATGACGCTTGATATAAGCGGCGACAAATGTGCAGAGCGGGCGGACGCGCTTGCCGTCGTTTTTGACAATTTCCAGCGCGCCTTTTACTAATTTGCTGCCGACGCCTTTGCCTTCAAATTCCTGCGGGACTTCGGTGTGAGTCATTGCGACGACGCCGTTTTGTTCGCTGTAATCAATCAAAGCGGTTTTTCCGTCCAAATCAATTTCAAAACGTTCTTTTTCTTTGTTGTCAATTACTTTTAAATTTTCCATTTATTTCTCCTCATCGCTGACAATCAAGCCGTCGTATGCGAATCGCACGTTGTCAGGCAGCAATTTTGAATCGCGTTTATACAAAAATTCGTGGTTCAGATGGGTTAAAAAAGCGCGTTTCGGTTTTAGTTTTTCGATATGCGCGAGCGCTTGTTCGAGTCCGAAATGCGAGGCGTGCGGTTTGAAACGGACGCAATCAATCACCAAAACGTCCAAATTTCGCAGCGCTTCCATTGTTTCTTCGGGGATAAAATTTAAATCCGTCGCGTAAGCGAAATCGTTAAAACGATAAGCAACGACCGGCAATTTGCCGTGAATGACTTCGAGCGGCGTGACCTCTAAATCCGGCGCAAAGCTGAACGGCGCGCCGAATTGAATTATATGCGGAAGAAACTGCGGCAATCCGCCACCGATGTGTACGGGCTGAAAAACGTATTGATAAACACGGCGTAAATCAGCCCAGGTTTCAGCGTTGGCGTAAATCGCCAGTGCGCCGTGACGAAAATTTAGCGCGCGCAAATCATCCATTCCAAAAATATGGTCAACGTGGCTGTGCGTAATCAAAACCGCGTCGAGTCGACGAATGCGGTGGCGCAAAGCCTGCTGCCGGAAATCAGCCGACGCATCAACCAGAATGCGTTTGCCCGCGTGTTCGATCAAAACCGAAACCCGCAGACGGTTGTCGCGCGGGTCTTCCGAACTGCAAACCTCACAATCGCAGCCGATAAACGGAACGCCGGTTGAAGTGCCTGTTCCAAGAAAAGTTAATTTCATTAACTTTGTTCGTCGTTCGTTGTTCGTCATTCGTTGCA
>DASVRD010000054.1:0-9529 GCA_036388775.1 Pyrinomonadaceae bacterium | reverse complement strand
CGTTAGAACGCCTGTCAATCGCGCTTCCATTTCGCTTAACTGAACGGCAAATTTCGCCGCAAAGTTTCCGGCTTGAACTGCGATAAACTGTTTGAGATTTGCTTCCGATTCGTGCGAACGGCTCAAAATATCCGCCGACATCGCAGCAAGCGTCTCCGGCACGTTTTCCAGCTTTGACAGGTTGTTGAGTCTTTCCGCCAACGGCGCAATCAAGGCTTTTTCCTCAACGGACAGCGTTTTGTTTTTTTGTAATTCGCTGTAAATCGCTTGCAAATGCGAGCGCTGAAACGAAATCCACGAATTCTCAAATTCTTTGTCTTTTACAATCCGAGAAATTTGCGACGGAATTTCGGCTGCCATCGCTTTGCGTAAAAATCCGCGCAAAGGTTCGGGTAAAGCGGTGTCGGCGGTCAGTTTGAGCAATGAGCTTGAATCGTTATCGCCCAGCCGGATTTCTTCGTTATACCAGCGCCGCGCCGCGATTTCGATTTCGTCCGCCAGCAGCCCGGTTGCCGAAGCATCGTCCGCCGAGAGCTTGAGAATAAAATCTTCTGCTGACAAAGCATTGCCAAACGATTGTGCGGCGTCTTGCGGCTGTTGATTTTTCTCTGTTTTTCGCAACGGAAATAAGGCGAGCAATTCATCTTCTCTGTTTTTCGCTGCCAGCGCGCGGTCGAGCCGGGCGCGTAACAGCGGGAAAACTTTTGCGGCTTGCTCTTTTACTACGTCGTCGGCAATTTTGCTTTCAACTACATCAAGCGAATTATGGTAAGCCTGTGCCAAAGCCCGCGCCAGGTCTTCATTTTGTTTGCCGCCGCCAAGGCTGTTCGGCACGTCCCAAATTGCAGAAGACGCGAGATTTGTCAAAATGCCACCGACTGCGTTAATACCGATTTTGCCGATTGAATCAGCCGTTTTGTCATTCTCGGTGAAGAATTGAGAGAAAACGTCGCCAATCAAATCTTTTGACGCAAAAGCTAAAAAAGGCGCAAACTGCGGCGCGGCAATCGCAATTCCGGTGCAGGCGGCGATAATAGCAGCTTGTTTTGCCAGCTTTTTCTTATCCATTGTGGGTGGACTCCAAAGGAAACGAGACGATTTGAACTTTTTGAATTCGCCGAAATACTAAAACCGAATCCCTTTGTTGTCAAATATTTTCAACCATTAGCGTCTAAAACTCGCTAAATCAAATTATGAGTTGCGGTGTTTGGAAGGACAAACGGAGACTTTGACCTCGCCAATAGAGATTACAGACTTTCAAAGAAAAATGGTTCGGAAATGTTTGCACTTCCGAACCATTTTTCTTAAGAAATTATTCCTGAATGGCGGCTGCGATAACAGGTTCGCCCGCAGATTTTTGTTTTGCCAGAGCGCGGTTGCGCCAGACGAAATAAACCGGGATTCCGGTGAGCGCAAGCAAATATCCGATCCCTGCTGTTCCGGGCGCGAGATAAACGAGTGTCAAAGTAACGAACAGTGAGAGCGCCATAAAAACAATCGGCGTCAACGGATAGCCCCAGGTGCGATACGGTCTTTCCATTGCGGGTTGACGACGGCGCAAAACAATTACGGCTAAGACCGAAAGCGCCGCGGAAATCAAATCAACCGAAACGATGTATTCGAGAAGCTGCGTGTAAACGTTGCCGAAAACCGCCGCTCCGCCGCCCGCCGGATAAGTGACGGTGCGCGGCAAAATCAACAGCGAAGCCCAAATGCATTGCGCCAATAGCGCCATTGCCGGAACGTGCTTGTCGTTGGTGCGGGCGAGCGGCGCGAACAAATAACCGTCTTTCGCCATCGCGTAAGAAACGCGCGAGCCGGATAAAATCAAGCCGTTGTTGCAGCCGAAGGTCGAAATCATCAGGGCGACCGCAATCAGAATAACGCCCGGCGCGCCTAAAATTTGTTCCATTACGGCTGCGGCGACGCGACCGCTGGGCGCGTTTTGAATCGCCGGAAGCGAAAGTGTAACGACGTAGGCGACATTTGCCAGAAGGTACAGACCGACAACCGTTCCGCAGCCGATCAACAAAGCGCGCGGCAAGTTTTTGCCCGGATTTTCGACTTCTCCGGCGGTAAATGTGACGTTATCCCAAGCCGATTGCGAAAACAGCGGTCCGGTCATCGCTTTGCCTAAAACGACGACGAAAGCGAGCGTTCCCAGAGCCGCTGCGGCGGGCTGCGCTTTGTCGAGCGTCCAGCCGTTTTCCGCGCTGTTCCACAAATCGGCGGTAAAAAGCGCCGCGCCCGAATTCCAGCCGAAAAAGATGCCGATGATTACCAAACCGAGCAACGCCGCCGTTTTCGTAAATGTAAAAGTGTTTTGAATCAATTTGCCGACGCTCAAACCGCGCGTATTGACCAACGTCAGCAGCGCGATGCTGACGATTGCTAAAAGCTGCTGGACGGAAAGACTGACGGCGTAAGAGCCGAAAACGACTGGCTCGACGATGTAATTTGTGCCGGAAATCTGCGGGAATAAAATGCCCGTAAAATTTGCGAAAGCGACGGCGACGGCGGCGATTGTGCCGCTCTGAACAATCAAAAACTGCGACCAGCCATAGAGAAAACCGATTGGCTTGCCGTAAGCCTCGCTCATAAAAACGTAAGGACCTCCGGCGCGCGGCATCATTGCGGCAAGCTCGGCTACGCAAAGCGCGCCCGTGATCGTCATTACGCCCGCCAGAAGCCACGCGACCAGCAGCCAGCCGGGCGCGCCGAGCAGCCGGGCTGATTCGCTTGAGACAATAAAAATGCCGCTTCCGATCATCGAGCCGACGACAATCATCGTCGCGTCGAGCAAGCTCAATTCGCGCACGAGCTTTTTATTCGTTTCGTTTGTTTCGTTGTTCATACTCTTCTCCCGTCGGTTAATCCTCGGAAATTTAACGCAGAAAAATCGAGCGAAAAGGCTCACAAAAAGCAGAGGCGGCAAGTTTAGCAAAAAATCCCCAAAAGCGTGAGCCGTTTTTGATAAATTTCCGGCGTTTGATGTCGGCGAAAATTTTCAACAAAAAAGAAGACCTAAAAACAAAGAACCCGTTCGATTCGTTTGACCGAAACGAATAAATGCCTGTATAAAATCGCAGACGGAATTGTCAAATATTTCTACGAAGACGGATTCTGCAAACAAAAAGCCCGCTACGGCAGCAGTTAAATTCAAAAGGAAGCAAAGCAAAATGCCGCAACGAAAATTCAATCTCTTTTTTCCGGCTGTGATGAGCCTGTTGGCGCTCGTCGTTTCGATTTCTTCGGCGCAGGCGCAATATTGCCCTTCGAGCCAGCTAAATTACATCGTCCGAGACGCAAGCGGAAAGATAATCAATCCGGCAAAGCTCGACGCGCCCGATTTTATCGAAGAAGACGTGATGGAAGTTTCTTACGCCGAAGCCGAGAAAAAACGTGAAGGTCGCTGAGCGCTAGGCGATGCGGTAAAAGCTGCGCGCGAGCAAAAGCAAGGCGGTCTCGACCGGGAAACGGGAAGCCTTTTCGTGCTCCACGAATCGAGCGGCGGATGCAATTTTACCAAGCCCGTCACGCTTCGTTTTACTCTCGGAAAAAAAACGATGAATATCGTTTTCCGTTTTGACGCGCCGAAAAGAGATTACGACAGCGCGGTTTTTCTGGTTGATTCGCTGCCGTTTGAGCAAGGCACGTTTGAGATTGATTTGCCGCAAAAATCCGAGTATTACTCGCCCGCGCTCTGGCGCAAAACCAGCGATGCGGCAGAGCCTCCGGCGAAAATCGCCGTCCATCACGTTCGCGGTCGCGTACTCGATGCAGTCACGAAAAAGCCGGTCGCCGGCGCGGTCGTGCAATTCCAAACTTCGCCGCCGTATTACGGCAAATATTCGAGAGAAAGACAAGCCAAAAGCGAAACTAAAACCGATGCCGAAGGGCGTTTTGTTTTTGAAAGATTGCGCGGCGATATGCTCGACCGGTCGAGCATTGCCGCCGTTTTTGTGGAACACCCGGATTTCGCCGCCGGAAAATATGCCGAAGTTTTCGCGCAAACCGAAGAACAATGGCGAAAAGCGGTTGCCGGAACTCCGGTCGTCAATTTCCAATCGCGCGACGATTTAGCCGTTGAGCTGACGCCGCTTGTGATTGTTTCAGGACGGATTGTTGACGCCAAAACCGGCGGCAGCTTTGCCGGAGCGGAGAATCTCACAATCTCTGCGGAATACGGCAAAGGCGGCTACGTCGGCGGCAATCTCAACATTCCGCGCGGTGAAACGAAAGCGAATCCGCAGCCAAACGGCGCTTTCACGTTTCGAACCGCGCCGGGCGAAAACAGAATTCACGGCTACGGAAAAATCGGCGGTAAAGGCTACGTTATCGTCAGCCCGAATCCGATGACGAACATTGGCGCGGACGGATTAAAAGATTTAATTTTAAAAGTCGAGCGCGATTCGCTTGAAGTCGGAAGAGAAGTTGAGGCGCTCGCCAAACAAGGCAACCAGCATTTCGCCGCCGGAAGGTTTGAAGACGCGCTCAAATCTTTTAAAGAAGCCGCACAGCTTAAACCCGACGAATTGAAAGCGTCTCAGGCAATTGTGCAAACTTACGCGGCGCTCAAACGCCCGAACGACGCGGTTTCATTTTATCGTCAAACAACCGCCGCAAATCCAGCTAACGCAGCAGATCATTACGGTTTAGGGCTTGCGCTCGACCGCGCCGGAAACGCCGAAGAAGCCGCTGCGGCTTTCCGCGAAGCGATTCGTTTGAAACCGAACTTCGCCGAAGCGCACGGCGAACTGGCTGAAGTTTATATCCAATTAAAAAAGAACAACGAGGCTCATCGCTCCGCGAGCGAAGCGGTTAAATTAAATCCGAACAACGCAAAAATTCAAAATTCGCTCGGAAGAGCTTACAATATGCTCGGTCAGAAAACCGAAGCGGTCAAACATTTCAAAGAAGCCGTCCGTCTTGCTCCGCGAGTCGCGCTCTACCGCTTTAATTTGGGCGGCATTTACAGCGAGCTTGGACAAAACGAAACCGCGATTTCCGAACTGAAAGAAGCGATTCGACTCAATCCGGACTACATTGACGCGCACACGACGCTCGGATTTGAATATCAAAATCTGGGGCGCTACGAAGAAGCAATCCGCCATTTGTCCGAAGCGTTGCGGCTCGATCCGACGAACGAATATGCTTTGCAAAGCCGCGCTCCGACGTTTGTGAGTCTGAATCGCGGCGCGGAAACCGCTTCGGACGCCGAAAAATTTATCGCCGCATACGGCTGGAAACACGAGCAGTCAATTTATCTCGCTCTTTTCGGCGCGCTCGGTTACAAAATGGACGGGAAAGAAGCCGAGGCGCGAAAGCTGCTCGAAACGGCGGCGAAAAATACCGACGAAAAACGTTGGGCAGCTCCCGCAATCCAATATCTGCTCGGCACAATGACAGCCGACAATTTACTCAAGCTCGCCACAGACAACGACAAAATGACCGAAGCGCGCGCTTATATCGGTATGAATCTGCTGCTTTCGGGAAAAACGGAAGCGGCGCTCCCGCATCTGCGATGGGTTGTCGAAAACGGAAATAAAAATTTCCACGAATATCGCTTCGCCAAATCTGCGCTTGAGCGCGCCGGAAAATAATAACCGGCGAATTCCCTGCTTTTTGAAAGCGTCCCGAACAAATTTGTTCAGGAAATTTCGATTGGCAAAACAACGTCAACGGTTTGCGGGCGATAACAAACCGCCTCGTCGCACGCCTGAAAACGCAATTTGCCGCTCACGGTTTGCTCGCCTTTGGCGGTTTTCGCGTCAGCTTTGACGGGCAGTTTAATTTCGATTTCGCCTTCATAAATCAAGAGCGGCTTTTCACTGAACTGAAACTTTTTCAATTCGCCCGCCGGATAATTCGGCTTTTCAAACGTCAAACCATTTTTCGATTCAATTTCAATTGTTGTCGGAATTAGATTATCTTCGCTCGGCGGATTCGAGTTTATGTGAAAAGGCGGCTGAATTTTAAGTTTTAAGACTGCTTCGCCTGAATTCCCCGCTTTGATTTGCGTTTTCCCGGCTGAAAACTCCACTGCTTCGGCTGGTTTCGGCTGCGCGTTTGCAGTTTGATTTGAAGAATTTCCTCGAGGATTTTCGTTTCCGACGCAAGCCGTTAAAACCAAACAAAATAAAATCAATAAACTTTGCTTCATAAAATTGCGTTCAGCTTTTTTCTTCCTGCTCGATTTGTTGTGCGAGCCGGGCGAGCCGCCATTTTTTGCGAAAATGTCGAACAATGAGCCAAATAGGAATTCCGAATAAAATCAAAAGCGGCAGCATCGCCAAAAAGACGCGAATCAAACCCAAAACGACAAACAAAGCCGCATCAACGCCATCGCCCAAAGCTCGCCAAAGCTGCGCGCCGAATCCGGTTGAAGCAGCGGCAAAAACGGTCGGCGTGTTGAGCGTGACGGTGATTGTCGAAAAGCTCGTCTGATTTTCCAAAAACTTGCGTCTGCCTTCGACTTTTTCGATTTCGCCGCGAACTTCCGCCAACTGCTTCTGAACTTCGAGCGCGTCTGCAACCGAGCGCGCCCCTTTCATTATTTCGAGAAACTGCGCTTCGAGCGCCTTTTGCGTGCGAATCCTGGCTTCGAGATCAATAAATTCTTCGGTCACGTCCTGACCGGAAACTTTTTCCTGCGAGACTCGCTCGGCAGTTTGCCGAATTTCTGCAACAGTCGTATCAAACTGCGACGCCGGAACGCGAACGGTGACGGTTACGGATGTGCGCGTTGAATCGTCTGCGCCGGACGTTTTGGCTTCGGAGTTGACGACAAAACCGCCTTTTGATTCGGCAATTGCCGCAATTTTTCGCCCGGCTTCTTCCGGCGCGTTTGTTTCCAGCGTCAGATTCGCGTTCCGAATTACTTTCCGTTCGGTGACAGCCGGAACGTTTTGTGCGTTAGCAGTTTGTTCGAGAGAAATTTTCTGCGTTTGAGACGTTTTTCCATAAACGCCCGGTTCTGTCGCCGGAGCCGCGCTTGCAGCATTTGAATCAGATATTTGCACCGCCTTTTCGCTCGCGGCGCAACCGAAAGAAACAAGAGCGAATAAGAAAACGGCGATTAAATTTATTTTCAGCATAATCAGTTCCTTCTCGAACATCTTTTATCACTGAACGAATAAATTATCGAATCTCGCGCGCTACGGAATCAAAACCTTTTTTACCGTTTCCGAAAAAAGCTGCGACGGCGCGAAACATTCTTCGCATTGTCCGCACGACGCGCGGCAAAATCATAAAGAAAATAACGAGAAAAACCAGAACGACGATTCCGATTAGAACCGGCGCGAAAATCGCCAGAATCGCGCCCGTAAAAGCGATTATGTCTTCAACAATCGAAAGAAACCAGTTTGAAACCGGTTCGGGCGAAAGATTGACAAAAGCGCGAGCCGTAGCTTTTGTCCCGTGCGAAGAAAGCGCGACTCCGCCGCCAAACAGAAACGCCAGAACCTGAGTCGTCTGGTCTAATTCACCGACCGCTGCATAAGCCAAAAGCGCGCCTGCCGGAACTCTGATAAATGTGTGAACGACATCCCAAACGCTATCTATATAAGGAACTTTATCGGCAACAAATTCAATCGAATAAAGAAACGCCGCAATGCCGATAATCCACCAGTTTTCGAGAGCGTCCAAACCGCCGGGCAATTTCGCGAGACCGATTTTCTGGAAAAGTCCGAGAACGAAAACCGTCGCATAAAGATTTATCCCGGAAGTCCAAGCCGAACCGAGCGCCAAACTCAAAGTCGAAAGCCAATCCATTGCACACTTCTCCTCTTTATGATTCCAGCAATTTTATAAATCCGGCTTGCTCAAAATGATGATCTGTGGTTAATGCCTCTGTAATATTATTTTCCCGCATCAGCAAAAAACTAACTGCATCGCACAAAGACCAAAATTTATCGTCAAATTTTTGCAGCAACTGTAAAGCTCTTTGGTTAGAGATTCATCAATCCAAACGACTTCAATTTCAGTATCGCTTAATAAATCAACAACAAATTCAAGAGCCTTACGTCTCGGCATTCCTCTGGCTTCGGCGAGCGCTACAAATTCTGCAACAACATAATTATGCGTTAAAAGCCGTGTTGCGCCGTCGTAAAATGCAATTGCATCCGCGTGACGAAAATCTCGCATGTCGAAGATACACATCAAACCGGATGTATCTAAAAGCATCAATCTTCACCGATGTGATTTTCTGCATAGACTTGAGCTAAATCACGGTCAATTTCTTCGTTATCGGCTGAACGCTCATTGCCGCTATCCCATGAGCCGAAATGAAGCCTCAGTTTTCCTTTTTCTTTTTTTACCGCGTTTCCGTTCGCTTCCAAAAGCCTTTTTATCAGTTCTTGTTTTTGATCGAGCGGTAATTGCAATGCTGCATCCAAAACCGTTTCCAATGTCGGAGTCATAATTTCTATTCTCCTTCTTCGCTAGCGTCTTCACGTTTAATGCCGAATTTTTCGAGCCGGTATTGCAAAGTGCGGAACGTCAGACCAAGTAATTTCGCAGCTTTTGTGATGTTATTGTCGGTGCGCTCCATCGCTTGCAGAATCAAGCTGCGTTCGACCTCTTCCCAATTGAGTCCCTGCGCCGGGAGTTTAAAGCCGTCCGCGAAAACGGCTGTCGGGCGTTCACCGGAGGCAACTTCAGGCGGCAAATCGTCGAGCGTGATAAGTTCGCCTTCGGTGAGCAAAACCGAGCGTTCGATTGCCGATTCGAGCTGGCGTACGTTGCCCGGATAATGATAATCGAGCAGAGCTTTGCGAGCGTCGGGCGCAAAACCTTTGATTTTCTGACCGCTTCCGCGCGTGTGTTTTTTGAGGAAATAATCAATCAAAACCGGGATGTCCGGGCGGCGTTCACGCAGCGGCTGCAAATCAATCGCCAGAACATTCAAACGATAATACAAATCTTCGCGGAAACGCCCGTCGTCCGCCATTTTCCGCAAATCTCTGTTTGTCGCGGCGACGACGCGCACGTCGGTTTTTATCTCGCGCGTTCCACCAACGCGCCGAATCGTTTTTTCCTGCAAAGCGCGCAGCAATTTCGCTTGCAATGAAATGTCCATTTCGCCGATTTCATCAAGAAAAAGCGTGCCGCCGTCGGCGACTTCAAATAAGCCTTTTTTCTCGTTGACTGCGCCCGTAAACGAGCCTTTTTCGTGACCGAAAAGTTCGGATTCGAGCAGATTTTCGTTAATCGCGGCGCAATTGACCGCTTGAAAAACCTGGCTCGCGCGCGGGCTGTTTTGATGAATCGCGCGCGCTATCAATTCTTTTCCGGTGCCGCTTTCACCGCGAATTAAAACCGTCGAGCTTGATTTGGCGACTTTTAAAATTAGCTTTTTGACGCGCTCCATTTCCTGCGACGCGGAAACGATTTCGCTGTCGAGCCTTTCCAGATTTTGCAAAGCGCGTCCGACGGTTTCGAGCAGTTTTTCGCGGTCGTAAGGCTTTTGCAGATAAGCGAATGCGCCCAATTCTTTCGCCTCAAACGCCGAATCAACCGTGCCGTGCGC
>DASVRD010000053.1:0-24725 GCA_036388775.1 Pyrinomonadaceae bacterium | reverse complement strand
GATGTTTGCCAAAATTTTCGAGACATTTTCTTTGCTCCGAAATTTTAACATTTTTAGTTTGTTGCACAATTTTTGCATTGAATATCGGGAAAAGAAAATGCGTTCGTAAACAGAACAGATTTTTAATGAGAAAGGGGAATTTATGAACGGAGAACTCAATAAATTTAGCGCAAACGACTTTTGGCTATTGGTTTTCATCACCGCAGCTATCAGCTTTATGGTTTCATTCGCCAATTCATAAAATTGCAAAATCACATAAAGATTTAAAAAAAGGAAACGACTTTTCGAGCGCGTTTCTTTTTTTTACGCAAAAAATAACCGGAGATACGTTAATACAGCGTGATACTTTTCGGCACAGTTTGCCGCGTTAGAAAAGTGGAAGCGATTTTATTGAGCGGAGGAAAAAATATATGAAAGAAAAAGATTATTCAAATTCATTTGAGTCAAACGATTTTTGGTTGCTGATGTTTATTGCCGCGTCAATCGTTTTTTTCTTCCTTAACTCAACTTATTAATTCTTTATAAAATGCGAAAAGCAAAAGGGAAATCAGTTATAACTGATTTCCCTTTTGCTTTTTCTCTTTATTCGCGGCTGCTTAAGCCGTTGCCGGATTGCTGCCGGGAAGCGGCGGCAAAAGCGGTTTTTTGATTGGATTGACGGTCGGCTCTTTTAATTGCGGACGACCGTTATCATCATCGGAAGCCGCGTTTCCGTTATCATCATCGAGCGGTAAACCGGCTACCACGCGGCGAATTTGCACGCCGTCGAGCGATTCGCGTTCGAGAAGAATTTCGGACAATCGAACCATTGCATCGTAATGTTCCTTGATAATGCTCATTGCGCGCTCGTACTGCGAAGAAATGATTTTCTTAACTTCCTGATCAATTCTGATCGCCGTATCTTCCGAAAAATCGCGGTGTTGAGCGATCTCGCGTCCGAGGAAAATTTGCTCTTCTTTTTTGCCGAACGTAAGCGGTCCCAAATCCGACATTCCATACTCGGTGACCATCGAGCGAGCAAGCGCTGTGGCGCGTTCGATGTCGTTCGATGCTCCGGTCGTGACGTTATCCGCGCCGAAAAAGATTTCTTCGGCAATTCGTCCGCCCATCAGGATTGCGATTTGTCCCATCAAATACTCTTTGGTATAGCTGTGACGGTCGCCTTCAGGCAATTGCATCGTGACGCCCAAAGCCATTCCGCGCGGAATAATCGTAACTTTGTGAACCGGGTCAGCCGACGGGACCTTCAAACCGACAAGCGTATGACCGGCTTCGTGATACGCGGTTAAGCGTTTTTCGGCATCCGACAAAACCATACTGCGGCGTTCCGCGCCCATCAAAACTTTGTCTTTCGACAATTCAAAATCTATCTGCGAAACGACTTTTTTGTTCAAACGAGCCGCGTTCAATGCCGCTTCGTTGACGAGATTCGCCAAATCCGCGCCGGTAAATCCGGGCGTTCCGCGCGCAATCACGCTGATGTCAACATTGTCATCGAGCGGAATTTTCCTGGTGTGAACTTTCAAAATGCCTTCGCGTCCTCTCACGTCCGGGCGCGAAACCACGACGCGGCGGTCAAAACGCCCAGGTCGAAGCAGCGCCGGATCGAGAACGTCAGGGCGATTGGTCGAAGCCATCAAAATCACGCCGTCGTTCGATTCAAAACCGTCCATTTCGACGAGCAATTGATTCAAAGTCTGCTCTCGCTCGTCGTGTCCGCCGCCGAGACCTGCGCCGCGATGACGACCGACAGCATCAATTTCGTCAATGAAAATGATGCACGGCGCGTTTTTCTTGCCTTGTTCAAAAAGGTCGCGGACGCGCGAAGCGCCGACGCCGACAAACATCTCGACAAAATCCGAACCGGAAATCGAGAAAAACGGTACGTTTGCTTCGCCCGCAACAGCGCGCGCCAGCAGGGTTTTGCCGGTTCCCGGAGGTCCCATCATCAAAACGCCTTTTGGAATGCGCCCGCCGAGCTTCTGGAATTTTTGCGGGTCTTTTAAGAACTCGATAATTTCCTGCAGCTCGTCTTTGGCTTCTTCGACGCCGGCTACGTCTTTAAACGTAACTCGCTTTTGCTGATTATTGAGCAATTTGGCGCGCGATTTGCCGAATGAAAGAGCTTTGTTGCCGCCCGCCTGCATTTGGCGGAACATAAAAATCCAAAAACCGATAAACAGCAAAATCGGTAACCATCCCAAAGCGATTGACCAAAACAGACTATTCGTGCCTTCTTCAATTTCTGTGGTGACATTTTTGGATCTTGCAAGATTTAAAATCTGTGTTTTGAGCGAATCGTTTGTCGCTTCAATGGTCGTGTAGAATTTGCTGCCGCTTTTGTCCTCAAGATTGAGCCTTGATTGACCTTGGTTTAATTTGGCAATCTCGCCGTTTTCGATTTTTGTAATCGTTTGGTCAAAACTTAACTGTTTTGTCGTCCCGCCGTTGGTGCGCTGAATCAATTGATAAAAAATGACGACGCTGGCGATAATAACCAACCAAAAAATAATTTGTTTAACTCTGGAACTCAATTTGTTGCCTCCGATTTCGACAGCAATAAAACACTATAAACTCCGGTTCAAACCTAATTTTACAGGGAATTCGTGTGATTTGCGGTCGCTCTCGCGTTCATAATTCTGTCAATTAAAAACGTCGAGTTTAAGATGTCGCGTTGCGCCTCTGAGTTGTTAATCTCTTGCGGGCTGCGGCGCGGCGGCGAAAATTTCTTTTCCGCCTTTTATCCTGCTTTGATTTTAGTTGCCGGTAACGCTTTTTTCAACCTTTCCGTCGTTCAAAAACAAGTAAGCCTCTCTTTTTGAGAACGATTTCGTCACCGGGAAGTTCAATGAAACTGTTGCCTTCGCCTCGCATCAACAGATTGTCTATCGCAATTAAATGCTTTGCTTCTAACTTTTGAAGCGAGCCGCGCTCTGTTTTAATCCATAATCTGATTGCGCGGCGGCGCGGCGCGGCGGAAGTTTTTTTTAAAACTTTTGTGTCGAGCGCGGAATCCGCCGCAGCCGTTTCGAGCAGTTTTTTCGCCGCAAAATTTAATTCTTCCGCGTCTTCGCCGAGAGACAGCGCGGTTTGCGCCAACTGTTCGACGATTTTCGGATTAAAAGTTTTCAAAAGCGGCAACAATTCGCGCCGCACGCGCACGCGGGCGAAATTTTCATCTTTGTTCATCGAATCAACCCGAAATTCAATGCTCCGCGCCCGGCAATATTCTTCGGTCGCTTCGCGAGTCGCCCAATTCAAAAGCGGACGAACCAGTAGGATTGCGGATTGCGGATTGCGGATTGCGGATTTGTTTTCTGTGTTATCGTTCGTTAATTCTTGTTCCGAAAATGGTTTTCCGATTCGCAATCCGCTATCCGCAATCCGCAATTGTTTCATTGCCCCAAGTCCTTCGATACCGCTGCCGCGAAGTAATCTGAGCAGAAAAGTTTCGGCTTGGTCGTTTAAAGTATGTCCGGTTAAAACGGTGAATGCGCCGGATTTTTCAGCCGTTTCAAATAAAAATTGATAACGCGCGTTGCGCGCCGCCTGCTCTAAATTTTCTTTTAAATCCGCAATTTCAAATTTGCGATTCCATTCTCCGCAAATAAATTCAAAATCAAATCGAGCTGCTAAGTTTTCGACAAATTCTGCGTCTGCGTCGCTTTCCGCATCGCGCAAGCGATGATTGAAATGCGCGACGGTAAAATTTAAATTCAGCTTTTTGGCTGTTTTTAATTCTGCGCAAGCCGCGAGCAAAGCAGCCGAATCAGCACCGCCGGAAACTGCAAGAACCGCTGTTTGCCCCTCTGTCGGCAAATCAAGCGCGCGCCATTCGCGGCGAAAGCGGCGCGCAAAACTTGATAAACTCTGCGGTCTCATCGGGTTGAAGCTGAAAGAGAATTAAAGTTTTCGAGAACCCCAGTGGTCATTTGCAAACAATCTTTCGTTGTGTCGGCGGTTTCAAAAACAATCGGATTGATTTCCTGCAAATCTTTCGTTGCGGCGAGCGGCGCGCTTTTTAAAAGCGAAAACAAAGCGGTTTGATATCCCAAAATTTTCCCCGATTTCGCGCGCATCGCCTCAAAAGCCCCCCGCGCGTTTTCCGAAAGCGCGAATTGATTTAAAGACTCGTTTGCCAATCGCGCCAAATGCAGCATCGTAAATCCGGCAGCGCCAACAAATTCGAGACAAAAATCGCGGTCAAGCGCCGATTCGAGCGCGTTGTGTGCAACGGAGGCAAACCCCAAATCACGGGCGATTTCCGAAAAATCAATTTCCGTTAAAGATTCATCCGTCTGAGAAAATTCGATGTGGGGCAAACAATTTGTCCGGCGCAAAACTCCGCCGAAAATTTCGCGGTCGCGGTCGAACATTTCAAAAAAAGCCGCAAAAACCGGATTTTTAGAGCTTTGCAAAATTTCCTCCAAATGTTCGAGCAACTCGACGATTTGCTGGATTTCTTCGCGCAGCCAGAGCCGCACGGCGACTGCCGCTTGATGCTGCGGACTGCGCCCGATTTTGAGCTTTGCCGCGCCGTCGCTGATTAATTGAAACAACCTGGCTTCAACAAAAGCGAACACATCGGGCGAGGGCAAAGCGTCGAAATAATGGCGGTCGTAATCGGCTCGTTTGAGAATCGTCCACAAACCGTTTTTAATGCGCTCGGTTTCCTGACGGGTTAAAATTCCGGCGCGGAAAAGCCCGTCCGCATGCGCAAGAGACGCGCGAATCTCGGCGCGGAAAAGTCGTCGGTCGGTTTGAAATGAATTAACAAAAGCAATCGGCACAAAATTAACTTAAAACTAAACGCCAAAAAATCAAAGCAGGGATAAACGCTGCCGCATTTTATTTTCGTTTCGTTGTTGTTAAGCTGTTTTGAGAAGAAAAATGCGAATTGTTTTTATGGGAACTCCGCAGGCGGCTGTTCCGACTTTGGAGAAAATTTTAGCCGACGGACACACGGTTGTCGCTGTCTGGACGCAACCGGACAAACCCGCCGGACGCGGAAAAAAAATGACAATGCCGGCGGTCAAGGAATTTGCGCTGAGCCGCAATTTGCCGGTTTTTCAGCCTGCGCGCGTTAAAACCGACGAAGCTCTGCAATTGTTCAAATCGCACGAAGCCGATGTCGCGGTCGTTGTAGCTTACGGGCGGATTTTGCCGATAGCTTTTTTAGAGACGCCGAAACGCGGCTGCATTAACGTTCATTTTTCGCTTTTGCCGAAATATCGCGGAGCCGCTCCGGTAAATTGGGCTATTGTCCAAAATGAAACGAAAACCGGGGTGACGACGATGCGAATGGACGCCGGATTGGACACGGGCGACATTTTGCTGCAAAGCGAAACCGAAATCGGCGAGGACGAAACTGCGCCCGAATTGTTGCAGAGACTTTCCGGTTTAGGCGCGGATTTATTAAGTGAAACTCTGAAAAAACTGGATGAAGTCGAGCCGCGAAAGCAAAACGATTTGGAAGCCGGTTTTGCGCCGATTCTGAAACGCGAGGACGGTTTGATTTCGTGGGAACTGAGCGCGTTTGACATCAAAAATCGAGTGCGCGGTTTTCAGCCGTTTCCGAATGCTTTCGTTTATACGGGCGACAAAAAACTGGTGATTTGGCGCGTTGACGCCGAGAGAATCGAAGCAGCTTTTGAGTTCGGGACAATTTTAAAAGCCAGAGGCGATGAATTAATCGTCGCTTGCGGTGAAAGCACGGTTTTGCGTCTGCACGAAGTTCAGCCCGAAGGAAAACGCCGAATGAATGTGCGCGATTTTCTCAACGGCGCGAAAATAGAAGTCGGGCAAAAGCTGATTTAAAAATGGCGATTAATGTTTCTCCGGCAAGAAAAGCGGCTTTTGAGATTCTGCAAAAAATCGAAGCCGAACGAGCGTTTTCGGCTATTTTGCTGCCGGCTTACGAAGAAAATTTAAAACCGGAAGATCGCGCGCTTTGTCACGCTTTGGTTCTCGGCATTCTCAGAAATCAGTTTCTGCTGGATTCTCTGGTCAAGCATTTTTCAGGTAAAAAAATTGAGAAACTGGATTTGGCGGTGAAAATAGCTTTGCGAATCGGACTTTTCCAGCTTCGCTCGATGGAGAAAATTCCGGCTCGTGCGGCGGTCAACGAATCGGTCAATCTTGTTTATCTGGCGAAAAAGCGTTCCGCCGCAGGTTTTGTCAACGCGGTTTTGCGAAAAAGCGAGCGGGACGCGAATTTTAATTTGCTCGATAAAATCATGAATCCGCTCGAAAGATTGTCAATCGAAACCTCGCATCCGGTTTGGCTTCTGGAAAAATGGGGTCGGCAGTTCGGTTTTGAAGAAACTGAAAGGCTCGCTAAAACAAACAACCAACAACCGCCGACGGCGTTTCGTTTAACGAATCAAGATGGTGAGACGATTCTACAAGAACTCGAAACTGCGGATGCAAAGTTGGAAAAATCTAAAATTGCGAACAATGCGTTTCGTGTTTCGGGGGCAACCCAAACTATCAGAAAGTTAGTTTCTGAAAACAAAATTTATTTGCAGGATGAAGCGTCGCAGCTTGTCGGCGAAACTATTAATTTAAAACCGGAAGAAAATTTTCTGGACGTTTGCGCAGCGCCGGGAAGCAAAACCACTCTTGTGGGTTCAAAGTTCAAGGTTCAAAGTTCAAAGTCATTGTTAGTTGCCGGAGATTTTACTATTCCGCGCGTCAGAATTTTGAGAGAAACCGTTGATAAATTTGGTTCTTGTGAAATTGAAATTGTGCGTTACGACGCCAGAAAGCTGCCGTTTGCGGATGAAAGTTTCGATGCCGTTTTGGTTGACGCGCCTTGTTCCGGGACGGGAACGATTCGGCATAACCCGGAAATTCGTTATCATTTGCGCGAAAAGGATTTCGCCGAATTGTCCGAGCTGCAAAACGCGATTCTGACGAGCGCGGCGCGAGTCTTGAAGAAAAACGGGCGTTTGGTTTATTCGACTTGTTCGCTCGAACCGGAAGAAAACGAAGCGGTGATTGACAATTTTCTGGCGAAAAATCCAAACTTTAAAATTATTGCCAAAAATTTGCCCGCGCGATTTTTAACCGAAAAAGGTTACGGCAGAACTTTTCCGCCGCGCGATGATGCGGACGGCTTTTTCATTGCAAACTTGCATCGAACGAATTAAACCGCACGTCCGTTGAAAGAAATCTGAAACTAATTTATTGAGCCGGGCGTACAAATTCGGCGAGCAGGTTCGAGATTTTGGAAATCATAAAAATCTGAATTTTAGATTCTGACGATTAAGCTCGCAGCCGCTCAGGTCTTTCGGTTAAATCAAACAATTTAATAATAAACAGAGGTTAGAAAAAATGGCTCTCAGCCGTCGTAAAAAAATTATTATTGGCGTTTCCGCACTCACTTTGCTGGTGCTGATTATCGGTTTTAGCGTTATGGCTTCGCGCACAGACACGCCGGAAGTGACGACCGTTAAAGTCGAAACGCGCCGCGAATTGAAATCCACCGTTACAGCTTCGGGCGAAGTTCGACCGATTCAATACATTAATTTGACCAGCGAGGTTCAAGGGCGAATCGTGGATATTTTCGTCAAAGAAGGCGACACGGTCACCAAAGGTCAGCCGCTCGTGAAATTAGACCCGACGCAGCTCGAATCGAGCAAAGACGCTCAGCTCGCCGCTTTGCAAACCGCGCAGAGCGATATTCAGGTTTCGCAGTCGCAAATTACAGCGGCGCAAAATCAGCTCGCGCAAAATCAGCAGGCTTACAACGCGGCGCTCGCTTCGGTTGATTCGGCTCGCGAAGCCGTCAACTCCGCTCGCCAGCGCGCAATTGCAATTCAAACCGAAATTGATCGGGCGCAAGTTGAAGTCAATGCGGCACAACGCGAATTAAAGCGCGTTGCGGATTTGCTCGAATCCGGCGTCGTTTCGCGTCTCGAATACGATACGGCGAAAGACCGCGTAGAAAACTCGCAGGTTTCTTTAAGAACCGCGCGCGCCAATCTTGAAACACAGCGCGCTGCTGTGCGTGAAGCCGAAGTTCGCGTCAACGAATCGTCGGCGCGGGCGAAACAATCGCAGGTCGGTATCCGCGAAGGTCAGCGCGCGGTTGAATCCGCAAATTTGAGCGTCCGTTCTTCGCAATCGCGCGCCAATCAGCAAGCCGCTTTGCTGCGCGGGCAAACCAGCCAGCGCGACAAAACTCTGCAAGTCGCGCCGATTAACGGAGTTGTGGCTGAAATTCCGTCCAAAGCCGGAACGTTTGCAACCGCAGGGCTTTCCACGACTGCGCTGATGACAATTGCCGATATGTCTTCGATTAACATCGAAGTCAAAGTTGACGAGACCGAGATTGATAAGGTCGAAGTCGGACAAAAAGCGAAAATCAAGATTGACGCTTTCGGAGAGCGCGAAATCGAAGGCGAAGTTTCGCAAAAAACGCCGCTCGCGCTCGGCAAATCGCAAACGACCGGCGGGCTTTCGACCAATATTAACGTTCAGGAAGCGAAGGAATTTCGCGTGGTCGTTAATCTGAAAAATCTGCCTAACGATTTGCACGAAAGCTTGCGACCGGGAATGTCCGCTACGGCGACAATCACGACGAAAACCGCCGCTGAAACGCTCGCAGTGCCTCTGCAGGCGATTGTTGACAAACAACCGCCGACACCGACGCCTAATGCCGACGGCTCGCAGGCGCAAGCGCCGCAGAATCAGGCTGACAAGCCGAAACCGATCAAAGGCGTTTACCTTTTGGACGAAGGCAAGGCGAAATTTGTCGAAGTGACGACCGGAATCACGGGCGAATCCGATATTCAGATCACGAGCGGGCTTTCTGCTGGAGTAGAAGTTATCACGGGACCGAGCCGCGTGCTGAAAACTCTAAAAGACGGCGATCCGATTAAGAAACAGACCAAGCCTGCGGGCGGAGAAAATGCTAATAAGTAGGTAGAAGATAGAATTTAGCAGGCAGTGGAAAACGAAATGCTGCCTGCTAGCTCCTACCTTCTGCCTCCTATCTACTGATACAATGAATTTAGCTGTGGCGGAAATAGAAAAAATCGAACAACCGGTTAAGACAACCACAAACGGCAAGCCAAAAAACGGAACGGCGCTTATTGGAATGCACGACATCTGGAAAACTTACCAGATGGGTTCCGAGCAGGTTCACGCTTTGCGCGGCGTATCGTTTGAAGTTCAAAAGGGCGAATATCTCGCAATCATCGGTCCTTCGGGATCGGGAAAATCAACTTTGATGAACCTGATTGGCTGTCTCGACACGCCGACGCAGGGCGAATACTGGATTAACGGCAAGCTCGTTTCGGAAATGGACGACGACGCTTTGGCGAAAATCCGCAACAAGGAAATCGGTTTCGTTTTCCAAACGTTTAACCTGCTCGCTCGCGCCACGGCGCTGCACAACGTCGAGTTGCCTTTGATTTACGCCGGAATGCGCTCAAGCGAGCGACACGAAAAAGCTCAAGCCGCGCTCGCTTCGGTCGAGCTTGGCGACCGCGTGCATCACCGCCCGAACGAGCTTTCAGGCGGTCAACGCCAGCGCGTCGCAATTGCCCGCGCGCTTGTTAATCATCCTTCGATTCTGCTTGCGGACGAGCCGACCGGCGCTCTGGACTCGAAAACGAGCTACGAGATTATGAACCTTTTCGAGAAGCTGCACGCCGAAGGCAACACGATTATCGTCGTCACGCACGAACACGACATTGCCGAACGAGCGCATCGCGTGATTACGATCCGTGACGGGCAAATCGAAAAAGACGAGCGAATCAAATAAAAACCGAAAGTAACTTCAACACGAAAAAGCGCCTCTCGAAATATTTTTTGAGCGGCGCTTTTTTGTTACTTTCGACGGTTATTTTCCGCGTTAAAAGCGAGGTATAAAAATGATTGAAAACTTGCCTTATTATATAAACTTGATTTTTGCCGCCGCGACTTTCATCGCTGTAGGAATTTTTATTCTCGCCGCGCGTAAAACCGATTCGAGCAGAGCGCTGGTTCCGGTTCTTTCGCTAACGCTTTTGATTCTTCTCGCCGTTTACGCCGTTTCGAGCCTGAACGGTTTTTTTCTGGTCACAAACACGCTGCCGCCGCGATTCGTTCTCGCGCCGGTTCCGACAACTTTGATTTTGCTCGCCATTGTTTTCTTTTTTGCCCGAAATTCACTTTCAATTTCCGCTTTGCAAACGCTGACTGTCTTACACATTGTTCGCGTTCCGGTCGAGCTTTGTCTGCATTTGTTATATCAAAACGGACAAATCCCGCAATTGATGACTTTTGAAGGTCGTAATTTTGATATTCTTTCCGGTTTGACGGCTCCTTTAGTCGCGGTTTTGGCTTTTCGCGGCGGGAAAGTTAATAAACCTTTGCTCATCGTGTGGAATTTGCTGGCGCTCGGTTTGCTGATAAACATCGTCGCGCACGCGATTTTGTCGCTCGAAACGCCGTTTCAGCGATTGGCTTTTGAGCAGCCGAACCGCGCTGTTTTATATTTCCCGTTTATTTGGCTCCCGGCGATTGTCGTCCCCGTTGTATTCGTCAGCCACATTTGGAGTCTTTGGCAGCTTTTTCGCGACTCGTCTAAATAAATAATAATGAAAACATCAAATTTTAAAACCGCTTCCGCCCGGCAAGCTCTCGAAAAATGGATTGATTATTTTGTCGAAAAATCTTCGCTCCCGTACGCAAAGCTGAATGTTGCGACTTCTTTCGGCACGACCCGTTTGCTCGCCGTCAATCACGAAAATCAAAACTTAAAGCCGATCTTATTTCTGCCCGGAGCGAGAACTTGCGGCATATTCTGGGATTTAAACGATCATTTGCATTTATTGGGCGACAATTACCGGATTTATTTGCTCGATGTCATCGGTCAGCCTTCTCTAAGCAGCGGCAATTGTCCTGATATAAAAGGCGACGGTTACGGCGTCTGGCTCAAAGAAGTCTGCGACGAAATCGGTTTTAAGAAAGGAATTTGCGTCGGCGCGTCGTTCGGCGGCGAGCTTATCTTCAAACTGGCGGCAATTGAACCTTCGTTGATCGAAAAAGCCATTTTGATGAATCCAATCGGACTTTCATTTATCAGCCTTTCACCGCGCACTCTTTACTATACTTTGCTGCCGATTCGTTCGCCTGCGAGGAAAAATATCAGAAAGTTTTTCGAGAAAATCGTTTTTACGCCGGAAGAAAGACTCGATGATGAAAAGTTTGAAATGTTGATTGATTACACGGAAAATGTTCTCAAAAACTTCGATTCTCAAGCGCAAAATCCAATCAAGCTCGGCGATGCTGAAATCAGAAAACTTCAAGCCGAAACATATTTAATCGTGGGCGCGAAAGACGGACTGATTCCGCAGCATAAAACCGTTGAACGCGCGAGAAAGATTTTGCCGAACTTAAAAGATGTGACCGTTTTCCCAAATATCGGTCACGGAATCGAAACGCAAACTGCGGCGATTTTGAAATTGAGAGAGATTCTGTAAAATCCCGCGTGAATTATTTAAAAACGAACGATGGCGTTTTAATGGCTCTCAATTCCGAATCGGTGATGCAGGTCGAAATGTTATCGCAACATTTCGACCTGCTGTTTCTGAGATTATTTCAACGCCTTTTGTGAGTTTGCATTGAATAACCTCAAGCGGCGGGCGGGGCGAAAGTTTTCAAAAACTTTATGCTCGGCGCGAAAAAGAATTCGCCGCCTTTCATTTCGACAAATCCTTGAAACGAAAATTCCACTTCTACGTCGGTTTTGGCTTCCCGACCGTGATGCGGTCGCCATTTTTGATCGTTCCCGATGTCTTGCCCGACAATCGGGTCAAGCTTTGCTTCGTCTTTAACTCGCGCTTGCTCGATTTCGTAATACTTTTTTTTCGGAAATTAATCTTTTCTGAAGTTATATGTAATTTTTGCTTAAAACATTACAGATTACTTTTATGACCTTAAAATATTTAGAGCGGCGGTGATAATCGGATGCAAAGAGGCGATTCCTTCTTTCGAGCTGAAATCTTTTTCGGGCGCGGCTCTTGACATAGAAACACCCAGGACGCCGACAACGTTTTTAATTTTTTCTTCCAGAGCCTCGCGTTCTTGATTGGCTTTTTCTTTTGCCTGTTGCGCGGCGTCGGATTTTTGTGTTTGACGGATGATTTCTTCTTTGAGCGTTTGTTCGTTTTGCTGCGCCGGCAGCCTGCCGAAGTAATATCCGATAATAACGAATATAATCGGCTCAAGCCGCGTCACCAATGTGACGTCGCTCAAAGGTCTGAGCCAGCCAAGCAGCGCCGCCGCGTAAAAGACGACAAAAATCAGCGTTAGGACAATCATCATCCAATTTCTTATTGCACCGGTCATATTTTTGCTCGAATAAGCCGCTCGCGTCTTGCAAATTAGCAAATACCGCGATATAAATACCTGCACATCACGGGGCTAATCAAAAAAACAACTTATGATTGAAGATGCGAATTTTCAATCCGGCTTATTTGTCTCTCTAATATGTAACGCCCCGATTTGATTTAAAAACTATCAAGCGAAGCAGAATTTTTTTTGACAAATTTGCGGCATTGACTTTTTTTAAATCAAAAACCGTTCGGAAACCGAAATTTGCGATATGGCTTGCACGTCGGAAATCACGTCTCTGCTGATAGATTGGAGCCAGGGAGACCGGGTGGCGCTGGAAAAGCTGCTGCCTCTGGTCGAAAATGAATTACACCGTCTCGCGCACTATCAAATGCGGCGGCTCAAGCCCGGTAACACGTTTCAAACGACAGCTTTAATCAATGAAACATATCTTCGTTTGATTAACCAAAATCGGGTTCACTGGCAAAATCGAGCGCATTTTTTCGGCATCGCGGCGAAGCTTATGCGACGGATTTTGCTTAACTACGTGCGCGACCAGAAATGCCAGAAACGCGGCGGCGACTTCGCCGTCCAAGTGTCGCTTTCCGAAGCGGCGGTTATTTCGGCGGAAAAAAACGACGAGCTGCTGGCTATTGACGAAGCGCTGTACAGATTAGCGGAAATAGACGAACGCAAGTGCAAAGTCGTCGAACTGAGATTTTTCGGCGGGTTGAGCATCGAGGAAGCTGCGGAAGTCTTGAAAATCTCTCCGGCTACGGTAGCCCGTGATTGGAATATGGCGAGGGCTTGGCTCGCCCGCGAAATCGGGAATGGAAACAAATAACTGGCAGCAAATCGAAACTTTTTTCCATTCGGCGCTCAGCCTCAGCGGCGACGAGCGAACCGCTTATCTTTCGCAGGCTTGCGCCGAAGACAATTCTCTGCGCTGCGAAGTCGAATCGCTGATTGCCGCTTTTGAGGAAAACGGCGAATTTCTCGACGAACCGGCTTTCGATCTCGGAATAAAAGTAATCGAATCCGAGCTGGAAACCTCTTTGGAAACCTCTCTGGCGGGGCAGACAATCGGTTCTTACAACATCCTGAGCAAGCTCGGCATAGGCGGAATGGGCGAAGTTTATCTCGCGGATGACAAGCGGCTAAACCGAAAAGTCGCGCTCAAATTTCTCTCAAAAGCGCTGCTCGGAGATAAATGGGCGAAACGGCAATTAATCAAAGAAGCTCAAGCGGTCGCAATGCTCGATCATCCGAACGTTTGTCCGGTGTATGGAATTGAAGAAATCGGCGAGCATAATTTCATCGTGATGCAATACGTCGAAGGCGAAACTTTGGCGGATTTAGTTCGCAAACGCAGGCTCACAACGGAACAGGTTTCTTCTCTCGCCAAGCAAATAGCCAGCGCCATCGAAGCCGCTCACGCGCACGGAATTATTCACCGCGACATCAAAACCGGAAACATTATGGTAACGGCGAGCGGTCAAGCGAAAGTGCTGGATTTCGGTTTGGCTAAAATCATCGAGCCGCTTCACAAAGCCGAAAACGGCGGAGAAAACGTCACCCAATTTTCGCAAAACGGTTTGATAATGGGAACCGTTTCTTATATGTCGCCGGAGCAGTTGAAAGCCGAGAAATTGGATTACCGGACCGATATTTTCAGCTTCGGAACAGTCCTTTACGAGCTTGCTTCCGGCGAGCATCCTTTTCTGCGAAAAAGCGACGCCGAAACTATTTCAGCTATCTTAACTGATAAACCCGTTTCTAAGCCTGATTTCAATAACAAATCCGCCTCGTCCGGCATCTATCCGGTCGTCAGAAAGTGTCTGGAAAAAAACAAGGAACACAGATTTCAATCCGCCAGCGAACTGCTTTTGGAGCTTCAAAATTTACAGGATAAAAAAACGCCCATAGTAAAAAGACGGCTTTTCTTCCCTTTATTAAGTGCATCTTTAATCATTCTGCTTCTGCTCTCAATCGGGGTCTTCCTTTACCAGCGCGCAACCGCGCCGCGCACACTTGCGGTGCTGCCTTTCGTCAACGAAAGTGGCGACTCCGGCGCCGATTATATCAGCGAGGGAATGGCTGAAAGTTTGATCAATAAACTATCCGATTCATCTGAATTGCGGGTGAAAGCCTTTACGCTAGTTTCCGGTTATAAAGGCGATGTTGATTCGGTAAAAATCGGACAATTCCTCGATGTCGAAGCTGTTTTGACGGGTAAACTTCGGCGTCAAAACGAGCAACTTCGGTTTGAAGCAAAGTTAATTAATACGGCAGATGGTGCGGAACTATGGCACGATAATTTTTTATTAAAAGAATCAGATGCTCTAAACATCCAAAATAATATTTCCGAAATAGTAATTTCCAAACTTCAATCTCCGGCAAACAACGATAAGTCAAAACATCTTGGGGCGAACAAACAAGAAAATCCCGAAGCTTATAAATACTACTTACAAGGGCAGTATTATTGGAAAAAGAGAGACAAAGAAAATATTCAAAAAGCGATAGACGCCTTTAATCAAGCTAAGGATATAGATCCGAATTATGCGCGGGCGTACGCCGGATTGGCAAATGCATATGTCGTGAGAAGTCTGGTCACTCATAATCCGTTGCCAGCTAGAGAAGCCTTTGACTTAGCTAAGAGTTATGCTGAAAAGGCAATAGGTCTTGATGACAGTCTTTCCGAGTCGCATACTGCGCTCGGAGTTGTTTTGCAACGATACGAATGGAAATGGGAGGAGGCTGAAAGAGCTTATTTGCGGGCAATTGAACTTAATCCCGATTATTCTCAAGCTTACTATTCGTATTCCCATCTTCTGGCGCTAACCGGAAGATACAAAGAAGCATTGGCTCATGTTTCAAAATTTCAGGAGCTAGAACCATTTTCTTCGCTAGCGGATCTTCACGTTGGACGAGTGTTTTATTACGCTCGGCAATACGATGATTCGTACGAGCAACTGAATAAAGCCTTAAATAAAAACTCAAATAATATAGGCGCGAAATATATTATAGGACTTATTTATCTACAAAGGGGGAATTATGAAGAGGCTTTAAAAATATTTGAAAAATTATACGCTTCGGATAAAAAGGATCAAAAAATGTTGACTGCGGCTGCTTTAGGTTTCACTTATGGCAAAATGAACAGAAAGGCGGATGCGCTGAAAGTGCTGAATGGTCTTGAGGAACTCGCAAAGAATGATTATATTCCGCCAGGGGAAAGAGCCATTATTTACATTGGTCTTAATGATAAAGACAGCGCGATTTTCTGGTTGGAAAAATCTTTTCAAGAGCGTTCTTCGGCGGTCGCAGCTATTAATGTAGAACCACTTTTCGACGATTTGCGCACCGACCCAAGGTTTCAAGCTATCGTTTTAAAAATGAATCTTAAGCCGAGTTCAATTGTTGATTAACCACAAGCTAGGCTTTAGCGGACTTTAAAGCCATCTCAATTTTTGCGTAACGGTTTTCGCCGTCGGATATTTTGTCGGATTTGGATTGAGCAATTTCGAGACTAGCAATTTTATTTCGTTCGGAACTTTTCTTCGTAACATCTGCGGCGCTCCGTCCACGCTTGTCACATTTGGCAATTCACCTTCAAATAAAAGATAAATAATTGCTCCTAAGGCAAATAGATCAGGATTAATCCTGCACTCTCTTGAATAAATTTCGCTTTCTTCAAAAAGCGCTGGTGTCAAAGTGCTATACCACACATAATCCGGTTGGTTAACTGCACAAGCTCCCTCGAAGTCTATAGGTCTTAAGCTGTCATCCTTACAAAGAATCAGATTGCCGGGTTTGCAATCTCTCCAAAGCCATCCTGCTGAGTGTATTTGAGCTATCAAACTCGATAGTTGAATCGCATATTTTATTGCTTGAGAGACGCTGAGGCGACGTTCCCTTTTTTGTAAAAAGGCGTAAAGAGTTTCGCCTTCGATAAATTCGGTGACAAGATAAAAATTTTTCGCCGTTTCAAAAGAAGAATAAATTTGAGGAACATTGATGCCCGCTTCACGCAGAATTTTCAAAACGTAGCTTTCATACCGAACTCGCCAAAAACCATCACGCCCGTCCCAATCAACTTCTCCGTTTTTTCGTCCCTCCTTAACCAAACAAAAACGCGGCATGTCCGTGCTAAAATCTACAGCTTGATAAACACCGCCTTTGCCGCGCTGCGACAAAGCGCCAAACACTTTGTAATTTTTTGTCAATGGTGTTTCAGATGTTTCTGTCTCTGATGACATTACCGGAAATGGATTTGAAATCCATTCAGGATAAGGTGGTTGGGAATAACGCAAATCGGGAATCAATTTTCCGTCCCGGTCGTGCATTGCTAAAGTTTTTGAACCGTCCGCATCTTTTAACTCAAAAGTTTTGAAGGCACCGTAGCGATAATAAACTGAACTTTCGGGTTTAAATTGAAAGTCGAATGGAACGTCGGGAGCGGCAAATTTTTCAGTTAAGCAATGCAGTTGCTCGGCGAAAAAAACGGCTTGTTCGTTTGTTTGAGGATAAATGGTGATGATTTTGCCGATTTGAGAGTAATTATAATAAATACCGGAGTTTATTTTTTTTATTTCTCGAATAGAAACAGGAGCCTTAAATAATGCGCCTTCACTTTTTAAAAAGGGCGCAATCGTTTCCAAAACTTCCGGGGCATTTAGAATGGTTGCTGAGATGTGAAGCTTCCAACCTTGGTCTGGATCGTCCGGCTCATAAATCCTGCCGTATCTCCAAATGGTTTCTTCTAAAGGGATTGGTAGAAAACGAATGCAAATCTCCTGCCACTGTTTGTTTAAAGATTTGGCTAAATTTAATGAGGATTCCTTATTAAATTTAGCCAAATCAAAAAAGTCGTTTTCGTTTTCGGAAAATGCTTTCAAAATTTAAAATCCGGAAAATTTCGAGCAGACTTAACAAATCCATCGAATCGTTTTCATTTAATGTTGTTAATCCAAAACAGTCCCAACTCCGAAGTCTAACGGGGCGCCGGTAGGTGATTCCGCTCCGCAAGGTCCGTTTCCGACGAGATAAACGCGGGCGAGATTTCTGCCACTAACATCAGTGTTATAACCGGAACCCGAACCTGATCCCGAACCTGAACCCGATTGAGACTCCGGCATTAGTTTAGCCAATTCGGTTTCGTTTTTAGCGAAGAGCCTCATATAATCTTTCCATTCATTAGAATTGGCGCCCTTCATTATTGCTGCATACGCTTTCCTCTGAACTTCATCCCCTGTCGGTGTGTTGCCCGTTCCATGCTCCTGCTGGATTTTTGCCATAACTTCTTTGATGTTATCACTTATTGCCATAATTTCTCCTTCAAATTTTTTGAAATATAAAACCTTCATTCTTTAACGCCCCAAAATAAATTGAAACCTATCATGTTGTTTAGTTTTTTTTACAAATTTTGACTTAAAGGATTATTTGAATTTTAAGAAGTCGTGTTTAAACTCCAATTTTAGCGGTGCGGGCGGCATAAAGAAGGTAGCCGGGCGCGAAACGCTCAATTAGATTGAACAGAAAATTTCACGCTGAGACATATGAGCAGAAATAACTTTTGCGCATTTTTAATGCGCCGTTTTGTCGGTCAAGAAATTCCAGACCTTTCACATCCTGCTACTTTCTTTATTGCGCTTTCAGCTATTTTGCATAAATTGCTTCAAGCATTTTCGCTAGACGATAGCCGGCTTTGGCAATCTGAGTGCGCGCTGTTTCCTGCGCTTGAGTGTCATATGCGGCTGCATCGCCGCGCGAGATTAAATAATCGGTCACTTTTCTGCCGTTGATTTCGCGCTCGCGTTTTTCGGTTATTCGGAGGTTTTTGTAACCCGATTGCTTAGATTGCTTGAGCGAATCGGCTGCCCATTGCGAAGCCCATTGATAAACGTCGTTTCCCTGCGCGTTCCAACTGTTTTCCGGTGTAATTGATTCTTTTAAAAATCGCCCGAAAGTTTCCGGGTTGCGCGTCCGCTTTGCCGCAAACATTAAGCGCTGGACGATTTCGACATCCCAGTAAAAATGCAGATTCGCTTCGCGTTCCGGGTCTTCCGGTTTTCCAAGAATTGGTTTATATTTTAAAACCACTTTGTTGCCGCCCTGATCGTCAAGAAATTTAAATTGTCTGATTCGCTGCGGGTCGGTTTCGATTAGAATATTGCTCAAATCATTTTCGTTGATAAATCCCGCGCCGACGTGAAACGGCATATGCATATCGCCGATGAGATGAATTAGCATTCTCAACGCATTTCGCTCGGAAATCGGATGCTGCGGGTCTTCTTTTCCGGTTTTCAAACGGCGCACGGAAAAATTAATCATCTGCACGATGTCGTCCGGGCGCTTAAAACCTTCGCACGAGTTGTAATCCGGGCAATCGAGCGGCAAATCAACGTAATGCCACGTGTCGTTTTTGTCGTTTTTATCGTTTGCCAAAAACGATTTTGTTTCCGGGTCTAAATCGTCTTCGTCGGCGCGGCGTTTGGTCGTGTCAGCCCAAACCGAAACACCGGCAATCGAATCGCCGAGCAGAATCTGCGTGATTCGATTTAAAGTCGCAGGTTTCAGATAAGCTGCGGCTTCCGCGCCGACGGCGCGATGTCCTTCTTCGCCCCACGCGAAAACAGGAACATTGGTTGAAAAAACGAAAACGAAAACGAGAATTAAAGAATAGATTTTTTTCATTGCGCTAAATCGGAGTTTGATTATAAACCCAAATGCGTCGTCGGGAAAAAGAAAAAGCGAATCATTCGACGATTCGCTTTTTCTCAGCTAACGGAAAACTATTTTTTAATAATTCGAACTGTTGTTTAATCCGACCGGCGAAAGCGGCGAGCCGCTGCCGTTTAAATTGAGCAGATTTTCGCCCGGATTGACCGTGACGGTCGTATTCCAAATCGCGTACGAATCCGTTCCGACTTTGGTGACGCCAAAAACGTAATAACTGTCGGGCTTTACATCTTTGAAAGTTCCTTTTCCGCCCGCGTCGGTAGTAACCCGGTAAACAATATGCGGATTGATTGCCGCCAAACATTTTTGGCGAGTCTCGCGCCGCGCCGGATCAATCACGGCAGCCGCACAGGTTGAAGCTAAATCGCCTTCTTCCGGTTCAATATTGGCGCGGCTTAAAATTTCGTCTAGGCTTTTATTGAGCAAATAGAATTTTTCTTGTCTGACGGGCTGTGTCGAGCCGGTTCTGCCGGCGACGGTCGCTTTGATTTCCAAATTGCCTGTGGTAGGTTGAACGACATTTGTCGTCGTGTTTGATGTCGTCGTAGTTGTTCCGGTGCTCGGATAAGCCGTTTGCGGAGCGGTCGAAGCTGTCGAATCCGGTATTTGCGTGACCGGCGCAGTAGTAGTAGTGGTTTCGGTTGTTCCGGTTTGCGCTCCGGCATTCGTCACGGTGCGCGTTCGCGATGCGGTTTCGCTCTCTCTCAAACGCACGTTGACCTGCGTCCGGTTATCGTTTTCATTGGCGCTGTCTTCTCGCATCATCAAAAACATAAACAGCGCGACGACCGCCAAAATGACGATAATCGGAATAAAAATCCAATTCGGAAAACTTTTATTTCTCGGCGTTTCCGTAATAATAATCGGCTCGCGCGCCGCAACCGGCGGTGGAACGACAATCGTCGGAGCCTCAAACGGGCGACCGCATTTCGGGCATGCTACCGCCTGATCGGAAACTTCGTTTCTACATTCGGGACAAATTACCAGTGCCATAAAACGACTCCTTTTTTTAAACGCCGAATCGTTTATCAGAATCAATTCGGCTAACTCCTGATTTTAAAACGCAAAGCGCGTTCCAGTTTTATTTTATTCAAAATTGATTATTAAACCGTTGAACCAGCATAACATATCCTTTTCCAGGGGATTTCGGCAAGTTCATTTTTCGTGTCTTGATATAGTACAATTGGACAAAAGGAATCAAATTTAATGAGAGAACATCCGCAAAAAATCGAGGAGCTGCAAATTGAAATCGCCCGCGTCGGGGCGGAGCTGCAAGCAGTTCGGGAAGAAATCGGCAGCAGAGAGGCGTTGATGACGCTCGATATTGTCACGGCGCGAGACGAAGGCGGCAAGCCGCTTTATTCAAACGAATCGCTCAGAGCCGCCGCTTTGACTTTGGCAAAAGAGCAATCGGACGAATTAAACGAATTGAAAAATCGGGAAAAAACTATCGAACAAACACGCGGGGAAATGTTTGCCCGTCTCGAAAGATTAAGATTGGAATTCAAGCTCTTTCTGCTCGACCGGGAAGCGGAAATCAAACGTTAATAAAAAAGGTCAGGGAAATCTCCTGACCTTTTGATTTCAATTTTTCGGATCCGAGTTAATCAACTCTGCCGTGAATCTTCATCCGAACCAAATCTTCAACTTCTAATTTCGCGCTGCTCGCGGATCGTGCGCGTTGAATAAAAGCAGAATCAATTTTGAAAATTCGGAGTTTAACCAAATCTTCAACGTCTAAATTTTCCAATCCGGTAGTGCGAATTTCACGTATAAAATCAGGCGTGATTTTAAAAATCCGCATTTTGACGAGCGTTTCCATCGGTTGATTTTCGCCGAATCCCATTTCTTTGACTTCGCGGGCAAATTTGGCGTCAATCTTGAAAATCCGAGCCTTGACCAAATCTTCCAATTCCAGATTTTTATACCCGATTGAAGCCATCTCGCTGGCAAATTCCGGCGTGATTTTGAAAATCGTAGCTTTGATAACATCGTCAAACGAAAGATTCGGAAAACCTGCGGCTTTCAAATCGTCAATCGTTTTGACTCGAACGTCGAGCATCGCCGACGCAAATTGTTTTTCTTCGCTCAACGTGTAACCGCGGCTGTTCATTGCGCCTAAAAAGCTCTGGCTCGGCGTTAAGGTAAAAGTTCCCGAACCTTTTCCGTTGTTAAAGCTTCCCTCAAACTGAAACGTTCCGGCTTCGCGCTGCAAACTGAAATTGACGTTTGAGCTGCCCATCACTTGATCACGCGTTAAGCCCTGGAAATCCGACACTTCGTATGTCGAACCGGAATTGCTCATTCCTCCTCGTTCGGTACGGCGTTTTAAGCTCAAATAAAGCGAGTCTTTTTTAACGATTTCATCCTGTTCGTCCGCTTCGTGTTTTTTCGTGCGAGATTTGCCGAATTCCGCCGTCCACTCGCCGGTTATTTGCGTTTGAGCAGTTACGGGTTCTTCGCTGTTTAAATTATTAAAAGCTCCAACCTCGTTTGTTTCCGCGAATAAAACGAAAACAAACAAAACAAAAAATGCCAGAATTTGAAAATATGGCTTGCATTGGAAAATTTTTCTCATTTTTACGATCCTCAGTTTTTTAGAATTAATTTCGGTCAATCATCTAAAGAACACCGCGCTTTTAAAATTTGTGACAAAATTTTTGATGGAAAAGCGCAACGGCAAGCCCGACCGGATTCAAATCGAGCGGCGGCAAAATCAAAATCCGAAACTATTGGACGGACATTAAAAGTCTTTATTTGTTTTTGGCTATCAGCCCGCCTTGCTCGCCTCCGCGCGCGGCATTTGAATTAACGCCGTCGAGATTTTGAATTATTGCGGGCTGCGTAACTTCCGATTCCAAAGCCGCGTTTAAGACATCGGAAACGTGCTTTGCGAAAGTGAAATTAAGCTCTTTTCGCACGTCTTCGGGAATGTCTTCGGTGTCGGCTTCGTTGCGTTCGGGCAAAATAATGTGCCGGATTCCGGCGCGATGTGCCGCCAAAACTTTTTCCTTGATGCCGCCGACCGGAAACACAAGACCGGAAAGCGTGATTTCGCCGGTCATTGAAGTGTCGTTGCGAACCTTTCTGCCGGTATAAAGCGACGCTAGAGCCGAAGCCATTGTGACGCCCGCGCTCGGACCGTCTTTCGGAATCCCGCCGGCGGGAACGTGGACGTGAACGCCGTTTTGTTTAATTAAATTCGCGTCAATGCCGAATTCGGCGGCGTGCGACCAGAGATAGCTTTGCGCCGCCTGCGCCGATTCCTGCATCACTTGTCCCAATTGTCCGGTCATTTTTAAACCGCTGCTGCCGGGGAGCAGCGTGGCTTCGATAAAAAGAACTTCGCCGCCCATCTGCGTCCAAGCCATTCCGGTTGCCACGCCGACGGGCAATTCGGCGCGCGCTTCTTCGGGGTAAAATCTGGGCGCACCGAGATATTCGCGCACTTCGCCGACATCAACCGTTTGTTGTTCGATTTCGCCGGTCGCAATTCGCAATGCGACTTTGCGAACTACGTTTCCGATTGTGCGTTCGAGCTGTCGAACTCCGGCTTCGCGCGTGTAACGCGAAATCAACAGATTGAGCGCCGCGTCCGTGATCGAAAATTGTTCGGGAGTTAAACCGTTTTCTCCGGTTTGTCGTTCGACGAGATATTGCTTGGCGATGTTCAGCTTTTCCGCGTCCGAATAACCGGCAAGCTGAATAATCTCCATTCGGTCGCGCAAAGGCGCGCTGATTGGCGCGAGATCATTTGCCGTGGCGATAAAAAATACCTTCGACAAATCAAACGGCAAATCAATGTAATGATCGCGGAAAGCGTTATTTTGCTGCGGATCGAGAATTTCCAGAAGAGCCGAAGCCGGGTCGCCGCGAAAATCGTTGCCTAATTTATCAATCTCATCGAGCATAATCACCGGATTTTTGACCTGCGCGCGCCGCAGAGATTGAACGATTCTGCCCGGCATCGCGCCGATATAAGTTCTTCTGTGACCGCGCAATTCAGCTTCGTCGCGCATTCCGCCCAGAGAAAATCTTTCAAAAACTCTTCCCAAAGCGCGCGCGATTGATTTCCCCAAAGAAGTTTTTCCGACTCCGGGCGGTCCGACGAAACACAAAATCGGGCTTTTCGTTCCGGGTTTTAATTTAATAACCGCGAGAAATTCCAAAATGCGTTCTTTGATGTCTTCCAGCCCGTAATGGTCTTCGTCGAGAATTTTTCTGGCTTCATTTAAATCCAATTTATCTTCGGATTCTTTTTTCCATGGCAATTCCAGAATATATTCGAGATAAGTGCGAATAACGTGATAATCCGGCGCGGCTTGCGGCAGTTTTTCCATCCGGCGCAATTCGCGCTCGGCTTCTTTTCGCACGTCTTCGGGCAAATCCGCCGTGTCGAGTCGTTCGCGCAATTGTCCGGCTTCGGCTTTTTCGCCGCCTTCGTCGTCTTCGCCTAGTTCTTTTTGAATCGCTTTTAATTGCTGGCGGAGAATGTAATCGCGTTGCGCTTTGTCCATTTCGGTCTGCGCTTCGGTGGCGATTTTGGAGCGAATCTGCATAATCTCAAGCTCGTGCGCGAGCGCGGCGTGAGCTAATTGCAGCAATTCATCAACCGAATCGGCTTCGAGCATTTTCTGCTCGTGCTCGACGCCGAGAGTCATCACCGAACCGAGAAAATATGCAATCTGCACCGGATCGTTCGCGTTCATCACCGCCATCCGAATCTCCGGCGGAACTTGCGGCAGCAGCGCCAAAGCCTGTTGAATCATTCCCTGCACATTGCGTTTTAAGGCTTCGACTTCATCATTATTTCTGACCGTTAAATCAGGCAAAACTTCGATTTTCGCCTGCAAAAACGGCTCTTCCTGATTCCAGGAAACAACACGCACGCGCTCTGCGCCCTGCACGATTAGTTGCAGAGTGCTGTCGTCGGAACGCATCATTCGTTTGACGGCGACGAGCGTTCCGACTTCGTAAAGATCGGTTGGTTTGGCTTCCTGTCCGGTGATGCCTTCGGTTTTGATCGTGATGCAGGCGAGCAGTTTTTCTTCCGAAGCGAGCGACGCTTCGACCGCTCTGACCGAGCGCGGACGCCCGACGGTTAAAGGAATAATTGTTTCGGGGAAAAGCGTCGTTTGCTGCAAAGGCAAAACGGCGATGTCAAATCGCTCGCCCACCTCAATATCTTTTAAATCTTCTTCAGCCATTAAATTTCAAACCCTTAAAAAATTATTTTGCGGCGGCTTCGCTCTTTTCTTCGCTGATGCTGCTGCGCAGGTGAATGATTAACAAACCGTCCTGATAGTTGTATTCGAGCTTCGCGCCGTCAATCGAGCGCGGAAATTTGAGCGTTTTTTCAAACCGGCTGTAAGTTATTTCGAGCTGATGATAACTGACGCAATCGCCGCAATCGCCATCGCGCCGCGTTCCGGCAATGTAGAGCGTGTCGCCCTGAATATCAATTTCCACGTCTTCGAGCGAAACGCCAGCCAGCTCGACTTTGACAATCCAGCCCTCGCGCGATTGATAAACATCCGCCGCCGGATACCACAATCTGCCCGAAGGTTTTGTCTGCCGCGCCCAGCCCGGCGGCAGCATTTGAAAATAACGATTTATTGATTCCGCCACAATTTATGAAGGATGAAGGATGAAGGATGAAG
>DASVRD010000052.1:0-11065 GCA_036388775.1 Pyrinomonadaceae bacterium | reverse complement strand
AATGACGCAGGGATTTTGGTTCACAAATATGGACCTCATATTTTTCACACCAATTCACGCGAAGTTTTTGAGTATCTTTCGAGATTTACCGAATGGCGTTCTTATCAGCACCGCGTTTTGGCGAATGTTGACGGGCAATTAGTTCCGATCCCGATTAATTTAGATACGATTAACAAACTTTACGGATTAAATTTAACGAGTTTTGAAGTCGAACAATTTTTTGAAAAAGTTAGAGAAAAAGTTGCTGAAGTGAAGACGTCGGAAGATGTAGTAGTGGGAACCGTCGGGCGCGAGCTTTACGAGAAATTCTTCCGTAATTATACCCGCAAACAATGGGGCTTGGATCCGTCGGAATTAGACGCTTCGGTTACATCGCGTGTGCCGACCCGAACCAACCGTGACGACCGTTATTTTACGGACACGTATCAAGCGATGCCGCTCCACGGTTACACCAGAATGTTTGAAAATATGCTCGATTCGCCGAACATCAAAGTGATGCTTAATTGCGATTATCGGGAAATCGTCAAAGACATTCCGTTTAAAGAAATGGTTTACACCGGACCCGTGGATGAATATTTCGATTACCGATACGGAAAACTGCCGTATCGCTCGCTGTATTTCAAACACGAAACGCACGATGTCGAAAAATATCAGGAAGCGCCGGTCGTCAATTTCCCGAACGAACATCTTTACACTCGCATCACCGAGTTTAAAGCTCTGACCGGACAGGAACACAGAAAAACGAGCATCGTTTACGAATATCCGCGCGCCGAGGGCGACCCGTATTATCCGGTTCCGCGCAAAGAAAACGCTGATCTTTACGCGAAATACAAAGCTCTCGCCGATGCGATGCCCGACGTGCATTTTGTCGGACGATTGGCGACTTATCGTTATTACAATATGGATCAAATCGTCGCTCAGGCTTTGACGCAGTACGGTAAAATCATCGGCAAGAAACGCTCGGAAGCGACCGTTGTGACGATGGACAAAAAACTCGTCGTGCCTTCGAGCTTGATTGCCGCCAACGGCAAAAACGGGCATTCGAACGGCAAAACCGTTTCAACCAGCTAAATTTCGAGCCAGGGAAGCGCGGAGAACACAGAGAAATTAAAAAACTCTGTGTTCTCCGTATTTTTTGTGGCAAAATATTTTTTGTTGTGAAAAGCGATCTGGAAAAAATGAACAAACGCCGCGTGCTGATGGAAGACGGGCGGCGTCACATCATTTTTTACACTTTCGGCGATAATGAGTCAGAAGAATCAAACCGACAGCCGCGCGCCACAGAGACACAGAGAAAACAAGAAAAATCAAAAGAAAAATAATTTACATAATCTCTGTGTCTCTGTGTCTTTGTGGTGAAAATAAATATAAATGTCCGAGCTGCGTTGGCATCCGTTAATGGGCGAATGGGTTGCGACTGCGACTCACCGCCAAGACCGTACATTTTTCCCGCCGCCCGATTATTGTCCCTTGTGTCCGACTAAACCCGGCGGTTTTCCAACGGAAATTCCCGCGCCGGATTACGATATTGTCGCTTTTGAAAATAAATTTCCTTCGCTCAGCCCAAATCCGCCCGCGCCTGCAATCGAAGGCACCGAGCTTTATCCCGTAAAACCTTCGGAAGGCGTTTGCGAAGTCGTCGTTTACACGCCCAAACATAATTCGACTCTCGCTGACCAGCCGGTTGAGCAAATTTATAAACTGTTTCAAGTCTGGCGAGACCGTTTTGCCGATTTGTCCGCCAACGATTTCGTCAAATACGTTTTTATTTTCGAGAACAAAGGCGTCGAAGTCGGCGTCACGCTGCATCATCCGCACGGGCAGATTTACGCTTATCCGTTTGTCCCGCCGCGCGTTTTGCAGGAATTGAAAATGTGCCGCGAGTTTCGAGAGAAAAACGGCAAAAATCTGATTGCGAGCGTTTTGGAAGAAGAGCGAAAAACCGGAAATAGAATAGTGACGGAAAATCAAAATTTTACCGCGCTGATTCCCTTTTTCGCCCGCTATCCATACGAAACTCACATTTATCCAAACCGGCACGCCGAAGCGTTGACGGATTTTTCTAACGATGAGCTAAGAGATTTGGCAATCGTTTTCAAACAGACGATTTCGGCGTTCGATAAATTATTCGACCGCAGCTTTCCTTACATAATGGTGATGCACGGGCGACCTTCAGACGGCGAAAACTACGATTTTTTCGATTTTCATATCGAGTTTTATCCGCCGATGCGAACCGCCACGAAGCTAAAATTTCTGGCGGGCAGCGAAGCCGGAGCCGGGATGTTTATCAACGATACTCTCCCGGAAGAAAAAGCCGCCGAATTGCGTTCTAAAATTGAGAATGTAGAATGGAGAATATAGAAAAATAAATTCTAAGTTCTAAATTCTAAATTCTAATGATTAACCTCGAACAGCTACGCTCGAAATTCCAGGAAACTTACAATCGTGAGCCGCGTATTTTTCGCGCGCCCGGCAGAGTCAATCTGATCGGCGAACACGTTGATTACAATGACGGTTTCGTGCTGCCGATGGCGATTGACCGCGAAGCCGTTGTTGCCGCCGCGCCGCGCCGCGATTCGCTGTTTAGGATTTATGCCCTCGATGTTAACGACGCGAAAGAATTTGATTTAAACGATGAGCCGCAGCGAATGCGCGGAACATGGCTCGATTACATCGAAGGCACGATTCGACTCTTAAAAGCAAAATTCCCCAAATTAACAACCGGCGCGGACATTTGCTTTTCGTCTTCCGTTCCGATTGGCGCGGGGCTTTCTTCGTCCGCCGCGCTCGAAATTGCCGCCGGTTTCACCGTTTTGACTTTAAACGAAATCGGAGTCAACCGCATTGTGCTGGCGCGCGCGGCGCAGCAAGCCGAACACGAATATGTCGGCGCGAAAATCGGGATAATGGATCAACTGACCTCGGCTTTGGGACGAGCCGGACACGCGCTGCTGATTGATTGCCGCCTGCTCGACTCGAAACCGATTCCGTTGAATTTTAAAGACGTGCAAATCGTCGTTTGCGATTCGGGCGTCAAACACGATCTGGCGACCGGCGAATACAACACGCGCCGCGAGGAATGCGAACAGGGATTGCAGATTCTGAGAACAAAAATGCCGGGCGTCCGCGCTTTACGCGATGTTAGCTCGGTTGATTTTGAAAAATATCGAGCGTTGCTGCCCGAAACAATTCGCAGCCGCTGTCGGCACGTGATCAGCGAAATCAAACGAACCGTTCAAGCGGCGGAAATGCTGAAATTCGGCAGAGCCGACTCTTTCGGAAAATTGATGTACGAATCGCACGCCAGTTTGCGCGACGATTACGCCGTCAGCTCGCCGGAACTGGATTTCCTGGTCGAAACCGCGCGCAGCCTCAACGGTGTTTTCGGCGCTCGAATGACGGGCGGCGGTTTCGGCGGCTGCACCGTAAATTTAGTCGGCAAAAGCGCGGTCAACGAGTTTCAGGAAACCGTGAAGCGCGCATACGAAACCAAGTTCGGTTTCGCCCCGAAAATCTATGTCGTCGAAGCAAGCGACGGCGCGAGCGAAATTAAAATTTCAGCGACTCAGCAGGGGAAAATGTAGAAGGTAGATGTGCTGATTTCAATTTAGCAGACACAACAGAAATTAGCTGTTTTTTAATAAGGCATTTCGCCGGAAGGATTACAAGTTATTTCGATAACTGTGTACTTCTTTTTTAATTCCTGTAACTCTTTCTGCTGCCGGTCCATAATTTCCTGATAATCGGCGGGTGGATTCCCCCAGCAGCCTTGCAATTGATAAAAACGAATCTCTCTGTTCTTGGTGTCAACTAATTTACCTGATTTGCATCGAGCGTCCAGTTTGTCTAATCGCTGTTTCACAGTTTCGCGCTCGACTTCTCCTTTTTGACCTGATGTTTTGGAAATCACCGAAACCACTTGATCGGGCTTAATGTTTTCCGGCAGACAATCATATTGCAACGGGCTATTAATTTGCCCGTTTGTTTTCCCGCTCTTACGAGATTTGCTCTGAGCACACATAATTTGGCTGCTCCCGCATATTATCAAGATAACAATCAGTAGATAAGAGTTATTTTTCATTTTATTCAAACCTACTAAACAGATGATAAAACTAAACGATTTGGATGTGCCGAGCAAATATCTTCAAATTACGACTTTAAATATTCGGTAGTGTCCCGGATTTTATGATGGATTCGATTTTTCTGAAAGCTCAAACTTACTTGTTCAATCTGTGGCTTTTACTATTATTTATTTCTGTAAAATTTAACTTCGAAACAAAAAGGATGAGGCAAAATCAAATTGCCTCATCCTTTTTGCTTTGTTTATGACAAAGGAGTTATGGTTCGTCGTTGCCTTTTTTGCCTTGTTTTTTAGGCGGTTCGACAGTGCGCGGGCGCGAATCGTCGCTTGCCGGTTTGTCGGTCTTAGGCGCGGGCGTTTCCGGTTTTTTCGGTAAATTCGTTGCCGGTTTTATCTCGACCGACGATTTTACCGGCGGAGGCGGTTCGTCGTCATCGCGTTTGCTGCCGGGCAAAGTGTCGCGTTCGAGCGTCGCGGGCGCGTTTGAATCGCTCTTGATGTCCGTGTCAACCGAAAACTCCAAATCCCCGTTGGATTTGCTGCGTCTCGTTCCGGTGTAAACTCTATTGCTTACGGCAAACGATTCTTCCTCTCTCTTTTCAAGCTCTTCGCGGCTGCGCTGCTCGTTTAGAGCCTTGATGTCGGCGGGCATCGGCGGAGCGTCAGGGAACGTCTCGTGCTTTTTATCTTTCATAAACTGGCTCATAAAAGCCGAAAAATAAGGCACCGCGCCGTGTCCGCCGGTCATTCCTCTGCCGAGCGATTCTTTGCGCTCCGGATTGCCCATCCAGATGCCCGTCACATAAGTCGGCGTGTAGCCGATAAACCAAACGTCTGTGTGGTCGTTGACCGTCCCGGTTTTTCCCGCGAGCGGATGTCCGGCAGCGTTTGCGCCCGTCGCGGTTCCGCCCGCCTGAACGACTCCGCGCATCATTTCGACCATTGTTAGCGCGACATATTCGCTCGTAACTTTATAAGTCGTATTTTCCCATTGTTCGAGGACGTTGCCGTCGTTGTTGATGACTTTACGAATCAGATGCGGTTCGACGCGAATGCCTCGATTCGGAAATGCCGAATATGCCGAAACCATTTCGACGAGCGGAACTTCCGAAGCACCGAGCGCAGACGCTAAATTCGGCGACATCGGATGCGTAATGCCGAATCTGCGAACCATTTGCGCGCCGGTTTGAACGCCGACCTGTTCGAGCAGATGGACGGCGGCGACGTTGTAAGATTTGGCGAGCGCGGTTTTCAGCGGAACTGTTCCGTGGCTGTGCGAACCGTCGTAATTTTGCGGCGACCAGCCGCCGCGTCGAATCGGCGCGCCCGAAACAGGCATTTCCGGCGTCATTCCCCATTCGATTGCCGCCGTGTAAACGTAAGGCTTATATGCCGATCCAGTCTGACGAAGTCCTTGCGTGGCGTTGTTAAATTTGTTGGTGTGAAAATCGTAACCGCCGACCATTGCCACGATTTCGCCGTTTTTGGCGTTTTCGCAAACCAGCGAGGCTTGAATTTCCGGGACTTGCGACAATTGGAGTTTGAGCGTTTTGGCGTCCTGATTGACTTCCAAAATCTCGAATTCCGCGAGCAAGCCCGGACGAAATTCGTCTTTCGGCTGACGACGACTCCAGCCCATATCTTTGGCGGTGACGATGACGTTGTATTTGCCGAAACGCACGGCGGCTTCGTTTTTCCCGGCGTCAACCTTCATCACCAAACCTTTTACGTAATCGCCCTTTTCGTAATCGTCACCGTACCAATCCGGGTGTTTGAATGCCTCAAGCTCTTTCTCGGTCGGATTGCCTTCTTCTTTTGCCGGAATCATTTTGTAATTTGAATTCCAGACAGAGCGCGATCTGTCATAAGCACGCAGTTTTTCGCGGACGACTTTGGTCGCTAATTCCTGCGCGTCGGCGTTAATTGTCGAGTAAACTTCAAGACCGCCCTGCGCGACGCGCGTGGTATATTTCTCTTCGAGATATTTGCGAATTTCTTCGATCGGATAATCGTAAGGCGAAGAACGCTGCTGCGATTGATAATAAGCCGTGTCGGCAAGTTTTATCGGTTTGGCTTTCGCGGCGTCGGCTTCGGATTTTGAAATGGAGCCTTGTTCAGCCATTTCCGAAATAACAAGATTGCGGCGTTCGAGCGCTTTCGCCGGATTAATCGTCGGCGAATAAGTTGTCGGCGATTTCGGAATCGCCGCGAGCAGAGCTGCTTCTTCAATGCTTAAATCTTTCGCCGGTTTTCCGAAATAAGTTCTGGAAGCGGCTTCAAAACCGTAAGCTCCGGCGCCGAGGAAGAAGTTGTTGTAATACATCTCCAAAATCTGGCGCTTGGTGTAAAACCGCTCAATTTGCAATGCGACGAGCCATTCGTTGATTTTGCGCTCGAAAGTTTGCGCTCTGGTTAAAAACAAATTGCGGGCGATTTGCTGTGTCAGTGTCGAAGCGCCTTCAAAGCTGCCTGTCCTAATATTTTTATACGCCGCTCCGGCAATGCGGTACGGGTCAATTCCCATATGCTTGTAAAACCGCGTGTCTTCAATCGCCAAAATTGCGTCTTCGACCTTTTTGGGAATATCTTTTTCCCTAACGGGCAGACGTTTTTCGAGCGCAAATTCGGCAATCACCGTCTCACCGTCATCCGCGTAAACTTTCGTCACGGTCGAAGGGCGATACGTCGCCAGCGCCGAAACTTCCTGCGCCGCCCGCGAGTTGTTAACGTAAAACGAAGCCAAAACTCCGGTCACGCCGCCCGCCGCAAGCGCCAAAATCAAAGCCAGCGGCAGCCACAAAAACGCAGTCCATCTCCGACTGACTCTTTCGGTTCTGATTTCGCTCGTCCTTGGTAAACTAATCTCTCTTGTCGCCATAGCTAGAATTTTACCACCACAGAGATACAGAAGAAAATTATAAAAATCTCTGAGTTCCTGCGGTTCGTAATTACCTTAACCTTAATTCACAAAACGTCTCATTCGCACGCTAATTGCGAAACCGATTGCGATAAATGTTGCCAGAATCGCCGACAAACCGTTGCTCATCAGCGGCAGTGGGACTCCGATGACGGGCAGAAATCCGAGCGCCATTCCCGCGTTTATAAAAATTTGAAATGACATTCCGCCCGCAATCGCCATAATGACGAGCATTCCGGCTCGGTCGGGCGCGTGCCGCGCGCTGGCGCACAACCTCGAAATGATGAACGCATAAGCCAGCAGCAGGGCGATGCAGCCGATAAAGCCGGTGTGTTCGGCTGTCACGGCGAAAATAAAATCCGTTTGCGGTTCGGGCAAAAATTTGAGCGCCGCCTGCGAAAATTCAGGACCAACGTCCGCTCCAGTCAAACCTCCCTGACCGACCGTGATGATTGATTGCAAAGTGTGATAGCCGACACCTTTCGGATCGGCGCTTTCGGGGTCAATAATAACTTTGATTCGTTCCTGCTGATACGGCTTGATTTTTCCGGTTTGCACGCCGATTGTCCAAGCCAGCGGAACAGAAACCACGCCGATAATCAAAACAGTTAAAACCCAGCGCAGCTTAATGCCTGACAAAAACAGCACAACCGCCAGCAGCGGAAAATAAGTGAGAGATTGCCCGGCGTCCGGTTCGAGCATAATCAAACCGAGCGGGAGAGCCAAGATACCGATTCCCAAAAACGTTTCGCGCAAAGTTAAACCACCCGAACGCTTTTTGCCGAAATATTTGGCGAGCATCAAGACAACCGGGATTTTGACAAACTCCGACGGCTGAAATTGCCCGATAATAGGCACTTTGAGCCAGCATTGCTGACCGTTGACCCGCATTCCAACGCCGGGAATTAAAACCAGTACGAGCAAAATCAACCCGAAAATGTAAAAAACAGGAGCGTATTCGACTAATTTGCGATAATCGGTAAACGCCATCACGAGCATCGCGACCGACGCCAAGCCCAAACCGATAAGCTGTTTTTGCCAAAAAGTTTCGGTCGGCTGTGCGTTGTAGATTTGCCAGACGCCGAAAACGACGACGAAAATCGCCAGCAGCGCCAGCATCCAATCAAAATCTCTCAAACTGCGTTTTTCAATTCTTGCGACCATCTCAATATTTCTAAATCAAAGCCGAAATTTAATTTTGCAGGTGTTCCCCGTGTAACTCCGCCTTTTCCCCGCTGCTCAACAGCTCCGAGTGATGCTTTTCGACATACGCTTCATAAACGCCGCGCGCCGCCGGAGCCGCGTTTCTGCCGCCGAAACCTGAGTTTTCAATCAAACCGATAACGGCAATTTCCGGTTTGTAAGCCGGAGCGAACGAGACGAACCAGGCGTGGTCTTTGTTTGCGCCAACGTCTTTTCCGAGCGCGGCAACCTGCGCCGTTCCGGTTTTACCGGCGATTTCCCAGTTTTCCATTTTGATACCGGCGGCAGTTCCGCCCCCGTTGACCGCGCCCCACATTCCTTCGACGATGATTTTATTTTGCGCCGGAGTCATTTCAATGATTTTCGGATCGGTATGTGAAAAGAAAGCCGTCGGACGCGCCTCCCAGTAACCGGATTCGCCGGGTTCGCCCATCGCCGCAGCTTCTCTAGCTTCTTTCATTAAATGCGGCACATACATTCTTCCGCTGACGCCGATACTCGCAATCGCGCGGAGCATCGCAATCGGCGTCGCCTGAACGGTCACCTGTCCGATTGAAGCGAAAACCGTTTCAACCTCGTTCCAGCGTCCATCGCGTTTTTCGATAATCGGTTTGTAAAATTTCGGCGTTCTGGTGGTATATTCGCCCGGCAAATCAACTCCGGTCGGTTTGTCATACTCGAACGTTTCGACCATCTGGATCAAACCTTCGACTCCCATTTTCAACGCCAGACGATAATAATAACCGTCGCACGATTTCGTAATCGCGTAGGAAAGCGGCGGCGAGCCGTGATTGCCCATACATCTGGTGAATTTGCTGCCGGTTTGAATACCGCCGCCGCAGACCATATTCGATTTCTCGACCGTAATCACTCCCTGCTGCAAAGCGGCAACCGATTCGGGAATCTTCCACGTCGAACCTGGAGGATAACGACCGCGAATCGCGCGGTTAAGAAGCGGTTTTTGCGGATCGTTATAAAGCGCGGCGATTTCTCTGCGTCCTTCTTTTGTGGAAACTTTATTGACCATCACATTCGGATCGAATGAAGGCGCCGAAGCCATCACGAGAATTTCGCCGTTGTTCGGATCCATCGCCACCAGCACGCCGCGCTTTGTCGCCGATTCCGCCAGCTTTTGCTCGGCTGCTTTTTGCAAATCCAGATCAATCGTCGTTACCAAATCCTGTCCGGGCTGAGGCTGAACGACTTCGATTTCCTCTTGAATTCGTCCGCGCGAATCAACCACGACTTTTCTAAACCCATCGCGTCCGCGCAAGTATTGATCGTAAGTGGCTTCGAGACCTTCTTTACCGATAATGTCCCCGGGGCGCAATCCTCTTTCGATAAATTTCGGTTCCTGCAGTTGTTTCGGACTGATTTCGCCGACATATCCAAGAGTGTGCGCGGCAATTGTGCCGAGCGGATAAAAACGCTGCGGGTGAATTTCGACGCGCAGTTCGGGATGTTCGATCTGGTGCGATTCAGCCCACGCCAAATCTTCGAGCGTCGCGTTTTCTTTAATCACCAGAGATTCAAAAGCGGGCTGCAAGCGCATAAAATCGAGCTTTTCGCGCAAAGTTTCCTCGTCAATCGAAAGCCCGTCAGCGTATTCGGGGAGCAGACTGTTAATGTCTCGGTTTTTTATTTCCTCGCGCGAGAGAACGACGTTATAAGTCTGTCTTGAATCAACCATCACGCGCCCTTGCCGGTCTAAAATCGCGCCGCGCGGTGCCGGAATGGGCAGCAGACGAACGCGTTGGTTTTCGGCGCGTTCTTTGTACTGATCGCCTTTGACGATTTGCAGATAATAAAGCCGGACGCCCAAAAGAGCGAGTAAAACAAAAGCAATTACCTGAATCGCGCCGATTCTGGCTGGTAAATTTTGTGAATGATCGTCAAACTTCATAGGTGTCAATCACGAACCCGGTATTTTCAATTCGCAATTTATTTTTTAGATGCTGGCTGTGTCGCCGCAATTGTTAGCTGCGGATGATATTTGCCGGCGTAGGCTTCATGAACGCCTTTGACCGCCGGACCGGCGTGCGACGCTCCGAAACCTGAATTTTCAATCAAACCGATAACGGCGATTTCCGGTTTGTAAGCCGGAGCGAACGACATAAACCACGAATGGTCTTTCGCGCCGCCCGAACCTATGGCGGAGTTTTGCGCCGTGCCCGTTTTTCCAGCCATCTCCCAATCGCTTATTTTGAGGCTTCGCGCTGTTCCGCCGTCGTTCACCACGCCCCACATTCCCTTTAAAACAAACTCATTTTGCGCCTTGGTCATAGAAATGACTTTAGGCTCGGGAACAACGTATTCAACTTTTGAGCGCGTTTCCCAAAATCCCGATTCTCCGCGCACGCCCATAGCCGGAACTTCTTTGGCTTCTTTCATCAAATGCGGCACAAACATTTTGCCCTGCACTCCGACGACCGAAAGCGCGCGAATCATCGAAATTGGAGTTGCTTCGACCGTCACCTGTCCGATGGAAGCAAAAACGCTTTCGATGTCTTTCCAACTGCCGTCGCGTTTTTCAATCATCGGTTTGTAAAATTTCGGCGTTCTTGTGATGTATTCGCCGGGCAAATCAACGCCTGTCTTTTTGTCATATTCAAACTCTTCGACCATTTTGATTAAACCGTCGAGCTTCATTTTCAAAGCCAGACGATAATAATAACCGTCGCAAGAATGAGTAATAGCCGATGGCAAATCCGGCGAGCCGTGATTTCCGCTGGTGTCGCGCGTAAATCTATTTCCTATTTGTATTCCGCCGCCGCAAACGATTCGAGAATTTTCAACTGTTATCACGCCTTGTTGCAAAGCGGCACTTGATTCCGGGATTTTCCAGGTCGAACCGGGATGAAAAC
>DASVRD010000051.1:0-21635 GCA_036388775.1 Pyrinomonadaceae bacterium | reverse complement strand
GTTCGGATATTTCAGATTCAGTAATGTCGTGGCGGGCAGAAGCTATGTCATCACAGCCAGCTCGAAACAATACACTTTCGAGTTGAAGACGGTGGATGCCGGGCAGGACTACAACGATCTGGATATAATCGGCGTGCCGAGAAAAAAATAGCGTTGAAGTAAAATTCAATTCTTATTGATGTTAAATTAAAAAAACAGCTCGCGATGAAAATCGAGGGCTGTTTTTTTTAAGACGATTTAATTTTTTGTATGCTTTGCGCGCGTGCGTCAAATAAAACGCTTTTCAATAAATGAAGTAAATATTAAAACACGGTGAACAGGTTTACTGGAATATTTTTCTGTTTCACTACTCTGTTTATCTCGTTCATTCTGTTTTGATTTCCGTGTTTCAATCTTTGAAGTTTGCTTAAATAAAAAAAGCCGCAAAGCGGCAAATCGCGCAGAAGAGCGAAAAAATTGTTTTCCGGGTAAATTTTAATATTTTCGGTTTACGAAACCGTTTGCGGCAGATTCGGTTCTGAAAATCTGCTCGACCTCCTTTAAATCAGCGGTTACCTTACAGCGCGGCAAAGAATTCAGAAAATCTCTGCCGTAGCCTTTTGTTTTAAGACGCGGGTCGAGCAGCGCGATTACGCCTTTGTCGGTTTTGCTGCGGATTAATCGTCCGATTCCCTGCTTTAAAGTTATTACGGCTTGCGGAACCGAATAATCGAAAAACGATTTCCCGCCGTTGGCGTCAATAAAACGAGTTCGCGCCGCGACAATCGGGTCTGACGGAACGGCGAACGGAAGTTTGTCAATTATCACGCACGACAATTGCTCTCCGCGCACGTCAACGCCTTGCCAGAAGCTGGAAGTGGCGAAAAGAACGGCGTTCGGCGTTTGGCGAAACTTGTCCAAAAGTCCGGCTTTCGACATCGAGCCTTGTATGAAACACGGAAAATTGACGCGCGAGGAAACGAGCTCATAAAGCGCGTTCATCGAAGAATTGCTCGTCGCCAAAACGAACGCGCGCCCGTTTGTCACCTGCAAAAGTTTGACGATTTCGGCGGCAGCCATCTGTGAAAAAGTCGGAGAGCTCGGTTCAGGCATCGCTTTCGGCAGATAAATGACGGCTTGTTTCTGGTAATCGAAAGCCGAGGGCGCGAGCAGCGTTTCGGTATTTTTCGCTTCCAAGCCCAAACGGTCTTTGATGAAATCGAATTTTCCGTTTGACGAAAGCGTCGCCGAAGTCAAAATGACGGTTTCCATTTTGTCGAACAGCTTTTCCTGCAAAAGCGCGGAAACGTCAATCGGCGAAGCGCGCAGGAACATTCCTTTGCCGCGTTTTTCCAGCCAGTAAACGTAATTCTTTTCGGCTTGCGTGCAAATGAAATCGAGATCGAAACGAGCTTGCCGCGTTCGTCGAACGAGCGATTCGGCTTCGGTCATTTTTTCCGCGTAAACGTCAACCGCGTTTTCCAGTCTTTCCAAAGCGGAATCGAGCGCGAAATACGCTTCGCCGAGCGCTGTCGGCTGTATATCGCCCTTCGCGGTTTTCTGCGCGAAAGCGTTCGCCATGAGAGGAAAGCGTCCGTCCATATTGCGCGCCTGAACGAATCGCACCCAAAATTGATCGGCGAGACCGACGATTTTGGCGGCGATTTTCGTTAAATCGCGCGAAGTTACGGCGTCCGTAATCGGCAAAGAATCGGCATCGCGGGCGAGCTCCTCCATCTGAAAACTCGAAACCTGAAAGCCGAAATAATCGGCGGCGACGTCTTCGATTAAATGCGCTTCGTCGAAGATCACCGCGCCGTAATCGGGCAAAACTCGCCCGTATTCGTTGCCGCGAATGTTCAAATCGGCGAAAAACAAATGATGATTGACGATGACGATATCGGCGGAATCGGCGCGCTCGCGCATTCTGGTGATAAAACACGCTTCGAAATCAGGACATTTTTGTCCGAGACAAGTTTCCGATTTGGCGTTTATTCTGCTCCAGAACGAAAGATTTTCCGGCAAGCCCGTTAGCTCGGCGCGGTCGCCGGTTTCCGATTCGCGCGACCAATGACGAACCTCGTCGAAATAATCCATTTCGTCCAAGCCTTCCAATATCGGCTGGCTTTCCGCCTTTTGAATGCGGTAAAGACACGCGTAATTGGAACGACCTTTCATATACGACGCCGTAAACTTTTTCGGCATAATCTTTTGCAGAAACGGAATGTCTTTTTCCATCAATTGTTCCTGCAAATTTTTCGTTCCGGTCGAGATGATGACGCGTTTGTTTTTGGCGAGCGCGTAAGCGATTGCCGGAACCAGATAAGCCATCGTTTTACCCGTTCCGGTACCCGCTTCGACAATTAAATGCTTTTTCTCTTCAAACGCGCGCAGAACGGCGTCCGCCATTTTGATTTGTCCGGGGCGATGTTCGTAGTCTTTGTGATGTTTGGCGATCAAACCGCCGCTGCCGAAAATTTCTTCCATCTTAATTAATCCGAAAAACCGCCGTTAAAAGGCAGTTTAGATTGACTAATAATCCATTATTTTGTTAAAAATATTACAACCCTATTCACCAGAGGTTACATCTGAGCGTTATTCCAAATTATTAATTTTAATAAAAAGGTTAGGCGCTGTTAACATAATAGCAAATTTCAACCCCTTTATACTGACGGTCGAAGCAGTTTCGTTGTTTTTGGTTACTTTTCTTTTCGATGCCGAAGTATATATTCGTTCTGTCCTTTTATTTTAAGTTTATTACGACCTGAGCGTATTCAGCCGTATGCTGTCCGAGGATAAATCAATGCGTAAATTTATGAGCGGAAAAACTCGCCGGATCTTTTCTTTCTGTTTCGTCTTTGCCGGTCTGGCAGTTGTTTTCGTCGTCTTGCCGTCACTTTTTCATTCAAAAGCGCGCGATGTGAATCCGGTTGCCGCAAGTAAAATCAAAGAAAACAAAATCAGCGATGAATTGGCGAATTACGACATCCGAACCGACAAAACGGCGACCGATAAAATAATCGCTTTTCGCCGCTCACAGAACAAAACCGCTTCTAAAGTCGCTGATGTTCGCGACGATTTCGTTAAAGGCGAAGAAAAACTCAAACGGTCTGTGCCGACACTTAATGTCGAATACAATTCGGATTTGCGCACGCCCGAAGTGATCGCGCCCGACATTAAAAAAGGTCGCCGTTTCCTGACCGGCGCCGCCAGAGGCGTTTCCAACGCCGAAGCTCTCCGCAATTTTGTCGAACAAAACAACGACCTCGTCGGTGTCGCCAAAAGACAAGCCGACACGCTGAAGGTGACAGCCGATTACACGAACCCGGACGGCAATTTGTCTTTCGCTTCTCTCGAACAGTTTATCAATGACGTGCCGGTTTTTCGCGGCGAAGTCAAAGCGGGCTTTACGAAAAACGGCGAAATGATTCGCGTTATTAACAACCTCGCGCCCGGACTCGATTACGCAGCTCTTTCCGACGAATTCGGCGATCCGGCTGAAGCAGTCAAAAACGCCGCCGACTTTGCCAGATACGATCTCAAACAATCCGATTTAAGCGCCGCAAAATCTGATTCCGGCGATTCAAAAATAAAATTCGGCGAAGGCGATTGGGCGCCGACGGCTGAAAAGATTTATTTCCCGACCGAACCGGGCGTAGCCGTTCCCGCCTGGAGAGTTCTTTTGTGGAAACCGGACAGCGCTTATTACGTCATCGTTGACGCCGAAACCGGCACGATGTTGTGGCGAAAAAACATCGTCGAACATCAAACTCAGTCGGCGACATACAATGTTTATACGAATCCGAACGCGATGATTAACGTCGCCGAAAGTCCCGCGCCGCTGACCCCCGGACCGATTACGCTGACCGGCGCACAGGGCGCTTTAATTTCCCGAAACAACGTCACACTAGTCGGCAACGAAGCGCCTTTCACATTTAATAATAACGGGTGGATCACGGACGGCGGCAATACGACCGACGGCAATGCGGTCGAAGCCGGACCGGACAGAGTCGCGCCCGACGGCGTTGACGCACCGGTAACGGGTAGCTCAAACAGAAATTTCATCTTTAACTATAATCCTTCGGTCAGTCAGGGACAGGGCGACGCTCCGCTCGGAGCTGAATCGCAAAAGGGAGGAGTGACGCAGCTTTTTTATATTATCAATCGTTTTCACGACGAAATGTATCTGCTCGGCTTTACCGAACAGGCGCGCAACTTTCAGCATAACAATTTCGGACGCGGAGGATTCGGATCAGACCGCCTTTCAGCGCAGGCTCAGGATAATGTTTGCGCGTCTACAAACCCGAACGCGCCTCCGGTGACTTGCGCCAACAACGCCAACTTCGGAACTCCGGCGGACGGCAGCCGACCGCGAATGCAGATGTTTCTGTGGACTGCGCCCGAACCCGACCGCGACGGAGCTTTGGACGCCGACATCGTTGTTCACGAATACACGCACGGCATTTCCAACCGTCTTCACGGAAATGCGAGCGGGCTTTCATCGGTTATGGCGCGCGGAATGGGTGAAGGCTGGTCGGATTTTTACGCTCACGCGATGCTGTCGGAACCGTCAGACCCAATTGACGGCGTTTATTCTTCAGCCGGTTATTCGCATTATCTGAGATTTACCGGTTTTAATACAAATTATTATTACGGCGGTCGCCGTTTTCCGAAAGCGATAATGTCGTCGGTCGGCGGTCCGAATAATCGCCCGCATAATCCTTTGACGTTTGCCGATGTTGATTCGACGCAGTTGGACGTGAATGACGGTGCATTCGCTCGAGGACCTTTAGGCTCTAACATTGCCGATCAGGTGCACGCCGCCGGAGAAGTTTGGAGCACGGCATTATGGGAGGTTCGAGGCAAATTCATCGCGCGCCTCGGTTGGGCTGACGGCAATCGCCGCGTTCTGCAATACGTTACCGACGGTATGAAACTGGCTCCGCTCGCGCCGACTTTTTTGCAGGAACGCGATGCGATCATCGCCGCCGCGCAGGCGAGTCTTCCGCCTTCGCAAGCCAACGTTGACGTGGCAGACATCTGGGAAGGATTTCGCATTCGCGGTATGGGTTTCAGCGCAAAGGTTTTGAAGGTCGGAAGCGCAGACGCGGTTGGAAACGCTGTAGGCGAAACGAGGGTCATCGAAGCGTTTGACGCTCCGAATCTCGTGCCGGATTTGGCGGTTTCCGCAATTTCCGAAACAACGGGCGACAATGACAGCTTTTTCGAGCCTGGCGAAACCGTTACTTTGAATGTTCCTTTGAGCAATAATACCGGATTAAACGCGACGGGCGTTGTCCTGCAGATCATCGGCGGCGCGGCGGTAAATTACGGCGCAATTTTTAATAATTCAAGCGCGACCCAATCAATTTCCTATAAAATTCCGGCGGATACTGCCTGCGGCGATTCGATAACATTAATGTTTAATGTCAGCAGCAATCTCGGAGTAACAAGTTTTACGCGTGTTATCAATGTCGGCGAGCCGGTTGTTACCTATTCGGAAAACTTCGACGGCGTTACCGCTCCGGCTCTTCCGACCGGATGGACAGCCGCTTCAATAAGCGACGGAGTGAATTTCGTGACGACGAACGTCGGTTCTTACTCCGAGCCTAATTCGGCATTCGCTCTTAATCCTGCGACCGTCGGCGGCGGAACGGATTTAACCTCACCGTCAATTCCGATAACGGCTCCGTCAGCGATGGTTATTTTCCGCAACAAATACGACACCGAGCCCGGATGGGATGGCGGCGTTTTGGAAATAAGTATTAACAACGGCGAGTTTCAGGATATTATAGCCGCGGGCGGCAGATTCATCGAAGGCGGCTACAACGTTACTCTCGGTGCGGGAGATAATAATCCGCTTTCAGACCGCCCGGCTTGGAGCGGTAAATCCAACGGTTATATAACGACGAAAGCACAGCTTCCTGCCGCCGCCGCAGGAAAAAACATCAGGTTGAGATGGCGTTTCGGCGCTGACGATAACACGGGAGCAACCGGCTGGAATATTGATTCGGTTCAAGTTGCGGGAACTCTAACCTGCAATAATCTCGTTGCGCCAAGCGCCAAAGCGCCGTTCGACTTCGATGGAGATAAGAAAACGGATTTGTCTATCTTTCGTCCCTTAGTCGGAGAATGGTGGTATTTGAAAAGTTCGAACGGCGGTAACGGTGCTTTTCAATTTGGATCAACAACAGATAAATTAGTTCCGGCTGATTTTACCGGCGACGGGAAAACCGATATCGCTTTCTTTCGTCCACAAACCGGAGAATGGTTTGTTTTAAGAAGCGAAGATAGTTCGTTTTATTCATTTCCTTTTGGAGCTAACGGAGACGTTCCTGTTCCGTCTGATTTCGATGCTGACGGAAAGGATGATCCGGCTGTATTCAGACCGTCTACAAATACCTGGTTCATCTCTAAATCAACAGGTGGAACGACTATACAAACATTCGGTCAAACAGGAGATGTTCCTGTTGTAGCTGATTATGACGGAGACAACAAAGCAGATATAGCTATTTATCGTCCTTCAAAAGGAGAATGGTGGTTGCAGAGAAGCAATTTAGGTGCTATTGCATTTCAATTTGGAAATAGTACTGATAAACCTGTGCAGGGCGACTACACCGGAGACGGAAAAGCCGATGTTGCATTCTTCCGTCCACAAACCGGAGAATGGTTTATTTTGAGAAGCGAGAATCAATCGTATTACTCATTTCCGTTTGGAACGAACGGCGATGTTCCTTCGCCCGGTGAATATGATGGAGACGGTAAATCAGATGCCGCTGTTTTCCGCCCAGCAAATAATACCTGGTATGTTCAAAAATCAACATCGGGAGCTTTAATTCAAACTTTTGGGCAAACCGGAGACAAACCGGTTCCGAGTGCCTTTGTTCCTTAGAAGTAAAAGGAGAATTATGATTAAGCAAAACGCTTTCAGTATTTTGTTTATTATTGCCGCAGTTGCAATTTTAGGCTTCGTTTTTTACAACTATACGCAAACCGGAAGATTGAATTACACGAGCATTGTAATTGCAATAATCAGCATAATAATAGCTTTGATGATGCGAAGGAAAAAGTGAGTGAAAAGCTTCGGGAAGTGCCGTTACATAAATCTATTATCTAAAAGCTAAACAAAATAAGAGGCTGGCGGTTGAAATAAAACTTTTGACCGCTAGCCTCTTATTTTGTTAAATTCTTTATTAGAAGATTTTACCGCTTTTTGCGGCTCGCCTGAAAAGTTAACACTTTAAATATTGCCTTTCGCACTCCGAACTTCTAAAATTTAACCACAAAACAAAATTATGAATCCGATTGCTCAAAAAGAACCAATTGATGTTGAAAAACCCGCCGAGGCATTGTCGGCTGACGACTCGCTTTTTTTATTTAACCGCGAATTAAGCTGGCTCGAGTTTAACCGACGCGTTTTGGCAGAAGCTCTTGACGAAAAGAATCCTCTGCTCGAACGTTTGAAATTCCTCTCGATATTTTCCACCAACCTCGACGAATTTTTTATGATTCGCGTCGCCGGATTAAAGGAACAGCTTGCCGAAGGCGTTACCAAAGCCTCGATTGACGGGCTGACGGCAACACAGCAGCTCGCCGGAATTTGGGAAAAGGTTAGACCGATGCTCGCCGAACAATCCGCGTGTTTGCACGAAGAAATTTTGCCGCGCTTGGCAGACGAAGGAATTCAGATTTGTTCGTATAAAGATTTAAGCGAAAACGAAAAAAGATGGATTGACGATTATTTTCTCAAAAACGTTTTTCCGGTGCTCACGCCGCAGGCGGTTGATGTCAGTCACCCGTTTCCGTATATCTCGAATTTAAGTTTGAATTTAGGGCTTTTCGTCGAACCGGACAAAACCATCCATCACGGCAATCTTCGACATCTTTTCACCAACCGCCGGTTCGTGCGGATAAAACTTCCGCCGAACGTTTCGCGCTTGATTCCGATTGAAGGAAACGAATCGCGCTGCGCGATGCTCGGCGAATTGATCGCGGCGAATATCCGCTATCTTTTGCCGAATATGAAAACGTCGGAATGTTTTCTTTTTCGTTTAACGCGCGACGCCGACATCGAACTGCGTGAAGACGAAGCGGGCGATTTGCTTCGCACAATTGAAAGCGAGCTGCATCATCAGAAACGCTTCAGTTTTCCGGTTCGCCTTGAAGTTCAATCTTCGATGCCCGAAGAAATGGTCGGTTATCTGACCGAAGCCATCGGATTGTCAGAACAGGACATTTATCGAATCGAAGGAATTTTGAATATTCCCGATTTGATGAAACTTTATTCGCTCGATCGACCGGAATTAAAAGACGAGCCGATAAAATATATGATTCCGAAAAGTCTGCAAAAAGCGGAAAGCGTATTCGACGTTCTGAAAAAACGCGACATTCTCGTGCATCATCCGTTTACTTCTTACAGCACGGTAACGGATTTTATTGACGAAGCGGCGGAAGACGAAAACGTTCGCGCCATCAAAATCTGTTTATACCGCGCCGGGAAAGATTCGCCGGTCGTTAAATCCCTGGTCAAAGCCAGCCGCAACGAAAAGCAGGTCGCGGCGCTGGTCGAACTGAAAGCCAGATTCGACGAAGAAAATAATATCGAATGGGCGCGGCGGCTCGAAAACGAAGGCGTTCACGTTATTTACGGTATGCGCGGGCTGAAAACGCACTCGAAAGTGGCGCTCGTCGTTCGAAACGAAAACGGCGAACTGCGCCGCTACGTTCACATTGCGACCGGCAATTACAATCCGACGACTTCGCGCATTTACACCGATATCGGACTTTTGACTTCCGACGAACAAATCGGTGCCGACGCCACCGATTTGTTTAATTTTCTGACCGGTTATTCGTATCAAAACGAATATCGAACTTTGCTCGTTGCGCCGATAAATTTGCGCGAGCGAATGATCGAAATGATAAACCGCGAAACGAAAAATAAATCGAACGGCAAACAAGCGCGAATTATCGTTAAAATTAACAGCTTGACCGATGACCGGATTATCCGCGCGCTTTACAGAGCTTCGCAGGCGGGCGTAAAAATTGACTTGATCGTGCGCGGCATCTGCGTTCTTCGCCCCGGCGTTCAAGGATTGTCGGAAAACATCCGCGTCGTTTCAATCGTCGGTCGTTTCCTCGAACACAGTCGAATTTTTTATTTCCTCAACGACGGTAACGATGAAATTTACATCGGCAGCGCTGATTGGATGCACCGCAACCTCGACCGGCGGGTCGAAGCGATTGTCCCGATAAAAGATAAAAATCTGGCTAAATATTTGAAAGAAGAAGTTCTGGGCGCGTATTTGCAGGATAATATCAATGCGCAAATCTTAAAACCCGACGGAAGTTACGATCAATTAACTACCGAAACCGAAGAAACAACTTTCGATTCGCAGATGTATTTCGCCGGTCAGGAAATTTAATGAAAATAAAAGAAACGAATGAAAAATATTTAGTTTTTTATCAATCGGGAAAATTTCAATAAACAGTAAAATAAGCTGTAAACTATAAACTTTGAACCGCTTTACAACAAGCGCTTAAAATAATTTGAGGATTAAAGCCGGGCGTTCCGTAGATTTACGGAACGCCTTTTGTTTGTAGACTTTTGTTTGTAGACTCTTGTTTTTAGCTTTCCATTTTTTCCATTTCCAGAGTTTCAAAAGCTTCTTCGATCATTTCGTCGGCTTCCTGAATTTCCTCGATATCGGCTTCGGGTTCTTCCTGTGTGAATTCGGCGGTCGTTTCGAGCGATAAAGAAATATACATCGGGAAATGATCGGAACCGACTGATTTTAGTCGTTTGATTTCCACCAGGCGAAAGTGATTCGAATGAAAAACGTGGTCGAGCGGGCAGCGGACGGGCGGGTAAGCGACGGGAAAAGTGCTGTACAAACCGCGACCGACGCGCGGGTCGAGAAGTCCGCTGATTCTTTGAAAAAGTTTCGTCGTCCAGGACCAGGCGACATCGTTCAAATCGCCGGCGACAATCGTCGGTTCATCGTTTTTATCTATCATTCGCCCGACCAGCAAAAGTTCGGCGTCGCGTTCGAGCGAGCGAACGTTTTCCATCGGAACCGGCGGGCGCGGATGCAGACAATGAAGATTTACCGTTTTTCCCGAACGCAAAACCACTTTGGCGTGAATTGACGGAATATCGTCTTCGACGAGAAATTTCAGTTCGGCGTTTTTGAGTTCAAGCCGCGAGTAAAGCGCCATTCCGTAAGCGTTATCGAGCGGGCTTTTAACGAAAAAAGGAAATTTTTCTTCGAGCTCCGCGATATTTTCCGTCCAATAATCATCAACTTCCGCCAGCAAAACCAAATCGGGATTGTTTTTTTCGACCTGTTGCAAAAGTTTTTTCGTATCTCGATTCGTAATCAAAACGTTGCAGATAAAAAGCCGTATAACGTTTTTCGGAAGCGGAACGCGGCTTCGCTCGACTTGCTTCGGGTAAAACGGCAAATACTTCAGGACGCAGTAAAATTGATAAGCCGCACTCATTCCGACGAGCGACAAAAAAACGATTTCCGTTCCCGAAAACGGGTTTATCAAAAAAGGAAGAAAAATTAAAACCAGCAGACACAAAGCGGCAATTTGCAAACGCGGAAATTCGCCGATGCGAACCCACCAGACGTGGAATCTGAAAAACGGCAAAACCGTCAAACAAACAGCTAAAACAGCAAGCAGGTAAAGAAAAATTTCCGTGGTAAAAAGAAGGGTTTCCATCGCTCACTTTAATCATAACTCAGATTAAATTTAACTTAAAAACAAATCGCTCAAACTATTATTCGTTTGAAATCGTCAAATAATGTAATTACAATAAAATCCAAGTTTTTATTAAAGGAAGTTACACCGAATGCCGTTTATTTCACGCAAACTGGTTTCCCTAAAATTAATAATCGTTTTTGTCACAGTCATTTTAGCCGCTGCCGGTTTCGCCGGATACTCCGAAAGTTATGAACGGACGCGAGCTTCTTCGTCGGGTCCGACGCCCGGACACACGAATGCGCCCGGCGAATCGAACTGCACGGCTTGTCACACGCAGTATACGCTCAACAGCGGGACGGGAAACGCGACGATTTCCGGCTTGCCCGCGAATTACCTGCCAAATCAGGCGATTCCTATAACCGTTAGCGTAAGTCAGGCTGATGCGGTGCTGTACGGCTTTCAGTTGACGGCGATTGACAGCGAAGGGAAAAGAGTCGGAACCTACACGATTCCCGCGAATATAATGCAGCAATTGCAAACCGTCAACGGCTTGGTCGGCGGCAATCAGAGGCTTTACATCGAACATACATCAAACGGCATCACGCCGACGCAGTTCGGTTCAAAATCGTGGACATTTACGTGGAACGCGCCCGCGCAACGCGTCGGCAAGGTCAGCTTTTATGTTGCCGGAAACGCCGCCGACAGCAATGGGGACACATCCGGCGATTATATTTACACATCGTCGAAAGCGACGCTTTCGGGAACCGCAGTTTCCAACTTTGACGGCGACATCCGCAGCGACCTCGCCGTCTGGCGACCTTCGACCGGAATCTGGTACAGTTTGGACGCTTCTAATAACGGCTCGCAGATCAACTTCGGAACGGCGGGCGACCGCATCGTTCCAGGCGATTACGACGCGGACGGAAAAACTGATCATGCCGTCTGGCGACCGTCAAACGGCGTCTGGTATCTGCAAAGAAGCTCAGCCGGATTTACGGCGGTGTCATTCGGTTTGAACGGGGACGTTCCGGCGGCGGGCGATTACGACGGAGATTTAAAGACGGACATTGCCGTTTGGCGACCTTCGACAGGAGTTTGGTATATTTTGCGAAGTTCCGACGGAGCGGTTGATATTAGAAACTTCGGCTTGAACGGAGATAAACCCGTTCAAGCCGACTATGATGCAGACGGAAAAACAGATATCGCGCTGTGGCGACCGACTGACGGCGTCTGGTACATTCTGGGAAGTTCCAGCGGTTTTTACGCCGTAAAATTCGGCTTGAACGGCGATAAACCGGTGCAGGGCGACTACGACGGAGACGGAAAAACCGACATTGCCGTCTGGCGCCCGTCGGATAGAAATTGGTATCTGCTCGGTTCAAGGCGTGGCTTTTCGGCGATTAATTTCGGTCTCACAAACGATAAACCCGCGCCAGCCGATTACGACGGCGACGGGAAAACCGACGTTGCCGTTTACCGCAGCGGCGTCTGGTATATTCTGCGAAGCTCCGACAATTCGTTTTCAGTCGTTTCATTCGGTATCGGCGAAGACGTTCCGGTGCCGAGCGGGTATATCCCCGAGTAAAACCCGATAAAATATACCGGCAAATAAAGGGTTTAATTCCCATTATTGACATTTACCGTTAGCTCTGACATACATCGGCTCCTGACAGACACAAGTTGGCGGGTTGCCGGGTCTTTGACCGGACGAACAGAAATTCGGAGTCGGAGTCGGAACCGGCGTTGATACCGGCGTCGCAGTCGGCACGGGTGTCGGCGTCGCGGTCGGGGTCGGAATAGGAGTCGGCGAAGGCGTCGGAACCGGAGTCGGGGTCGGCGTAGGAATCGGCGTGGGTGTAGCCGTCGAACCCGGAGTCGGCGTTATAGCGGGCGTAGGAGTAAGTTTCGGAGTTGGTCCCGGATTTGGGAGGTCGGTATTTCCCTGCGCGTCGCGCGGCTCTGCCGCTTCGGAAAACTGTAGATTGCGAACGCCTACCTGCGTTACCCCTTCGACTTTTCGATATTTTCCGTCCTGCAGCGGATACGCCGTTTCGACTTCGACCGACGGCTCTACCACTCTTACTGAGGCGGCTTCCGGTAAATTTATCTGAGAAACCGGCTGTTTGTATATCATCGCGCCGGTATCGGGCTTGAGCACGTAACGGAATTTCAAACTAACGACGTGCTCGGCAATCGTGCTGTCAATAAACGACTTTTCTTTAACGCCAAAAGCTCGCCGGATTAATTTTTGGTTTGCATCAACGTAATAATGAATGATATTGACGCGCAGCAAAGTTGCCGGCTGCTTTCCGTCAATGCCCGAAGCGGGCGCGATATTTCCGGCGTTGCCGTAACGGTTCAAACCAAAGGAATCGCCTTCTTCCCAAAAAATGCTGCCCGCGTTTTTTCTGGTAATCGTACCGAACGTGCCGTTGCCGCTTCCGGTTAGATAATAAATTTCTCCGATGTTGAACGAAGAAGTGTTTCCGCCGGGTATGACAATCTCGCCGGTCAAAACATTTGTGCTGTTAGCCGCAAGAGTTACGGGCGAAAAAGACGGGTCAATCGCCAGCATCGAAATGCGGTCTGTTCCCGGCGAAACCGTCGTTGCCGGAGATGTGTTCGGCACGTTTACGCCAGCCGGAACTTTTTCGTCGGAAACGATTGCGCCGACACTGACGAAGCCTCGATTCGACGGATCAATGACATTAGCCTTTCGCGCCGTTAAATAATTGGCGACAAACGCGGTCGGCAGCCAGATGTTGGAAATTCCTTTCAATCCGTCGCCGACTACCAATAAATCCCGCGAAATAAATTCCTGCGCGTTACGGAGTCCCTGCGTCGCGGCGGTCATTTCATAATTATTGTTCGCCGTGATGATAGTTCCGCGCATCAGCGAAAAAACCGCGCCCAAAATAATGAGCGTTATTACCAGAACAATCAACAGTTCAATAAGCGAAAAACCTTTCTGATCGTTTACGTCGCGTATTTTTTTCATTTGACGCCGGCTCCTGCGAAACTCTTTTAATACAACACTTTTAATATAACTTTTGGCGAAAACCGGTCGCCTGCACGTATTGGAAAAACGGCGTTCCGGGCGGCAGCTTCTGCGGTGATAGAAATGTTTCGTCGAAGCTCCAGTTGCGGCGCGGCGGCACGTATATATTCGAGCCGGAATCTTCGTATTGCGAAATCGCCTGCGTCGAATGAAACAGCGGAATCAAAGAGCCGGTGTAATTCCACGGCGAATCTACGCCGCCGATGCTCCATAATTCCAGAAAACGCGGGTAATTATGAATTCCGCCGTTAATTCTTTCGTCGTTCGCGTTTCTGCCCGGCGAGCCGCTCACGGCGGAAATCGTTGTTCCCGCGATTATTCCGGTGCGCACGGTCGTGCTTTCCGAAACCGTAGCGGCGTTTTCGTCGGCTTTCCGGTATAAAGTGCTTCCCTGCATTCCTTCCGGGTACAAAGCGCTCGAAGCGTCGAACCAGGTTTTTGAAATCGGGAAAAAAGCGTCGCACACTATCGAAGCGGGAACTTGCGCGCCGGTGAATCCGCCGTCGTTTAATGTCGAACCGCTCGCCGGAATGCCCGTGATACCGGTCGCATTATAATTGCCCCAAATATAAACCGGATTTTCCGATGAAATCGTGATGCCCTTGGTCGCCGACAATTTATTCGCCGCGCCGGTCGTGCTCAAAGTTTCGCCGTTAAAAAGACGAACCGAGCGCCGGAAATATGAAACCTGAGTTCCGAAAACAAAGTCCGCCCGCGAAGTACGTTCAGCCGCCGTCGCGGTCGCCGCAGGAGTAATTCCGAGCGTTCCCGAATCGGGCAATTCAGTCGTATCCTTCTGCAAAGTTCCCTTTTTGCTTGTTCCGCCGACATTCCAGCCGAAATCTATTACGTCCTCACCGGCGTCGAGAACGCCGTTCGGACCGTAGATGTCTTCGTTGTCCACGATCCCGTTCGTCGAAGTAAATACCGTTCCGTCGCTCAAGTATTCGGTTTTAGCCTTGTCGCCGCGACGGTCGGAGACGTAAACAACGTAACCTTCCGCGCCGTTGATGTTCGCGCTGACGGCATTCGTGCCCGCAAGCAGATTATTGTCGTAAACGCCGTCGAGCCAGCGCGCGAGATTTCGCATATTAATCTCGACGACGCTCATCAAACCGCGCTCGTAAATATCGTTTTTGCTTAGAGTGCTTCGCACCCAGCCTTCGCGGACGTTATAAAAATTTATCGGCACAATCCGGTTATAATCTGCCGGAGGAACCGCTTCGCGGGCAATTGTTCCGCTGTCTTCGTCAGCGGCGGAAACGCTCATCGTCACATATCCGCGATTGGCGGCAAACGTGAGCGGCTGTTTGATTTCGCCGTCGGCGATTGTTTGATAATTATTGATGAGGTTAACCAGATTGAAACCGTTTCCGTCGCGGTCGCGGCTCCCCTGCACATAAGCCGCCCACAAAGGACGCTGTAAATAAACGATGCCGTTCGGTTCGCCGACCGTCACGCCCATACTCAAAATCGTCTGCGTCACATCTAAAGTCGTTCCGTCCGGTTTAACGATTTCGATCAAAATCCTGCCTTTGATTCCGGAACCGGGCGGAACATACGGACTGCTGCCCGTCGTGTCCGATTTGATAGCCCGAACCGTTGTCGCCGTTGTCGTTCCCGTCGAAATTTTTTGCTGAACCGTCGCGCCGCTGATCGTTCCCGAATTGGAAATCAATTTCAAAACATTTCCGCCGCCGTTCAGCGCCGAAGGTATAAACTGCGAAAGCAGCACGCCCTTTCCAGCCGGAATTCCGGCGACGTTTGCCGCGCCGCTTCCCGCCGTTTCGTCGTCAATCAGTATTCTGATTTGCGATTTAGCGTGATAACGCGAGCTTGAAAGCATCTCGCTGTCCGAAGTTAAAGAGCGTTTTATCAGTTCCGCCGGATTATTACCGCCGATTTCGAGCGGAAGTTTTAATTTCGAGCCACCGGTCGTGCCGGTTAAAACCTGTCCGCCGAAACGATTCGGCGTATCCGGCGCGGCGGTTTTTACCGACTCTGTTTCCCAATTTTGATTGGCGACGCCGCCCGGACTGTCCGGGTAATATCCGCGACTTCCCTGCGCGCTGCCGAGAATATTCGGACCGCCCGGCGCGTCGCCCGCCGCCTTGACGCTGCCGTTTCCCGTTGTGCTTTGAACGTCCGTTCCATTGACTCTGACCCAGACGTTATCTTTTCCCGCATCGGTGTTCGGTTTGCCGCTTCGCCAACTGTCGCGGACGAACTCGCCCGCCATTGTGACGCGATTGAGAAACAAAGTGTTTTGCAGCGCGTAAATGTTGCGGTTGCTGTGAACGCGACCGTTGAACGTGAGAAGCGGTCCCGGATGAATTTCGATGTCCTCGTTGCTGAACATTCCGAATTGAAAAATCGGAACGAGATAATTATTAAACTCGCGCTCTAATTTCACTTCCGCTTTTGAGTAGGTTTGCAGCGCCGTCGAACTCATTTTATACGGAACGATGCTGGCGTAAAGTCCGGCATAAGGACCGTCCGGGATATTGACGCGCGGATAAACGTTGTTCGGCAAACCTTGTATCGAACGCAGTTCGTTTAAACGGCTGGCGTCTTCTTCGATAGTTTGAACGAACGTGAAATTTTCCTTTAAAAGCTCTTCGGGAGGCGCTGTGGCTATCGCGTTCAAATCTTCAACGGTCGGATTCATTTTCTTGCGAAACAAATTGCTGAAATCGTTGGTCATCTTTTCCATTCCCGTCGCCGCCGCGTAAAAAGCGTGCGTTCGCTGCAAATCGGCGCTCGCAATTCGCGCTTCGGTCGAAGAAAATGCCAGCGCCGTTAAAGCGATGACCAGCAGGATGGCGACGACAATAACGGCAATCGCCATCGCCGCGCCGCGTTCGCTTTTCGCGCAGCGCGAAACATTTTTCAACGAGGAATTTTCAGAAAACATCTCCCAAACCTCCGCAAACTTTTACACGGTCGTCCGCGCGTCATCGTTCAAATAAGAAACACCGACGATTTCGCCTAATTTTCCGTTAGCATTAGTATAGCGAACCCTTATAACGATTTTTTTTAAGCTCGAACTTAAATTAATAATTTCGATTTTTCGCAAATAACCTTCCCGAATTCTCTGCGAATCAACAACGTCGTCGTTCGTGCCGTAAACTCCGTCCGCGCCGGGCGCGCTCGCCACGTCGTCGGCGGTTCCGTTTACTCCGTCCGACCCGGGCGTGTTCGACACGGCAATAAAACCGTTGGCGAAACCGAGAAATTGATTCGGCGAACCGCTGTTATTAACGCTTCCGGCGTTGGCGAACTGTTTGAATTCGAGCCGCCGCGAGTTGCGCAAAGATTCGATTTCTTCAATCGAAGCGACGACAATTAGTTTCGCTTTGGTCACGTTTCGACTGATCGCGCTGAATTCGAGAGCGTATGTGACCGCCGCAGCGGTTCCAATCAGCCCGATGGTCAAAATAAAAATCGCGACGATGGCTTCGACCATCGAAAAACCCGATTCGCTTTTTTTCGACAAGTTTTTCTTTAGTTTTTTTTCCGCGTCTTGCTCGGCTTTATTCGACATATTTATCCACGCTCTGGCTGTAGCGCCAGATTTTTACGCGCCCTCCCGCGCCTAAAACCGATACGGCGAAAGCCATTCCTTTGGCGTATTTGCTGTGGTAAAAAAACAGCGTTTTGTTTTCCGGGTTGCCCGAAGCGTCCAGCACCGAACCGTCCGGCTGAAAAGTGACTTCCGTTATTCCGCCGGTTAAATTGACGAAATTCGTTCCGTCGTCGAGGTTGGCGGCGGACACTCCGGCAGGTCGTCCGTATACGATTTCGTCCTTTCCGATTCCCGAACCGTAAAGCTGCTCGATTCTGTTTTTCGAATCGTTTACAGCGCCGTAACTTCCGCCGTAAATGACGATTTCCTTTTCGGTATTTTTGTAGCGCACGGCAATCGCTTTTCTCTGCGACATCGCCTGCTGCCGGGCTTCGGTCAAACTCGCGGCAATCTGGCGCTGTAAACCGGAAAATCTGAACGCGCGGCGGGCGGCATTGATTTGAGGCAAAGCGAGAACACTGATAATGGCGATGATAAACACGACTATCATCAATTCGGGCAAACTGAAACCCTTCTGTTTTCCGTATTTTTCGCTTTTGATTCGGCAAGTCATATTTTTATAACCCCGATGGGTTTTCACGCACAGCGAAATAAATAAAAATGCCTTTTCAAAAAATTACTGTTTATTCATTTTTTGATTTTATTTTGAACAGTAGAAGGATCAGGCGGTGCGGAACGAACGGAGTAGAGACTAAGCGGGAAATTATGAGTTTTTGACAAAATGCCCGTCAGACCGACTAGCGTCTGACGGGTAAAAAATTAGAAGGAAACATAAATTATAAACTTCATATATTCAACTTTTTAGTAAAAGGAAACTCCGCATAATTACGATCATCGCCGACGAAAGTTTCCGAGAGGGCAATTCACCGAAAAACTTTTGAAATCAACAACTTTCACCTAACTTTGAGGAATTTCCTTTTACGTCAAAGAACAGCTCGTAGCGAGCAGTAAATTTGAATTAATTGCCGCCAGGTTTCGACTGCGTTGGAACGACAGCCGGAACGACCGGAACGACAGCCGGTTGATTTGCCGGAACGATCGGAGCGCTTTCCGAGTTTGAAGGCGGATTGCCGAGCGGAACGGGTTGAATCAGAGTAGTCGAACTCGTCGTCGTTCCGCGCTTGCTCGAAGTCGGATTACCTTCAAAATCAGGACGGAAAATGCGCGGCGTGATAAAGAACAGTATTTCCGACGAATCGCGGAAAACGCCTTTTCGTTTGAACAGATTGCCCAAAAGCGGAACTTTTGAAAGTCCCGGCGTGCGGTCTTGTTCTTCGCGTTCGGAATCGAGCAGCGCGCCGCCGACCACCGTCGTGCCGCCGTCGGGAACCATTACCTGCGTCTGCATTCTCTGCGTGCTGATAACGCCGCCGGCTTGCGCCGTATTGTTTTCCGCAACGACGTTCAAAATAACCGTGCCGACATCGGTGATTTGCGGCGTAACGGCGAGACGCAGAGGAACATTAACGTATTCGGTCGTAGCGACAACCGCCGCGCCGCTTCCGCTGCCCGGCTGAACGGTCGTAATCGGAATTTGAGCGCCGCTTTCGATTTGTGCCGGGCGATTATTTAAGGTCGTCACGCGCGGTGTAGCGATTGTTTTAGCCTGTCCTTTGCTTTCGCCCGCGGTAATCAACGCACTGATTTGCGCCGTTCCGAAAATTCCGGTCGTTAAACCGATGACCGTGTTCGGAATTGACGAGATCAAGCTGTTGTTCGGTTCGAGTCCGAGTCCGACCGGAATGCCGTTCGGTCGAAAGCCGGTCGTATTTTGCTGCGCCCCGCCGGTTCCGCCGCCCGCGCCGCCTTGTGTCGCCTGCTGGCTTCCGGGTGTCGTCGCGCCGGACGCGGCGCTGCCGCGCGGTCCGAATACTAAAGCTGAAAGAGCGACGCCTAAATCACGGCTGAAATTTCGTGTGGCGATGACGATACGAGATTCTATTTCGACTTGCGGCTCGGGCTGATCGAGAAGCGAAACGAGCTGCCGAATGGCGTCAATGTTTTCGCGCACATCCGTCACGATAAGCGTATTGCTGCGCGCATCTACCTCGACCGCACCGCGACGCGACAGACGGCGTTTTATAATACCTAAAATTCCCTGGTCATTGCCGCTCGTGCTTCCGACGCTGTTGCCGACCGAGCTCGAAGACACGCCGCCGACGAACGAACCGGCTTGCCCTGACTGGGAAGCCAGACTTCCGCTGCCGAAAGCATAGTTCAAGCGAATAAATTCGGTGTAAAGCGGCGAAGTATCGAGCTGGTTTTCCTGGCGCTGTCGTCTGACTTCACCTTCGGCGGCAAGCGTTTTCGCCTGCGCGACGCGCAAAATCGAGCCGTTTACCTGAACGCCGAGTTCCTGCGCCTGCAAAATAGAGTCGAGAGCGATGTTCCAAGGCACCTCGTTGACATTGACCGTCACGGGAACTTTGTCAACCGATTTGTCTATGACGAAATTGATGCCGTATTGTTCGGTTATATAATTGAGAATATCCCGGATGTCGGCGTTGACGACGTTCAAATTTATCGGCTCGCCGCGAAATCCCGGGTCGCCGTACATTTTACCTTGCTGCTGCGGTTGCACTGTCTGCGCTGAAACCGCAATTGTTAAACAACTGACAATCATCAAAGCGAAAACTGCCCGTTGGCAATACACGCTTAATTTATGAAGAGAATTCATGTTTCCTCCGATGCGAAATTTTTCTTTTCTGCGAGATTTTTCGCAGAAATAAAGAAAAGAGATTAGTTAAATTATTGATAGAATTGGCGGCGCGTTTTGCAGGTATGGCGAGCGCGCCTTTGAAATGTTCCGATGCGTTAATTGTTTTTGGCTATCTTGACCGGTTTTTTGCCGCTTTTGGCGGATTTTTCTTTTTCGGCAGGCTTTTCTTTACCGGCAGTTTTTTCTTTACCGGCAGATTTTTCTCTGTCGGCTGATTTTTCTCTGTCGGCTGATTTTCCTTTCACTGCTAACTTTCCTTTTGAAGAAGGTTTTTCTTTTGAAGCAGATTTTTCCTTCGCGGCAGATTTTTCCTTTTCCGCGACTTTCGGTGTTTCTGCCGGTTGACGGTTCATTTCGTCGAGCGGAGAAACGATGGTCGTCGGAACAATAACCTGAACGGATTTATTTTCCGATTTATTTTCCGTTTGAACCGGCTGAGCGTTGCTTGCGGTTTCGGTCGGTTTTTCCGACGGTTTGCCGTTGCTTTCAATCGGCGCGGTTCCGCGAATTTGTTCCTGATCGGTATATTGCCGCAAAGGTTTGTTCTCGACCGAAGCGATGAATTTTCCGTTGCTCATTTTTGTAACTTTGCGAAAAACGAGCCGGTTTTCTTCGATTGCGACGAGCTGCCCGTCGAAAAATTTCTCGCCCGGGTAAATCGTGTACGAAAGATTTATCGGCTTGGCTTCGACCATCGCGGCATAACCGCGCGGCGTGCGAAAAACGCCGATGATCGCCATCTCGTCGAGCGTTAAAACGCTCGTCACCTTCGGAATCGGCTGTCCGTTTTCGGCTGCTTCCAAACGCATTTGTTTGTAATAATTGATTCTCTGGCTTATATCCGGCGCTGTGACGGCGACAACCGGAGGCGGTCCTTGTTTGATCGGCTTGTCGGTGGGCGAGCCCGGCGCGGTTGAAGTTTTCGGCGCCGTAGTTCCGACCGTTTTCGGCTTTGCCCAGCTCGGTTTCTCGAACGGGTCGCTTCTCTGCGCGTAAACGTCGGCGAAAAATCCGCTCGTTAAAACAAAACCGACGAGAACGAGGCTCAATTTTATAATTCGTAACATTTTCGATTTATTAATCATTGCTTTCTTCTCTCTTGTGACTTCTCGAATATTAGTGAAGAGTTTATTGCGCGGCGGGGGATGCGGCGGGGGACGCGGCGGGCTGTCCGTTTGGCGCGGGCGCGCCGGGTTTTGCGGGAGCCTTCGGCGGATTTAAGTTTTCCGGCGTGGCATAATATGCCGTCAGCAGAAATTGCGCGTGAAGCGTTTTTTCAGCCGTTTGCTTTTCCAATTGATTGATCTTGAAATCGGTAATCGAAACAATTCGCGGCAGTTTCGCCATTTTGTCGAAAAAGGCGCGCAGATTCGTGAAATTGCTGTCAACTTCTACTTCAACCGGTTTCGCCATAATCGCTTCCTGCTGAACGTCTTCGCGCGGGCTGAATCGCATTACGATCATTCGACTGTCGCCAGCGGTTTCCTGCAAGCCCTGCAAAACGTTGGTGATTTCGCGTTCTTCCGGCAGAAGGACTTTCAATTCTTCGTATTCCTCGGATTTGCTGGCGTAAAGTGCGCGAAACT
>DASVRD010000050.1:0-25156 GCA_036388775.1 Pyrinomonadaceae bacterium | reverse complement strand
AAGCCGACGACGACGTTGACGATGCCGAGATTAACGTCGTTGTGCGTCGTCGTTTCCTTATCGCACTTAACGAAATAGGCGTCTTTCGGCGTCGTGCCTTGTAACGCGCCCTGTCGAAACAAATTGTGCATAAAAGCGCCTGCGTTCAGACGAATCTGCGCCCATAAAGGCTCGTCGTTAGGCTCGAAGACAACCCATTTCAGACCGCGAAACAAGCTCTCTTCGATGTACAGAGCCGTGCGGCGAACCGGGATGTATTTGTATTCGTCCGCAAGCTGGTCGGCGCCGCGCAGCGTGCGCGCGCCCCAGACGACGCGACCGAAAACAGGAAATGAGCGTAAACAATTGATGCCCAGCGGATTGAGCATCCCGTTTTCCGGGTCGCTCAGATTTACCGAGAGACCTTGAACGCCGTTCATCGCCGCATCAATTCCGGCGGGCGCTTTCCAGACACCGCGAGTCGCATCGGTGCGCGCCATTACGCCCGCGATTATGCCGCACGGAACGAAAGTGTCAATTTGCCCTTCGCGATTCGGGTCGGACTGCAACACGCGCGGAAAAAAGATTGCCGCATTGCGAGATTCGGGACCTTTCAAATTCAATCCGTCAAGTCCGTCACGCGCTTTCGCCGCCGTACTCCACACAGTCGGCGGGTCAACGATAAGCATCGCGCGACGTTTAGCGCAATATGTCATGGCGTTTTGATAAACAGTTTGGGATGTGTTTCCTTCGCGCGTGTCGGGCGGTATGCAAAGCAGGTTGAACAAATCAACATCCTCTAAAGCAAATATGCCTGTTTTATCAGCCTGTGAGCCTGTATAGTCCCCGTCGCCAAGATTTTTGTCGTTTTTTGATTCAACCGCTTCGCTAACCTTCGCGGAGCGTTTATTATCCTTATCATCTTCAAAAGGTTGAAATTCAAGCTCTTCGGCACTAAGACCGTCGTCATTCGGCTTAGGTGTGCTTGTCGGCAAGCTGCCGACGACTCTGACCAGATTCGAATCGTTCGCCAGAACTTTATCCACCCGACGCACGCTGGGCTTGACTGAAACGTTCATAAAGCTTTCAGTAACGCCGGTAGATGAATCATGAATAAGCAGGTTGAACATTTCACCTTCTGCCAAGCCGTAACGGTCGGTTACTTCTTTGGGTACTTTACCTTCGACGCGCGCGCGCAATTTATTTCCCCAAGTGCCGCCGCTCACCGCTTCAAGTCCGATTTCACTTTCGCCGCTCTTGCCGATTTTCAACAATGCTTTAGTGCGCGGAGATGTCTGTAAAACGGCGTTTGAAACGGCTGCATCGGCGGCATCATTCACGCTGGCGACAGTCGCGCCGCTGTCTGCCGCTGCTGCTTCTGCCGCTTTTGCAACAATATCTGCGACTTTCTTTTCCGGGTCGTTGGTAAAGGTGTTTGCTTTAGCACGCGCAGATGCCGCCGCCGCCGCCGGGTCTGCCGCTGCTGTATCAACGGCATCAGCCGTCGCCTGCGCCGCGGCTTCTGCTTTTTTCATATCATCCTGGTTATAGAGCCGCACGATAATTGCTTGACTGCCGCCATTTAAATAAAAATCTTTGACCGCGTAGCTCATCGGATATTTTTCACCGAGTCCGCCAAACTCGCGCTCAAAATCGCCGAAGCTGTTGATTGTTATTGGAGCATTGGTCGCTCCGCGCCGGGCGCGCCCGATAAAAGCGGTAATCGAAGTGGCAACGCCCGTGATTGTCCGCACGCCGCTCGGAATTTCTTCAACATAAACTCCCGGATAACTTACTGCTACTGGCATATTTATCTCCTCTGTTAATTCATTTACTCGCTAGCTTTGAAATGCTGCAACGCAGATGATGCGGTTAGCATTTTTGAACTACGGTACAGGGCTATTGAAGGGCGAGTTGTAGCCGCGAAACACTAAACTCGTGTTGTATTCTCCGCACTTGATAGGCTTTTCAGATTCTTAATTTCACCGAGTTCATTAATTAACGCACCAAGACGGACAAAAAACTATCATCACTCTGATATTTTTTTTCAGGATTTTTTTCACGCCACTGCAAAATAAATCAAGATAGAAGATACGCAGTTGGAGGCGGAAACACTTTCTGTCAGGGAGTATGCTTTATTTTTTACACACTCCCTGACAGAAAGTGTTTCCGCCATTTTGCATTTCAACTGCGTAACTAATATCAAGAAATCACAAGACAAAGATAAGATTATTTATCTGATTATACATTTGGAATCCAAAACTCGCCGTCACCGGTTTTCACCTTTTTTAAGCCGAGCGACGGCAAATCGTCTTCTTCGACGCCTAAGAAAGTGAAATGCGGCGCGTCGCCTTTGACGGTGCGAAACCAGCCGTGCTCTGCCATAATCTTTCTTACCCGCTTATCGCCGAACTCGTTGGCGTCGAAGGCGAGCATTGAGAGATGCTGCGACGCGCCGGGCGCGGCGACCGAATAAAGAATAGAGTTGTTGAAAAAGGTGTTGAAGAAAATTCCGTCTTTTTCGAGTTCGAGAACGGCGACGACTTGCTCTCGAATCGGCAAAGCCTTTAAATCCCAGATTTGGTCGGCTGTTATTCTGCCGCGATTTTGCCAGTAATCGAGCGCCGGATAAAATCTGGAATTCCAGAGCCGAATCGTATCTTCATACAAACGGCGTCCGGCTTCCGCCCCGTCGCGCGGCGTGATGTCGAGATTTTCTGCAAGCGCGGCTTCGCGTGCGGCAATCAGAGCGCGCATCGCAGCGGGTTGCAACTCGATTTTCGCGCCCGCAATTTCGGCAGTCGCCGAAGTCGCTTTGGTTTGAAACTGCAAAACCTGTTTGGCATCGGTAAAAATGCAAACCGGCGGCGGCAGAACTTTATCGTGGCGCGCCAGAAAAACCGCGCCGTAATCTTCCAGAATCCGTCTTTCGAGCGCGTCTTCGCGGTTACAAAGCGCGTCGGTTTTAACGCCGCGCTTTGCGAGAATTTCACTTAAAACGTCGTAAAATTTATTTTCTGATGATTTGTCAAAAGTTTCGATGTTCATCGGCGCTGTATTTATGAAGTTGTTTCTATCTGCTTTGACCGTCTGGCTGATAACGATTTGCCCGCAAGCGGCGAAAATCAGATTCGCCGTCAAGACCGTAAACGATTTTTTTGAGACAAGAGATAATAAGTTGAGGTTTCGCATCGGGCAATACGTTTTGACTGGTTTTTAATCGAATAAAATCAGCTTTCCCTCAAGATTCGGGGACGAGGAGTTTTGAATAAACATAACCGCCGACGCTCGGACAATAATGCCAGTCGTTTGTATCGCCGAGCTGCTCGCCTTTAACTACGCTTTCGCAGGAAATCCGAGTTCCGGGAAACAGGCGTCCTTTTTCCGCGCTTTTTGTTGTTGCGGCGGCGCGAACCGAAGTAAAACCGTCTGATGTTTGGGCGACTCTAAAATTCCGCGCTTTTTCCTCGATTGTAAATGGCATTGTCGGCACGGTTTTTGGCGTAGCGCGCGATTCGGTATTGGTTAAAGGCGTGGATTTTAAAGTCGGCGTCGGCGAAATTGGGATTGATACGCTCCGTCTCGGCTCGGGCGTGCCTTTTGTTTGCTCGTTTGCATTCGGCTTTTCTTTTATCCGTTGATAAACAACAAAAACCGCAGCGCTTCCGACAAGCATTAGCAACAGTAAAATCACCAACCCGACCAGAAGCGGATTAAAGTTGCTCCGAGTTGCGGGCTGTTGAGTGTAATACTGCGCTCCGCTGCTGTTTGGAATCGGCGGCGCGGCGAGCCGCGTCGCTTCCGGGTCTGGTGCGGACGCCAAAGATGCTCCGTCGGAAAGACAAAAAAATAAACTTTCGTCTTCATACGTTTGTCCGCATTGCGGGCATTTTTTCATCGCCTTTTCTCCGAAATGCTTTCAGCAGTTGATATTAAAACAACGCGCCGTATTCCGAAAAGCGAAATCGCACAAAAACTTGCCTTAATGCTAATTAAAATTATAAACTCGCGCTGATTATGGCGCGGACGGTCAAGCTCAATTTTGTTTTAGCGGCATTAGTTCTGACGGCGGCGGTCGGCGGCGGCATCGGTTATCTGTTCGGATTGCGGCATCAAACGCCGCAGTCCACAGCAAACATCAATTCAAACGTCGTCGTGCCGACTCCGATTTTAACACCCGCAGTTACCGAAACCGTTTTGCCGACGCCCGAACCTCAGCCGAGCGCGGAACAAACGCCTTTTCCGTCGCCTTCGATTTCCCCAACAAACGCAAACCCGCCGAACGAAACAACCGCGCCCGCCGCGCCGTCCGGCAACGCGCTAATGATTCCGGTCGCGGGCATCAGGAAAACCGATTTGCAGGACACTTTTACCGCAGCGCGTTCGGGCGGACGCGCTCACGACGCGATTGATATTATTGCACCGCGCGGAACGCCGGTAGTTGCCGCAACCGACGGCGAAATCGTTCGCTTTTTCGACAGCGAGCGAGGCGGAATCACTATTTACCAGCACAGCGCGGACAAGCGTTTGATGTATTACTACGCGCATCTCGAACGACGCGCCGACAACATCCAGCCCAAACAATTTGTCAAACAGGGAACTGTTATCGGTTATGTCGGCGACACGGGAAATTCCGGCGCGGGAAATTTTCATCTGCATTTCGCCATCTGGACGATTGACGACCCGAGACGCGATTGGGACGGCACAAATATCAATCCTTATCCGTTACTCAAAGACGGTATTGAAAACAGCGGCGGCAAATAAAAGCGGCAAACTGGAAATGGGCATAAAGATTGCTCTCATTGCTGTGGGGCGAAAAAACGTCTCGATTTAATTCAGCAGTTTTTGGAGCAATAAGAATGATCTTTAAAGTCAAGCAATTTTTTATAGCAAGCGCGCTTCTCACAGTCGTCGGACTTTTCGCCGCTTGCGAACAGCCAACCAATCTCAACACAACCGTTAATTCAAATGCCAACAACGCGACGCCGATAGCTGCGGCATCGCCAGTCGCGTCTCCTAAAGCCGAAAATCCGCGAGCCGAAGCTAATTTGCCGGTCACGCTGCCGGTTCTGGACGCGATGTTTGCGGATGAGAGCTTCGCAGGCGAATTAAAATCAAAGCTCAGTTTAACCGACGAGCAAATCGGACGTTTGAGAACAATTTCGCGCGAATCGGTCGGAAATTTGAGCGAATCGGAAACCGACGAAGCGGCAGGCTCGACGACCGAAGCCGTAAAACGCGCGCAGGAACAGATTCGTTCCGTCATAGGCGAAGACAAAGCCGCGCAGCTTGCCGGTCTGGTGCGCGAACGATGGCAGCAAGGCGGTTTTGAAGAAACGGCTGCCGGTGGAGAGCAAAAAACGAACGGCATTCCGAACGACACTCGAATTGTCGTCAACGCTCCGGCTTATCGAATGGATTTATTCAAAGACGGGCAGCTCGTACGCAGCTATAAAATCGGAATCGGTTACCCGGAATTTCCGCTTCCCGTCGGAATGCGAAAAGCGGAAACGCTGATTTTTAATCCGACGTGGACGCCGCCCGACGAGCCTTGGGTGAAGGGCAAGATTGAGCCGGGCAAAAAAGTCGAAGCCGGAAGCGCGCTTAATCCGCTCGGACCGATCAAAATTCCAATCGGTTCGCCGTCTTTGATTCACGGCGGGAAAAATCCTGCGCGCCTCGGCGGTTTCGCTTCGCACGGCTGCGTCGGTTTGACCAACGACCAAGTGCAGCAGGTCGCGCTTGATCTCGCGCAGTTGACCGGAACTCAGGTGACTGCGGAAGACGTTAAAAATCACCTGAAAAACAAAACCGAAACGAAAAACGTCAAGCTCTCGCAGCCGATTCCGGTCGAGCTGCGTTACGAAACGATTGTCGCCGAAGACGGAAAGTTAAAGATTTTCCGCGACGTTTACGAGCGCGGCACGAACACCGTAGAAAATTTGCGCGCTGTGTTGCAGGCTCAAGGAGTTGCCTATGACAGTTTGAGCGAGCAGGAACGGGCGAAAATCTCCGAAGCGCTCAAACAAATGGCGCGCGACCCGGCGGGAAATCCGGTCGAGGCAATGCCTGCCGGAAGCGTGAATAACAACTCGAACAAAAACGTCAAGGAAACGAGAACAATCAAAGGCGCGAAAGAAGCGACGATTGAAATCGCGGCTTTGAAAGGAAAAGGTTATCCGGCTCCGGTTGATTTAAATACCGGCGGCGCAAAACCGGCGAAACCGCTCGGCGCGAACACCGGGAATAAAAACGCGAACACCGGAAATACGAACACTTCCGGTCAAAACAAGCGCTTTTAAAGTTATCGAAAGAAGCGTCAAACGCGGCTGGCAAATTTGTCAGCCGCGTTTGACGTTAAAATCTCCGTTTCAGTCCGGCGCGCGATTTGAGATTTGCGCGGCGTTGTCTATAATCCGTTTAAATTATCTTAATTTTGAAGAAACGGAATAAAAATGCGAATCAATAAAAACTTATTGTCAATCTTGTTTGTGATCGGCGGATTTGTGGTTTTATCAGCTTGCCAGAGCAGCGCGAGCAAAACCGGGGTGCTGACTGAGGCATATAAAAATTTATATGATGCGGTCAAAAGCAAAAACACCGAAAACATCAAAGCGAATATGTCAAAAGCGACTGTGGACTTTGCTTTGACAGTTGCCGGAATGCAAAAGAAAACGCCGGAGGAAATGTTTAGAAACGGGTTGATTCAATCAACAAGTTCCGAAAAACTGCCGCCGACTCGTAATGAGCGCATAAAGGACAATATGGGCGCGCTTGAGGTACAGGAAGCAAACGGCTCTTGGCAAGACGTGCCGTTTATTTTAGAAGACGGGCGCTGGAAATTAGCAGTCGGCGACCTTTTTAACGGAAGCTACAAAAAACCTGCGCCGTCGCAAGCCGAAACCGAAGCCAACAACAACGTGCCGCAGATTATTCCCGCTCCTGACATTACTAATACGAATGCGGCGATGCCGAATATGAACTCGGCGCCGAAAATTCCTACTGATAAAAAACAGCCGCAAGCGAATAAGCCTGAGAAAAAATGAACGAAACCGATTTGATTCGGGAAATCGCGGCGACTTATCGAAAACACGGCTGGACTTTGCGGCGCGTTTTGCTCAGGAAAGAATTGCTCGAAAAATCGGGCGATTCTTTCGAAGCGGGCGCGCCGACAGTCGTTTCGGAGGTGAACGCGCTTCTGTTTTCGCGCGCTTCGGGGAAAACAGGCGAAGCTTGGGAATTGCGCCTCGTCAGTTCGACGCCTTTTGCTCTTTTTGAGATTTTCAGCGCGGATATTTCCGAAGATGAGCGCAGTCGCCGCTTGTTTGAAATGGAAAAACGTTTAAAAGAACGAGGCGAAAAGCCATTGAAAGAGGGTATTCTTAAACAGTAGAGAGTTTGTCGAAACTGTCAACTATCAACTATAAACTGTAAACTGTCTTGCAAAGAAGCTAAGGTTTTACGCAAAAACAGTTTACAGTTTACAGTTTACAGTTTACAGTTTGCCTGTTTGGTTATGTGAAAATCTTGAGAAAGATTCTTTTTACAGTTCGGACGGCTAATGGTAAAATTCGGTTTGGGCAAATTTAGGTTCGGCAGATTTTTGAACCTTTTTTTGTCAGTTGAAAAGAATGACGATTAAAGATTTTGGCACACGAGTCGCAGATGTATGGGAAGGCTTGCGACCGGGAACACGGCGAATGGTGGTCGGCGCGATGTTGCAGCAAACACCGTCAACGGCTAACACAAGTGCCGGTCAAAAATTTTACTACGACGCTCAATCCGATTGGGAATTGAGCCGTCTTTTAAGCGCTCTCGACGAGCGCGCGGTGGACGCTGAAGCCAGAAAAAACCCGACAAATTTCCGCGAATTGCGCCGCATTGCGGACGCGACGGCTCGCGTTTTGGAAACTCAAACCGAATCAGCCGAAATTTTTATTCAGCTCGTCGAACGCGCCCTCCTGCGCTACGATTACGCGCGCGTTGATATGCTCGCCGACGCCTTGACGGCGCGTTTTTCCGCCGCCGAAGTTTGCGAAATCGTGCGCCAAGCCGAACACGCGCCGGTTCGCGCGCTGGCTTTTGAAGCTCTTGCGCAAATTCCGGTTTCGCGGCTTTACCCGCTTATTGACGACCCGCTTTACGCCGATATTGTTCGCATCGCGCTCGAACAGCAAGCCTTTGAATTCGAATCGGAAGAAGCTCGAATGCTGCTCGAACAACTGATGGCGGAAGAGCTTTTCGGCGACTAAAGCGCGCCGCTCCTCAAAAAAGTTTCGCCGCGCCCGTATTTTTCGTTATAATCTCAGCACAACCAAAATCTTCGTTTTGAAATCAAAGAACGAGCTTTCGGTCATTTAATTTAATCATTTGTTTGAATCGCCGGAAAAATAAGGAGCCGAAAAGAAAAACGAGATGGAAAAAGAACTTTTTCGCCGCCTGCGCGGTTACATTTTGGGACTCGGCGCGGTTTGCGTTTTAAGCGGCGCCGGAATTGGCTTTCTCGTCGGTGTAGAGCGGACGACCGCCGAAAAATCGGCGAATTTCGCCGCCGCGCCCGAAACTTTGTCGGCTTCTTTCGCCGTAGTTGCGAAGCAGGTCGAACCGGCGGTCGTCAACATTGACACGAAAACAAACGCGCCGGAAATTGACGTTAAAACCACGCCTAAAAACGACAAAGATAAATCGGACGACAATCCGATTCTCGAATATTTCCGCCGCCAGCTTCCGCAACAGCGTCCGAGTTATGCGGTCGGAAGCGGTTTTATTGTTGATAAATCCGGTTATATTCTGACGAATCTGCATGTCATCGAGGACGCTAATCGGATCACGGTTCGATTGGAAACGGGCGAAGAATTGATCGCGTCCGTCGTCGGCTCGGACGTTGAAACCGATTTGGCGGTTTTGAAAGTTAATGCCGGAAAAGATTTGCCGTTTATTCAACTGGGCGATTCAAACGGCGCGGCGGTCGGCGATTGGGTTTTGGCAATCGGTTCGCCGTTCGGTCTTGACCAATCCGTAACGGCGGGAATTATCTCGCAAGTCGGTCGGTCAACACCTCAAGGTTCGAGCTTTCAGAAGTTTATTCAAACCGACGCGGCGATTAATCGTGGAAATTCGGGCGGTCCGCTCGTCAATATGCGCGGCGAAGTCGTCGGCGTCAACTCGCAAATCGCCACGCTGACCGGCGATTACAACGGCGTCGGATTTGCTCTGCCGTCGAACGAAGCCGCATACGTTTACAATCAGATTTTGCAAAACGGCAAAGTCCGGCGCGGTTATCTGGGCGTTCAACTCGATTCGGTCAAACCGGAATTCGCCAAAGTTTACGAATTGCCCGAACCCAAAGGCGCGATTGTTACGGATGTCCGAGACCCGCAAGGCGGAGCGGCGAAAGCCGGTTTGCTGGATAACGACGTAATTGTCGGGATTAACGGGCAGCCGATTGCAAGTGCGCAGGATTTAATCGGCAAAGTGGCTTCGACCGCACCGGGACAAACAATAGAAGTTGCGTATTTGCGCGAAGTCGGCAACAGGCTCGAACGCCGCACCGCTTCCGTCACGCTCGGCGAACGCCCGCTTACGGTAGAAGAACGGCGCAACTTGCAGCCCAGAAACGAGAAAACGATTGATAGAACAGCCCCGCAGCTCGGTTTGGTTTTAACCGAATTGACGCCGCAGCTTGCCGCGCAAAACCGTCTGACAAACGTTAAAGGCTTGCTCGTCAAAGACGTAAACCCGAACGGAATTGTCGCTGATGTGAAGTATCTAAATCGCGAATCGGCAATCACGCCCGGCGATTTGGTAACGCGCGTTAATCGAATTCCGGTCTCGACACAAGCCGAATTTGCCGCCGTCGTTAATAAATTGAAAACCGGCGACGCCGTTGTCATTCACGTCGGCAGATACGACGCGCAGAGCCGAAAAATCGTAACCAGAATCGTTCAATTTACTTTCCAATAGGCTTTAGCAGTAAAGTTAAAAATGAAAGCGGTCGGGTTCAAACACCGACCGCTTTCATTTTGCGCTCGTCTGTGACAATTTGCCCGTATTTTGTTATATTTTCAGCTTGCTCTTCTACCTTTAAACAAAACAACTTATGCAAAAATATTTGAATTATATCGGCGGCGAATGGGCAGAAAGCGCCAGCCGCGAGTTTTTTGAAAACCGCAATCCTGCCGACACGCGCGATGTTGTCGGTTTATTCCCGAAATCAAACGCCGAAGACGTTAATCGAGCCGTTGACGCCGCCCGCGAAGCCGCAGACAAATGGCGTCGGACGCCCGCGCCAAAACGTGCCGAAATGCTGTTTCGCCTGGGCGAAATTTTAATCAAAAACAAAGACCGTTTTTCGCAAGAGATGACGCGCGAAATGGGCAAGGTTTTGAAAGAAACCGGCGGCGATGTGCAGGAAGCGATTGACTGCACTTATTACACGGCGGGCGAGGGACGCCGTCTGCACGGTTACACGACTCCGGCGGAAATGCCGAGCAAGTTTGCGATGTGCGTCCGGCAGCCGGTAGGAATTTGCGGACTTATCACGCCTTTTAATTTCCCGATGGCGATTCCGTCGTGGAAATTGATTCCAGCGCTCGTCTGCGGTAACACGGTCGTCATAAAACCGGGCGAAGACGTGCCGCTTTCGACTTATAATCTCGTCAAATCCTGCGAAGAAGCCGGAATTCCCGCAGGCGTCGTCAACATCGTCAACGGACACGGCGAAGATGTCGGCGCGCCTTTGGTAAATCATCGCCACGTGCGCCTTATTTCATTTACAGGTTCAACTTCCACCGGCAGAATCATCGCCGGAGACTGCGCTAAACGAAACGCGATTGTGTCTCTCGAAATGGGCGGCAAAAACGTGATTATTATTATGGACGACGCCGATGTTGATCTCGCTGTCGAAGGCTCGGTCTGGGGCGCTTTTGGAACTTCGGGACAACGCTGCACGGCTTCGTCGCGGCTTGTCGTTCATAAAGCGGTTTACAACGAATTTGTCGAAAAACTGACTGCGCGCGTCAAACAACTGCGTATCGGCAACGGTTTGGAAAGCTCGACCGAAGTCGGTCCGGTGATTAACGAAGCGGCTGTTGAAAAAATTATGTCGTACATCGAGATCGGAAAAAACGAAGATAAAGCCCGAATGATGTGCGGCGGAAATCGTCTGACGAATGGCGATTTTGCCAACGGTTATTTTATCGAGCCGACCGTTTTCGCAGACGCTTCGCCGGATATGCGAATTTCGCGGGAAGAAATTTTCGGACCCGTCACAACCGTTATTCCGTTTGAAACGCTCGAAGAAGCGATTCAAATCGCCAACAACGTCGAATACGGTTTATCTTCTGCGATTTATACGCAGGACGTGAACCGCGCTTTTTACGCGATGCAGGAAATGTACACCGGAATTTTCTACGTTAACTCGGCGACCATCGGCGCGGAAGTTCACCTGCCGTTCGGCGGCACGAAAGGCACGGGCAACGGACACCGCGAAGCCGGAACGCAGGTTCTCGACATTTTCAGCGAATGGAAATCAATCTACGTTGATTATTCGGGCAAATTGCAGCGCGCGCAGATTGATCTGGTTGAGATTTAGATTTTAGCCACGAACAAATACGAAAAGACACGAAAGATATAAAATATAAACAGTTTGTAGCTTTTATTTTTTAGCTTTTATTTTCGTGAAATTTCGTGTTTGTTCGTGGCTCATCTTGGATTTGAAAATGAACATCGCACGCGCCAAAGAAATCCTCAAAAACCAGTTCGGTTACGATTCGTTTCGGCTCAATCAGGAGCAGGCGATTGAAACCGTTTTGGCGGGAAAAGACTGTGTGGTGTTGATGCCTACGGGCGGCGGGAAATCTTTGTGTTATCAAATTCCGGCGTTGATGCTCGACGGTTTGACGCTCGTCGTATCGCCGCTCATCGCGTTGATGAAAGATCAGGTTGACGCGCTTAAAAACAACGGGATTGAAGCCGCGTTTTTAAATTCGACGCAGACCGCGCAGGAACAGATCAAGGTTTTTCAAGCCGCGCGCAACGGAAAATTAAAACTGCTATATGTCGCGCCCGAACGGCTTTTCCAAAGCGGCGACCAGTTTGTTGATTTTCTCGAACAAATAAACATTTCACTGTTTGCGATTGACGAAGCGCACTGCATTTCGAGTTGGGGACACGATTTTCGACCGGAATATTTGCAGCTCGGCAAATTGAAAACCTATTTTCCCGAAATCCCGATTATCGCGCTGACCGCGACCGCCGACAAACTTGTTCGCAAAGATATCATCGAGCGTTTGAATCTCAAAAACGCCGAGCTTTTTGTTTCGAGCTTTAATCGCCCGAATATTTTTTATCGCGTCGAGCCGAAACGAAATTCTTATTCTCAGCTTCTTGATTATCTGGCCGAGCGGCGCGATCAGAGCGGAATTATTTATTGTTTGAGCCGCAATTCGGTCGAGAGTTTAGCCGAAGATTTACGCGGCGAAGGTTTTGAGGCGCTGCCCTATCACGCCGGGCTCGAAAAGGAAAAACGCGACCGGCATCAGGAATTGTTTTTAAAAGACGAAGCGAAAATCATCGTGGCGACAATCGCTTTCGGAATGGGCATTGATAAATCTAACGTGCGCTTTGTCGTGCATTTGGATTTGCCCAAAAATGTCGAAAGTTATTATCAGGAAACCGGCAGAGCCGGACGCGATGGTTTGCAATCGGAAGCGTTGCTGTTTTTTAGCTGGGCTGATGTCAAAAAACTAAAAGACTTTGCCGCCGTCGAGGGCAACCGCGAGCAGTCGGAAATAATGCTCAAAAAGCTGAATTTGATGGGCAAATTCGGCGATTTAAAAGCCTGTCGGCGTAAATTTCTGCTCAGCTATTTTTCGGAAGATTTAACCGAAAATTGCGGGCACTGCGACAATTGCGGGAAAGAATTTGAGACGTTTGACGGAACGATCATCGCGCAAAAGGCTCTGAGCGCGGTTTATCGAACGGGACAGCGCGTCGGAATCAATTACCTGATTGATTTTCTGCGCGGCTCGAAATCGCAAAAAATCTGGGAGCAGCATAAACAACTCAAAACTTACGGCGTCGGCGCGGACGTTTCAAAACAAAACTGGTTCGATTATTTTCACGATTTAATCAATCAGGGATATTTGGCGCAAAAGGAAAAAGACAATTATTCGATCATCGTTTTAACCGACAAAAGCTGGGACGTTTTGCGCGGAAACGAAAAGGTCGAGTTAATCAAAGTCACGGTCAGGGAAGATAAAGAAGATAAAAAATCATCGCTCGTGGCGGAAACTTCGCACGAATATTTCAAAGATTTATTCGACGAATTACGTCGGATCCGAGCGGATTTCGCGCGCAGCGAAAACGTCCCGCCGTATGTCGTTTTTTCGGACGCAACGCTGGTCGAAATGGCGACCTTTCTGCCCCAGACTCTGGCTGAAATGCGAAAAATTTCGGGCGTCGGCGATTTGAAATTGGATAAATACGGGGCTGATTTTCTCGAAGTTGTCAGAGAATATTGCGTCGTCAACGGTCATTCATCGCGGATTGATTTAAAAACGCCGAAGCATGAGCGAAAGAAGCGCACGAAACGCGACGAAAACGGCGATGACACTTACAACATTTCGCTAAAAATGTTTCGCGGCGGAATTCCGGTTGATAAAATCGCGGCGCTGCGCGGAATGTCGAAAAGCACTGTTGAAATGCATCTTTTGCGATTTATCCCGACCGGCGAGGTCAAGCTCGAAGATGTTGTTTCCGAAGACAAAATTGAGACAATCCGCCAGGCGCTTTTTCGATTTAACGAAACCGGTGCTTTGTCGCCGGTCAAGGAGTTCCTGGGCGACAATTACAGCTATGGCGAAATTCGCGCCGTTTTGGCAGGAATGTAAAGCTCTCGAAGATTTTGGATTAATTGGAAAAACAAGTTTTGTTGCTCAATCCGTTAAATATACATAAGCGGAATTTGAAATAAAGTGATAATCCATTAAATTATAGAGAATGAAAACGCATGTCCGGTGTTTTTGAAGTAAACTGTAGAAACATGCATTGACGGTTTATAAAAATATGAGCTTTTATGACTTTTTCTTACCAGAAGTTTCCGAAGCATCGCAACTGCGACGCATTGCAGAAAGTCATGAACGACTTGAGCGCGCCAAAGAAAATGAAAAAGCTAACTTGCGTTATCAAAACAATCAGCTCGCTCAGAGAGTTCAAAGGCTTGAATATGATCTCGGTTCAGTCGCTTTGATGTTGTCGGCTGTTGTGAAAAAACTTGACGAAAAAGGTCAAATCACGCGCGACGAACTGAAACACGCTTTGGATGAGCTAGATCTGCTCGATGGATTGCGCGACGGGAAAATCAGCGTTGAAAGCTTGCGGAAAGGTGATTTTCTCCACGAAGAATAAAATTAGAAAGTTAAATTACGAATTGGAGCATAGAATGAAAATCGGATTACCGAAGGAAATCAAAGACAATGAATACCGCGTCGGTTTGACGCCTGCCGGAGTGCGAGCGCTGACGGATGCAGGGCACACGGTTTATGTGGAAAACAAAGCGGGCGAAGGCTCCGGCTTTGAAAACGCGCTTTATGAAAAAGCGGGCGCGACGATTTTGGGAACAGCCGACGAAGTTTGGCAAACGGGCGATATGATCGTCAAAGTCAAAGAGCCGATTGCGCCCGAATATCCGCGAATGCGCGAAAATCAACTGCTTTTTACTTACCTGCATCTCGCGCCCGAATTTGAATTGACCAAACAAATGATGGAGCGCAAAGTGACGGGCGTCGCTTATGAAACCATCACGGACAAACACAATCGTTTGCCGCTTTTGACTCCGATGTCCGAAGTTGCGGGTAGAATGTCGGTTCAGGTCGGCGCTACTTATCTCGAAAGAATGAACGGCGGGCGCGGCATTTTGCTCGGCGGCGTTCCGGGCGTTCCGGCGGCAAACGTCGTCATTATCGGCGGCGGTATTGTCGGCACGGAAGCGGCGAAAATGGCTGTCGGTCTCGGCGCGAAAGTTATCATTATTGATAAAAACCTCGACCGTCTGCGCGAACTGGACGACATCTTTTTGTCGAAAGTCCAAACTCTGGCTTCGTCGCGCTACGCGATTGAAGAAGCGATTTCGCACGCCGATTTGGTTATCGGCGCGGTTTTGATTCCGGGCGCTGCCGCTCCGAAACTAGTCACGCGCGATATGTTGAAGCTGATTCCGAACGGCGCGGTTTTGGTTGACGTGGCGGTTGACCAGGGCGGTTGTTTTGAGACAACCAGACCGACGACGCACTCGAACCCGACGTTTTACGAAGAAGGCGTGCTGCATTATTGCGTGGCGAATATGCCGGGCGCTGTGCCGCGCACTTCGACTTTTGCGCTCACGAACGCGACTTTGCCTTATGCTGTGGATTTGGCGAACAAAGGCTTTGAGGGCGCGATTGCCGGAGATTCGGGTTTAAAAGAAGGCGTCAACACTTACGCCGGGAAATGCACTTATGAAGCGGTCGCGGTTTCGCAAAACATCGAATACACGCCCCTCGACAGCCTGCTTGACGGCGCATCAACGGCAGCGACAAGTTAAGATTTAGCCGTGAAAGAATACGAAAAACACGAAAAGGATATAAAATTTTTTCGTGTTTTTTATGTTCTTTCGCAACTAAATCGCATTTCAATAAATTGAAAGACAAAGAATTAACAGGGATGGAAGGGATAAAAGGGATATTTCTTGTTTTTGGTTTATCTCTTTTATCCCTTCCATCCCTGTTAATTCTCTTCTTTTGTATTTCGACAAATTGAAATTTGCTCTATTAAATGAGATTTGAAATTTAATGCGAAGCGGCGAGCAAGCCTGAAATGGTTTCGAGCAATTCTTCCTGCAACCGCGATGATTTGAGCAAATGAGCGTCGGCTTCGCAATCGGATTCCGATTCCATACCGCTCATCATCACGAGCCGCATATTTTGCCACATCGGATTGGCGCGGAAAATTCGACACAATTCGAGACCGGAAAGATTCGGCATAATCGCGTCAATAACGGCGAGATCGAATTTTTGAGTTCCGGCGGCTTGCATCGCCTGTAAACCGTCTTCCGCCGCGACGACTTCGTAACCGGCGCGTTTTAAAACGACTTCGAGCAAGCGGCGCATTGCCGCATCGTCTTCCGCCAGCAAAATGCGCCCTTTCGTCGCCGTTTCATCGTTTTGAGCATCGGTTTTTACCGGATTCGATTCTTCGTCTCGCACAGTGTTATTCATAAAGCCGCTTCAATCGCAGGCAAAGTGGGGAAAGCTCTGAACCTTTGAAGGTTAAAAACGTTTTCAATGTTTGTCAATGTCGCGGCAAACATTTGACTCAAAATTTAGCAGCCGCCGCTCACATTTTCGCATCTACTCCGTTTCGGTTAGAATCAAACAGGTAAAAAAATGTACGAATTTGCAGTCACGCCAGCCGTTACGCAGTTACGGCGTCCCGGAGTTTTGATTACGGATGTTGCCGCCGGAAGTCTTGCGGAAGAATTGGAACTCAAATCAAACGACCGGATTGTTCGCGTCAACGGTCGAACCGTGCGTGATTATCTCGATTTTCGCTTTCAAACCGCAGGCGAAACCGAGCTTACTCTGCAAGTCAAAAAGCCGAACGGCGAAACCTGGGAACTGGAGATCGAGCGCGATGAAGGCGAAGATTTCGGTCTCGAATTTGAGCAAATCGCCCCGCGCCAATGCGCCAACGAGTGTTTGTTCTGTTTCTGTAAAGGCAATCCGGCGGACGCGCGCCCTTCCCTGTTCATCCGCGACGAAGACATTCGCCTCTCGTTTCTCTACGGCAATTACACGACTCTTTCTTCGATTACGCCGGACGAAATGAATCGAATTATAGAACAGCGTCTCTCGCCGCAATATGTTTCGGTTCACGCGACGGATTTAAAAGTTCGCGCGTATTTACTCGGCGTTGACGAAAAGCGCGCCGATATTTCCGGGAAATTAAAAAGATTACTCGACAACGAGATTGAAATTCACGCGCAAGTCGTTTTGTGTCCCGAAATCAACGACGGCGCGATTTTGCAGAAAACCGTCCGGGATTTGGCGGCGCATTTCCCCAAAATTTCGAGCGTGGCGATTGTCCCGCTCGGTTTGACCAGATACAACACCGACAATCGTTTAACCGCCGTCACGCCGGAATTTTGCCGCCGGACGATTCGGGAAATTGAGCCTTTGCAAGCCGAATTTCAAACAAAAGTCGGCGAAACGTTCGCTTTTTTGGGCGATGAAATTTACCTCAAAGCCGGTTTGCCGATTCCGTCGCGCAAACATTACGGCAATTATCCGCAAATCGAAGACGGCATCGGAATGGTGCGAGCTTTTCTGAATAAATTTGAAAATCTCTGGCGCAAATTAAAGAAAAAACCGCTTGCGCCCGAACAAGCGCGAAAATTAAACGGCACGATTTTTACGGGCGAAATGTTCGCGCCCGAAATGACGCGCATCATTGAAAAAACAAACCGGGAAACCGGAACGCGCCTTTCGGTCAAAGCGGTCAAAAACGAATATTTCGGCGGCGACGTAGCCGTCGCCGGATTGCTGACGGGCGCAGATTTTTTGCGCGTTAAAAATGAAGTCACCGGAGATTTCGCAATTCTTCCGTCGCACGTTTTAAAGTCGGACGAATCAATTTTTCTGGACGGAATGACGTTTGCGGAATTTCAACGAGAATTTCAAACGCCGGTTCATCTGCTTGACGCCGCAGGTTTGATAAATATGATTGAAACAGCCGACGTGGAAACCGCGCACGACGCGAATTTCGACGTTTTCAACCCGCGCAACCGCTTTGTCGGACATCCGCAAAATGCTTAAAAAGCTATCAAAAACAATTATCCGGCGACAACTGCCGACCGTTGAGAGGCATCTTTAAAACGTCGGATTACACGCCGTTTATTGAGTGAATTTTGGAGTTTGAAATGAATAAATTAACAGCTTTTATCGCCGCTTTTGCTTTGATTGCGGCAAATTTTTCAGCCGTTTTTGCCCAAAACGCGACAGTTAAAAACGCCGCGCCAGCCAATGATCTGGTCGCTTTGCTGCCAGCGTCGGACATTGTGGCGGTCGCAGATATGCGCCGTTTAACGACGGACGCGCTGCCGCAGATTTTGGCTTCCAAACCGGCGATGCTCGCCAAGATAAATCAGGACCTCGACGCTTTTAAAGCCAAAACCGGGATTGACGTACGCCAGTTTGAGCGCGTCGCGGTCGGCGTCAAATACGAACGCGCCGTCGCCGGAAAGATTGATTTTGCGCCCGTCGCCGTGACGCGCGGAAATTTTAATGCAGCCGGATTGCTCGGCGCGGCGAAAATTGCTTTGAGCGGAAAATACCGCGAAGAAAAAATCGGCAGCCGGAATCTGCTCATCGTTTCATTGAAAGATGTCGCCGCGCAGATGCCGCAGGCGAAAGACCCGGCGAACGCCGATAAAATGTCGCAAATCATCGCCAAATTGACGACCGGCGAAGTCGCTTTTCACGCGGTTGACCAAAACACGCTCGCTTTCGGCGATTTGAAACAAGTCCGCCAGATGATTGAAACAAAGGCGAAAACAGCGGCAAATGCGGAATTGATCTCGCTTGCAAATAGAAATCCGAACGCGGTTTTGAGTTTTGCCGGTAACATTCCGCCGGATTTGCAATCGCTTATGCGTTTCGACAACGACGAAATCGGCAACATTTTAGCTTCGCTGAGGCAAGGTTTTGGTTCACTGGATGTTTCGGGCGGAAACGCGAACATTTTGTTTGCGGCGCGAACCGAAACCGCCGAGCAAGCCAAAAACTTGAAAGAGACGCTGCTCGGTCTGCAATCGTTGAGCGGTTTGCTGCGGGCGCGAAAAGGCGCCAGAAACGAAGTCATTGCGGACATCGCCGAAAGTCTGAAAATCTCGCAAACCGCCAACGAGATCGAACTGCGCGCCTTTGTCCCGCAAACGGCGCTCGATAGATTGCTCGCCGGAAAATAATGGGAAATTAAAATGAAAAGCCAAAAAGGGGAGAAGCCGCGAGCTTTTCCCCTTTTTATTTTCTGTAAAATGACTGAACAAAATCAGAATACAAACGGAAAACGATTGAAACTATAAACTGTAAACTATGAACTATCCACTATCTTGCATTGCATAACAGTTCACAGTTTACAGTTTATAGTTAATAGTTTTTCTTGTTTTTATTTTTGTCAGGTGTTTGAATTTGCCTCAAAGAGTTGTTTGCAACTTTCGTAAAATCTGCGAAAATCACGGTAATTTGCTTGCGGTCTCCCTTGTTTTGTTATGAAATTTTTATTCAAAGAAAAATCGGTTTTTTGCCTCGCTTTCCTCTTTCTCGCTTTCAATTTTGTGCCGCTGACGAGCGCGCAGGAAACCACAACGCCGCCCTCGCGCGAGCGAATCGCGCCCGCGCAAACTCCGACGCCGAAACCTTCGCCGATAATTACGCCGACGCCCGCCGCTTCGCCGACTGCGACGCCGGCGTCGCAGCGCGTTCAATCTTTGCCGGAGCTGCAATCGCAGATTCGCTCGGTTTTATTGAGACCGCAGCTTTTGCGCGCTCAGGTCGGCGTTAAAGTTTTATCACTCGATTCGGGCAAAACGGTTTTTGAACAAAACGCGGAAAAATATTTTATGCCCGCCTCGAATATGAAAAACTTTACGGTGGCTGCGGCTTTGGACAGGCTTTCCCCCAATTTTAGATTTACGACGAGCGTTTACGCCGCCGCTCAGCCCGATTCAAACGGCACGATTCGCGGTGATCTGATTGTTTACGGGCGCGGCAATCCATTGATTTCGACCGTTCCGCAAGACGGTGCGGCGATTAGCACTTTGGACGAATTGGCGGCGAAAATCGCGGCAAGCGGCGTGCGGCGAATCGAAGGCAATCTCATCGGCGACGAAAGTTATTTTTCGGGCGATCCGATTCAGGTTACATGGGAATGGGACGATTTGCAGTGGGAATCGGGCGCTGAAGTTTCCGCACTGTCAATCAATGACAATCTCGTAAAACTGCAAATTGCGCCCGGCGCAAACACGGGCGCTCCCTGCATTGTCACAATCGCGCCGCCGAATCAGCTTTTTACCGTCATCAACCTGACTCAAACCACCGCTGCCGGAACAAAACAGGAGCTTGAAGTTCACAAACGGCTCGGCACAAACGTTCTGGAAATTCGCGGCACAATGCCGCTCGGCGGCAAAGTTTGGTCAAACGAGATTACGATTGCTAAACCGGCGGAAATGTTTGTCGCGCTGCTCAAAAATGCGCTCGCACAAAAAGGCGTCATCGTGACTGGACAAACTCGCGCAATTGACGCAAAGGCGCGCAAGCTCGCTCCGCTCGATATTCCGAAAATGGTCGAAATCGCGCGCCACGATTCGCCGGTTTTTGGAATTATCGCCGCCAAAACGATGAAACCGAGCCAGAATACTTACACCGAATTAATTTTGCGAGCGCTGGGCGAAGCGGCGGGCGACAAAACCGACCCGAAACAAACAAGCTCGGAACGCGGCGCGGCGGTCGTGCAAAAATTTCTGGCTGAAGCCGAAATCGCGCCCGGCAGCGTCGTTCAATGGGACGGTTCCGGTTTATCCAGACATAATTTGATTACGCCGAGCGCGGCGGCGCAGCTTTACGCATTTATGAACCGGCATCGTTATGCTTCGAGTTGGCGCGAAAGCTTGACGATTGCAGGCGTTGACGGAACTTTGCAGAATCGTTTTAAAAACACCTTCGCCGCCGGAAATGTTCGCGGCAAAACCGGCACGATTGACCAGGTTTCCGCGCTTTCCGGTTATTTGACGACCGCTGCGGGCGAGCAGCTTGCGTTTTCCGTTATCGTTAATGCGCTTCCTGCCGGAAGCGCCGCGTCGCGCGCCGTGATTGACGAAATCGTTCTAGCTCTGGCAAATTTCAACGGGAAAACGAATTAAAGGAGACAGCTTATGATGTCGGCTTTACCGAAACAACGCCTTTTTACCGACGAAGAATATTTAATTCTGGAAGAGCGGGCGACGCGGCGCAGCGAGTTTTACTTCGGCGAAATTTTCGCAATGGCTGGCGCAACTCGCAGACACAACGTTATTTCGACAAATGTCGCGGCAAGTTTGCACGGACAGCTCCGGCGGCGACCGTGTGAAGTTTACCAAAACGATATGCGCGTTAAGATTCATAAAAACTTTTACACTTATCCTGATGTCGTCGTAGTTTGCGGCGAACCGCAAATTGAGCGCAGAGGCGGCGAAAATTTATTGAATCCGACTGTGTTAATTGAAGTTTTATCGCCCTCGACCGAACAGTTTGACCGCAGCGAAAAAGCCAAAAATTATCGCACAATCGAATCGCTGCAAGAGCTAATTTTAATCTCGCAGCACAAACCGAACATTGAGCATTACGCCAGACAATCAACCGGGGCGTGGCTGATTTCGGAAATCACGAGTTTGGAAGCTGTTTTGACATTAAATTCAATCGAATGCCAGCTCGATTTGGCGGACGTTTACGAAAAAATCGAGTTCGACGCGGAAGAAACAACAGATGAAGTTTTGTAAATTTCACGGCTTCGGCAACGATTATCTGGTTCTCGAAGCGGAAAACCTAAAAAGCGTAAAATCTCTCAGTGATTTCGCGCGCCAGATTTGCGACCGGCATTACGGCGTCGGCGCGGACGGAATTGCGATTATCGGCAAACTGAAGTCAAACGCGGCTGATTTTTCGGCGCGCATTTTTAACCCTGACGGCAGTGAAGCCGGTTTTTCCGGCAACGGCACGCGCTGCGCCGTCGCGTATCTGCATTACCGGAAAATCTGGACTGAGGAAAATCTGCGGCTCAAAACCAAGAGCGGGGTCAAAAATTATCGTCTTTTGGAGACAATTGACGCGGGGCATTATCGGTTTGAAGCCGAGCTTGGCAAACCGAAATTCGATTCGGCTTCGATTCCGCTTCAGTCAAAAGAAAAATTGGAAACCGTGGTTGATTTTCCGCTTCTTGTCGGCGAAGAGGAATTTAAAATCACCGCTGTCAACGTCGGAAATCCCGTGACGTGCGTTTTTGTTGACGATTTCGACGCTTTTGATTGGCGCGAAACGGGGAGCGAAATCGAAACTCATCTGCTTTTCCCCGAACGCACAAACGCAGTTTTCGTCAAAGTCCTCGATATAAACAACATCGAGCTTCGTATCTGGGAGCGCGGCGCGGGCGAAACTATGGCTTCCGGCACTTGTTCGGTCGCGGCAGCAGTCGCCGCTTGTCTGCGAAATGAAACCGAGAGAAAGATTACGGTTCACAGTCCGGGCGGGCAAGCGACAGTATTTTGGCGCGAATCTGACGACGAAATGCTGCTCACGGGGCGCGCCGATTTCGTCTTTTGCGGCGAATGGGAGATGAAATAACGGAGAACTAAGAACTGAGAATGGAGAACTGAAAACAAATCTTCGGTTCATCATTCTTCGTTTTCCGTTCTCCATTTTCCGTTATATGAAAATAGCGACTTGGAATGTAAATTCGGTTTTTGCCAGAATGCCGCACATCGTGCGCTGGGTTGAGAAAGAGCAGCCGGACGTTTTGTGCCTTCAGGAAACGAAAACTACCGATGATAAATTTCCGGCTTTTGATTTTCTCGAACTCGGTTACAATTCGGCTTTTATCGGGCAAAAGTCGTACAACGGCGTCGCCATTTTGTCGCGTCACGAAATTGCCGATGTTCAATACAATTTTCTCGACGATGCGGAAGATGCGCCGAAACGACTTATTGCGGCAACAATAAACGGCATTCGCATCGTTAATACTTACATTCCGAACGGCACCGAATTATGGTCAGACCCTTTTAAATTTAAATTGGATTGGCTGCAACGTCTCAGGCATTTTTTTGAAGCGAACTGCGATAAAACCGGCGACGTTTTGCTGTGCGGCGATTTTAACGTCGCGCCGGACGAACGCGATGTGTACGATGTCCGAACGTGGGAGGGCAAACTGCATTTTTCCCGACCGGAACGCGCCGCTCTCGATTACGTTCGAAAATGGGGTTTTGTTGATGCTTTCCGGCTTTTCCACGAAGCGGGCGGGCTTTATTCGTGGTGGAATTACCGCGAAGGCTCGTTTTTTAAAAATAACGGTTTGAGAATAGATCATATTTGGGTTTCGCCGTCTCTGGCGGCACGATGCTTGCACTGCGAAGTTGATAAATCACCGCGTGGCTGGGAACGTCCTTCGGATCACGCTCCGGTCGTCGCCGTTTTTTCTGACAAGGAGCAGGGCAAAAATGAAAGCTGAAAACAGAAATGTTTTAATGTGGACTGCCGCCGGATTAGGCGCGGTTTTGCTGGCGAAAACAATAATTAACAAAACACGTGAAATTGATTTGCGTGACAAGGTTGTTTTAATCACGGGCGGCTCGCGCGGTCTTGGTTTGGTTTTAGCCAGACAGTTTGCCGCCGAAGGCGCGAAAATTGCGATTTGCGCCCGCGATTTGGAAGAGCTACAGCGCGCCGAAGAAGATTTAAAAGAGCGTGGGGCAGACGTTTTTTATGCGACTTGCGATTTGCAAAACAAAGCGGAAATCGGGCAAATGGTTAACGCCGTAAGAATGGAGTTCGGGCAGATTGACGTTCTCGTTAACAACGCCGGAATTATTCAGGTGACACCCGTCGAACACGCGACCGAAGCCGATTACGTCGAAGCGATGAACACGCATTTCTGGGCTTCGTATCACACGATTCAGGAAGTTTTGCCTGAAATGAAAGAACGCGGAAGCGGCAATATCGTCAATATCACTTCAATCGGCGGCAAAGTCGCATTTCCGCATCTGCTGCCGTATGCCGCGAGCAAATTCGCGCTCGTCGGTTACTCCGAAGGCTTGCGCGGTGAGCTTTTAAAAGACGGAATTTATGTGACGACGATTGTGCCGGGCTTGATGCGGACGGGCAGCCCGCGCAACGCTTTTTTCAAAGGGCAGAACGAAAAGGAATACGCCTGGTTTAAATTGAGCGACTCGCTGCCGTTTCTTTCGGTCAGCGCCGAACAAGCCGCGCACGAAATCGTCTCGGCGACAAAACGCTGCGAGGCGGAACATATTATTTCGATGCCCGCGAAATTGGGCGTTATGTTTCACGGCGTATTTCCCGGTCTAACATCCGATTTGTTTTCGCTGGTCAACACATTTTTGCCCGCGCCGGGCGGAATCGGCGACGAACGTTTGAAGGGCAAGCACAGCGAAACGGCGGCTTCGGATAATTTATTGACTGCGTTAACCGACAGCGCAGCAGAGCAAAACAACGAAACGGTGAATTAAATTCACAAGGCAAAAGTAAAAAGGCAAAAGGCAAAAGTTCGGAATTTAGTTTCTTTACTTTTGCCTTTTGCCTTTTTACTTTTTACTTTGCGCTATTGCGGTGTCGGTGCCGGTGGTTTTAACTGATAATCTTTCGGCGGTTCGATGCCGAGCAGATGTTTGACGAAATAATCCCAGCGTCGGCGCGTCATATAAAGTGAAGCGTTGCCGAAACCGTGTCTGGCGTTCGGAATCATCAGCAAATCAAAATCCTTATTGGCTTTGATCAGCGCGTCAACAACCAGATAAGTATTGTACGGCGGCACATTGTCGTCCATTGTGCCATGCGCGAGCAGCAGTTTGCCTTTCAGATTTTTGGCGTGGACTTGATTTGCCTGTTCTTCGTAATTCGATTTGCCGTTTACTTTGGTTTCCAAACCGATGTAACGCTCGCCCCAATCGTCTTCGTAATTGCGGTTTTCGTGATTGCCGGATTCGGCAATTCCGACTTTGAAGAAATCGGGATGACGGAACATCGCGGCGGCTGTTGCAAATCCGCCGCCGGAATGTCCCCAAATGCCGACGCGGTTTAAATCAATATACGGAAAACGCTGGGCGAGCTGGCGCATTCCGGCGATTTGGTCTGCCAGAGTATTGTCAGCCATATTTCCGTAACAGGCGTCATGAAATTTCTTTGAGCGCAGCGGATTGCAAGTGCCTTCGATCTGGACGACGACGAAACCGAGTTCGGCGAGCGCTTGATTATCGCCGCGCGCAGGAGAAAATCCCCAGTTGCCGCCGATGCTGCCGCCCTGCGGTCCCGGATAAATGTAATTGACAACAGGATATTTCCGGTTCGGGTCGAGGTTTGAAGGAGAGTACATCAAA
>DASVRD010000049.1:0-53869 GCA_036388775.1 Pyrinomonadaceae bacterium | reverse complement strand
CCCAATCAACCGGGTTTTCCAGCGAACCGAAAAGCAAAACGTAAGCGCCGTAATACGACAAAGCGATCAGCCAAACGTCGAGAATGATTTCAAAAACTCGCCGTTTGTGCGAAAGGTCGAGAAGAAAACCGAAAGCGGGTTTTTCTTTCAGCGCATCGTCTGCCTGCTCTTCGTAAATGTGAACCTTGCCCAAATAAACGCCGACAATCGTCAACGCGACAATAAACACTCCGACCAGCGCGAGACTTTGATCGGCGCGAAGCTCGCGCACGGCAAAAGCCAAAGCGCCCGCAAGAGCGGCAAAACCGTAAAGCATCAAAACCGCCGAGCGCTCTGACAAACCGAGCGCGACAAGCCGGTGCGAAGTGTGGTCGCGCCCGCCCTGCGATGCTTTGCGTCCCCACAATTTGCGTAAAACCGTGACGAAAGTCGTGTCGAAAATCGGCACAAAGAGAGTCAAAACCGGCACCGCCAAGACCGAAAAAATGCTCCGCGATTGTCCGCCATTGTTGTTGAGCAAAACCGAGCTGGCAAGAAAAAATCCGACAAACATCGAGCCGCAATCGCCCATAAAAATCGAAGCCGGATTAAAGTTGTAACGCAAAAATCCGGCGAGCGCGGCGATAAAGCCCATCAGCAATAAAAGCTCGTTTGTCTGCCCGTTAACCGCCATCGTGACGGCGAGCGCGGAGGCAGCGATTCCGGCAATTCCGGCTGCCAGCCCGTCCATATTGTCGAGCAGATTAATCGCGTTCGTGATTCCGACGAGCCAGAACGCCGTGATAAAAATATTAAAAAGTTCCGAATCAGTCCAAGGCAAAACCAGACCGAATCCGGTGACGATAGCCGTTCCGACAAGCTGACCGAAGAGCTTTTGATACGGTTTAATGTGCAGGATGTCGTCAATCAAACCGACCAGAAAAAGCACCGTGCTGCCGGCAACAACGACGAGCGATTCTCTCGTATGCGGCAGAAAAAGAAAATAAGTCAGAATGGTCGTCAGAAAAATCGCCACGCCGCCCATCATTGCGGTCGGGCGTTTGTGCCAGCGGTCTAATTTCGGTTTAGCGACAAAACCGATTTTATGAGCCGCCTCGCGGACAACATAAGTCAGAACAATTGCTAAAACGAAAGCAATTGCGGCGATTAAAAACGGATTGAGAGGAACTGAAAACATAACCGAGAACCGAACCTTTCCTAAAACTGCTTAGAAAGTTTGTTCAACTCGTTTACCTGCAAAAAATTGATAAATTTAAACGGCATCTTATTGCCCAAGCATTACTCTAATCGAGCAATCAAATCTCAAAACTTTCGTAAAGCCGCCGAACATCGGCTAAGAGTCGTTCTTTTGAATATTTTTGTCGAACAAAATTCGCTCCTTCTGTGGCGAAATTGTCGCGCAATTTTTTGTCTTTGACAAGCCGCTTTAAGCCCTCAAAGAAACTTTCTGCATCATCCGAAGGAACCGAAATCCCCCGTAATCCGATAATGTAACGCGAATTTTCGTCCTCAGCGGCTTCTTCCGCACCGAGCAAATCAACGACTCCGCCGACGGCGGTTGAAATCACCGGGCGCTCGTTTGCCATCGCTTCGATCAGAGTCAGCGGCGTGCCTTCGTTAAAAGAAGTCAGCGCCACAACATCGAGCGCCGGATAAAAAATGTCTTCGTCGTTGCGCTCGCCGAGGAAAATTGTGTTTTTTAAATTTAATTCTGAGGCTTCTTTTTCCAGATTTTCGCGCAGATCGCCGTCGCCGATGACGATAAAGCGAACAGGCGGCAAATCTGTTTCCGCCGCTTCGTTTTGCCATTGTTTGGCGACTCGCAAAAAAAGCGAATGATTCTTAACCTGCGTTAATCTGCCAACGATCCCGACTAAAATCTCATCGTCCGTGGCGTTTAGCTCGCGACGTAAAATCGGTCTTTTCTCCCGCCAATTTTCAAACGGCGCGAGATCAATGCCGAGCGGTACTATTTCAAATTGCTCGCCGCGCCCGACGCGGTATTTCTCGTTTATCTCCCAGCGCTGCCTCTCGCTCAAAACAAAGATTTTATCGGTTGCCATCCGAGCCAGAACGCGCTCGATTGCCAGAAAAAAAGCGGTTTTCAGCCGCCCGTAATAACTGTGAAAAACGTGACCGTGATAAGTGTGAATAAAATGCACCGGGCGTGGGCGTCCGGCAAGCGTCGAAAATGTCAGCCAGCGATAAGCAAAACCTGCAACTCGCCCCAAAGTCCCGGCTTTTGCCGTGTGCGTGTGAATGATGGCGGGTTTTTCGCGGCGCAGAAAACGATAGATTTTCCAGAGCGAAACGATGTCTTTCGGCGATAGCTCGCGGCTCATTTCCGGGATTAAAAGCGGTTCGACGCCGTGCTGTCGAGCGAAATAACTCATATCGCCTTCGTTTGCCGGAACTGATCCGCAAACGAGCGTTGTGTCGAATTCGTCTTTTAATCCGTCGGTCAGCCAGACGACGTGGCGCGCCGGACCGCCCGTGTTGAGACGCGCGATCAGGCGGGCGACTTTCGTTTTGGCGGGTTGAATGCTGCGATTTGTCTGCTGATTTTTCAGTTTTTCGACTTCGATTTTCGATTCAAAATCTTCGATTCGCTCGATTTTGAATTTTCAAACGCGCATTAATCTTCCATCCGAAAAACCGTGTTCGGGTCGTCTTCGTGGCGAATTTCGTCAATCGGTTCTTTTTTGCCGACGCCCAGATAAAGCCGATTCGGACAATTAATCACAACGCCGGGAACCGAACCGACGTTTTTGTAACCGTGCGCGACGCCTTTGGGAATAATAACAGCCTGCGGATTGTCCGCGCCGACAAATAAAGTCATCATCCGACCGAAAGTTTCCGAAGCGCGGCGGTTGTCCCAGACGCGCAGCTTGAAATTTGAAGGACCGATAAAACAAAACAAATCGGCTTGTTCGACGTGTTCGTGCGGACCGCGCTGCACGCCGGGTTCGGTCACGGAAACGTAAGCCATCACGGGGTAAAACTCCTCGCTTAATTCATCGTGGCGAAACAGCTCCGCCAGCCAGCCTCGTTCGTCCACATACTTTTTTAGCGGATAAATAATAACGTCTTGAATCTTACCTTTTGTGAATATTATATTTTCGGACATCTCCATATTTTCTCTATCTTACGCCTTTTCTGAGAAGCAGGTAAAAGTACTGCCAAACGGTCGGGTGATAACGAAGCTGGGAAGGCAAATCGTCTCTTTTTTTAGCTTCGACCGTTTTGCCGCTCAAAACGTTTGCGACGGCTTCGAGCAAAATCGGAACTCCGGCGACCAGATGTAAATACGGATAAGTGTAAAAATTATCCTTTTTGCTCGGTTCGAAATACGCTTGTTCGATAATGCTTCCGGTGTCAATTCCTTCGTCAACGTAATGAATCGTCGTTCCGATCAAATCGTTTTTGTTTTCCGCCAAAGCCCAGTAACCGCCGTGTACGCCGCGATAAAGCGGCGTAATTCCCATATGCATATTGATAAACGGAGCATCGGCGCTGCGCAGAGTTTCTTTGCTGATAATCCGCGTCCCGTTGACGACGACGACTTTCGGCGCGAGCTTGCGGAGATGCTCTCTGGCTTCGTCGGAATTAATTGTTTCGACGTGAATCGTGTCGGAAGGCAGCGGCGAAAAATCGAAATTGTAATTCTGTTTAATTTCCGCCAATCGTTTTTTGCTCATCGAGCGCAGCACGGGAACCGCCAGTGAGACAAATAAAACCTGACCGAAAACGGCGAATTTGCCGATTCGTTTCATCCGCCGTTTCGCCATTTGCACTTTTGAAACCGGATTTTCGGTAATTACGCGGACGTTTTTGAATTTTGTTTTGAGAGCGTGATAAACAACGCGCGTTGCGTCGCAATCCTGACACAACAAAACGATCAAATCGGAATCTTTCATATTTTGCTGACTGCTTGCTTCGCCGTTTGCGCGATTTCCGACATCGAAAGCGATTTCATTCCGTATTTTTCGTGACACGTCCGGTAAACCTCCAAAACTTTTCGCAAAAATGCGATGTTGGCTTCCGTGTTCGTTCCGAAATTATGCGGATGCCACCATAAATGAACGATTTTATTATTTTGAGCGGCAAACTCAAGGCTCTGTTTCAAACGCCTGAATCTTAAATCGTTCATCCACGTTCTTCGAGTTTGAGCGGGACGCAGGAAATAACTGGCGCGGACGTTTGCCATTTTTTCATTTTCCCAAATTTCATTCCAATCAATCGCGTGCTGACCGGCGACGTTAAAATGTTGATCAATCAAGCGCAAAGCGCGTTTTGCTTTATTGCTTTTGCCATTTTCGTCAAGCCCGTAAATCCAATTCGGTTGGTTTCCGCGAATACAGTTAATTCCGCGACTTAATAAAATATCGGTGTATTTTTCGTTATGCTGATTGCGCGGAAAAACGATTGAGCGGAGCTTTACATCGTTTTCTTCAGCGAGCGCGACGGCACTGTCCAAATCGGCGGCAAAGGTTTCCCTAGTTTGTCCCGGCTCCAAACAGTAATAATGCGAAAATGTATGTGTTGCAATTTCCTGACCGGGAGTTTCTTTAATTCTTTGAATCAAGCTCGGCGCAAAGTGAAACAAATCGTCTTTTTCCGAATTGCCGATTGATTCACCGTAAGGATTCAGCGTTTCGTTGTGATAATCGGGAAGCGTTTTCGGTTGATAATCTTTTAATTCGTCTTTCGATTTGCTAAAAAGAAAACCGACCGTTGCCCACGTCACGGCGATTCCGAATTCATCGAAAAGATCGAGCATCGCCGGAACGGCTTTTCTGACGCCCAAAAGATTTTGCCGGTAATGCCCGTCAACCGTAAAATGGTCGCGCACGCCCCAATGAATCTCGAAATCGAGAGAAATCGTTATTGCCCCGAATTTTATCTCCGATGTCTGCACTTTTTAATCAATAAAGCTTTCAAACCACAATTCCAGCATCAACAGCGTCCACAATTGCCAGCCGTTGTCTTCTTTGCCGGCGACGTGGTTGTCAAACATTCTTTTGACCGTTTCCGGCTGGAAGATACCGCGCTTGAAAGATTTTTCGGAAAGCAGTCTTTCCTGCAAAAAATCCTTTAAAGAAGTTCTAAACCAAACATTAATCGGAACGCGGAATCCCATTTTGCGCCGATAAATGACTTCGCGCGGGACAAGCCGGCTCGCGACTCTTTTGAGAATTCGTTTTGTTTCCATTCCGCGAATTTTCACGTTTTCCGGCAGGCTCGCGGCAAATTCGATGACTTTATGATCGAGAAACGGCGAGCGACCTTCGAGCGAAACCGCCATTGTCGCAATATCAACTTTGGTCATCAAATCGTCCGGCAGATAAGTCATCGTATCGGTTAACAGCGTAGCGTCAACCGCTCCCAATCCGGCGGCGTGTTTGAACCATTTTTCAGCCAAATCAATCGGTTTCGAGCCGTTCAGCCGCGCCCGAAATTCGGGAGTGTATAATTCGCCTCTTGCGTCGGGGCTGAATTTGTTGACCCAATTGTAATAGCGTTCGACGCTCGGCAATCCTGCGGCTTTTAAAAATCTTTTTAAATCCCTGGTCCGATTGCTTTTGATTTCCGAATGGGGCACGAGATTAATCGCATTTTCAATCACCGCTTTGCGGAAAAAATTCGGGATTTTGCGATATTTTTCGGCTAAATTCATCGCCGCGTGACGTTCGTAACCCGCAAAACATTCGTCTCCGCCGTCACCGTTTAAAGCGACCGTTACGTATTTTCGTGTTTCCCGCGCAACATAATAAGTCGGAATCGCCGACCAATCCGCGTACGGCTCGCCGTAATGCTCGACGAGCAGCGGCAAAATTTCGAGCGCGTCCGGGCGAACTATGAATTCGTGATGCTCGGCGCCGATGTGTTCGGCAACTTGGCGGGCATATTTAAGCTCGCTGAAATCTTCTTCTTCAAACCCAATGGAAAAAGTTTTGACGGGCTGCGAGCTTTGTTCCGCCATCAAAGCGACAATTGTCGAAGAATCAACTCCGCCGGACAAAAACGCTCCCAAAGGAACGTCCGAGATCATTCGCAGCCTGGTTGATTCGCGCAAAATCTTCAGCGTTTCTTCTTCGGCTTCGGTTTCAGAGATTTTGATTTTCTTGGAAAAATCAGGCAGCCAATATCTTTTTGTTTCGATTTTCCCGTCTTTCCAGCGCAGCCAATGAGCAGGTTCGAGCTTGCGGATCTGCTTAAAAGCGGTTTGCGGCGCGGGAACGCAGAGATACGAAAGATAGTTGTCAACGGCGCCGAAATCAACTTCGCGGCTGATGTCCGGGTGCGTTAGCAGAGCGCGAAATTCCGAACCGAAGACAAGATCGCCGTTCGGCTGATGAGAATAAAGCAGCGGTTTTTTGCCGATCCGGTCGCGCGCGACGAAAAGCGATTTTTCGCGTTCGTCCCAAATCGCAAACGCAAACATTCCGCGCAAATGCTGAACGCAGTCAACTCCGTATCGGTCGTAGAGATGAACTATGATTTCGGTATCGCAGCGCGTGTAAAATTCGTGTCCGAGTTGTTCCAAATCCGCGCGCAGCTCCTGGAAATTATAAATCTCGCCGTTAAAAACAATCGCCTTTGTGCGGTCTTGATTAAAAATCGGCTGCTGACCGCCCGCCAAATCAATGATTGCCAGACGCCGCATCGCCAGACCGACGTTTTCATTGACGTAAAACCCGTCCTCGTCCGGTCCGCGATGAACAATAGCCTGATTCATTCGCGCCAAAACGTCAGGTTCGACGCTGCGCAAATCGGCATTAACAATTCCAACAATTCCGCACATTCAATATTTAATCCCTGCGCCGCATTCTCTCTCTTAAGCGCTCGTGTTCAATGTTTTTTAAATAATTTCGGTTTTCTCTTTTTTCCTGCATAACCGTCCAACCGACGGCGATAAAAATAAACAGGAAAACTTGAATCTGCGCGCGCTGCCGATATGCCATTCCGACGTTTGACTGAAAAATCGAATAGGCAATGGTCAGCATAAAAGTGAAAAACAAAATCCCAATCGAACCCCGAAACCGTTTTCTAACGGTGTACCATAAACCCAATATCAATAACGGAAGCGAAGCCCACCAGAGCATCATTTCCGGCAGGGTAATAAGTTGCCGAAAATTTCTGATTTCCCAGGGAAACGGCGCCAGCATCAGATAAGAAAATCCAAGCGGAATCGCTGAAATCGCTCCTTCGGCGGTTGAAACGTCCAAATCTTTGCCGTAACCTGCGCCTTTATCTTTGTAAATGTCGCTCTCAGCCATCGCCAGCGCTTTTCTCGTGTTTTGAACTTGTTCCAAATCCGTCAGAGTATCAATTTCCTTGGTCGCTCGATTGATAATGCCCAATTGCGTTGCCCCTACGCCGATTAAAACAAGAGCAGCCAATCGTCTTAAAACGGATCGCCCGCTGAGGCTGTCGGTTCCCACCGCAAAGCTGCCGACGACGGCTACGGCGACCATATAAAAGATATAAAAGCGAAGCGAGATAATGCAGAAAAGAGACAAAATCAAAATTATTAATGACACATAATCGAGTTTTTCTAAAAGGTTAAGTAAAGAAATCATTACAATAACCAGGAGAAAAATGATAAAGCCGTCTTTCATAACCTGGCTCGACCAAATAATCAGCGAAGGGCACAAAGCGACGATCAATCCACTGATTCGCGCAACTCGAATATTATTGAAAATTTTGTGAGCGCAAATATAAATTGCCGGAGCGGTCGCCGCGCCGATAACACAACTGAAATACTGAACCGCCAGCATATTTCGACCGAGAATCGTATAAATGACGGCGACCATATAATGCATTCCCCACCCGACGTTATTGGTTGAAACCACAAACTCACCGTATGCGTCGAGCCTCGGCGCTTGCCCGAACCAGATTTCGGTCAACAGCCACCCGCGAGCATCATATGTCAGCGAGTCTCCGCCAAAAAACGGGTACAAGTCGAAAACGTGAATTATTGTGCCCGCTAGAACTCTAAGCACTAAACCCGCTAAAAAAATTTGAAGCAGAAATTGGTTTTCCTCTTTTGAACGCCTGAGAATTGCAAACGTGATCAATGAACAAACAGCGCAAAACAGCGCGGCGAGAAAACCGTACGGAAAAAGAAAAAGAGAAACTCCGATTCCGAGTATTACGCAAATGAGAACAAAAAACTTTTCCATTTAATTACTTGAGTAAAGAAACCAGCCAATCTCAGCTTAAAACTTTACTCCTTATTTTTAGACCGGGCTTCTTTAACGTTTTCGATTTAAAATTCCGGTCTTGGTCATTATCAACTATTTACCGCGTTTTATTGCTAAATCCAGCCTTTTCTTTGAGCAGATTAAATTCTTTTTCCAGAAAATCGTACTGCTTTTGAATGTCGAATTTTTCCATCACCATTTTTCGTCCTTCGACGCCGAATCTGCTTCGCATTTCGCTATCTTCAAGTAAAATCTTGATTTTGTCATACCAATCTTCTTCGGTTTTCGCCAAAAAGCCGGTTTTCCCGTCTTCAATATTTTCCAGATTTGAACCGAGCGCGCTGGCGACGACGGGCAATCCGGCGCTCATATATTGAATTGTCTTGAAAAAGAACTTATAAGGTCCCCAATCGTTATGTTTAACCGGAACGATTCCGATGTCGCTTTCCTGCAAAAGCGGCACTTCTTTGTCATAACTCCATTCGTGAAACTCTACATCCAATCCTTCATACTCAACCGGATCGTCCGCGATTATTCTCAAAGTAAAATCCGTTTCTTCGCGCAACTTTCGCAAAGCGGGAACAGCTAGTGCGACGTTTGGCTGGTTCGTGCGCGTGCCGACCCAGGTTATGATCGGCTTGATATTCTGCTTTTTATTCGCAAGCGGTTTATATCGCTCGGTGTCAACGGTCATCGGCACAATCTTGACATTATCGCTATATTTTACGGCGTAATCGGCTAATGCCTGACTGGAAACGAAAACCGCATCGCTCATTTCAAACAGCTTATTAACCTTAGAGACAAATCTGAGCCGGGTAAAGCTTCCGTTAGCCGCGCTATAAAGCGGAATAAAAAGCGGTTCGTCCAGATCGTAAACCATCGGAACATTCCACCGCCGAATAATTCTTTCGATTATCGCCGGACCGATAATCGCCGCTTCTCGATAAATAAAAACCAAATCGGGCTTTTCCGAAGTCAGAGTATTTTTAAGCTGTTTGGCAAAGGCGCTCAAAATCATCGAGCCTTTTTTGACAACGAATCCGCGCTTGTGAAGAACGTCGGTCAAATCTTTGTCCGTAAAAGACAGATACTCGACTTGGATGCCGCGTCGCGCCAGCTCTTTCGCCCACAATTCAATGCGAAATCTTTGCCCGGCGCAATAATCCAGTTGGTACGGAACGATAGCTAAAACTTTCATTGAATCCGAATAAAACTCGTTCAATCAAAAACAAATTCGATTGAATCTCCAAAAACGCAAAGTTAAAAATTTAGATTCCAAGTCACTTTTTTGCGACAACAGCCAGCATATCTCGATTTCCCAGCAAATCAAACGTTCTAACGGCGCTCTTAAACGCATAATTCCGCAAGCCGGCGGTTTGCAGATTCCGGCTAAAGCTCCTTGAGAAAGCCGAAAACGTCGCTGCTTTGATAATTTTATAGCCGTGTTTTTTGAGAATAAAATTCAAAGATTGAACATTATAACCGTATTTATGAAACGGCGGATGAAGCGGAGAAAGCCGACAAGACCAATTTCTGCCGCGAAATCTGAAATAAAAATCTATTAATTTTGTCGTCGCCGATTTCGTGTTGGGAACTTCGAAATAAACAATTCCGTCCTGATTCAAAAAATCCTTCAGATTTTCCAAAAGCTCGTGCGGGTTTTCGACGTGTTCAAAAACGTGATGCAGGGTAATTACGTCAAATTTACGCCCTTTCAGTTCCGCGCAAGTTTCCAGCAAGCCGTTGTAAACAGTCGCGTTAAAATGTTCTTCGGCAAATTGGCAGAAACGCGGCGAAGGCTCGACGCCGACGGCTTGAAACCCGTTTTCAGCGGCTGCCGCGACGAACTCGCCTTTGCCCGCGCCGACATCAAGGAGCGAGCCTTGCGGAACAAAATTTTTGATGAAAGCAACGCGATGCAAATACATCTGCGCTACATTTTCGCCCGCGTCCGATTGATAAGTTTCCGGGTTGTTGTAATGTTCGGCTTCTAAAAACTCGACGCCGTTGATCTGCGGATTTGTGTAAATAAAACCGCAGTTGCGACACTCGACGACGTTGGTAAAAAGATGCGGTTCAGCTTGCGGGTCGGCGCCCGTGTATTCACGATTGCCGCGCACGCCGAGAACTTTTGTGTTCGCTTGACCGCAAACCAGACAATCAACCTCGGTTTTAAACGCTTTTTTTAGCCGATTATCCATCCGACAACTTTCTATAAATTAGTGAAGACCGCTCTATTATCCTGTTCTCGCCGCGATTCCTGAGCTTAGCCTGCGATTTCCTTCTTCCACCAATTTACCGTTTCTTCAATTTGCTGCGAAAAACTTTTCGAAGGCTTCCATTTTACTTCTTCTCGAAGTCTGGTCACATCGGCGACAAGACTTTTCGGTTCGTCTCGAGGCGGGATGATTGCCCCGAATTCGATATTTTCGCGGTTGCCGGTTAAATCTGCAATCTGTAAGATGACTTCTTTAATCGTTCGCGGTTCGCCCGAAGCGATGTTAACAGCGCCCCGCACGTCGGAATCAAGCAGGGCGACAAAGGCTTGAGCGCCTTCCTCCGTGCAGATAAAGTCGCGTATTTGATTGCCGTGCGAAGTTTTAGCAATCTCATTACAAAGCAAAGACCGTGTAACCGCAGCCGCTAATCGCTGCGGCGCTTCGTATTTACCGAAAAGAAAGAAAACTCGTCCCCATGCGTAACTGATGTCGGCGACTTCCGAATATTTTTCCAAAGTCAGATACAAAGCCGTTTTTGTCGCCGCATATAATGAGCGCGGGTTTAATCTGGACGCCTCTGAAATAAATCCGTCGTCCGAGGCTTCGTATTCCGAAAGAGTTCCGGCGGCGACGATTCTTTCTCCGCCATATTCAACAAACTTTTGAATCAGATGCAGGCTGGCTCCGAGCCATTTGAGATTTTCCGGCGAATTCCAAAATTTCCCGTGTTCGACATACCAGGCAAAATGAAGCAAATGAGTCGGACGAATTGTTTTCAGCAAATTTTCGGTTTCATCCGAATCGAGAAGATTGGCTTGATGCCAGATTACGTTTTCATCCGATTTCGGCGCGCCGGATTTTGAGGTAACCGCGTGAACGGTATAGCCTTTTGCGACAAGAGGAGCAATTGCCCAGCGACCGATAAATCCGGTCGCCCCGGTTAGTAAAACACTTTTCATAAAACAGATTTCGAACCGTTTTAAATTGATAAACTTATTCTCAATCAAAAGGCTCTGGAAGTTTAGAATTGCTTGTTTGCTAAACTTCTCCAGAGCCTTTTATTAGAAACATCAGCATAACACACTCAAATTCCGGGCTTAAAACGGGGAATCGAAGTCCTTTAAGAGTGGTAAATTTTTATCTCTCTCGGACAAGATCGGATTTTGAGCGATCCAATCAATGCCGATTGCCGGATCGTTCCAACGAATTCCGCTATCCGACTCGGCAACATACGGACTGTCAACTTTATATTGAACAATCGTGCGCTCGGTCAAAGTACAAAATCCGTGAGCAAATCCTTTCGGAATATAAACCGCTTTATTATTGTCCTCCGAAAGCTCAATCGAATCCCACTGCCCGAAAGTTTCGGAATCTCGCCGTAAATCTAAGAAAACATCGAGAATTCTCCCTTGAGCCGCGCGCACCAGTTTTGTTTCCGTATGCGGCGGAAGCAAAAAATGCAGTCCTCTAATCGTATGTAACTGCGTCGAAAGCGATTGATTTTCCTGCGCCCATTCGGTTTGCAAACCGTTTTCCAGAAAAATCTGACGGTCATACGTTCGCATAAAATAGCCGCGCTGATCGCCTCTCGGCGTAAGGCGGATTTCGTAGGAACCGTTGAGTCTGAGCGGGATAATTTCCATATTTTATTGCGCTGTGTAAATCTCTGTTGGCAGCCGAATTAATTCAATCAAATCTCTATTCTCATTAAAACTTTTCGATTAATCAATCATTGCTCCAAAAATCGGGTTTGAGCCGAATCCAAAGCGCCGATTGCAAATCGTTTTCCCGCCGCTAAATGATTTGAACCGTTGGAATCGGGACAATAAACTTTGCATTCCAGTCGCGAATAAAATCGTATTTCTCGATAATTTCGCCGGCTATATTCCACGGCAAAATCAGAACATAATCGGGTTTTGTTTCCATGATTTTTTCCGGCGCGGCGACCGGAACGCGCGTCCCCGGCAGAAAACAATTCTGCTTATTCGGGTTGGCATCGCAGACGTAATCAATAAAATCGGTTTTAATGCCGCAATAATTGAGTAAAGTGTTGCCTTTAGCGGCTGCGCCGTAGGCTACAATCGTTTTACCTTCGTTTTTTATCTCAATCAGTTTTTTAACCAAATCCCACTTCGTCCGTTTCACCTGTTCGTCAAAGTGCGTCAATCTTTCGACATCGGTTAATCCGTGCGAGACTTCGAGTGTTTTAATCCTTCCAACATTTGCGCTGATTTCATATTTGCCCGTTTCTGTTTTTTGCGCAAAAACGCGAAGCGACCCGCCGTGCGTCGGCAGTTCTTCGACATCAAAAACGGTCAGCCCGTGCGCCTCAAAAATTCTTTCAACTGTTGTTAACGAAAGATATGAAAAATGCTCGTGATAAATCGTATCAAACTGATTTTGTTCGATTAAATTGAACAAATGCGGAAATTCAAACGTCGCAACTCCTTCGGGCTTGAGCAGAATTGCAAATCCTCTGACAAAATCGTTGATGTCCGGGACGTGCGCCAGAACGTTGTTCGCAACGACCAAATCCGGTTGATTTCCTTCGCCCACCAATTTCTGCGCCGTCGCCGCGCTGAAAAACTTAACCAGCGTCGGAATACCTTTGAGGACGGCGGTTTCCGCGATATTCGCAGCCGGCTCAACGTTTAAAATACTGATATTTCTTTCCTTAAAATATTGCAAAAGATAACCGTCATTGCCGCCGATTTCGATGACGCGGCTGTTTTCATTTAAATTGAAGCGTTCGATAACTTCTGCGCAATAATTCTTGGAATGTTCGAGCCACGTCCCCGAATAAGAGGAAAAATAAAGGTAATCGCTGAAAATCTTTTCGGCTAGCGCGAGTTCGGGCAGTTGAACGAGAAAACATTTTTCGCAAACCCGGACGTGGAGCGAGTAAAACGGTTCTGCGCTGTCCAGATTTTCCTCTTTGAGATATGAATTCGCCAGAGGCGTTACGCCCAGATCAACGAATGTGTATTTCAGCTCGTTTGCACAGAATCGGCATCGGTAAAAATTCATAAAAATACAAAGGCAAAAGCAGCAATTCAAAAAACATTATTTATTTACTTGCGTTATTGCGGTTATTTGTTTGAGTAAAATTCAATTTGTTCGCGCGTCGTTTGAATTATATCGCGCTCGTTCTTGAAATCACTATACCATCGGACTGTTAAATTTATCGCCTCCGTCAAGCTCAGCTTCGGCTTCCACTGCAATCGGTTTTTCGCTTTTGAGCTGTCGAGCTTTAACAAATTCGCTTCGTGCGGCTGGTTGCCCGCGCCGATTTCCCAGTTGACGGGCGCATTCCAAATGCGTTTGATTTCTTCCAGAACCGAGCCGACTGATTTTGAATCTTCTTCGGAAGGTCCGAAATTCCAGGCATCGGCAAAATCGCGCTCGCCGTTGTAAAGTTTTTCGGCTAATGACAAATAACCCGAAAGCGGTTCGAGCGTGTGCTGCCACGGGCGGATTGAATTCGGATTGCGAATAACAAGCGGCTCGCCGAAAATCAGCGACCGAAAAACGTCCGGGAGTAGTCGATCTTCAGACCAGTCGCCGCCGCCGATGACGTTTCCTGCGCGCGCGGTGGCAATCAAAGTTTGGCTCTCGGCGAAAAACGAATTTCGATACGCCGACACCGCCAATTCCGCGCACGCTTTGCTGTTTGAATACGGGTCGAAACCGCCGAGTCGTTCGTTTTCCCGGTAAGCCCAAACCCACTCTTTGTTTTCGTAAACTTTATCGGTCGTAACGATGACGACGGATTTAACCGATTTTGTCCGGCGAACGGCTTCCAAAATGTTGATTGTTCCGATGACGTTCGTCGTGTAGGTTTCTATCGGCTGGCGATACGAACGGCGAACGAGCGGTTGCGCGGCGAGATGAAAAACGATTTCGGGCTGAAATTCGCCCGCAACTTTTTCAAAATGAGGCAAATCACGAATGTCGCCGATAACAGAGCGAACTCGATTTTCGATTTTTAAATTTGTAAAAAGATTCGGCTCGGTTTCCGGCGCGAGCGAATAGCCGCAAATTTCCGCTCCCAGCATTTCGAGCCAAAACGCCAGCCAGCCGCCTTTAAATCCGGTATGTCCCGTGATTAAAACCCGTTTTCCGTTCCAAAAACTTCCGGTCATTACCAAATCTTCCAGGGCGCCGTTCCTTTTTCGATCAACTCTTCAAGATAAAGTTTGTCGCGCAGCGTGTCCATCGGTTGAAAAAAACCGTGATGCAGAAAAGCGTTCATTTGATTGTCGCGGACTAGATTTTCCATCGGCTCGCGCTCCCAAATGGTATCGTCGTTTTCGATGTAATCAACGACTTTCGGATTCAAAATAAAAAACCCGCCGTTGATCCAGCCGCCGTCTTCGGGTTTTTCCCGAAAGCCTTCGATACTTTCGCCGTCGAGAATGAGCGCGCCGAAACGTCCCGGCGGTTGAACGGCTGTAACTGTGGCGAGCTTTCCGCTTTGCTGGTGGTTTTTGATTAAATTGCTTACATCAACGTTCGATAAACCGTCGCCGTAAGTAAAGCAGAAATCTTCGTTGCCCAAATATTCGCGCACGCGCTTTAATCTGCCGCCGGTCATCGTTTCGATTCCGGTATCAACCAGAGTCACGCGCCAAGGCTCGGCGCGTTTTTGATGAACTTCGACCCGGTTATTGATCAGATCGAAAGTTACGTCCGAAGTATGCACAAAATAATTGGCGAAATATTCCTTGATAACGTAACCGAGATAACCGCAGCAGATGATGAAATCGTCAATTCCGTGCGCGGAATAAAATTTCATAATGTGCCACAAAATCGGTTTTCCGCCGATTTCAATCATCGGTTTCGGTTTGACGGCTGTTTCTTCGCTGATCCGGCTGCCGCGTCCGCCCGCTAAAATTACTGCTTTCACTGCTTTTTGCTCGTTTAAATCAATCCTGGATTTTAATTCTCAAAAATGATTTAAATTCTCTTCGTTCAATATTAAGTTACTCGACAAAAATAAAGATAAATTCGACTGTGAACTGTAAATTATCAACTATCAACTGTTCTTCCAGAAAAATATCGGTTCAATTTTCCTCGGCTTCTCGCTTAATCAATTTACTATAAACGTTTTCGTAAAGTTTTTTGATGTTCGACAAACCAAACTCTTTGATTCCGCCTTGCCGCGCCGTTTCGCGCAAACGCTCTCTGGACGGCTTGGCAATTCGGACAATCCATTCCGCCGCTTGGCTGATTTCTTTGTCGCTCATTTCCTTTAATAAAAAACCAAGCTCTTTGTTTTCTTCAAACAAAGGTTCCAAATCGCCCGCGCCCGAATTGACAATCGCCGGAGTTCCGCAGAGCAAATATTCGCAAACTTTGAGCGGCGACACGCCTTGATTTGAAAGTGTAGGCGCCCGAAATGAGATTCCCACATCGGCAGCCGAAATTAAAGCCGGAATTTCGGCTGGGAAAACCCGCTCAACCATGTAATCGGCTTCGGTTAATCCTTCTGTTTGCGCCAATTCGCCGAGCCGTTCAAAATTTGAACCGCTCAAAATCAGAAAAAACGAATTAGGCTCAAGTTTTTTTACATCGGAAAAAAGCCGAAACATTTTACCGGGCAAAACATTTTCGACGAGCGTGCCGACGTAAAGAACCAAAATCGCCTCGTCGCTTAAATTGTATTTCTGCCGGACTTTCCGATTTTCCGCCGCCGAAAAAGCGCGATAAAAATTTTCGTCTTTACCGTTCGGCGTCACAAAAATTTTTGAACCGGCTTCATCGCCATACCAATTGCTCAAAATTTTTCTCGCGTTGTTGGTGCGGACAAGAATCAAATCGGATTTTTTGATAAGCAGCTTTTCTATTTTTTTCAAGGTTTTAAACATCAAACCTTGATTCTTAAGCAAACCGCTTTCAACGCGAAATTCAGGCACAAATCCGTCGGTGTCGAAAATAAATTTCAGACGGGGGCGAAAAATTTTAGCGCCCAGCGCGATTAATCCCGGAACCCAGGTTCTGGCGTGAATAAAATCTGTTTTTTCTCGTCTGGCAAGCAGTCCGACTTTTAGAATCCCGTTTAAAATCAGGTAAATTGTGCTGAAGACCGGGGGCGAATTGCGGTAATTGAGAAAATGCACCGGAATGCCGAGTCTTTCAGCCGCCGCCGCATCCAGCGCTTTTTGCGGATGGTTTTTCGGAATAAATTGAACGACCGTAAAATCAATCGGCGGTCTTTTAATGCTGTCTAAAATCGGCAAATACAAAGTTTCGAGATACGATTGCTCGAAACCTTCATAGGATAAAAAAATCGCTTTGCCGTGAGATTGCCGCATTTTAATGTTTCTCAAAAGTTCTCAAATACAAATCCGAAAGCTGATTGACGACCGTCGCTTTTGAAAAACGCGCTTCAGATGATTCTCTCGCTCTGAGAATCATCTGATTTCGCTCTGCCTGATCGAGATTAACCATTCGAATTATTTCGTCAGCCAAAGCGCGGCTGTCGCCGACCGGAAACATCACGCCGGTTTTCCCCTGTTCGATCAGTTCGGGAATGCCGCCGACTTCGCTGGCGACAACCGGAACGCCCGACGCCATCGCTTCCTGAATCGCAATTCCCAAGCCTTCGTAATGCGAAGGCTGGACGAGCAAATCCATTTGCCCCAAAAGCTCGGGAATGTCCGAACGCATTCCCCAAAATTTGACCCGCTCGCCGATTCCCAACTCCTCTGCCATAGTTTTTAGACTCTCACGGTCAACTCCGTCGCCGATTAACCACAATCTGACGTTTTCGTTTTTCTGCAAAACCAATTTGAGAGCCGAAAGCAAAATTTTCTGTCCTTTTTCCGGTGAAAGCCGACCGACAGCGCCGATGATAAATTCTTCGCTTGATTTTCGCTTTTTCCCGCCAACGGCAAACGGAAAGCGGTCGAAATCAATGTAATAAGGAATCACGGTGATTTTCGATTCGTCGGCGTTTTCAAGCCCGATTATATCCTGTTTGACAGCCTGCGAAATCGCCAGAATGCTGTCGGCGCTGCGCCAAATCATTTGCCCGATTTTTCTCGCTTTCCAACTGCGCGTCGGTTTTCCGGCACCGTCAATCAAAGTGCCGACTTCTTCGGCAATCACCCGGCTCCCGATTCCGGCAAGCCTCGATGCGGGCAAACAGTGAAAATTGGCTTCGATGCAGGCGGCGTGAACAATGTCGGGTTTGACCTCGCGAAAAAGCTTGATTAGTTTTTGTATCAATCCGAAATTCGGAACGCGCGGCGGCGAATTCAAGTTATAAACCTGAAAACCTACTTCCTGTAATTTTTTTCCCGTCTCACCGAATTTATGCAAACAAGCCGTTTCAATCTCATAACCGACTTCGCGCAAAGCGACGGCTCGATCTCGAACGGCGGTTTCAACGCCGCCGAAATCAAGCTCCGGCACGACCATTAAAATTTTCGGTTGGTGAGATTTTTTCAAACCCTTTAATACCTTGCTTTAGTTTTGAGAAATAAAAGGAATAAATTTGCCTTCGAATCAACTTTGATGAAGTTAATAGCTTACTTGCGAGCCGCATCGAAGTCTAGTGTATCGTTTGCCGAAAAGCGGAAGGCTCTTTTTCACCTCGAATAACATTTTTTCCGAAGCGCGCTTTTTGACTGCAAAGGCGTATCATTTTACAGTTATTCTTCCGGTAAATGTTCAGCGTTGTTTTATATTTGATAAATTTTCCCGGAAAAACGAAAATAAATGTCTGCAATTCAAATGGTTGACCTCAAAGGTCAATACGAAAAAATAAAAAACGAAATTGACGAAGCGGTTTTAAATTGTCTCGCTTCGACGGCTTTTATCAACGGTCCGCCGGTTAAAGAATTTCAAAGCAATCTGGAAAATTATTTACAGATCAGGCATGTCGTTCCGTGCGCCAACGGCACAGACGCGCTCCAGATTGCGATGATGGCTTTGGGCTTGGAACCCGGCGATGAAGTTATAGTGCCGTCTTTTACATACGTCGCAACCGCCGAAGTCATCGCGCTTCTTCGTCTCACGCCCGTAATGGTCGAGGTTGACGAAAACACTTTTAACGTGACGGCGGAAATCATCGAAAAAGCCGTCACTCCGCGTACCAAAGCGATTGTTCCGGTTCATTTATTCGGGCAAAGCTGCGATATGGAACCGATTATGCAGGTCGCCGAAAAATACAATTTATTTGTCATCGAAGACAATGCGCAGGCAATCGGCGCGGATTACATTTTTAAAGATGGCTCAACCAGGAAAACCGGGACAATCGGTCACGTCGGCTGCACTTCGTTTTTTCCTTCAAAAAATCTGGGCTGTTACGGCGACGGCGGCGCGATTTTTACGGATGACGACGAGCTGGCGGGCAGGCTGCGAATGATTGCCAATCACGGGCAGTCAAAGCGATATTATCATTCGCTGATCGGCGTCAATTCCAGACTCGATTCGCTGCAAGCGGCGATTTTGAACATCAAATTAAAAAAGCTGGACGAATACTGCGACGCTCGCCGCCGCGTCGCCGAGGCTTACGACGCCGCGTTTGAAGGCGTCGAAGAGCTGCAAACGCCCGTTCGCGAGCCGAATTCTACTCACGTTTTTCATCAATATACTTTGCAGGTAAAAAACGGGAAACGCGACGAGTTGCAAAAGCATTTGGAGCGAGAGGGCGTGCCTTCGATGATTTATTATCCGGTGCCGCTTTACAAACAAGAGGCTTTCGCCGGGTTTGTTTCCGAGGATTTACGTCTGCGCGTCACTGAAAAGCTATGCGATTCGGTGTTATCGCTGCCGATTCATACGGAAATGACCGAAGAAGTTTTGACCAAAATCATAAACGGCGTTCGCTCGTTTTTTGAGAAAGATTGATGACGCCGAAAAAATTGCTCGCGAAATTATACAAGCGCCGACCAAAGGCTGTTTGCAGGAAGTAATCTGCTTTTTAAATTGCCGTTATCTATTTTTGCCAAAATTTCGCCCGGCTTAATAGCGTTTCAACTCCAATATCGTTAATTAAACTAACAACGCTAAAGATTGCCGCCGCGACTGCCGCAATCAATAAAAAAGCCTTTGAGACATTACTGATTCCCCAAAAGCTGAGAATGTTTGTCCCTAAAACCGCAACACTGACGGACAGCATTAAGAGCTTATTACCCGTTGAATATTGCAGCGTGATTTCACGTCTGACCAATAAAAACACTCCAATAAAATATGCCAGATACGAAACAAAATAACCGATTCCCACGCCTTCGAGTCCGTATCTTTGCATTGCGAACAAAACCGCCGCAATCGCCGTCGCGCCGCCGATGGCTTCGGAAAAGAAATATAAATGACTTTTGTTGCGAGCCAGAATCACAAAAGACAAAACCCAGCCCATAGATTTGAATAAATCGCCCGCGACAATCCATTTAAAAACCGGCTGCGCAGCCTCGAATTCGCCGCTGTAAAGCAAACGAATCAAAACGGGAGCGAGCAGCAGCAGCCATAAAATAATCGGAGCGAGAAGAATTAATATTAATCTCTGTTGTTGGTTAATAAGCTCGTTAATTTTCAGTTCATCATCGGCAATTGCCGAGAGACGCGGATAATAATCCTGCCCCATTGCGGTCAAAACCAAAGAAAGCGATATTGTGGAAATTCCGAAGGCGGCGCGATAAAAACCTGCGCCTTCCGCCCCGAGATGATTTAAAATCAAAAGCGGAAGCGCAAGCTGCACGCCCGTTCCGACAATCATACTCGCCGTGTACGGAACACCGAAGCGGACAAATGAAAAAGCGGCTTTTTTGATTTCCTCGAACGAAACGTCAATTGCAGGAAAAGGGATTTCGCGTTTGAGCCAAAAATAATTGAGCGCCGAATTTAAAGTAATTCCGCACAGCATTCCGAAAGCAATTCCGTGAATCCGAAAAAAGTAAATGAAACCGATTAGCGAACAGGCGCTGCTTAAATGATTCAAGACACTGATTTTGGCGAGTGTGGCGACGCGGTGATGAGCGTTAAAAACTCCGATAAAAAAATTTGTCAGCAAAGCGCCGAGCAGAGCGAGCGAAACAACGGCGACGTAAATACTTTCGCCGGCGTCGCCGAAAATCAAAACACTGATTTGTCGGCGAAAAATCGTTAAAACGGCGGCGGCGACTGCTCCGAATAAAATTATCAGATAAAATCCGGCTCTCCAGTTTGCCGCCAGCTCGCGTTCATCTCCTTCGGACACGGCTTTCGCGCCGACGCGAACAATGGCTGTCCCGATGCCGAGTCCGGCGATCATAAAGCTCAATCCCAAAAGACTTTGCAACGCGGAAATGTAGCCGACGCCTACCGGACCGATTAAAATCGCCCAGCATTTCGCCGAAACGAGAGCGATCAAGGCGCTCATCATCGAGCTGCCGCCCAGAATTACAGTAGCTTTCAGAGCGGATTTCATTGATGTTTATTCAAACCGCGCGAGCCTGAAATCTTTGTTCTAGAGCCTGTCAATCGTTTGTTTAATAAATTGTTCAGCGTTATAAGCCGCGATTGACGGTACTTGCTTACGGCATTCATCTGTAAATTAAATCTTGAAATTATTAACCTTAGAGCTGCCAAATGATTAAATATTACTTGCTCTGAACAATGTAGCTCAAATATTGCGCGGCTTCCAGAACATTGTTAAAATTTGCGTCTTTACCATCTGCGATAACGCTTTTCTCCGATTTTACTTGTTCGTGCAATCTTTTCAGCCATCTAAAGACAAAAGGGAGATTGTTTCGCGAAAATTGCATTGCCCGTTCGGCAAGCAAATTCGTTTTTGAAATCTGAGAGCGCACATTTTGCCTTAATTCATCGGGCTGTCGCGCTAAAACTTCCTCAAACTCCCGAATTTCTTTCGCAGTATTAACTCCGATGCTTTTTAAAAGCATTAAATCTTTGTATATCGCTGTAAAGTAATAAAGCCAATCAATGTCAGAGTTATTATTAAACCCTTCGAAGTCAAGCTTTGCCTGAAGAATTGCGTTAATCGTGCAATTGAGCGGGAGTGCGAATTTTAAAGGAGTAAAATCTAATTTTTGTCCATTTAAAAGCCTTTCGTAATGTTCTCTCAGCTTGTCTCCCTTTTTACTGAGCGAGCCGGTAGCGTTGCCTTCCCAAAAACTCCAGACGTGCAGCGGTTCATCCAAACAAAAATAACTATCAATGACAAAGAAAACTGCGATTGCCAGATACATATCAGCGGGTATGACATTAAATAATTTATCTCTTATTTCCTTAATTCGAGAAAAGACCGCGCGATGATAAACCGCATTTGCCAGATATGGCATAATGAATTTCCTGTCGGGCGGCGCATTGTTTAATCCCAGTTTAGAATCAAAAAATTTGATAGCTTCGGACGCTTCATATTTTTTAACCAGCCCGGAAAAAGGATAAGCGAATAAAGTATTGGGTTGAATTTTACGATAATGTTCAAAAACCGGGTCGTGATAATAATACGAAACCTGAAAAGCGACGACCTCGGCGGATTGTTCGTCAATTATTCGCTTTACCCGCTCTAACATTACGGGAGCAAAGGCATCGTCATCCGATAAAAATGTAATATATTCGCCTTTCGCCCGATCAAGCGCGTTTTGATAATTATCGCCTATATTCAGCCTTTTTTCCGATTCTAAATAACGAATCCGTTCGTCTTTAAAACCGGCGACGACATCTTTTGTGTTGTCCGTCGAACCGCCGTTACTAATAATCAGCTCAAAATCTGTAAATGATTGCTGTAAGACGCTTTGAATTGCAAAGGGCAAAAGCGTTGCGCGATTGTAAGTCGGCATTACAACTGAAAAGAATGGCTTATTGATACTCATGACATAACTGGCAAAAAGTTGCGCTTACAAAACGGATTACTCTCACTTTTATTGTTTTCGAAAACTCTTTGCGAAGCGGCATCAACCTCATCTTTTAGTTCCAGATAACCGGCCTTTAAATCGAGAAACTGAACTTTCATTTATTTTTTATTTCTTACAACTATAAGAAATTCTTCGTATTCGTGGTAATCCGTTTCGCTACAAAGCTCCGAAGCCAGAACCAGACAAACCGAACCGGATGAAAAATTATTTATCGCGCGCCGGACCAGCGGCGGAACGTGCAAACCGTAATATGAACGATTAAGGTGAAAAAGTCTGTCTTTCGCTGCCATTGATCTAGTATCACATTGAAACTTCAATTAACAGCAATAATAAATTGATTGCAGGTTTTCAAAGCATGACCGGCGCGCCTTTCTCCTCTTGGCACATCGTAAAGAAAAAACACTCGCTTGATGTCGTACGGAATGTGTTTATATTCTTCAATAAAAGATAAATTGCCGCGCGGGTCCGCAATTTTCGGTAATTCGATAATCCGACATTGAGATAATGACATAAATTTATCTTTTAGAGCTTGTTTACCGTCAACATAGATCGAGAGAAAGAACCCGAATATGAAATAAAGATTATTGAACTAACCTTTGCTAAAAATCAACATTCCCAGAAATAGCTTGTCCCATCTGCGACACATAGTATAGAATACGAAACACAGAAGGCTGGTGACTTGATGTGTTATTACAAAACGATAATCTCAAAAATTTTCACTGTCGGAACAATAATTGTCGTGAAATATTAGGAAAAACTGATAATAATGCTTTCTATTTTCTTACATTGAACGGGTTTTACTGCAAGGTTCAAATGAAAAGTCTTGATATTATTTGTGACAAATGCCGCCGCCATACGCGATGGGTGAAAATTGATTCTGAAAAGTTTTCTGATACTTTAAAGTAGTTTTTGTTTTAAAGTACTTGACATCCCCGATAGAACGGTTTAGATTGATAATGAAAATTTAGTCGCCCTAAATTTTGGGCAAACGTAAGAGATGGACGCCTTGCATTTCTGTTGAAAGACAGATTTGCAAGGCGTTTTTGGTTTTTAACTACAAAACACAGAAAGAGGAGAAACTTATATGCCAGTAGAAAACAACGTTATATCCGATGCTAATTTCGGAACTGTAATAAATCAGATAAACACGAACCCTCCGGCAACGCCGCAGAATTATGCTTTCGATACTAATCTAGCCATTTCGGGAAATGTCGTAGTCCCGGCGAAGTTAATACTTGAACCGATAGACGGCGCACGGTTTGTGGCGGCGAATTCAACTTCCACCATAACGTTTGAAGGCGTTGGACTTGGGGAAGACTGTCTTTTGGGACGCCAGGCGGTTTTTTCAGGGTTTGCGAGGGGGAAAGTGCGGTGGACCGGCGCGGACTATCCGTTGCGAATTTCCGAGCGTCTTTTTGACGCTTCGAGTGTTTCACAACGAATTCAAATCGCTTTGGACGCTTTTAAACACAGCGCAGATTGGAAGCAAAACAAAGTCGTTACCATTCAGTGCTATTCCGGCAATATTGACACTTCGGTGATTGTCCGCCGCTATGCGAGCCTTTTTATTCCGGCGGGCGTCAGATTGACGAACACTTTTAATACTTACGCGTGGGTGAGTTCTACTGCTTCTATCTCGCCTATTCAGCTTGAGGGCGATAATTTTATTTACGGCGAAGGGGCGACAAGTGTCATCGAAGGCTCGAACACCGTCTCAAGCGGCTTCGAACAGGCTGCGATGTTAATCGGACCGGCAACCAACGAAGGTTTCGTTTTGTCGAGTGAGTATTCAAGTTCGGGACAGTATTACCGCGAGTTGCAAAACGTCTTTATCGAGGATTTGTTTTTTCAGGGACCGAACACGCGCGGCGACAATCAGGCAGTTCCGGCGGTCAGTCTGGGAGCTTGCACGAACGGACATATCCGACGCTGCACGTTCGATAATTGGGCTGGTTACTCGGCAAACATCGGACAAACCCTTCATTTAGGCGGAACCTATACAAGCGGCATCGCCCGAGATTGTTCGATTACCGACTGCGTGTTTACCCGCACGGGTTATCACGTCGGAGCTGTCATCAACGGGCGCAACTGTAAGATCACGCGCAATATCGCCTCGCGAATGGGGAACGTCAGACACGACTGCGGAACGGTCACAGCAACGACAAGCGCAACGAGCGTCACGGTTTCGTCAATGCCGAACCATACTTTAATCCTCGCCCCATGGGCGGTCTTTACGCGCACGGAAACGGCGACCAGCAAGAAAACCATCTGGCGAACGCACTGCACCATCAACTCAGCAACATCTATTTCTCTTGCATCGGCTATTCCCTCAGGCATAGCATCGGCGACGGGCTTCACGGTCACGCTTGAACTTACAGCCCAGGGCGGGCATTGCTTTGATGTTGAGCCGAACGCGGCGGCTGACGTTGTGGACGCCATCGAAATAACCGACAATATTTTCGATGCGTCGGACGCCAAAACCGAGTATCTTTACGGCATCTATGTGCAGGGCGCGGGGACGGCAATGGGCGCGAGAACCTGCTCCATCCGCAATAACAAAATCATTTCCACTTATCCTAAGGATGCCGGTTCTTATGAAAACCCCGTGTGGCTCGGCAGTCGCGGGGCGATGATTACTTACGGCATCGAGACAATGGACTCGGAAGGCGTTGAGATCGACAACAACCTCATTCAGTATCCAGTCAATGCCGGACTGTGGCTCGGATGGCATCCTGACGATAATAAAACGAGTTGCTATAATCTGAGAGTAACTAACAATCAAATCGTTAATCCTATCTCTGTTATACCGCGAACGGCAACGGTTATCATCAACGACGTTTACGATTCGGTTTTTGAAAATAATCGAATCGTACATTGGAACGGCTTTAGTTCGGTTAGTGAAGTGTGGGAAAATTTAGGCAGCGGCGAGTTGCCGACCGCGCGCACGGAAATGGGGCGCGTTTCGATTTCCGGCGCGAACGTGACCTTGATCAGCGGCTCGATTTTCCGCTGGTATCTGAAAGGCAAAACGTTCAAAATCGGAAGCCATTCCTACGTGATTCAATCCGTTTCCGATACCGGGCATTTGACTTTAACCACAACGCCCTCAGAGCAAGGCAACAATACCGGTGCCGGGTTTGCTTATACTATCGTTGGCTCGAATAACAAATACCGTAACAATGATTGGACGGTTTCGCTTGCTTCCAGCTCAACGTCCGAAGTTTTAGAGTATGGCGGTGGCAGTGCTCTCGCATCAGCCGGTTATTTTCAAATGACTAACACTGAGACATCCCCGTTGTCGCTTCCGAATGACACTCTTGTAACAGTTCCGATAGGTACTTTAACCGGCAACGTGACCACTTATTCAATCGCGAACAACAAGTTTGCTGTCAACGAGGAGGGCATTTATTCTTTGAGCGGCGGGATTCGTCTTTCAGGAACGACGGGCGGCGGGCGCTCATCGCTTCTTCTTAGAAGGGTAGAGCCAACGGGCGGTGAGCCGATTGTAGTTGAAAACGAGCAAAATATTTCAGACGGAGCGGTAATGGATATTGTTTTCAACTTTACTTTTACCTCAAACGGAGCACAGGAATTTTACCTTGAGCTTTACCAGAATTCTGGAGCGGCGCGGACGGCTTTTCGCGTCACATCGTTTAGCGGACATTTTCGCCTGGTAAAAATCGGCGAAGCATAGAACCATCAGCGACTCGACAACCAATCTGCTCCTTAATGTTTTCATTGACAACGTCTTTGTCAATGAAAACATTAAGGAGCAGAAAGGCATCAGTTGTTATTCATGGAGGTGAGAGTAGAATTCGGGGATTGGATAATCTACGGCGGTGGAAAGCGTGGAATTTGCAGGAAAATATTTTATTTCGATGCTGCCTTCGTGATCCGACAAACCCGTTTTGTTAAGAATGATTTGAGAATTATTCTTAATTTGCTCTTTTAGTTCCTCGAAGGTTGAAGGAACAATTTCAAAGCAGTAAATTTCCGCTTTTGGATGAATTTTATTTACCATCAGCGCCCAACCGCCGACGTTTGCTCCGACATCGAAAATAACTTTTAAATTTGCCTTCGCCAGACTTTTGAGAACATAGTATTCTCCGTTTGTGTAAACATCATAATTGCTGTTTTCGTAAGACTTAAGAATTTTATCGCAGAAATTGCCGAGCAAACGCACTCCTGTATTTCTTCTGTTATAAGCAACAAAACTATATATGCGGTTCTTAAGTCTTGTAATACGTCCGTTGATCATAAATAACTTAAGCCGCTCGTTGATAAAGGCTGATTTATTAAAACGCCAGTTCGGTCAACAATGCTCAAACTCCAAAACTACTGCGCTGTTTGTCGTTTCGAGAAATTCTTAATCGCAATTTTGTATTCTTCCGATAAGTTTTCCCGCGAGGGAGCGCGCCGCATTTTTCTTAAAGGCAGAGAAGCCATATAAATCAGAGCCGAAGGATGCGTCAATAAAGATTTTATCCCGAATTTCAGCGTATCGCCGTATTTGCCGACATTGAAAGCCGCACCGCTGAGCATTCGATAAAAGGTCGAATAAATTAACGCTTTGCGTTGTTTGATATGGTCGGGGAGCGTCGGGTCTTGAAACAATTTTTTGAGAATAATATGACCGGGCTTGATATGAATGCTTAGATTCCGGCTGCGATTTCCGACATAATTTCGATATAAGACGAGCGGCTCTTCAATGCTTTTCAAATTGCAGAATCTCGCCAGTCTAATCATAAATTCCCAATCTTCGAGAATTACTAACCCGGTATCGAACAAGCCGATTTCCTCAAGCCTGTTGCGTCTGACAATGACTGATGCCGCTACTTGCGGCAGATTTTGGAAAAGCAGGGTTTCGAGCAAAGCATCTTTTGATTCGAAACACGGGCGGACGCTTAAAACCTCTAAATTATCATTGACATAATAAGCGCCGGTCTGAATGGCGTGAACGTCCTTTTCGGAATCGAAAACGGCGAGCTGTCGTTCGAGCTTATGCGGCAGCCATAAATCATCGGCGTCGAGAATTGCTACGTATTCGCCGGCTGCGGCTTTGATGCCCGCGTTTCGGGCTGACGATACGCCGCCGTTCGGCTGCGAAATCGCCTTGATGCGCGAATTACGAGCGGCGAGCGATTCGGCGACTTCGAGCGTGTTGTCTTTCGAGCCGTCATTTACAATCAGGATTTCAAAATCCCGCACGGTTTGTTCAAGCACGCTTTGCACCGTAAACTCAAGCGTTTTTGCCGCGTTATATGCCGGGATAACTACTGAAACTAGAGGTTTGTTCATTCTAAAAACTCTGCTTTAAATACTACTCAATTGTACTACCGTTTTAGCTTTTTTCGTAAACGTCTGACCGGAAAAGCGGCAAAATAAGTTAAATTTTCGGGAGTAATAAAAAGGCTTTTTCCCGTATTCTTCAAAAAGTTTTTATATTCCCCAGCCAGAAGATAAGAGCCTGCGACCATTTTATATAGATTTCCGTAGCATCTGCGGCGCAGTTTGAGCGTCTGCTTGTCGGCGGTTTCAAAAATCTTTTTGTAAGCCAATAATAACGAGCGTTCAAAACGCGGCGTGTTCAAATGCCCGTTCGTGCCGTGATTGCGATATTCGACAAGAGCTTCGGGCACAAAAGCGATCTGCGAGATACGAGCCGCCCGATAAAGAAATTCCCAATCTTCCAACGGGTGCATTTCTTTTCTTTCGTCGAAACCGCCCGCTTTCTCAAACAGCTCGCGCCAAATCAGAGTAGAGCTTCCCGGACCCGGCGTGACAGGCTTAAATAACAAAATATCTTCCGCGCACCAGCCTTCTTTTCCTTTCGCGTGCGTTTCGCCGTAAATCGTGTTTCCCGCCGCGTCAAATTCTCTAATCGCACAGGTAACGAGTCCGAAATTGCGGTCGGCAAGCAGGCGCTCAACTTGTTTTTCGATTTTTTGCGGCAGCCAAACATCATCGGCGTCAAGAAAAGCAATTAAATCGCCCGAAGAGTTTTTTACTCCCGTATTTCGCGCCGCGCCGACTCCGCTATTTTTTTGTCTAACGACTTTAATTCCCTTTTTTTCGTATTCGGCTAAAATCTCAAGACTGCCGTCGTTCGAGCCGTCATCAACCACAATGATTTCAATGTTTTGATAAGTCTGCGCCAGAACACTCTCAATCGCTTCGGTAAGAAACCGACCGTAATTATAGTTTGGAATAATAACCGAAACGGCGAATGACTGATTCATATTTATCGAAAATTTCCTGATGTGAGAATAGCCGTCAAATCAGATTAACGGCTTTTTGATTCATTGCTTTTTAAGTTTTTGGTTCCGCTGAATAGTTTTCGAGAATGGTAATCGAGTTTCGCGCGATGATAATTAATCAACGTGTTTCGCCGGAAAAGATTATCCATTGCCAATTCAACCAGCGTCATAAAATAGAATATGACCTGCAATGTTTTCACATAAGTTTTACCGCGATGCAGTCTCAGGGCGCGATAGCAGCCGTCCCAGTTTAAATCGCTTCTTCCGCGATCATCCCAAACCTGATTCGAGCTTTGACCGCCGAAATGAACGATTTCCGCTTCTGGACAAAACCAAATCTCCCAACCTTTGCGGCGAATGCGCAGACTCCACTCAAAATCTTCACCGTACATAAAAAACTCTTCGCTCAATGCTCCGGCTTCTTCGACCGCCTCGCGCCGGGTTATTAAAGCTGTTCCCCAAGTAGTTTTGAGTTTCTGCGCTTCGTCGTAAGAAAAATGCCTGCTCTGAAATACCTTTCCGCGCAGCTTGGCGGGTAGCAGCAGATGCAGCCGGAAAAAATCTAAAAACGCTTTTGAAATTGTCACATCCGGTTCGGCGCAAAACTGCGGCGTTCCGTCCGTGTTTAATAATTTCGCGGTCGCCATTCCGGCGCGCGGGCGCGCGTCCATAAATGCAATTAATTTTTCTATCGCGCCCGGTTTGACGATTGTGTCCGAGTTTAGAAGAAACCAGTAACGCCCTTTCGATTCGCGCCAGGATTGATTGTTGGCACGCGCAAACCCCAGATTTTCCGAGTTGGCAAACAATCTGACTTCAGGAAATTCGCGCCGCACCATTTCCGTGCTGCCGTCATGCGAATTGTTGTCAACGACGTGGACTTCGGCTATTCGTCTGACGTTTTCCGTGAGCAGGGATTTCAGACAGTCGCGGAGCAGATCCTGCGTGTTCCACGAAACAATTGTGACGGTGATTTCAGGTCGGTTATTTAACGGCATTCTGGCTTTATCAAAATCTGTACTGTTTAATTCGGTCTGCTGGTTGAGATTGTTCTTTTAAAAAATCGGTTCTGAAAATATGTCCCGGAACAGGAATCAGGAAAACGAATAAACACTGGTTGATTATAGAATAAAAGTGATCGAGTTTTAAATTCAGTGAGAATCATTTTGCAGGGCAGCGAGGCTCAAATCTCTGATAATAATCGCGCTTCTCGCTTTGAGCTGTAGAAAATCAGTTTGAACTGCCGGGCGTCGGTTTAGACGACGCTAGAGTTTTTTTATACATACCGGCAAGACTCGGAGCAAAGCTCAGGAAGAAACGGATGCCTAAAGCGAGAAAGGATCTGCCTTTAAGATGCCCGGCAAGCGGAATGAAAGCCTGTAGATTTCGGCGAAAATCTTTATATCGGTTCGCTTCAAAATACGCAAAACACAATTGCTGATAGCTTCTTGCCAGATTCCTGGCGAATTGCTTTTTACCTCTCGGATAAAAATGTTTGCGACATTCTTTAACAACCGTTATCCATTTCGCGGAAATGTCGGCAAGATTGCCCATACTCCACATACCGCCTTTATGAACACGGTAAACAGCCATCACTTCATTGATGAATCCGATTTTTCCGTGCTGCGCGTTCAGAAGATGTAACAGATAATCGCCTGCCGTTATTTTGACGTACCAATCAGGAAACTGTAACGAATTATTCCGAAAAACGCAGGAAACAGTGTAGATAAAATTACTTAAAGCCAAATCTTCAAAGGCGGTCGTTGCAGTTTGATTTTGATTCGTTATTTCTTCCTCGCGGCTTTCTTCATAAACAATTTTCACGGGGTGAAAAGAAATTGAAAAATCGGGATTGGCGGCGAGAAAATTGACTTGTTTCCGCAATTTCCCCGAATCCGTCCAATAATCGTCGCCTTCGCACATCGCGATGTAATCGCCGTAATCAAAACATTCCTTGTAAACGTTCAGCGCGTTATGCGAAACGCCAATGTTTTTTTCGTTTAAAATTAAATGTATTTTATCGGGGTATTTATCTTTATAACTCAAACAAATGTCGCGCGTTTCATCCGTCGAACAATCCTCGCCGATAAATAATTTAAAGGGAAAATCGGTTTCCTGCATCATCACGCTTTCGATTGCCTGACCGATGTATTGCGCCTGATTATATGTCACCATAAAAACGGCGACTTTATGCTTGTTCCCGGATTGCATAACCAAAGCCCGTTTGTCCAAAACCGTTTCCATTGTAGATGAGGTATCGTTTTCCTTTGAAAACATAGGTTGTTGTGTATTCTTGCATAATCGAATCCCATCCACTATCACTGAAAGCTATCCCAATTTCATCATCTTTTCGCTGCCAAACAATTCCGTCTATGGATTCAGCATATCCTAATCGGTAACTTTTTTGCGGATCTGTTCGGTAATCAGTTGCGCTTCTGTATGAATAAATCATCTTGTAAAGATTATTTTCCATATAAACACAAGGTTTACCAATTGCTTCGGTAAAAACATCATAATCTATGCAGGTAACACCGGTTTTTTCCCAATTAATTCCATCGTGCGAAACTGCATATTTGATATTATATAGAGGTTCAGGGTGCCTGTTTATAATTTTCCAACCGGTGCAGGAGACATACCACATTTTCCAAATGTATCCTTCTCTGATAATACAAGGTGCGGTATTAAAGAATGGTTCTTTGAAGCTGCGGTCACATACCGGACCTTTAGAAATACGCGCAAAAGTCCGTCCATTATCAAAACTTTCTGCCAAACCAATTGAAAGGCGGTAGGAAACAGTTACTTGAGGATTCCAACCAATGTAGTAAAGTAGTTTGCGTTCTCCATCATTGATAATCCAGGACGGCATAATACCATTATCATCGAATGCTCCTAGCTCACCGAGAGATAAAATAGTCTTGTCATGTATATATTTAATTTCTTTCGGATCGTCAGGCAAAACTTCAATAAATGTTGGCAGACTTCTGCCCTTTTCATCTCTGGTGCTGAAATATATACGCAGTGTCTTTTCATCAATTAAATCAGCTACCGGCAGAGCGGCATAATTTTTTATCCAATTTGAAGAATTGTTTTGTGGATCGAAGATTCGCCCCTTTTTTATCCAACGCATATTTTTTACAGTGCATCATGGCTGGTCTTACCCTCTATTTTTTTTGCCGGGCTGCCGATGTAAATCCCCCAATCTTCAGTGTCTTTAGTGATACTCGCCCCCATACCCACAAGAGTTCCTTCGGCTAAACGCGTATAATCACGTATTGTTGAATTTACTCCAAAAAAACAATATGGCTCAATTACACAATGCCCGGACATAACAACATGAGAAGTGAAAAAAACATGGTCTTTGATCATCCCGTGATGCCCTATATGATTTCCGCTCCACAATATGACGTTATTGCCAATATTAGTGAAGGGTTGTAGCGTATTATCTTCCAAAATAAAACAGTTTTCACCAATTTCGTTGTTGAAACGGCTGGCTTTGGAACTCACATAGCTGATCAAATTATAGCCTTTTCCCTTAATTTGGTTATAAATTTCTTCACGCAAACGGTTCATTTTACGTGCAGTCATAGGAGCAAAAAATTTAAATTCATTTGGAGGAAATGTTTCTTCGACATCTTCAAAGGATACGACCGGCAACCCCTTAAACATTTCATTTTGTATATATTCTTGATGAACCGAAAAAGCGACCACTTCAAATTCCGAGTCTGTTGTTAAATAGTAATGTGCTAACTCAGCAGTATCTTGAATTCCAAAAATAACGACTTTGTTCATTTTTTTTAACCTATTAAAGACAAAAATATATTGGTAAATACTACATTATTTTCGATAACAAAGTTACATTGATGTCTCCCGTATTATAATAATTAGTCGAGTAAAATAAGATAGAGGTATGAAACCGGAGATAAACACAGATAATGCAGATTATTTTTGATTTAATCAAAGTTTATCTATGCAGATATGTAGTTTCATTTTAGCTTTATTTTTGTCTAATTACTTAAATCCCGCTTCATTTTATTCGAGTGTAAATCTCGTTAAAAATTCACGCGTTTTGGAGAAGCCGTTAAACATCAGGACATCAATAATCGAAAGATTCGGTGCGAATTCTTCACCAAACTGCCGGTAAGAAAACGGTTGGGTTTTCAGGAAAAAAAGCTTCACACCGTTTTCGGAAAAAATTTGGCGGTCGTATAATTCGGTTCCGCCCATTGGATTGACATATTTGGTCGCATTTTCCTGTTTACAAATATCCAAAATTCGGTCTTGCGCTTTCAACTCGCGATTATTATAAATCTCAGAACTCGGCACGATTTCCGCGTTGATCTTGAGCGCGTCTTTGAGAAGCCGCAGACTTTGCAAAATCAGTTTAGCAAGGAAAGATTCGCCCGAACGCACAATTTTTTCAATCAGCGCAAAAGTTTCATCGAAAAACTCGGCTTTTTTATAACTTTGGGCGACGGTTTTCAAAAACTTTTCCTGCCAATCGCCTTCGGCAATTTCAATTTCTTTAATCAGCTTGTTTTGGCTCGCATCTTTTAAAGGAACGGTGAAAAGGTATTTTTGGCGGTTTACCAAAATGTTATTTCGGTTTATCCAGCCCTTTTTAATAAAATTCACGTCGTCAAAAACGATGAATTTATCAACGGCATTCAATAATTGAAAATAGCCGATGTAGGGAAATAAATAAGGCTGCATCACGGCTATTCTCATACCGTCAAAGCTCGCGTTATCAAATCGCAGATTTTGATTGCCGTTTGCGCGTCAAGCTCGGCTGATAAAGGCAGGCACAAAACTCTTTTGCTGGCATCGTCCGAAATCGGCAGATTTCCGCGCTTTACATAAGGCAACGCGTCGAGCATCGGGTAAAAATAGCGGCGCGGGAAAATCTCCTGCTCATTCAGAGCGTTTTTGACGCGGTGCAAATCCTTTTCGGTGGGAAACAGAACCGGATAATAAGCGTAATTGTAATCAGTTTCGGCTCGGACAAGCGGTTTTTCGAGCAGCATGTTTTGAATCAACAATTCGTCGTAAAGATCGCAGACCGATTTTCGCCGGGCAATTATGTCCTCCAAGTGCGGCAAAACGGCAAGCCCCATCGCGGCTTGAAGCTCGCAGATTTTGCCGTTGATTCCGAGTCCCCAAAATTCTTCGTGTCCTTTGTGACCGAAGTTGTGCATATAAAAAATGCGGTGCGCCAGCTCGTCGCTGCGGCAAACAATTGCGCCGCCTTCGGCAGTGTGAAAAAGTTTGGTCGCGTGAAAACTCAAGGTCGAAATGTCGCCCCAATTTAAAACGGACTCGCCTTTGTATTTCACCCCAAAACAATGTGCGGCGTCGTAAATGACTTTTAAATTGTGCTTTGCGGCAATCGCGGCAATCGCTTCGACATTGCAAGGGTTTCCGTAAACGTGTGTAGCTAAAATCGCCGTCGTTTTTTCGGTAATCGCCGCTTCGATTTTGGTTTCGTCAATCGTTAAATATTTCGGATCAATGTCAACAAAAACAGGCGTGCAGTTTTCCCAGACAATGCTGCTGACGGTCGCCACGTAAGAAAACGGCGTAGTGATAATTTCGCCGGTTAAATCGAGAGCTTTAATGGCGATTTGGAGCGCGATTGTGCCGTTGTTGACGACGAGCAGGTTTTTGACGCCGAGCCGCTCGTTTAATTTAGCTTCAAGCTCTTTCACCAGCTCGCCGCGATTTGTCAGCCACTTCGTGTCCCAGATACGCTGAAGCTGAGCGACGTATTCTTCGAGCGGCGGAAAAAATGTCTGTGTAACGTTTATCATTCTATTTTTTTACAACGTAAAGCACCGAACGCGGATGAATTCCGTGTTTTTCAAATGCAGCTTGTCCGAAATAATCAACGCCGTATTGTTCGACTTTAAATCCGGCTTCGTTCAAACGCCCGATAAATCCCGGCTTTGAATACATTCGGACGTGATCGTTTTGCCCGAAGTGTTTCCAGCGCCCGCTTTCGCTTGTAATGCTTGCGTCTTCGTAATTTTCTTCGAGAGCCAAATTGATTGGAACCATCGCAATGCCCCAGCCGTCTCGTTTTAAAATGCGGTGAAGCTCGCGCATCGCTTTCAAATCATCGTCAACGTGTTCGAGAACGTGGGAACAAATGAATGCGTCAAACGATTCATTTTCATAAGCGTTCATATCGGTGATGTCAATTTTGTCATCAACACCTTCCATAAATAAATCGCCGCAGCGATATTCGATTTGCTCGTTTTGCCGGAGAACTTTTCTAAGCTGCGCGGCGGGCGCAATTTCCAGAAGGCGTATTTTTTTCGATTTATCGAGGTTTTGCAAAACCCGTTTGATATAAAGAAAGTAAAGCCGGTCGCGGTCAGAGCAATGACAAGCCGGGCATTGGTATTGTTCGAGGTTTATTGTTTCGCTTTGAAAGATCGAATGAATGCATTGATTCTCGTACATCTCGCGCAGGAAGTATATTGGCAGCGGCAGAAAGTAAGCCAGTTTTGCCTCGCACAAAGGACACAAATATTTATCGCCCGCATAATCGGGAAAGATTTTGCCCAGCCTGTATCTCAAGCTGCGAACGACTCTATCTTTTATTCCTATTTGTGCGGACATTTTTATACGGATTTTAAAACTTGCTTTTGTGAAAGGTCGAAATCGAGTTGCGGTCGAACCGCTCCGATCCATTTCCCGTACCAATTAGTATTGCGCCTCACGTCCTGCACTTCAAACGTAACAACATCGGCTTGTTTGTACAAAACGATTGACTTGTCTTTGACGAAGTAGATTTCAATCGAATATTTGTTGTCGTTCAATAAATTTGCAGGGATTCGACAAACTCCCTGACACAAGCCCGGAGATAGTTCGACGACAGAGGAACCAACGTTAAAAATGCATTCGCCGGCAACAGACCAGAGAACCAGACTGAGATTTATATCCGCAGGCTCGGAAAGCAAATTCCAAAATTCAAACTCTATCTCAATCGGCGTTTCAACCGTGATGACGCTGGTTTCTTCGACGCCGACCGGAACGACGGTCACACGCTTTAAACGAATTGCGTCATTTCCCGGTGCGTCTTCGATATTGTCCCAGCGCTGTTCGAGTTGAACAGCCGTATCTTTGCTTAAATATTCGTTAATTATGTCTTTAGTGTTTCCGGCATTGGCGACTTGACCGCCACGCAGCAAAATCGCTTTTGTGCAAAGGTTTTGCACGGCTGTCATATTATGGCTGACGAAAAGCACGGTTCTTCCGTCTTGTTTGGAAACCTCGTGCATTTTCCCCAGGCATTTCTTTTGAAACTCGGCGTCGCCGACGGCTAAAACTTCATCAACAATCAAAATCTCCGGTTCGAGATTGGCTGCCACCGCAAAAGCAAGTCTGGTGTACATTCCGCTCGAATAGCGTTTGACGGGAGTGTCGAGAAAATCTTCAATCTCTGCAAAATCAACGATTTCGTCAAACTTTTTGGCGATTTCTTCTTGCCGCATTCCGAGAATCGCCCCGTTTAAGTAGATGTTTTCTCTGCCCGTCAATTCGGGATGAAATCCCGTTCCGACTTCCAGCAGCGAGCCGACTCGACCGTAAAGCTCGATTCTTCCCGCGGTCGGTTCGGTGATGCGCGAGAGAATTTTTAAAAGCGTTGATTTGCCCGCGCCGTTTCTGCCGATAATCCCGACGACTTCGCCCGGCTTAACTTCAAAGCTCACGTCTTTCAAAGCCCAAAAGCGATGATCGCCCTTTTCCTTTGTGCGCCGTTTAATCGCGTTGAGCGGAAATCGAGCGGCGTTGACAAGCGATTCGCGGAACGTGGCGTAAGGCTCTTGTTTGCCGCCAATAGAGTATTGCTTGCTGAGATTTTCGACTCGGATAATCGGTTTCATTCAAATACAACCACTAATCTAAATGATGTCGGCGAAGCTCTTTTCCATTCTCTTGAACATAAACGCCGCGTAAAACAGGATTATTAGAGTTAAGGCGGTCGAAATGCCGAGAGCGAGCCAATCAAACGGTTTTCCGAAAAACGCCGAGCGATACGCTTCGATTTGTCCGGCGACCGGATTAAGCCAGAGCAGCCAGCGCCATTTTTCCGGGACGAGGCTTGCCGGATAAATAATCGGCGTGGCGAACAACCCGAGCTGAACCAGAAACGGCAAAGCGTAGCGAATATCGCGGTATTTGACATTGAGCGCCGACATCCACATTCCGACGCCGATTGCCAGCAGACTCGTCAGAACGATTAAAACCGGCAATATCAAAATGCTGATTGACAAACCCGCGCCGTAATAAAACATAAGCGCGATGAGAAGAACGAAAGCAATCAGAAAATCGAGTAATCCAGAACCGACGGCTGCCGTCGGAATAATCATTCGCGGAAAATAAACTTTCGTAATCAGATTTGAGCTTCCGACCAGACTGTTTCCGCTGTTGGTAATGGCGTTTGAAAAAAACGTCCACGGCAGAAGTCCGGCGTAAGCAAACAGCGGATACGGAATTCCGTCTGAAGGCATTCCGGCGAGACGCCCGAAAAAGAGCGTAAAAATCAGCATTGTAAACAGCGGCTGAATAATCGCCCAAGTTGCGCCGAGAGCGGTTTGCTTATAGCGCACCTTGATGTCGCGCATCATCAGGATATAAAGCAAATCGCGGTAATGCCACAAATCGCGCAAGTTGAGCGCAACCCAAGCCTTGCTCGGTTCGATCACCACGATTGGCTTTTCCGGCAAAGAATCAACGGCTTGAGGATTGGCTAAAGATGTGCCCCCGGTTTTGTGCAACTCTTCGAGATTCGGTTGGCTGATTGCGCTCATTAAGGATAAATCGGATTCGTCGCTCCAAATCAAAAACTAATTAATTTCGGCTTGGTTCGTCAAACTCCGATTTTAAAGAATCGCATTTAAAATTATTTAAATGACGCTATTTCGTCGCTCGCCGCCGCAAGCAGTCTTTGCAATTCAGGAATCGAAATATTGTCGTTTGCCGAAGAATATTCGCCGTTTAATGCGGGTTCAAAGCCGCCGCTTTCGCCGCGAAGCTCCGGCAGTATCGAATGAATAACGTAAAAGCCGTTTCTTTCCGACGTTCGGAAACATTCTTCTTCGGACACCATTATTTCGTGAACTTTTTCGCCCGGACGGATTCCGGTGAAAACCATCTCGACTTCTTTGTTTTGAAGCTGCATCAACGCTTGCGCCGCATCAACGACTCGCGCCGCCGGAACCTGCGGAATATAAGTTTCTCCCCTTTGTCCTTCTCGCACTGCTGCAAAAACCGTGTCAACCGCTTTGTCCAGGCTCAATAAAAATCTGGTCATTTCCGGCAGCGTAATTGTCATGGGACCTCCCGCTTTGATTTGTTCGATAAACAGCGGAACTATCGAGCCGCGCGAGGCAATCACGTTGCCGTAACGGACGCAGACGTATTTCGTGTCGCGGCAATCCATATTTGCTTCCAAAAGCACTCGCTCCTGCAATGCTTTGGTCATCCCCATCACGTTAATCGGTTTGCAAGCCTTATCGGTCGAAATGCCGACTACGGTTTCGATTCCGAGCGCGTTTTCACGAATCGCGCGGACGAGATTATTCGCGCCGCCGATGTTCGTCTGAACGGCTTCAAATGGAAAATATTCGCACGTCGGGACTTGTTTTAAAGCGGCGGCGTTAAATACAACGTCCGCCGAACGCAGAGCGGCGAGCAGAGCGGCGTAATCGCGCACATCGCCGATGCGGAAATTTAAAAGCTGACGCGAATTTTCGTAAATAATATCGTCGGTCGCTTCTTTGCGGTGGAGAAAAGCGAGCCGCATATAATGCTGTTTCGCTTCGTCGCGCGAAAAAACCGTAATCGAGCGCGGGCGTCCCATCTCGCCCGACAGAAGGCGTCTAACCAAAACTTGACCGAGCGATCCCGTCCCGCCCGTCACTAAAATTCTTTTCCCCTCTAAAACCATTTAAATTCGTTGAGTCTGCAAGGTCTATCAACCCGGCGAATCGAAAGGATCAAATCGCATTTGAAATTAATTCTTTCTCGCCGCTCGACAGGCTTATTAAACTGTATTTCTCCATTCGTCGTAAGTAGTCTCGTCATTCGCCATCCGGTTAATCATCGCTTCCCAAGGCGGCGGAACAAAGCCCGTTTCACGGCGGAAACGGCTTGAATCCAAGCTTCTGTCAATTTGAAAATCGTGGTCAGGCTCGATTTCAATATCAAGATTGTACGCTTTGCGCGTCAAAAGCAGCAATTCGTATTTGTTTACCGGCTCGCTTGAAACGTGCCGGACGCCGCTCAATTGTGGATAATTTTCGATTAAATTCGCCAAAATGTCAGCCGCGACGACCGTCGGGAACCCGGAATAAATCGCCCGCGTAAACCCGCGCACGTGACCGCCTCGATTCGACAAAAACCATTCGATTAAGCTGTGCGCCGATTCAAGCTCTCTGCCGATAATCGAAGTGCGAACGGTGAGACAATTTTCTTCAGCGACTTCGCCCATATTTTTGCTGCGCCCATATAAATCTTCGGCATCGGGCGCGTCCCGCTCGGTGTAATTCCCGGTTCGCCCGCTAAAAACGCAATCGGTGCTTAAAGTTATCAACCGCGCGCCCGCAGCCCCGCACAATTTTGCGAGACGATGCGGAAAGACGGCATTCGTCGTTAAAGTCGGAATCGGGTCTTTGGCGGTTTTGAGCTGTTTGATAACTCCGATGCAGTTTACGACGACATCGGGTTTTGAACGGGCAAAAGCGTCAACGACCGAATCGAAATCGTCAACCCGAACATTCGGCACAGTTTTATCTTCATCAAAAATCCCGAATCGCTCGTAATTGGGAAAACTCCCGCGCAAAGTCGTCCAAACGTCAAAACGGGTGTTCCAGCTTTGCACGAGCTTATGTCCGAGCATTCCGCTGCCGCCCATTACAAGTATTCTTTTGCCGTTTGAGCCGGTCATAAAAATTTGCTGAAATCAGGAATTTTCGCGTGACGTTAATATGAGAACGAAGTTGCTTGCGAAAAACGTTATACTACCGAAAATGCCCGTTTTTGTGAAGCACAACGCATATCTTTTCGGCTTCAATTCCGACGAAATTTATTGAATGTCAAACGCAGGCGTATTAAATGCAAAGATGGAAAAACGAGCTGTAATTGCGGCAGGAGCAAACGGAGTCGGGAAAACGACATTCGCGCTGCAATTTTTGGCGGAACATGATTTTGAGTTTTTAAACGCCGACGAAATCGCTAAAGAGCTTTCCGCTGTAAATCCTTCGGAAAAGAAAATCAGCGCCGGCAAAATATTCTTCAAGAAATTAAATGAAACAGTCACGCAGGGAAAATCCCTGTTGCTGGAAAGCACGCTTTCCGGTCGCTATTTACAACAGCATTTCAGGATTTGGAGAGCCAGCGGCTATCAAATTCAAATCGTTTTTATTTTTGTCGAATCGCCGGAAGTTTCGATTGCGCGCATCAAAGAGCGCGTGAAAAAAGGCGGGCATTTTGTTCCTGACGAAGATGTGCGCCGACGTTTTGGTCGAGGAAAAAAGAATTTTTGGCAAATCTACAAAAATTTAGCTGACAATTGGGCTTTGGTTTATAATTCGGAAGAAAGTTTTCAGCACGTTGCTTTTGGCGAGCAAAATGATTTTTTAATAACGGATGAACATTTGTTCGAGCTTTTTATTGGTGAACTAGATGAAAAAAGAATCTAAAATCAGTCTTGAAACTTATCAACAAACAATGGAAATCGTCCGCATTGGAAATAAAGCAGTTCGGCAAACGCAAGCGGAAAATCGCAGGCTTGGTTTACCGAATATTTATTCGCGCGACAAAAAATTGATTTACGAAATGCCCGACGGCAAAATTATCGTTAAAGAATCGGAAAAATAATTCTATTGAATTGTGAAAAATTAAAAACAAAAGGAACCGAAACGATGACAGAAAAAAAGAGACCGAATAAACGCGCCAAAGCAATTGCCAAATTGCTCAAAGATTCGGAACTTCTGGCGAATGCGAAGGCGGCGAACGAATCAAAAGAAGACCCGAATTTAAAGTCAACTGACGTTCCGAATAAAACCATCGCCCCAAAGAAAACGCGACCGGAAAAGAAACGCGGTTAAATAACCTGCTGGAAAAATTGCAATGAAAAAGCGTATTCGCACAAATCTTACTCAAAAAAGGTTATTGCAAAACCTTTGAGTTAGCGTTTCGCGATGTCTTATGATGATCGAATGAATCAACGCATCTATTCTTCGATAAATCTTCAAAAAATTGCCCGCGAGGCGATGCTTGAAGAAGATTTTATTCCCGATCCGCCGCCCGCCGTTCTTGCCGAAAACAACGCTGCCGATAATGATTTAAAGACAAAGCTCGATTCTGAAATTGTTGATTTGCGGCGTTTGCTGTGGTCTTCGATTGATAACGAAGAATCGCGCGATTTAGACCAGGTTGAAGTTGCCGAGCGATTGGAGAACGAAGAAATCAGGATGCGCGTCGGAATCGCCGATGTTGACGCATTCGTGCCGAAAAACTCGGAAACGGACATTTACGCCGGACAAAATACGACTTCCGTTTACACCGGCATTCAAACATTTCCGATGCTCCCGCGCCGTCTTTCCGAAGATTTGACTTCTTTGCTGGAAAATAAAGACTGTCTGGCAGTTGTCACGGATTTTGTAGTCGCAAAAGACGGAAGCGTAAAACTAAACGGCATTTATCGCGCTCTCGTTCACAACTACGCGAAGCTCGATTATGATTCGGTCGGCGATTTTCTTGACGGGAAAACAGAGTTGCACACGGAAATCGCGGGACTCGTTGAACAAATTCGCTTGCAGGACGAAGCCGCAGATCGTTTGCGAGCAGTGCGCGTGAGAGAAGGCGCTTTGGAATTCGGAACTGTCGAAGCAACCACTGCAAAGCGGAACGGCGAGATTTATTTGACCGTCAAACAAAAAAACCAGGCGCGTTATTTAATCGAAAATCTGATGATAACCGCCAACGTTTTGATGGCGCAGTTTCTCGAAGCAAGCAAGTATCAAACGCTCAAACGCATTGTTCGTCGTCCCGAACGCTGGCAGCGAATCGTTGAATTAGCCGCCGATTTCGGCGAAAAACTTCCCGACGAACCAAGCTCGATTGCGCTCGCGGATTTTCTCGAACGACGCCGCGCCGCCGATCCGGTTCATTTCCCGGATTTGTCTTTGTCGGTCGTCAAACTTATCGGCGCGGGCGATTACACGGTTGATAAACCGGGCGAGCCGGAAACCGATGGGCATTTCGGTCTCGCCGTTAACGATTACACACATTCGACCGCGCCGAATCGCCGTTACGCCGATTTGATTACGCAGCGTCTGGTCAAAGCCGCAATCAAAAACGCGAACGCGCCTTATTCAATCGAAGAACTCGAAGAAATCGCCGCGCACTGCAACGACAGACAAAGCGCCGCGCGCAAAGTCGAGCGCAAAATGCGAAAAGTGGTCGCCGCGCAGGTTTTAAGTCAACGCCTCGGCGAAACTTTTCAGGGAATCATCACCGGCGTTTCCCGAAAAGGCGTTTTCGTGCGGCTGCTCGATCCTCCGGCGGAAGGGAAAATTGTTGTCAATGAAGCGGGAGCCGATGTCGGAGACAAAGTTACCGTTCGTTTGATAAAAACCGACGCCGAAAATGGTTTTATTGATTTTGAGCGAATTTAAAAAGATGAAAAAAGCAGAGCTTCGCAAAATATATCTCGAAAAACAAAAATCACTTTCGCCGGACGAAAGACGCCATAAAAGCGAACAAGTCGTCGGGCTTTTGTTTGATAATTTCGATTTTTCCGACTTTAAATTTTTAAATTGCTTTATCACGTTAGAAAAAAACAACGAGCTTGATACGTTCGAGATTTTTCAAAAAATCTGGCGCGAGTTTCCGGCAATTATCACGACCTCGCCGCGAATTAATCGCGAGATGGACATTCTCGAAATGGTCGTCGCCGCGCCGACAACCAAATACGTGCAAAACAATTGGGGAATCTTAGAACCGGCGGGCGATGATTTGATCGAGCCGGAAAAGCTAGATGTTGTTTTAATGCCGCTGATCGCTTTCGACACGCGCGGTTTTCGCTGCGGTTACGGCAAAGGCTTTTACGACAAATTCTTGCGAAAATGCCGCCCAGATTGCCGAAAAATCGGGTTATCGTTTTTTCCGCCGGTGGAAGAAATTGAAGATGTCGAAGATTGGGACGTGCCGCTCGACTGCTGCGTAATTCCCGGAAATATCTGGAAATTTAAGAGCTTCTGAAATATTTTGAAATATTTTCTCGATTGATTCTTTAGTTCAATTGAATTAAAATCCACCAGCTTTTTCTACGAGCAAAGAGTGGTTTGAAAGAAGACGCGTGTCTTTACTTCAAGTCCGATTCGCTGCTCACAAATTTTTCAGGAGACAATAAAATGATTAAAAAATATGCGGTTTTAAAACCACTCGCACTGTCGTTCTGTTTGATGACGGCGTTAACTTTATTCCTTTCACCGGCTTCGGCAAACGCTCAAGCCGCCGCCTTTACTTCCAATTACACCGAACAGGTGGCTCCGACGACATTTAGCCCATGCGCGGGTTCGACGATCACATTAACCGGCGAAATCCACTATGTGTTTCACGTTACGGAGACGCCGAGCGGACAAAGAGTTTTCCGTAATCACATTAATTATCAGGGAGTAAGCGGAGTTGACGCGGCTGGAAATCAGTATCAAGTCGCCTCGCAAAGCAACGAAACCACTGTATTGGACGAAGAGCTGCGCACTTTTACAATCGTTCAATATTTCAAATTGCTCGGTCGCGGTCAAGCCGCGAATGAGCGCGTGCGCACGATAAATCACGTGACAATCAACGACAACGGCGAGGTCACATCAATTTTCAGCAAATTTGAAGCCGATTGCAGCTTTTAGCAAAAAGCGTTCGACTAGAGCTATTTTCGGTTTATTGCAATTCAAGCGAAAATGCAGAAGCCTGCAGGATAGTCCAAGGGGTTCATAGCGTCCCAGACTATCCTGCGGGCTTCCTCGCTGTATTTCATTAGTCTGAAATTTGCTCTAAATGCTTCTTATTCGTTCGCCTTTTTCCCATTCTTCGCGCGTTAGCTGTTTATAATTGGCTCAAGGCAAATTTTTTCGCATAACGTTCTCCTTTTAAATTTATTACTCAATTGATGGCGTGAATTTATGCGGCAACAGATTACGCCCTATTCTTATTTGTGTGTTATTGCATATACATAAGATTTTTTCTGTGATAGGCTGTGCGCACACTAACGTTCGAGGACCAGTCTTCAGCGCTCTCGAAGGCGACCCGTTCAAGATTCTTCTGTAATCCGCCCGTATGTGTGTTCGCAAAAGTTATTCCCCAATCAGACCAGTCTCGAATGACAATCCCGCCATTGAGACGTTGGCTGGTTTAACGGGATTACTACAAAACATTGGCGCACAGCCAAAAGGAAAAACTTATTATGTCAGTAGCAGCAGCAGCAGTACCAACACCGCAGCTAATTTTTAGCCGCGATTACCAATCAATACCGCGTGAGAATATGGGCGGCGTGACGATGTATGCCTATTTTTCGTTTAACGAGGGAATCGGACCCGACCGCTCACACGGCGCGGTTGCCGGTCACATCCGTCTCGAACAGGGCGGGCTGGCACACCCAAATGTTGGCAACTTTACCATCCACGGTACATTCGCGGTTCACAAAACGGAGGATATTGTAGATTACGTCACCGTCCATTTTCAGAGCGTTCAGGGTCTGATGGGTCAGCAGACGATTGACGGCATGATGTCTCTCAAGGGCGACTTTAAATCGGGACAGGTCGCTTACAGCTACACAGCCGAAGGGGGACGCCCGGTGATTACCGTGCCGAGCGAGAAGGTCGGACCGATTCTTTTAAAATCGTAATTGTGGCGAAAATCAAGGCGGCGGCTTGCAGTCGCCCGTCCTGAACAAACTACAAAAAATGTGCAGGCGCGGAATCCATTTCCGCGCCTGCACATTTTTATTCGACTTTGTCACTTGGATTTAATTGCGTTTTCAGCTTCGCTCGTTTTCAAGTTTTTTCTTCGCCTCTTTCATCTCCCGTCTGTCATCTTTGCTCATTTCAGGCATAGAAGGATTCATCGCTTCGAGCTTTTCGACCAAAATACGGGCTATTGCGACGTGCGAAAACCACCGATTGTCAGCCGGAACAATGTACCAGGGCGCGATTTCGGTGCTGGTCGCTTCGATTGCTTCTTCGTAAGCCCGAATGTAATCGTCCCAAAATTCGCGCTCTTCAACGTCCGAGTTGGAAAATTTCCAGTTCATCGAGCTTTCGTCGATGCGTTCGAGAATTCGCCTTTTCTGTTCTTCTTTGGAAATGTTGAGAAAAATTTTGAGGACGTGAATGCCGTTTTGCACGAGATAAGTTTCGTAATTTCTGATTTGCTCGAAACGCTCCTGCCAGATTTTTGGGTTGTTTTTAACTTCGTCGGGCAAATCCTGCAAACGCTTATCGGCGTGAACGCGGTTAATCAAAACTTCTTCGTAATGCGAGCGGTTATAAATTCCGACCAGCCCGCGTTCGGGCAATTTCATCGAAAATCTTCGCAAATAATCCTGCCGCAGTTCCTCTTCGGAAGCCGGTTTAAATGAAGCGACGCGAAACCATTGCGGATTAACTCCGGTTGTTACGGCTTTAATCGCCGCGTCTTTGCCCGCCGTGTCCATTCCCTGAAACACAACGAGAAGAGCGCATTTTTCTTCCGCGAAAAGTTTTTCCTGCCATTCAAATAGAAGTTTCGTGTCCGCCGCCAAATCGGGTTTGGCATCAGTCTTGGTTTTGTAATCGCCCGTGAAATCCGCTTGATGCTTTTTTAAGCTGAACTTTTTGCCCGCACGGACAAGAAAATCGGCTGTTTTCATAATTCAAAATAATGACGAACAAAATATAATTCCGAAGAAAATTATCCACAGATGAACACAGATTTATATAGATAAAATCAGATATAATCATCTGTATATCTGTGTTCATCTGTGGATAAAAACACTATCTTTTATTTCAATACTCGAAAATTCACCCGCTATTCATTTTCAAGGATTCGGCGCGCCTCTTCGATTTCCTGTTTTTGCTTTTCCGAAACCGCCGGATATTTTAAATCCATTGATTGGAGCTTGTCGGCGACAATTTGCGCGATAACGGCGCGCGTAAACCAGCGCTTGTTTCCCGGCACGATGTACCAGGGCGCGATTCCGGTGCTGGTCGCTGTAAAAGTCGCTTCATAAGCCCGCATAAAATCGTCCCAGCGAGCGCGGTCTTTTAAATCGCCGAGCCTGAATTTCCAGTGTTTAGCGGGGTCTTCGATGCGTTCCATCAATTGTTTTTTCTGTTCTTTTTTTGAAGTGAGCAAAAAGAATTTTAAAACGTGAACGCCGTTGCGATGCAGATAAAGCTCGAAATTGCGAATGTCTTCGTAACGCTGTTCCCAGATTTTCTCATCCGCTTTAATTTTTTCGGGAAGCGGCGCTGATTGCAGAATTTGCGGATGAACGCGGACGACAAGAACATCTTCGTAATATGAGCGCGAAAAAACGCCGATTTTTCCGCGTTCGGGCAGATTTTTGGAAGCGCGCCAGAGATAATCATGATCCAGTTCTTCCTCCGAAGGCGCTTTAAACGGCACGACTCCGATGCCTTGCGGATCAACGCCGCGAAAAACATGCTTAATCGTGCTGTCTTTTCCGGCGGCGTCCATCGCCTGAAAAATAACGAGGAGAGATTGAGTGTTTTGCGCGTACAAGATTTCCTGTAAATTAGCAATCCGTTCTTGTTCGCGCTCCAAATCGGCGCGAGCCGCTTCTTTATTTTTATAATCTCCGGTAAAATCCGCATCGAAATCAGCCAGACTGATTGCTTTGCCTTCCGGCGCGAAAAATTGTTTGTAATCCATAAATCGAAAATTAGTTTTATGAAGATTGTTTGTCAACGAATTTTTGCTGCGATTTTATTTGCCGCCGTCTTTTTCGTCGGTTTTTCCAACGCTCAAATCAAGCTCACGCCGCATAAAATAACGCTCAAAACCGGCAAATCTTTTAATCTGAATTTGCCCGAAAATTACGAAATTGTTCCGGCAACGGAAGGATTGAATCGCGTCCGCTTTTTCGCCAAAGCGCCGGACGGTCGAATTTTCGTAACCGATTTGCACGATTTGACCGACAACCGCAAAGGCGCGGTTCATATTCTCGACGAATTCGATTTGCAAACCGGAAAATTCCGCAAAATAACCGCGTATTTGACGAATTTAAGAAATCCGAACAGCGTTCAGTTTTACACCGACGAAAACGGGCAGGATTGGCTTTATCTGGCTCTGACCGATAAATTAATTCGCTACAAATTCACAAAAGGCGAAACCTCGCCGACCGACAAAATGCCGCAAACTCTGGCGACTTTTCCCGATTACGGTTTGAGCTACAAATACGGCGGCTGGCATTTGACCAGAACAATTGCTATTAATTCGGAAACGCGGAAAGTTTACGTTTCAATCGGTTCGAGCTGCAACGCCTGCAAAGAGAAAGAAGCGACGCGGGCGGCGGTTTTGGAAATGAACCCGGACGGAAGCCGTCAAAAAACTTTCGTCAAAGGTTTGCGAAACGCCGTCGGTTTAAAATTTGTCGGTAAAATCCTTTTCGCCACAAATCAAGGCGCAGACCATCTCGGCGACGACAAACCGGACGAAACGTTTTACGCGCTCAAAGAAGGCGCGAACTACGGCTGGGCGAAATGCTATCAGTCAAACGGTCGAATCTTTTCGGACCCGAAACTCGGAACGAAATCCGGCTGCCGAAACGTTCCCGCATCTTATGCTCGTTTTCCCGCGCACAGCTCGGCGCTCGGTTTCGATTATTTCGATCAAAACACGTCTGACAAAACAATTCAAAGCGCATTTTTAGTCGCTCTTCACGGTTCGACAAACGAGCAAATCGGGAGCGGCTATAAAATCGTCGTTGTCCGCAAAAACGAAAAATTGCGCGATTTTATCAACGGCTTTTTGCAGCGCAAAACGGTTGTCGGTCGCCCGTGCGACGTTCTGCGATTGGATGAAAGCTCGTTTTTATTTTCGGACGACCGCGCGGGAGTTGTTTATTACGTTCGCAAAAAACAGTAAGATTTTACGGTGAAAATACATTTGTTTTTGGTTTCGTTTGTCTTAATCTTCGTTTCTTTCGGATTGATGAATCAACTTTCGGCTCAGACAATTTCGACAAATTTGCCCGCAAAATTCTCTTTGCCGAAAAGCGGCTTGGAATTATCCAGACGAACGCAGCCGGGTTCTTTTTACGATGTTGTCGGGCGCAAATCCGCATTTTTAGGTTACGAACACCGACAGGCTGAAGCGTGGGTTTATCCGCTGAAAATTCTCGATCAAATGGAGTTCGGTTTTCGCGTCGAGGGCTATCCGCTCGAATACGCGGCGAAGGATTTGCTAGTCAAAATCGAAGTCCGACCGGAAAGCACGATTTTCACTTATTCGCACGCGGCTTTTACAGTTCGGCAAATCATTTTCGCGCCGCTCGACGAAGCCGGCATCGTGATGCTGCTCGACGTGGATACGCGCCTTCCGATGACTGTTTCGGTTTCGTTTAAACCGCGTCTCCGTTTGATGTGGCTCGCCGGTTCGCAAACTCCGAGCATTGATTGGAATCAAAGCGAACGGCGTTATTATCTGACCGAAGAAACCGACAAGCTTGTTGGTTTGATTGGCTCGCCGCTTGCGCGCGACGTATCCGTAATGCCTTATCAGGAAGAGCCGCAGGATGTTCCCAACCGTTTTTTAATCGAAGCCGCGCCGGACGTGTGGCGGAAAAATTTTGTTCCCGTCGTCATTGCGGGCGGGATAAACGGGAGCGCGGAGGCAAAGAAAACTTACGAAAAACTGCTTAATTCGATTCCCGATCTTTATCAAAAATCGGTAGAGCATTACGTTAAGCTCGAAAGCGAAACGACGCAGATAAAAACGCCGGACGAGATTTTAAATCGCGCTTTTGCGTGGTCGAAAGTCGGAATTGACAAGGGCTTGGCGACAAACCCGCAGCTCGGAACGGGCTTGCTCGCCGGTTTTCGCGCTTCGGGCGAAGGCGAGCGTCCCGGTTTCGCGTGGTTTTTCGGGCGCGACGCGCTCTGGACTGCGTTTGCGACAAATTCTTACGGCGATTTTCCGACGACGAAAACGGCGCTCGAATTCCTGCGTAAATATCAGCGCGCCGATGGCAAAATCCCGCACGAAATCTCGCAAAGCGCGTCGTATGTTCGCTGGTTCACGGATTTCCCTTACGCCTGGGCGGCGGCTGATGCGACGCCGCTTTACGTCATTGCTTGTCTAGATTATTTCGACCGCAGCGGCGACCGGCAATTTCTGAAAGATAGCTGGGATTCAATAAAAAAGGCATACGCTCACGCAGCCGCAAGCGACACTGACAACAACGGGCTGGTTGAAAACACAAAATTCGGTCACGGCTGGGTCGAAGGGGGCGATCTCTACCCGCCGCACGAAGAAATTTACCAGCAAGGCGTCTGGTTTGCCGCAGCTCAAGCGATGAAACGGCTGGCTGAAGAAATGGACGACGAAGATTTGAGCGAAGAAGCCGCTGCCAAATCCGAACGCACACGTACCGCAACCGAAAAAACTTTCTGGCTAACCGGAAAAGATTTTTACGCCTATTCGACGAAACTTCCGACTGCAAAACCTGTCGAAGCCGAAAAAGGCGTTAATCGAACTGTTCGTCAAGAACGTTTAAACGAGCTGCAAAAAGTCGTGATTTTTGACGAAGACACGGTTTTGCCCGCCGTGCCTTTGTGGTTTCGGATGCTCGAAACCACAAAGGCGCAAAAAGAGTTGGACAGAATCGGGAGCAGCCGAATCGCGACCGATTGGGGAGCGCGGATTTTGGCAAACGATTCCAAACTTTATGATCCGCTGTCGTATCATCACGGCTCGGTCTGGGGATTATTTACCGGCTGGGCGAGTCTTGGGGCTTACAATTACGGACGCCCGCACATCGGTTTTCAAGCGCTTTACGCCAATGTGCAATTAAAAGAACGGGGAAACGCGCTCGGTTACATCACCGAATTGCTGTCGGGCGATTTTAACGCGCCGTTTGGTCGTTCCAGCCATCATCAAATCTGGTCGGAAGCGATGATTGCGACGCCATTATTGCGCGGTCTTTTCGGGATTGAAATCGAAAATAAAACTTTGCGTTTCGCGCCGCAACTTCCCGCAAATTGGGACACGGCGGAAATTAAACGAGTCCGCGCCGGCACGGCGAGCTACGATTTCTCGCTCGCGCGACCAAGAGGAAAGTTAAATCTTGAAATCACAAGAAACGGCAATTTCACGTTCGAAAAACTCTTTGTCGCGCCCGCTTTCCCGCTCGATGCCAAAATAAAAACCGTGACGGTCAACGGCAAGCCGGTTAATTTCAATGTTCAGAAAATCGGCGACATTCAGCGGGCGGAAATTGTTCTCGGAAATTTTGAAAATAACCTGAAAATCGTTTACGAGTACGACGAAGGAATGGAGGTTTGGATAGAGTTTCCGCCGCTCGCGCCCGGTCAAACGAATCAAGGTTTAAAAATTATTCGCGCTACAGCCTCCGACGCGAATTTACATTTAATTTTAGAAGGCTTGGCGGGCAGAACCTACACGCTTGGCTTTACAGGCGGCGGTTTAGTTAGCGGTGCAGAAGGCGTCAGAACCGAGCAATTCAGCAGCGGTTTTAATCGCTCGCAGGGCAAAATCTACGTCAAATTCGAGGGCGCGGATAACTCGTTTGTCAGGCGCGAGATTACGCTGCCGATAAACAGATAAAAAACGGCATTTTCACGCGCCGTTTTTTATTTAAACTCCCGGTTTTTGCGCCAGAAGATCGCGTATGTCCGCCAGCAAAGTTTCGGTCGGAGTCGGCGGCGCGGCGGCTTCCATAAATTTCAGATAGCGGGAAAACCGGCGTACGATGAAAAATAAGACTAATCCGACAATCACGAAATTGATGATGTCGTTGAGTAGTTGACCATAGCGCACGATGTTAAGCGTTCCGGCTTTGACGGCGGCGTCAATCGCTTCGGGTGTTGCGAGGGGAGGAAGCTGACCGCTCAAAACGAAAAATTTCGATTTGAAATCAATCCCGCCCGTGATTAAGCCGATAAACGGCGAAATAATTCCTTCGCTGAGCGTAGTGACAATTTTGGTGAATGCCGCGCCGATAATTACGGCAACGGCTAAATCAATCACGTTTCCGCGTAAAAGAAAACTCTTAAAGTCGTTCAACATTTCTTTTGTCTCCTGCTAAATTGTTGTAGTTTTTAGGTCTGCGGGTGACAGAGTGTAAACTTATTTTTTTTAAATGGTCAAGAGTTTTATTAAAAATCAGAGCGGAGCTTTTTAATCCAGAACCTCGATTGAATCGCCTTTCGTCAAAATGCCTTCGACCAAAACCGCGCAATAAACGCCCGCAAAAGCTGAATGCGCTTGAGCGACCTGGCGTAAAACCGCCGGGTTGTGTTCGCCCGTTTCGGGATCAAGCGAAATCACTTTGCAGCGCGGGTCGCGTTCGAGAATCATAATCATCGCCTGCGAACCGATTCGCAATCGGCGACCGATTAATTCATTCTCGGCAAATCCAACGTCGGCTGTATGATTCAGGTAAATATTTGCCCGAAAGCGCCGTTTGTCAATCGGAACATTCATTTCCGCTTCGATTTGTCGGACGCTTTGCACGCCGATCAGCGAAACCGGGCGACAATCCGTAAACGCGCGGTCTGAACGCATGAGCGTCAGTTGATTTTTTTCACCGATTCCGTCGCCGAGCATTTTTATCAAAAGCGGATCATCAACGGCAACGACCGCGCCCGAAGGCGTAACTACATCCAAAGCCATATCTTCCGGTTCGGCGTTTGCGGGCATAATTCCGGGCGCGATGCTCATTGCTTCAAACAAATTCGGCGGTTTTGCAGCTCGTTCGGGATGACGAAACTGCGGGCGATAACGCAGCATTTCCGGCTGCGCCGATGCCGTCAAATAAGGAAATCCTTTGCGCGCGGCTGAATTTTTAAAGGCATAGCAGCGGTCGCCGTAAATGCCCGAAAATCCCATAAACGCCTCGGTCATCTCCTCGCCGCGCATACCTTTGACCGGATAACGCCACAAACTTTCGACTGTTCCAATTATCGCCATATTGTTTTTTCGTTTGAGTTTTGATTTTTAGACGGCTGCTCATTTTACGCAATCACTTTTTCCGTTAAGCGGCAGCTTTGAGCAATTCTTTCGCGTGTCGCCGCGCCGAATCAGTGACAATTGCGCCCGTCAGCATTCTGGCTAATTCTTCGACACGCGCGTTTTTGTTTAATTTAACGACCTGCACGGTCGTCCGCTCGCCCGACATTTCTTTTTCGACGACAAAATGAACGTCGGCGAGCGCGGCAATTTGCGGCTGGTGCGTGACGCATAAAACCTGGTGATGAGCGGCGAGTTTTTTCAATTTTCGCCCGACGGCTTCGGAAACGCGCCCGGAAATTCCCACGTCAATTTCATCGAAAACGGCGGTTTTCGATTGTTCGCTGAGCTTTCCGGTAGTTTTTAAAACGAGCATCAAACGTGAAGCCTCGCCGCCCGAAGCGACGCGCGCAATCGGTTTTAAGCTCTCACCGACATTCGCCGTAAAATAAAACTCAACCGCATCAAAACCTTTGGCGGTTAAAAAACGATTCGAGCTTTCATCGTTCGGATTTTCCGGCGCGTTAACGCGGACTTCAAAACGCGCGCGTTCCAGCGCTACATCTTTTAAAGCGGCTTCGACCGCTTTTGAATATTCACGCGCCGTCGTTTCACGTCTGTCGTGAGCGTCGCGGGCTGTTTTCAAATAATCTGCGCGCGCCGCGTTTGCCTGTTTTAACAATTCGGCTTCGCGCAATTCGGCTGATTCGATACGGCTTAAACGCTCTTCGGATTCGGCGAGATGCGCGAGCGCGGATTCAATCGAACCGCCATATTTGCGTTTCAAACGCTGAATTTCCGCTAAACGCGATTCGATTTCCGACAATCTTTCGGGCGAAAATTCGAGGCTTCCGCGAAACGAGCGAAGCGTGATTGCCAAATCTTCGAGAACGGCTTGCGCCGAAGTCATTTGTTCGTTGTATTCGCCGAATTGCTGATCGTAGTTCGTTAGTTCGTCAACATTTTTGGCGACTACGGCGAGATTTGAAATTGCCGATTCGCTCGATTCATAAAGCAAAGCGTATGCTTCGTCGCTCAAAGCCGAAAGTTTTTCGACGTTCATCAAACGGCGTCGCTCGGTTTCCAGTTCTTCGTCTTCGCCCTCCTGCAAATTGGCTTTTTTCAATTCATCAATCTGAAACTGCAAAATATCAACGAGCTGTAATTTCTGCGTTTCGTCCGAGCGCAGAGATTCGAGTTCTTTTAAGACCTGATGCCAGCGACGATATTTTTCGGCAATTTCTCGTCTCAAATCGCCGAGTGCGGCGTAATCATCGAGCATTTCGAGATGCGTGCGCGGATCGAAAAGCGTCTGCTGCTCGCCCTGCCCGTGAATATCAACCAGAAACGCGCCGATTCGTTTGAGAAAATTTTGCGTGACGAGCTGATTGTTGACGAAAACACGGTTTTTTCCGGTCGCGGAAAGCTCGCGGCGGACAATTAAATCTTCAAAATCGGCAGGTTCGACTTCGAGTCCGGCTTCGTCGAAAATTTGCAGGATTTCAGAGCTTGGTTCGAGAGAAAAAAGCCCTTCGATGCGCGCAGTTGTCGTTCCTTCTTTGATCAAATCGGCGGAAACGCGCTCGCCGGTCAGCGCGCCCAGAGAATCAACGATGATTGATTTGCCTGAGCCGGTTTCGCCGGTCAACAGATTCAAGCCCTCGCCAAATTCGAGCCGCAGCTCGTCAATCAGCGCGATGTTGTTGATATGTAAAAGCGTCAGCATTGTTCGAGAGAATTTTACCGCAACGTTGGCACAGGTGAAAAGAAATGCTTTATCAAACCAAAATCAAATTGAATTCACTGTTCGCTGTTAAAAGTTTTAGAATGTTTTTATGAGCGATAATGCAGAGCTGAACCGACTCTTTTCTTTAATGTTTCAATCGCATCCGTGGCACGGCGTTCCCGTTGGCGTCAACGCGCCGGAAATTGTCAACGCTTTTATCGAGATTGTGCCGAACGACGCGATCAAATACGAGCTTGATAAATCTTCCGGTCGCCTGCGAATTGACCGCCCGCAGCGTTTTTCCTCGCTTTGCCCGATGCCTTACGGATTTCTGCCGCAG
>DASVRD010000048.1:0-13466 GCA_036388775.1 Pyrinomonadaceae bacterium | reverse complement strand
CCGGAAGCAAACGACACGATTAGATTTACCTGTACGGGAACTAAACCTGACAACGCTTTTGATGGAGATTTTACGCGGCGGAGTTGTGGTTGATTCGATTACTGCGACAGATTCAACCGAAGTCTTGCAGGTTGCGGGGCGCAACGGCGTTGGCGGCGAGTTTGCGGCAATTACGCTGGATGACTATACCCTGACTGAACTGTAAAAACGCTGATGTCGGCTTAAAACAGTTATAAAAGCATTACAGAAAGTATGAAACATAGTCGAGCAGCCTCTTTTACTCGACTATGTTTTCTTTATTTCTCTTGTTTGCAAACTTCTGCTTTCGTGTTTTGTGAACAGACCAGTTTTACTAGAGCATCAATTTGCTGTTGCTGTTGTTTTACTTGCTCACGAAGAGTTTTGATTTCCGCCGCATTTTGACCGCCGTTATTTTCCGCCAAAGCCGCTTGAGTCGTGCAAGTTGAAATCTCATTGTCAACGTTGCGGCACAAATGCGTTGAGCCTGCCGCGCCTAGACCGAAGATTCTCACTTTGTCCAAACCGCTGGCACGTCCCAAAACAATCGTGTTCGAGGTGGAAACCATCGCATTTGAACCGATGGCTGTGGCGAAGGATAAATTAGTAAAGCCGACATTAGCCCCGCTACCGATCATAGTGTTGTTGCCGCCCGAGCCGTTGTTGTTTCCCGCGCCGCTGCCGAAAAATGCGTTGTAACCACCTGTTCCATTGCTGAACCCAGCGGCATCGCCGAAAAATGAGTTGTAGTTTCCCTCTGAATTGACTGATCCAGCGAAATAGCCGAAAAACGAATTGTTGCTGCCTGACGTGTTGCCTCCACCCGCGAACGAGCCAACAAACGAGTTGTAGCCGCCCGTTTGGTTGTTGAATCCAGCGGCATTGCCGAAAAACGAGTTGTAGCCGCCCGTTTGGTTATTGTATCCCGCTGATGTGCCGAAAAACGAATTGTTGCTGCCGGTTGTGTTGGCGAGTCCTGAGAAGTTCCCGAAAAACGAGTTGGCGTTGCCTTTTGTGTTGTTGTCTCCCGCGCTGCTGCCGAAAAACGAGTTGGCGCTGCCTGATGTGTTGACCTTTCCCGCACCTATGCCGAAAAATGAGTTGGCGGTGCCTTCGTTGATTGCTCCTGCGCCGAATCCTGCAAATAAATTTCGAAGCCCCGCAACGCTCAAAACTCTTACCCCGTCAATATTATATTGTGTCGTCGCATCGAAGATATTCGCCTTACCCGTCCCGCTGATGTTGAAGTTGGAAATAGCCTGCTGCGTAGTCTGATTGCGAATAAAATCATTCGTGCTTGTCTGTACAAAACCGCTCGACCCTACATTTCCGAGTTTTTCTGCATTAGTGGCATTTGCGGCATTTGTTGCATTTGTCGCGGTGTCTGCCGTCGCAGCCGAAAGAGAGCGAATCGAATACGGGGTGCTGCTTATTTTCTGACGCGGAGATAGTGTTGTATAGGCTGAATCCGCAGGCTTTTTCACCCTGATTTCCAAATACCTGTCTGCTCCCGAAAATGCTGCCGCGCCAAAATCCAGTTGGATGTTAAAGACTCCGTTATTGACCGCGACGGCTGAAATGTTTTGAACTGTGCCGATTTGCGTGCCGATTGAAGCAGCATCAAACAAAGCAAACTCGAAATCATATGTGCCGTTCATTGCAGGCATCGAGGCGTCCGTTAACCGTCCTTGATAAGTGAAAGAGGTAGTTTGCGCTTGAATCGCAACGGATGCTGTGACAATGAGAATAAACGTCATTACAGATGAACGCACAAAGGTAGATAAGTTCATATTATTTTTTTAAGATTTTTACCTGTTGTCGGAAAGAAAGGCTTTCGGTTAATGATTCGATAAATAAGGTTTACATTCTGATAGTAAACCGATGTGCGGCAAAATGAAAGCCGCGAAGATAGTAATTTGATTATAATCTTTTAAACCCACTCATTTAGCTTAGGAATGGGCTTGTATCAGGCAAGAGAATTTAGGCGAGAATCAAAGGTCAAGAATTAAAGTCGAAATATGCGGTGCCATGCTTTGGGAATATCCTAAGCGCAAGGAATTGCCGCGGCGCGATCTGTGGAGTAATTTGCCGGCGGTTAATTGAAACTCTGACAATTTTTAGCGACGAATAAACAAATCAATAATAATCCTTTATTAAATTTAACTATTGCTTTATAGTTACTAAGATGCTAAAAGGTTTTTGGCTTCCCGTCTGTTGACATAGAAAGGGAAGTTTTTGCTGCACTTGGCAAAAGGGCTTATCTCAATATGGCAAGCCTCCTAATTCTTTCAATGTATACAGAAAAGCCCGCCGAGGGAATGGCGGGCTTTTTAATTTGACCTTTATCGAAGCATCAGGCAGATTAGGAAAATACAAATAAGACTTTCGGCTTGCTCTCCCCTCGTCAGCAAGCCTTTTTTATTTCTTTTACTTAAGCTTGCGCTGATGTTGACCTTGCAAACTGACAAACTGTGTTGTGCGATCCTTGCCTGTTGCGTCTTTCCAGCGCACCGTCGTGATTCGTGAAATATTATGCGTTTCCATTCCTTGCTCTAAGCTAATAACTTTCACTAAAACGTGCTGAGCTGAAATTGCGGAAGGTATACCCAGTCTCGCTAATTCCTGTGGTGCGGCGGCAATTGTATATGCTAATACGTTATCGCCTATTTTTTGCATTCTGTACGTTTGACCGTATGTTTCAATAAAATACTCGCCAATGCTTCCATCACTATTGAGCAAATAACCCTCTTTCCCAGGGACTTTCATCGGCGGAATTCGTCCACCTTCAAACGTCATATCATCAGTTGTTGCAACATAGGCTCGGTTTTTCTCAACAACTGGATTTTCAGCCTTCATGACATCTGTCCATGCTGCTTGTTTAATCACCTGTCCGTTTGCATCCAAGCTGTAACTTGTCCAAGACCCCGTATAAGTTCCGACAGCGTCTTTAACTTCTTTTGGAATTTGCACAGCAGTTTTGTCTTGCGAAAAAACGGAAACAGAGCAGCTAGCAATCAGTAAAGTCAATGCAAAAGATGCAAAGAAGATATTCATTTTTTTATTCATAATTAAAATCTTAAATCGAGCTTTTAATACTACAATAAATTAAATAATCAAGCACGGGAACCGTTTCAGAGCTTAAATTCAGTTTATTTGCTCAAATAAAAAGAGCCGCTTAATTAGGCGGCTCTTTAGCTTGGTCTATTGGGAATGGATATTTAGCGGACATTTGGCAATTGCTGATTATCGCCGGTAGGAAACAGCAATTAATCTGTTGACTAAGATTTGTCATTAATTTGCGAAAAAGTTTAAGTAAAAAAGAGCCACCCGGTTAAAGGCGGCTTTAGAGAAGGGAATGCTATGAACTATTAGCCGAATATATGACGGTGCATTTTCGGTTTATTTGCGAAAAAGAGCCGCACACTTTCGAGACACCTTTTGATTTATTTGCATTTCGCCTCAATCTGTGACAAATAAGTAGCGAGAATTTTAAGCAGCCGCTGTTTGTCTGCTAGAAAACTTTACATTACGAAAAACGAATGAAACTCACATTACAATTTATAATTGCAACGTTTATTGTGTTGATTATTTATATGCCCGCCGTTCACGGGCAAGCAAATCTTGTGTTCAGCGGCGGAAACGGTACTCCAATCTCAATCACTCTGCAAAATTCCGTTACCTATACTACAAACCTAAGTTGCGGTAACAACGGTTTCTCTTTTATCTTTGATGAAGCGGGCAATCCCTTTGGTGCTCGGGAGGTTACAGGAACGATGACCTTTTCCATCAATGGGGGAACTGCGCTGCCTATCGCTGAGACAAGTTCGGGCTTCAACCGCAATGATGTTTCTGTTAATGACATTTACGTATATTACGGTGGTCTCAATATATCCAGCGGTGTTAAAGTTGTTCTGAATGCGGGTACAATTACTACCACTGAAAACGTCGCCGCTGCTCCGCCTGCAAATGGTAGTTACACTACTTTCCTTGCTGATGGTCATGGTATAAGGTGCGGCGCAAATGGTGTAGCTGTAACGACGACTGCCGCCTCTGTTTTCATTAGCGGCAGAATCTTAACAAACAATAGACGCGGCTTATCAAATGCTTTGGTTTATTTGACAGATTCTGAAGGAAACACGCGAACAGCAAGAACAACGTCTCCTGGTTATTATCGTTTCAATGACATTGCGGCAGGTCAAAGCGTGACTGTTACAGTTGTCTCGAAACGCTACCAGTTTGCCCCGCAAGTGGTAAATGTTAACGAAGAAATGAGCGGATTAAACTTTCTAGCCGAGCCGTAAAGCGGTTGTTTTCTAAAGAGAATCAACAAAGATTAAATGTAGAAAAAAGGCTCAAGGCGTTTGCCCCGAGCCTTTTTCCATTGCTGTGTGATTTAACCATCTTGATTCGTTGATTGGATGTTTATTCAGATGAAAAAAAGATAAAGAAATTAAATTGGCTGTCAAAAGCTAATTTCTCCCTGATACTTTTACGCTTCTATTTTCGCGTTTTAAGTTGAGCATCATTTAATAAAAAAAATAAGGAGACGAAATTATATGATAGACGGATCACAATTAGGTACGGCAACAAAAATAATCGAAGCACCGACAAAAGGCTTTCGCGTCTCTGCCGGCAAAGACCGTTTTCAGGAAGATGAACTCTTGATTTGGGGAATGATTCCATTGTCAATAAAGTTGTCAAGCAAGGATACCGGAGGCAATTTGTTCGTGTTTGAACACAAAAATATGGGTAAAGGCGGACCGCCGCGGCATGTGCATCACGAACAGGATGAGTGGTTCTACGCAATCAAAGGAGAATTTCTGGTTGAAGTCGGAGGGGAAATGTTTCGACTGCTTCCGGGTGATACACTGTTCGCTCCGCGTCAGATTGCACATGGTTGGGCGCACATCAGCGATGAGCCTGGCACGTTGATAACTGCTGTTTCACCGGTCGGGACGTTTGAAACGTTTCTGCGAGACACTACTAAATTTAACATGCTGCCTTCCCCGGAAGATGTTGAAAAAGCATTCGAGGCTGGCGGAATGACGGTTGTTGGTCCTCCGCTCGAAATAAACTGAGAACTTCATAATTATTTGCGAAAAGAGCCGCGCATTTCAGGCGGCTCTTTTCATTATTGATTGTTATAAATTTTTTTAGTTATCGGCGACAAAGTTTATATCATCCGTATCGCCTGTCAGATTCAACACTTGTGCTGGCTGAGTAAATGAATACCTTTTGCCAACAGCGCTGATTGTGTAGCTTTGACCTGCTGGAACGTCTGCAAATCTGTAATAACCGAAAGTAGAAGTTACGGCTGTTCTCTGTTGTCCACTTTCATCAAGCAAGCTGATCAGAACGTTTCTGATTCCTCTGCCATTCGCGCTTATAACACGCCCTGTAACTGCTACCGAGGCTGCTGTAGGCATTGTGGTAGTGATATTAAGTGTGGCGGTAGAAACAGAACCCACATCCTCTGCACATCCATCATTTAAACGTAATGTCCATGTGCCATTAGCTTGTGTAGGTGTCAGACCGCCGAAAATTGCATTCAGCGAGGTGTTTTCTCCGCCATTTGGTGTTCCGCCTCTTTGAGAGGTGCGATAGCTGCCCGCTTTTAACCAAACAGAGTTTTCGTCGTATTCATAAGCTGCCGTCCACCAAGATTGAGTAGCTGTATCTGTAAAAGTGTAAGGTCCTTTGAGACTCCAAAAACTACCCGCAGGATTTGCGGAGCTCGCATTCTTGTAACCAAATAAATCAAGTTCTCGCGTGCCATTTGGACTGATTAATGTCGCAACTATGTCACCAGCATAGGTGTGCCGCGGATTAAATGTCATTGTGAGTTCAACCGTCTGCACGTTTGCAGATAAGCCCGTTACGTTAAATGTGATATTTAGCGGTGCCCCTGGAACTTGGCAATTTGGGAATTGGCTAGTTGAATCTGGAATCGGACCTACTCCATTTCCATTAAAAGTTACTTGGGGCGATGCTAAAACTACTGAAGTTGTCGCAATAAAAAATGCCAGGCTCGATAGAATAGCGACTCCGAATATGTACAGGTTTTTCATTGGTTTGAGGCTAGACATATGACAAAACAGCTCTAAATGCCCAGAGCATATCACATATTTTAAGTGAAGAAAGGCTCAAGGCGTTTGCCCTGAGCCTTTTTCTTTCGATCGGATTGGTAACGACCTCGAATTTATTCTTGACCTAAATTCAATTCGGGTGTAGAACAATCCCAACTTCGGAGTTTGAATCTCCGTGAAACAGAGACGAGAAGGGCGTGCATTCGGAAGAACTTGCACGCCTTTTTCGTTTGACCTTTATCGAAACATCGGTTAAAACATTCGCTGATAGTTTTTATCTAACTATCCTTCTTAAGGCAGGTAAGCCGGGCGCCTGGCACTTCTGCCCGATTTTTCTTTTGCTCATTGCTTCAGACAAGAAGCGGCTTATTCGGTTTTTTTATGAAATGACCAGAAAATTCTAAAAAAACTATCATGTTTTTTTTATTTGTGTAAAATTACTTCACAATAAATTTCTATCTGTGCTGAATGCTCAGGGTGAAGTTTACGAGATGAATATTGACAGTATAACAATCTAAAAAGGAAGGTAATCCAAATGATTAAAGTCGCTTGCAGCTATGCTTTATTCTTGTTTTTAACCGTCTCGGTTTTCTTCATTCCCGAAATTTTCGCACAACACACAACAGATTCTCAAACACCCCCAGAATTAGTGATTACAAGTAAATCTTGGCGCCTGACACAGATTCCCCCACTTGTAAATCCAGAAGAGCTTGAAGCTGATCCCCAAGAATATCAGCGGAGTGTTGTACAGAACATTCAGGATAACAAAAGAAGAGCCGCGCGAGGACTGCCAAACGAAAGGGAACCTCTATCGAATTCGCGTCTTATAATCCCGATGGACAAAAGAAACTTATATATTTATGAAGTCAGGCTAAAGAACATCAGTGAGAAAACGATCAGGGCTGTTACTTGGGAGTATGTATTTTCTGAGCCAGGAACCAAACGTGAACTCGGGCGGAAAAGATTCGTCAGCAAGGTGAAAATTCGTCCTGGCGAAGAAAAGAAGATAAGCGAAAAACTAGCTTCGCCTCCCTCATACTTAGTTGGAGCTAAGGTTGCAGACTCAGGTCTAAACGACCAGTACTCCGAGGAAATTCTTATCAGAAGTATCGAATACTAGTATTGTTCAGAGCAGCGTATTGAAATATGTGAATCGCTCAGTACAGAGGATTTGGACGAAAAGAAAGGCACAAGGCGTTTGCCCCGAGCCTTTTTCTTTTGATCGAATTGGTAACGACCTCGAATTTATTCAACTTCCGAATAAAATTGGCTTTTGACACAAAGCCGGGCAGTGGAGTGATGCTTCGACCGGCTTTCCGTTTTTCCAGACTCTCGGTTTTATTTGACGAGCCGAAGATTATTCACCTCTTCGGCTTTCAATTCTTCCAGAGGAATAAAGGGAGATCTAGTACCGAATCCCCCGACCGTTTTGATGTAATCCACTTCGACTTTTGCGAGATTGATCACAGTCTGCGCGACGCTGGCAATAGCATTGGCTTTTTCTATGTCAATGTCTCCGTCTTTGAGCATTTCAATCGTTTCAAACAAATGATTGCGCAAATCATCAATCTTATTTTTGGGCATTATTTTTAATCTCCTTTTTGAGTTCTCTGAGGGCTAGGGCTGCTAAATGAAACTCTATCGGCAGACCTGATCTTTTAGAGGCTTTTTTGGCGCGGCAATTTTCGCAGAACAAATATCCAAGAGATGAAGGTGCTGGACATCCTTGGCAGATACCTAAAGCTTTCCTTTTCTGCTGATAGGCAAAGGTACTTTGGATTGCTTTCTCCCGATGAATCTCGCAGTGCTGAGTCGAACGATCACTTACTGGCGATGGACACCAGATGCATAAACCTTGTTTTTTCCGGCGTTGCTTAAAGCTTCTTTTGCCGGCATTAACCTCTGTTTGTGATTTTCTGCCTCTCGCGGCTTCATAGCGATGTTTTTCGCAATATGAAGTGGAATCCGCGGCAACCGGCTCTGAACAGTATTGGCAGAGACCATTTACTTTTTTATTTCTCCTATTGTTTCGAAACACTCTAAATGAAAATCACATGAAGACTTAGCCTTCTCGCTTATCGGATTGCCGCATTTACTACACAATCTGCGAGCCTTTCTATCCTGGTAGTATTCACTTTTGTATGAACTTTTCCTGATTGATTTATTCACTTACCTTTCCTTGTGGCATCAGGAAACGTTCGAGAATTTGCCGCAAATCCGAGCATCTTTCTCGAAACTAAATTTGAAACACGAAAACATTTCGGATGAAAAATTAATTGAGCTGATGGGCAATTTTACATTTGAGAATCTATGCAATGTTTTCGCGCAGGAGGGTAATTCGGTTGATACCGAAAGCTAGGTTTTGGCAGTTTTGGCAGTTCGGTTTCTAAGGAATATTGAAAATTAGAGCGGCGCTGATTAGCGGATTGCTCGAAGGTGTTTGACAATTAAATATTGCTTATTGGCTCTAATCTGTACCTTTAGCAGATACAGATTAGAGCAACCTTTTTGGTTGTAGAAGTTAGCAATGTTTAATAGTTTTGAACTCTACAATTATCAATTTCGTCAGTAAGCCGAATTTCTTAAAACGACAAATGCTAATGCCGTGCCGCTGCTTAGTAATCGTTGCTTGACGAGTTTGACGAAGGCGTCGCGCTGCCGCCGCGATCCTGATCGCCTCTTGGAGCAGGCGTTTCGTTGTGTTCCTGCTGGTTCGGTATCAAGGAAGCGTTTTCTTCCTGTGCTTTTGCCGCTTGCGCATATTGCTGTTTATTGACTTCGTGCAAAATGTTCTCGCCGTTATGCCCGCTTCCGCCGACCTTCCAATGATCGCTCGTAATGTGATTATTTTTAGCCATTTTTCTTCCCCAGCCTTTTACAAAAATAAAATTCTGACTCAAAACGCGCTTTTAGCTATCGCCTATGCGCGTTTGTCATTAAATGAATTTTAAACGACCACACTTTTCTTGTTTGTGCGGTAACAGACAAAAATAGGAGCGCTTTTGATTCTTGATGGAGATGAGTATGTTAGGGGAACGTTAATGCGGGCGAAGGCAAATCAAGATTTGTTGAACTTAATATTATGCAGGATATTAAGTAGAAGTAACGCAGTCGGAGTCAGAAACACTTTCTGTCAGGGAGTGTGCTTTATTTTCGTATAAGAAAGACAAAAAAGAGCCGCGCGTTTCCGGCGACTCTTTTTTGGCGATTGAATTCCAGCCGAATCCATTAATTATCAACGACAAAGTTTATATCATCCGTTTCGCCGACAAGCGAAAGGACTTGCGCGGATTGAGTGAATGTATATTTCTTGGCTGAAACGCTGATTGTATAACTTTGACCAGCCGGCGTATCTACAAATCTGTAATAACCTAATGAGTTGGTCAGAACTGTTCTGGTTTCTCCATTTTGATCTGTCAGAGAAACTCTCGCCTGAGAAATGCCCCTTTTTCCTTTTATCACGCGCCCTGCAACTGTGACTGAGCTGGCAGTCGGCGCTGTATTGTTCACAGACCCGGAAAAGTTGTCTAAATATCCGACAAGAGCGTTATTAGGTCCTGTTCTGCTCCAAAAGTCGAATCCATTTACCGCCCGCGCCGTATTTCCGCCACCGAAGTTGCCTGTTTTATATGCCGTTTCCCACGTTGATCCCGTAGCGCTGCCAAGCAAATTGTTGTTGAGATCATAAATCGAGAGCGTGAAAATATCATTAGGGCTTGTCCCGTTTAATCCGGGGTAAAAAGTAATGTCGTAATCGAGCCGGTACCATTCTCCCCAGTTCAGATTTTCTGCAACTGTGCTAACCATAAAAGTTTGATCGGCAAAAGTGTACCAGCCGATTTCAAATTTTAATTTGCCTGCTGCTGTATTAGTGTCGTTCACGACTCGAACCTGCGCATAACGATTTGGATAATCATCTGCTCCGGTTCCTTTGCTGCTCGGATTAAGCTCGGCAAAGCGACCGTTTGCCAATGTGGAAATGACAGGAGTCGAAGGCGCCTGGTAATAAAATGAAGCAGCAAAATGGTTGTAAGGCGAAGCAACAACAGTTCCGCCGAGAGTGCTGCCCGGTTCGCCTGCCGGATCAACCGTAGCTGAATAGAGATGGTTTGCCACTCCGAAGAAATCTACATTATTTGTCCTTATAGCAAGCGATTGCGCTTCAAAAAAACTGGAGCTTCCAGCCGGCGCAGATTCAATAACGCCTTTTGTCGGACTGTTAGAAAAATATCCCCAGCCGTTTTGCCCGTTTACATCGCCGAGAGTAAATACAGGAGGTTCAAAGCCGGTTGAATAAGTTGTTTGTGCGGAAATTACTTTGCTCGAAGCAGTAAGTGTTATAAAAATGGTTATTGCGACAATCAGTTTCGTTAATTTAACAGTTTTCAAAATGTTCCCTCGTAAATGCTCTTGTAGTCTACGCTCAACCTTAGCAGAACCAGGTTAAATGTTCGTCAATTCACGCAAGAAAAATAAAAAACTTATAAATCCGTCCCGGAAGAAGGCTGAATAAATTTGCAGAAACAAACGAAGAGGCACAAGGTTTTGCCCAGAGCCTTTTGCTTTTTTCTAACCCGTATCTAAAAATGTATCTATAACTGACTTACACTGAAACATTTTGAGTGATAGAATGCATTGAGATTGCATCCGGCAATACTTGGCGGTACAAGGTAAGTATAGGAAAACAAAAACCTAAATGGTTGGAGCAAGCATCGGACGCGGAGCGAAGCGGATTTTGGACGCGCTGGTTTACTGGCTGGTGAACGGCGGCGTGCACCCGAACGTTTTGACCTGCATCGGCGTCGGCATCAATGTTTTGTGCGCTTTGTTTTTCGGACTCGGACATTTTTTCTGGGCTGGAATCGTGATGATTCTGGCGAATTTGTTCGATATGCTCGACGGGCGCGTGGCGCGAGAAACCGGGCAAGTCACAAAATTCGGCGCATTTCTCGATTCTTCGCTTGACCGTCTATCGGATATGGTCGTGTTTGTCGGGATTTTATTTTTTTACGCGACCAACACGCCGCAGCGTTCGATGACAAACGTATTTTTAGCCGCCGTCGGATTGATGTTTTCCGTGATGGTCAGCTACACGAGCGCGCGCGCCGAAAGCCTGATTCCGAAAAACGATGTCGGATTTTTGCGCCGCCCGGAGAGAATCGTTTTGCTAATTATCGGCGCGCTGACGCACGTTCCGGGTTCAGACGGCTTTTTCGCCAATCGAATGCCCGCCGTGTTGTGGATTCTGGCAATCGGCAATTTGTGGACGTTTGTCCAGCGAATGATTTATACATATTCGGAACTGGAAAGAATTGAGCGCGCTGCGTCGGGCGCAATTAAAGCCGAAGAAAAAACGTCCGAAGCAGCGGCGCGGCGCGAAAAAGGCAAAACCGAGCCGCAGCCGGCGCATTAAAGATTTTGAAAAAACAAGTGTTATTTCCCCCGATTTATGGCGCTTTTTAAATTTTCTCGAAAGAGAAAACCCGATTCTGAAATTGAGCGGCGCGAACGGCTCTTAAAAAACGGACGCATTACCGAAGGCAGAATCCTCGACTGCGACGACGAAAATACGCAGGTTTTTTACATTTACAGCATCAACGGCGCGGATTATGAATCTTCTGAATTACTAACCGCCGAGCAGCGTTTGCGAACTCAAGATTACGCCCCCGGCGCAAAAGTTTCGATTCGCTACGACCCGCGCCAGCCGGGAAATTCAATAGTTGTTTAACGACTAAGCTCAGCCGCCGCCGGAAGCGTAGCGAGGAGGAGCGACGAACGAAGCTGTAGGCGGTCGGGGGCAACGCCTTGTTCGGCGGCTGTTGGTGCCTTTTATTCTCCGCCGTGTTTTCGGAGCAACTCGGCCACTTGTTAATGCTGGCCGCGCACTCGCACTTCCTCATTGTGTAAAGCTGAGGCTAAAGGCGTCCATCCATTATTAATTTTAGCATTAAGGCGAATCAACATCATCACGCCCCAAGGGATGCAGGTATATCCCGACTAAGCCTGCACGAGCGTATAGTCTGCCGGCATCTTTTCCAAGGTGGCGATGCTGATATGCGGCCAGACGGCTCGCTCCGGGAACTCATCCTCGCGGGGACGGAAAAAATTCAGCATGACGACTTGCGAGTATTGCAGCCGCAGCTTCCGTTTCCCCATTTCATCCCTCTCGGCGAGTTCCTGAATCCAAAACGTTGACTTCATGCTGACCGGCTCGGCTTCGCGTACCGAGAATGGAACATTCCTGATACCGCCGCTCTTTATAGTCGAATCGACGGTCAAAGTTGTCGTCCGAACAATTTTCACGCCCTGATTCGCGAAACGAAGAATCTGGTTCATGTCAGCCGGACTGAATCCGGGAAATCCGGGCACACCAGCGACGTTTCCCATAAACGGGTTCTCAATGTAATGCCTGTACGGTTCGAGATACGGGTCGGGGTTAGCGGCATCCCTGAAGTCGTAGTCCGCAGTAAGAACGTCCTCGAAGCGACCCGACGGCAGCCCGCTTATCGGCGGAATCGCCGGCATCCCTCTATGAACCGCTGAGTAGCCGAGAGCAAGAACGGAGTTTCCGTGCGGGATGGATGCCAGTCGTGCGACATTGAGCTTCACTTGCGTCGCTTCGTTATCCTTCATCAGGTCTTCCTTAGACCTGCGATTCTTCTCATACAGCCACAAGCCGGGTTCGTGGTGAATCGGCAGTCCGGGCAAACCCGCCAGTCCGTTACTGGTCGGTCGGTCTTCCGCAGCGACTTGCGCGATTTTCTGCTGGTAATCGAGCGTGGCGACGAACTGGTCAGGAGCGGAAGCGTCGGGTCTCGACAGACCTCGATTGGGGACGTCGTCATCGACGAAGGTAAACTTCAACTCTTCGTCGTACTGATTCATCAGCACCCGGAACTTAAATCCCGCAGGCGGCGCCGGAGCATCCTGAAACGGCAGAGCAATCATGTTCCACCCCGTGCCCCGTGCGATCCAGACTCCCAACAGATTTTCGAGAGGACCCAGCTCCGGCGGCGGCGGCGCACCGCGATTGCTCAACGGCGCTGCCGCCGCGCCGAGATCGCTCAACTTTTCCGAGTGCGTGGGTTGCGGGGGAGTTACCTCAGCAAACTTGCGAGTCCTGCGGTCGGTTTTATTACTTATAGCCATAATGATTTTCTCCTTTGAAATTAAGATAGTGACGAGCAGCGACACCCATGTCGCGTGCCATCGCTTCGATCTCTGTGATTTCGCTTAGCACATAAGTCGTTGGATAGGTAGCATAATAAGGCATTAATATAGCTGACTCAGCTAATATCCGCTATTGTTTTATCCCTCTTTATCAAGAGAAATTATTTGAATTCCGGCACAAACATTTTTCGC
>DASVRD010000047.1:0-134945 GCA_036388775.1 Pyrinomonadaceae bacterium | reverse complement strand
GGCGCGCGAAAAATCGTTTCAATCTTTCTGATTGAAGGCTTGATGCTGGCTTCAATCGGTTTGATTGCGGGCGTTTTGCTCGGAATTTCAATTTGTTTTCTTGCCAATCAATTCGATTTAATCCATCTTCCACCGGATGTTTACGAGGTCGGGAGCATTTCTTTAGAGGTAAATGCCGGAGAAGTTTTGTTGATTATTGCGATGGTTTGGTTTTTGAGTTTTTTGGCAAGCGCAATTCCCGCGCAGGCGGCGGCGCGTATGCGTCCGCTCGAAAATCTTAAAAATTGAACCCGATTAGTTCTTTTCTGAATGCAAGCCAACCACAGAAGAAAGTTCTGGCTTCTAACGACGCACTTCAATATAATCGTCGGCATTACCTAATCGTAAGAAGGGCGGTCGGCATCTAAACTTTTATGTTTGAACGATACACGGAAAAGGCTCGTCGCGTGATTTTCTTTGCCCGCTACGAAGCCTCAAATTACGGCTCGAAAACAATTGCGCCCGAACACTTGCTGCTCGGGCTGGTGCGCGAGGACAAAACTCTGGCGAATCGCTTTTTCACCGCGCGCTCGTCTTTTAACGCCGACCTCATCCGGCAGGAAATCGAAAGTCGCAGCGTCCGCCGCGAAAAATTGCCGCAAACGATGGAGCTTGCCTTGACGCAGGAAACCAAGCGCGTTTTGATTTTTGCTTTTGAAGAAAGCGACCGTTTGCAAAATCGTTACATCGGGACGGAACATCTGCTTCTCGGATTGTTGCGCGAAGAACGCTCGATGGCGGCGGAAATTCTGTTTGAGCGCGGGCTTCGCCTGAGCGCCGTGCGCGAACTGATAATGGATCAAAACGGCGTTCGCGCGGCGCAGAAAACGGGCGCGCCGAATCTGGAAGAATTTTGCCGCGATCTAACCGAAGCGGCTTACCGCGACCGGCTCGACCCGCTCGTCGGTCGGCAGCCGGAAATCGAGAGAATAGTGGAAATTCTTTCGCGCCGGACGAAAAACAATCCGCTTTTGATCGGCGAGCCGGGCGTCGGGAAAACCGCCATTATCGAAGGCTTGGCGCAGCGCATTGTGTCGGGCGACGTACCGGCGCAGCTTGAAAACAAACGAATTTTGCAGCTCGATTTATCATCCGTCGTCGCCGGAACGAAATATCGCGGTCAGTTTGAAGAGCGGCTCAAAAATATTCTCAAAGAATTACAGGAAAATACGCACTACATCGTTTTTATTGACGAAATTCATACACTGGTCGGCGCGGGAAATTCGGAAGGCTCTTTGGACGCCGCAAATATTTTAAAACCCGCTTTGTCGCGCGGCGAAATCCAGGTAATCGGCGCGACGACTCCGCGCGAAGCGCGCAAATCAATCGAAAAAGACCGCGCGCTCGAACGCCGTTTTCAAACCGTCAAAGTGACGCCGCCGAACGAAGCCGAGACTTTGCAGATTCTGGAAGGTCTGCTGGAAAAATACGAATCTTTTCACGGCATTCGTTACACCGAAGAAGCCTTGCAGGCAGCCGTGACGCAAACCGTGCGTTATTTGCCCGAACGACATTTGCCCGATAAAGCGATTGACGTTTTGGACGAAGCCGGAGCGCGCGTCAAACTGCGCGGAGCGCGTAAGGACGATTATGCCGAAGTCGCCTGGCAGCAGACCGTCAAAAGCTGGAGTAAAGCGACCGACAACGACGAACGGCTTTTTAATTTGGAGTTAAACACTCTTGAAGACGGATTCTCGTCTGCGGGCGTGACGCGCAACGACATTGAAGAAGTTATCGCGCGCTGGACCGGAATTCCGATTGCTTCGGTCAAAGAAAACGAAGCCGAAAAATTGCTAAAAATCGAAGAAGATTTAAAAACTTCAGTCGTCGGTCAGCGGCAGGCAATTTCAGCTCTGGCGCGAGCAATTCGGCGTTCGCGCGCCGGTTTGAAAAGCGTCAAACGCCCGGTCGGTTCGTTTTTGTTTTTGGGCGCGACCGGAGTCGGAAAAACCGAAGTCGCCCGGCGATTGGCGGAATTTCTGTTCGGTTCGGAAAAAGCTTTGATTCGTCTCGATATGAGCGAATTTATGGAAAAACATACGGTTGCGAAATTAATCGGCTCGCCGCCCGGCTACGTCGGACACGAAGAAGGCGGGCAATTGACCGAAAAATTGCGCCGCCAGCCTTATTCGGTTGTTCTTTTGGACGAAGTTGAAAAAGCGCATCCCGATTTGTTCAATGTTTTGCTGCAAGTTTTTGAAGACGGCGTGCTGACCGATTCGCACGGAAATACAGCCGATTGCCGCCACGCGATTTTTATAATGACTTCAAACATCGGCGCGCGGTTTATTCAAAAACGCGCTTCGCTCGGTTTTCAGGCAAACGGCGAAAAGACGCGCGAGAAACTGGAAGAAAACGTTTTGTCCGCCGTGCGGCAAACTTTCAGCCCGGAATTTCTCAACCGTTTGGACGAAATCATCATTTTTGATGAACTCCGCGAAGAAGATTTGCTCGAAATCGTTGATTTGCAAATCGGCGGTTTAAATCAAACGCTCGCCGAACGCGGTTGGATCGTGCAGTTAACGACCGAGGCGAAAAAATGGCTCGTCGAAAAAACTTGCGGCGACCGCAGCTACGGCGCCCGCCCGCTGCGACGCGCTTTGCAGCGTTATGTCGAGGACCAGCTCGCGGACGCCGCGATTTCCGGCAAGCTCGCGCGAGCGGAAGTAATCGAAGTGTTTGAACATGAAGACAAGCTTGATTTTCGCATTTTGAGCGAGAAAAACGAGATTGAAGAAGCTTTGGATTTTGAATTGTCGGATTTGAAGTAAGCTTCAATCAATTAGGCGCAACTGTCAACTATCAACTTTCAACTATCAACTGTCTTGCAAAGAAACGATGGATTTCTGCAAAACAGTTTATAGTTGAAAGTTGATAGTTGACAGTTGCTTTGTCATTTGGGAGGCTTGATTATTTTCCGAGGCATTTCCTGATTTGGCGTTTTGTCTGTATAATTCCTAGCTTTGTTGGGATGGAGCGTGAAAAAGCAACCAAGACGAAAGGCAAACGAATCCTAATCGCGTTGTCCGAGAGGTTAGCATCGCAAACGAGAAAATTAAATTTGAAACGTCGAACAATCGTTTCAGACGGTTGTTCCGTGAATCTCAATAATCGTTCGGCGAGCTTTTTTATTATGCCCGTTAAAACAGAATTTAAGGGAAAAGCATTTATGCAAATTTTTCGCGTTTTTCGGTTTGCGCTGGTGAGCGTCTTAGTTTTCTCTCTCCTTGCACCGTTTTATATTCAAAGATCGCACGCCGAAAACATCGTTACTCAACAACCGCAGCAACTCGTCGAATCGGTTGATTTTCAAGGCAATCGTCGTCTGCGCGACGAAGATTTGCTTTATTACATTCAAACTCGTCAGGGCGATCCGTTTAGCCAGCAGCAGATTGAACGCGATTTGCAGGCACTGCTGTCGCTCAATTTTTTCAACAAAACCGAAACTCGCGTTTTAACCAGTACAGGCGTTCGCGGCGGCGTTGACGTTATTTTTATGGTTGAAGAATTGCCGATTATCCGCGATTTGCAATTCAAAGGAACCAAAGCGATTACGGAATCCGATATTTTAAAAGCATTCCGCGAAAACCGCGTCGGCGTTTCCAAAGAAGCGATTTTTGATCCGGTCAAGGTGAGAAACGCAACGCGCGTTTTGCGCGAATTGCTGTCGGCGAAAGGTTATCCAAATGCTCAGATTGAAGCCAAAGACGATAAGATTTCGGCAACTTCAATCGGCTTGACTTTCGATATTAATCAAGGGGAGCGCTCGCGCATCGCTAAAATTGATTTTGAAGGCAATCAGGTTTTCAAAGACGGCGAGCTGCGCGGACAGTTAAAACTAAACAAAGAAACCGGCATTTTTAATTTATCGCGCATTTACGGAACCGACATTTTAGACCGCAATAAGCTGCAATACGATTTAAACAAAAACGCGCTCGATTACGTTCGTTCCAAAGGTTACCTCGCGGCGCGTTTCGGCGAACCGGAAGTCGAAGGTTTGGGGCGGCGGCGAACCGGATTTTTCCTGCCGATTCCGTTTTTGTCTTCGGTTGACGACACGCTTAAAGTCACGATTCCGATTACCGAAGGCAAACAATATCGCGTCGGCAACGTAAAAATCGAAGGCAATTCGATTTTCTCCGAACAGCAGATTCAGCAGTTTATCGGTTTGCAGAAAGGCGAAGTCGCCAACGGCGCTCGCTTGCGCGAAGCTCTCTACGAAACTTTAAAGAAATTTTACGGTGCGCAAGGCTTTATCGAATATTCAGCCGATCTTGAGCCGGAGTTGAAAGACGATCCGGCAAATCCGAATCAAGGCATCGCGGATTTCAATATTACGATTGACGAAGGCAAGCAGTTTAGCTTGCGCAAGCTCGAATTTACCGGCAACACTTTTACGCGCGACCCTGTTTTGCGCCGTGAATTTCTTGTCAACGAAGGCGACGTTTACAACCAGATCGGTTACGAACAATCAGTTATCCGGCTTAACCAAACCGGATATTTCGATCCGATTGACAAAGACAAAGATACCGAATTTCGCACAGTGCCGGAGCGCGGCGAAGTTGATTTAAACGTCAGAGTCAAAGAACGCGGACGCCAGCAGATTTCGTTTAACGGCGGTATTTCAGGCATCGGCGGCTCGTTTTTCGGGCTGGAATATTCGACCAACAACCTTTTAGGGCGCGGCGAAGTTCTCTCGTTTCAAGTCGGCGCGGGAAATCGTCAACGCAGCTTCCAATTTTCCTTTACCGAGCCGTATTTCCGAGACCGACCGATTTCCATCGGGTTTTCCGCGTTCGCTTATAACCGCAAATTTTTCGGCGAAGGCACGTTTCTGTCGGAAAATTTTGACGCGCAGCTCGGAGCTTTAACCAACACCGGTTTGTTAACGACCAACGAAGAGAATTTATTTACCCAAAACACTTACGGCGTATCGGTGTTCGCCAGCGCGCCGCTTTCGGAGTTTTATCGCAAACGCCGCTTTACACAGTTTGCGCGCGTCGGGCTTTCGTATCAATTTTCGGCAACGTCAATCGAAGAACCGCCGGTTAACGAACAAGGCGGTCCGAATGAAATTCCGGTTATTTTCAGCACGCCGAATATTATTACAAGCCGCATCACACCGACTTTCGTCTATGATTCGCGTGAATATTCGGGCGAAGGAATTGATGCCGTCAGCGGCAGCCAGATAACTTTCGCCTCTGCGATTTCCGGTTTGGGCGGCGACGTTCGTACGTATCAACCAACGCTTCAATATATGAAGTTTTTGAGGATGCGTCGGAAAAGATCGCAGAATCCTGAAGTTTTCGGTTTTCGTCTGCTGGCGGGAACAATCGGTTCGTTCGGCACGACCGATAAAATCAGAAACGCCAATTCGCTTTCGTTCGTCAACGGAGTTCCGCTTTACGAGCGTTTTTATCTCGGCGACGAAACCACGATACGCGGTTACAACGTCCGCTCAATCGGTCCGGTCGCTCCGGTCGAGAGCTTTATCACTTCGCGCAGCGTAACGCTGGCGACGAATGCAACCGGAACGCCCATCGCGCTGCCGGGACAATCAAGCGCCGAGCAGTGCGCCAGCCAGAACATCAGCCGAGGCGCTTGTCCGGCGCTCTTCGGATTATTTACCGGCGCGGGCGGCGCTAACCCGATTTCGACGGGACAAAGTTATTACTTTATCGGCGGCGACACGCAGCTTTTGGGAAATTTTGAATATCGCATTCCGATTTTCGGTCCGGTCAGCCTCGCGGCTTTCGCCGACGTTGGAACGGCATTTAATCTTCGCAAGGGCGCGGCTCAAGCTTTAAACAGCAATTTTCAGCAAGACCAGCCGTTTTTGGGCTTTAACTCTTTAACCGGATTGTTTTTGAACACCCCTCAAGGTCAGCAGTTTCAACCGACGTTTTTCGGGGGCGCGATTCTGACTTCGGAAAACACTTTCCTGACGCGCGAGCAGTTTAACGCTTTTATTCGTGACGGCGTGAGCATTAACAATCAGGGACTTCCGCTCGTTCCGGGTTTGCGCGAAGTTTTCCTGCGCGGCGAAGCGCAAACAAACACCGTCGTCCGCGTTGACCAGAGCGCCTTTGATCGTTTCACCGACGTTCGTTCGAGTCTCGGACTCGAATTACGCGTCCAAGTGCCGGTTGTCAACGTGCCTTTTCGCCTGATTTATGCTTATAATCCGAATGCGCGCAACGGAACGGTTGAAAATCTGCCGGGTTTGTTATTTCAGGAAAAGAAAAGCGTTTTCCGTTTCAGTGTCGGACGCACGTTCTAAGATTCGTTTCGTCTAAGTTTTTTTTGCGGAGAGCCAACTTTTCGGCTCTCCGCGTCAACAAAATACAGAACACTTCGCTAATCGCAATAAGTTACAACCAGCAATCAAAAAGGAGTTAATAAGGAAAGATATATGAAAACAGTTCGTTTCATCGCGGCTCTGATGTTTTTCGCCGCCATTGCAGCAATCCCGTCGCTCGCTCAAACCGGAGGCGCAGCACCGACGCAAGCTACCACAAGAGTCGGTATTATTGACACATCGGTTTTTGCCGACGAAAAACGCGGCATTCAAAAATTCATTTCTGCTTACAAACAGTTGGAAACCGAGTTCACGCCTCGCCGCACAGAAATCACGGGGATTGAAAATCGCTTAAAGACTATCCAAGCGGATTTCACTAAAATGCAGGCTGAAGCAGCGAAGCCGGGTTCTCCGGTGAGCGCCGAATCAGTGCAAAAGAAATTGGATGAAGGGCAAACTCTTCAAATCGAATACAACCGCAAAGTAGAAGACTATAAACAAGCGGTGCAAAAACGCGAAGCCGCTCTTGTGGGACCGATTTACCAGGACATCGGCAAAGCGATTCAAGATTTCGCCAAATCAAAAGGCTTTACCGCGATTATTGACATCAGCAAAGACCAGAATGCGATGATCGTTTGGGCTGATATGGCTTCGATTGACACCACCACTATTGACTTTATCAAGTTTTACAACGCGCGACCGGCTGGTACTGCCGCTGCGGCTCCTGCGAAGTAAACAAGTAAAAAGTAAAAGTAAAAAGGCAAAAGTTCGGAAGATAACTCCGGGCTTTTGCCTTTTTACTTTTACCTTGCGGTTTGCGTCAAACTGTTTGATTTGTTATTTTGTCGCCTTTACACCAATTAAATGATTACGCTCGACATTAACGAAATTATACAGCTTTTGCCGCATCGTTATCCGTTTTTGCTGGTTGATAAAATCATCGAGCTGGTTCCGAAAGAACGAATTGTCGGAATCAAGCAGGTGACTTACAACGAATTCTTTTTTCGCGGGCATTTTCCCAATGCGCCCGTAATGCCCGGGGTTTTGGTGATCGAAGCTCTGGCGCAAGCCGGCGCGGTTCTCGCCCTGCGCGAAATCGAAGACCGAGAGAAAAAAATTCCATATTTCAGCGGAATTGAAAAAGCGCGTTTTCGTCGCCCGGTTGTTCCCGGCGACACTCTCACGCTCGAAGTTACGGCGTTGAGAATCGGTCACAGAATCCAGAGAATGCGTGGCGAAGCAAAAGTTGACGGACAGCTCGCCGCCGACTGCGAAATTATGTCCGTCATTGCCGACCGAACCTTTTGAATGATCCACCCAACTGCAATTGTAAGCTCAAGAGCGCAAATCGGGGAAAATTGTTTCATCGGCGCGTATTCCATCGTCGGCGATGAAGCGAAGCTCGGAAACGGCGTTCGGCTTGAATCGCACGTTGTCGTTGACGGCGACACCGTAATCGGCGATGAAACGCGGGTTTTCCCGTTTGTTTCAATCGGTCTTGCGCCGCAGGATTTGAAATACGCGGGCGAGCCGACGAGCGTCCGAATAGGCAAAAGAAACCACATCCGCGAATTTGTCACAATTCACAGAGGCACGACGGGCGGCGGCGGTTTGACCGAAATCGGGGACGATTGCCTGCTGATGGCGCAAGCGCACGTCGCGCACGACTGCCGCATCGGAAACGGCGTGATTATGGCAAACGCCGCGACGCTCGCCGGTCACGTCGAAATTGAGGATAAGGCGCAGGTTGGCGCATATTCGGGCGTCCATCAATTCTGCCGCGTCGGACGCGAAGCGTTTATCGGCGGATATTCCGTAATTGTCAAAGACGCGCTGCCGTTCGCCATTTCACAAGGAAATCACGCCAAATGTTATGGCTTAAACTCGGTTGGAATGCGTCGGCGCGGATATGAAAAAGAGACAATCGAAAAACTGAAACACGCTTTTCACCTTTTGCTTTCAGCCAAATTGAACACGACTCAGGCTTTGGAAAAAATAAAGGACGAGATTGCAGATTCGGCGGAAGTTGATTTGCTCGTCAATTTTATCGAAACATCGAAACGCGGCGTAGTGAAGTAGAAATTTCAAGAATGAACTACGGATTGATTGCGGGAAACGGAAAGTTTCCCTTTTTAGTTATCCAAGGTGCGCGGCGCGCAGGTGCATCTTTGTCGGTAGTTGCAATCAAAGAAGAAACCGACAAGGAAATAGAAAAAGTCGCAGATAAACTGATTTGGGTTTCAATCGGTCAATTGGGAAAAATGATCTCGTTTTTCCGGCGCGAAGGCGTGACGAAAGCGATAATGGCTGGGCAAGTCAAGCACGTCCAGATTTTTTCCGGCGCGCTGCCCGATTTAAGAATGCTCAAGATGCTGTTTTCCTTAAAGCAGCGCAACACGGATTCGTTAATTGGCGCTGTCGCCGCCGAATTGGCTAAAGACGGTATCGAATTGATTGATTCGACTTATTTCATTCAGGAACAGCTCGCGACCGAAGGCGTTTTGACTAAAAGAAAGCCGGACGCGCAAGAGCAGCAAAACATTGAATACGGTTTAAAAATTGGGCAGGAAATCGCCCGGCTCGATTTGGGGCAAACAATCGTCGTGCGCGGGCAGGCGTGCGTAGCAATCGAAGCGATGGAAGGGACGGACGCCGTAATCAAACGCGCCGGAGAATTGGCGCGAGGCAAATTGACCGTCGTTAAAGTCGCCAAACCGAATCAGGATATGCGTTTTGACGTTCCCGTCGTCGGAGTCCCCACCCTTGAAACTATGATTACGGCGGGCGCGTCTTGTTTGTGCGTGACAGCGGGAAAAACTCTCGTCTTCGACCGCGAAGAAATGATTTCGCTGGCAGACAAACATCGGATTTCAATCATCGGAGTAAAGATTTGAAACCGGATTTATCGAACCAACGTAAAATTACGGTTGATAAGTCATACTTCTTAAAAAATTCTGATAAAAATTCTAAGGAACAAATGAAGAAAACATTACTCGTTTTAGTTTTAACTCTGTCGTTTGCAGTTAGCGGTTTGGCGCAGATGCCGAGCAAAGCTTCTTCAAACTCAACCAAAGCGGCTGGAGGAATCACGCAGGCGCAGCTTAAAAAATATTTGTATTACATCGCCTCCGACGAATTGGAAGGTCGCAATACGCCGTCGAAAGGTTTGGATATGGCGGCGAAATTTATCGCCGACAATTTGAAAAGCTGGGGCGTCAAACCCGCCGGGGATAACGGCACTTATTTTCAAACAATGAAAATGCGGCGCGACGCGATTGACACCGCTGCTGCGGCAATGGAAATCGGCGGAAAGAAATTCGCGTACGCCGAAGATTTTTTCCGCATGGCTGGAACGACAAACGGCGTGTTGAGCAAACCGCTCGTTTTCGTCGGCAACGGTTGGATGGTTAAATCAAAAAACATTGACGCTTATTCGGGCGTTGATGTGTCGGGCAAAATTGCCGTCGTCCAATTAATGGGAGAATCTTCACGAGCTTTGCCGCAAGGCGTAACACAGGCGGATTTGAAGCAGGAAGCGAGAGGCACGGAATGGGCTGATCCGGTATTTTACGCTCGGCAAAAAGGCGCGGCGGGCGTCATTTTCGTCGCTCCCCCCGAAGTGCCAAATTTTTGGGAAAGACTCAAAGAGAATATGTCCGAAGGTCCCGGAATGCAGGTCGAAGGCTTACAAAGCGAAAGAGGCGCGGCGGGAAACAGGCAGCAAAATCCGATTCCTGTTTTTCTCGTCTCGCGCACTGTCGGCAGCGCTTTGTTTGAAGGCGAAACCGCTAATCCGATTGAAAATCCGCAGGCAATGACTGCATTTGCATTTGGCGGAAACAAAAATATTAGCATCAATGCCGCGACCAAAGCCGAAACCGCCAGCACGCAAAACGTCGTCGGAATGATTGAAGGCTCTGACCCGACTTTGAAAGCGGAGATGGTCGCCATCGGCGCTCACTACGACCACGACGGAATCGGCAAAACCGTCCCGGCGCGCTGCAAAAACGGACCCCGCGATGACGTGCTTTACAATGGCGCGGACGACGACGGTTCGGGAACGGTCGCCGTGTTGTCAATCGCCGAAGCTCTGGCGAAATCCGGGAAAAAACCGAAGCGCTCGGTTCTCTTCGTCTGGCACGCGGGCGAAGAAAAAGGCTTGTTGGGCAGCGCATATTTCACGAAATTTCCGACCGTTGATTTGAGCAAAGTCGTCACTCAGCTCAACATTGATATGATCGGTCGCAGCAAAGCTGCCGGGGATACCAAACCGGAGAACAAAGATTTGTCGGGTCCGAACGAAATCTATGTGATCGGCTCGAAAATGATGAGCACCGAGCTTGGCAATGTAAGCGAAGCGGTCAACGGCTCGTTTTTGAATTTAAGCTACAATTACAAGTACGACGACCCGAACGACACGAACCGCTTTTTCTTCCGCTCAGACCATTTCAACTACGCGCAAAAAGGCATTCCGATTATTTTCTGGTTCGACGGCGTTCACGAAGATTATCACTGTCCGAGCGATTCGCCGGACAAGATTGACTACGCCAAAATGGAAAAAGTCGCCCGCACGATTTTCGCCACAATGTGGGAAATCGCCGACGCCGGAAAGCGTCCGACGATTGACAAAAAACTTCCGACTCAATTAACCGGGCAATAAAGATGGAAAAAGGGAGCGTTGCAAAACACTCCCTTTTTATTTTTAACGCTTTCGCGCAACTTTGGCGGATTCGTTTGCCCTCGCCAAGCTCGTTTCGCACTCGGCGATAAATTCATTTAATATTTTCTCGCGCCGTTGTTTGTAAGTGATTTTTTCCGGCTTTTCTTTTGCCGATTCATCGGTTGTTTCGGTCTCGTTTTTATTCTCGACGCTTTCTTGTTTTAAATCGTTTTCCTCTTCATTTTTCACGCTTTCAGATTCGGCGTCGGCTTCTTCTTCATCGTTTTCGTACAGGATTTCCTCGTAACTTTCGGCAAGCGATTCGATCTTCTCATTTTTGAGAAGCTTGGCGAGAAGCGTCATAAAGCGCATCGTGTCATAATTTTCGGCGCTGTAGGAATTCCGCAGATTAGCTAACAAAAAAGGAACGAGCCGTTTATCATCCCACCGCCCGACCAGATCAAGCAAAACGGAATCTCCCATTGTTAAGCCTTCGTTTTCAGAGTCATTTTTGGCGGGCTTCGCTTCGAGGGCATTCAGCAAAATATTCGTCAAACGCTCTTTTTGCGAATTGCTCAAAATTCGCACAAACTTTGGATCGCCGCCAAAACTGTAAGATTCATCATCATCGGGCAGCATTAAAATTCGCGGATTATAGCTATTTTGCTGGATTTTCACCTCTCCGCGCTCGCGCGCTGCCTTTTCCTCCGCCTCAATTTCAGCCTGGCTCTCTATTAAATCAAAACTTGCGTCAAGCTCGTAAGCGCCTTCCCATCTGGTCGCCGATTCTTCGACGCAGCGCACGAGCCATTCGACCGTCCGCTCGGCTTGTTTTTCGGGCGAAGCGAGAATCGAAGCGATTTCTTCTATTCGTTTTTCATAGATTCGCAAATCCGCATCAGAAAGCGCTTTTGCGCCAAAACCATAATCAACGAGGGAATATCCGTCGCCCTCTTCATCTTTTTTCAGGAAAAGCAGCAACCGTTTGCCGATTTTAAATTTATCCTCATCTTCTTCGTTTTCCGCCGCAACCGTTTCTTCCGCTTCCGCGGATTCCGCCGGTTGTTCGGTTTCAGGCTCGGCTACGGGCGATGGTTTTTCCCGGTAATCGGTTTGATAGATAACAAAATACGGTTCGACTTTGCCTTTCAAAGTGGAAGAAACCGAAAAAACCTGGCGCACAGAAACTTCTGTCCGTTCTTCGTTTTCTTCTAAAACCTTATCGTCAGTGAACGTTTCCAGACAGGCAACAACAATTTTATCGCTTTGTTGATACAAAATCCGCAGCGGCTTCGGCGGCGCAACCGGGCAGGACGCGCCTTTTACCGCAGCCATCGAAAACACAAAAATAACAGCCAGCGCAATGTGAAACGACACCGCGCGAGGAAAGAAGCGACGAGCATTTGACATAAACGAACTCCTTTAACAGGTTGGTTTTTCGAGAGACAATTTTTCGACTCGGCAGACCGCCTTTGCGGTTGCTTTAACCGCTGATCTAATTTTCCGCCCGCTGAATCTACTTTCTGCTCTTATTGACACGCTAGACGCGCAAAAAGTTCCCGCTTCAACGACTAGTCAAAGAAAAAAGCAGAAGCGGTGTAAAACTCGCTTCTGCTTTTTTCTTTATAATTTGCGATTTGTTATTGTTTGTGCCCTTCGCTGCCGTGATAAATCTCGCCGCCCGCCGTGACGAACTCCGCTGATTTAGCTTTTAAACCAAGCTCGATTGCCGCCGTTTCGTCAACCTGATTTTCCGCCGCAAACTCGCGGACTTCCTGAGTGATTTTCATCGAGCAGAAATGCGGTCCGCACATCGAACAAAAATGCGCCAGTTTCGCGCCTTCAGCCGGAAGAGTTTCGTCATGATATTCGCGCGCGACTTCCGGGTCTAGCGCGAGATTAAACTGATCTTCCCAGCGAAACTCGAAACGCGCTTTTGACAAAGCGTTGTCACGAATTTGCGCTCCCGGATGACCTTTCGCCAGATCAGCCGCGTGCGCCGCTAATTTGTAAGTAATTACGCCTTCTTTCACGTCTTTTTTGTTTGGCAAACCGAGATGTTCCTTCGGTGTGACATAACAAAGCATCGCCGTTCCGAACCAGCCGATCATCGCCGCGCCAATTGCCGACGTGATGTGGTCGTAACCGGGCGCAATGTCGGTCGTCAGCGGTCCCAGAGTGTAAAACGGAGCTTCGCCGCAAATTTCGAGCTGCTTGTCCATATTTTCTTTGATCAGATGCATCGGCACATGACCGGGACCTTCGATCATCGTCTGGCAATCCATTTCCCAGGCGATTTTGGTCAATTCGCCAAGCGTATCGAGTTCAGCAAACTGCGCCGCGTCGTTCGCGTCGGCAATCGAACCGGGACGCAAACCGTCGCCCAAAGAAAACGAAACGTCGTAGGCGCGCATAATCTCGCAAATCTCGCGGAAACGAGTGTAAAGAAAACTTTCCTCGTGATGCGAGAGACACCATTTCGCCATAATCGAGCCGCCGCGCGAGACGATTCCGGTCGTGCGATTCGCTGTCAAACGAATATAAGGCAAGCGAACGCCCGCGTGAATCGTAAAATAATCAACTCCCTGCTCGGCTTGTTCAATCAAAGTGTCGCGGTAAATTTCCCACGTCAAATCTTCGGCTTTTCCGTTTACCTTTTCCAAAGCCTGATAAATCGGCACAGTCCCAATCGGCACGGGCGAATTCCGCAAAATCCATTCGCGCGTGGCATGAATATTTTTCCCTGTAGAAAGATCCATCACGGTGTCCGCGCCCCATTTCGTCGCCCAGCGCATTTTCTCGACTTCTTCTTCGATTGAAGAAGTAATCGCCGAATTTCCGATGTTGGCGTTGATTTTGACCAGAAAATTTCTGCCGATAGCCATCGGCTCGCTTTCGGGATGATTGATGTTCGCCGGAATAATCGCCCGTCCGCGCGCAACTTCATCGCGGACAAATTCGGGCGTCACATATTTCGGAATCGCCGCACCGAAAGACTCGCCCGCGTGTTGATGAAGCAAAGATGAACGGTCGCTTCCCGCGCCGTTTTGCATCGCTTCAAAAGCGATCTTGCGCCCCAGATTTTCGCGGATTGCGACATATTCCATTTCCGGCGTAATAATTCCGCGCCTTGCATAATGCATTTGCGTCACGCATTTGCCCGATTGGGCGCGCAGCGGAGCGCGTTTTAAGCCCGGAAATTCTTCCAATTTCCCGCTCGATTTGATTTTGGCAACGTCTTCCGCGCCTTTGGTCAAATAGCCGTTATCCTGCGGCAAAATCTCGCGCCCGACATATTCCTCGACATCACCCCGCGCAACGATCCAATCGCGCCGCAACGCAGGCAAACCTTCGCGCACGTCGCATTTCACATTCGGATCAGACCAAACGCCGCTCGTGTCATAGACGCGCACATCCGGGTTTTCTTCCAATTCGTTTTTGAGATTTCTCGTCGGACTTAAACTGATTTCACGAAACGGCACGCGCAGCTCGAATTTGTAATCGTTGCGCGTGTCGCCGTTGGTTGTCACATAGGTTTTGTTTGAAGCCGGAAATGCAGTATTCCCGCTATTTTTTTCTTTAATTTCTTCCATTGTTTTCTTCCTTCATCGGTATTATCCGCATCAGGTTCGTAGGGTAATGTTCAATTGAACAACTCTCAGCCGAAGCTCCCCTGAAAAACTTTTGCTTATTGACTCATACTAACAAAATCAATTTATCAAACAAATTTATGGTTCATCTATTTCAAATCAGGAAACCTTTCTTTCATTTGTCTTTCGATTTCTTCGCCGAGCCTTTTTGTTATAGGTTTGAAAATTTTCATATCCATTCCCCTATAATTTACTTCTTCAAGAAAATGAGTGAAAATTTCGAGCCAAAAGAACCCTCTGTCTCTCTGTTGCTGTGTTGCACCTTTCAACATACTTGGTGCTAATTCACTCATTATTATCTCGAACATCCATTTCATCATATCTTCGTCATAAGAACTAAAATAAGGGGTTCTTCTGTAATATCTTCTCCAAGATTCATGACGTGGAATTAGTTTTTCCTGTTCTTTATTATATTGCGCGACGCTCGATGGCTTTAAATCTTTGAGAGATTTAAGTTCACCTAATCCATGTAATGAAACGTTATTAAACTCTGCCCATTTTTTAGTTAAGTTTTCGAGAAAATTTTCATGTTTGAACTTAGAAACATTATTAATTGGTTGATGAAGTATGAAAAATCCCATCGAATTATTCGGTGCAGGCGAGTAGTGAGCTTCATTAATTAATAAAATGTAATTTATTTCTGGAAACTGAAAACTTTTGTCTGGATTTTTCTTATTCGCTATTTTACGCAATCTATAAAAGATGACATCCGGTGCAAGAACATCTATTTTTTGATTCAAGAGAATAAGCAGACCTTGGGCATCAGGTAAATTAAAGGTTAATTTGGTTGTCCTAATTTGCCTGTTAGCTTTTCTGTAAATTTCCTTTAATGACGATGTAACAGCATCAATTATCTGTCTGTTTATTTCTTTACCATCAGGTAAATACTTTAAAATTTTACTAACCTGCCATTCGCCGTAAAAGTCTGGAAACTCTGGGCGCGACCGTTGAGGTTCATGTATTTTTTCAATTTTGTGTTCTGTATCTGTTTCGAGAGATTTTAATTCAATTATGAGCTGACGGCTTTCAGCAAAATAATCCGCTTTGCTTTCATCCTTTTGCTGTTGATTCAAATTGAGATTATCAATATTTTCAACCTGAGTGAGCTTAGCAAGAAATTCTTTAAATCTTTGGTCTAATTTCTTTTCTATTACTGAAATCATGCCGCAATTAAATCGTTTAATTTTTGATATGGCAAAGTATTGTAATTAAGAATGATGTCGTCTTTTTCAACTCCTGCTCTTGCTTCTAGTAATTCTCTAACCACTGGCGACGTTACCGCTATAATCCCGCGTTTGCAGATGTTCGATACTACTGTCCGAACGCGAGCGGGAAATTCAACCCAACAAACGTCTCCAACATTCACGGCGCTTTTTCCTCGTAATCAAACACCTCCCAACTTTCCACTCCAAGTGATTGCCAATCTTCAATCTCGTTCTTTAATTCGTCATTCATCGGTTCGCCGGAAAGCGGAATTAAAAGCACGCCTTTCTGTGTTTCGATAAACCGAAACTGTGTTTCTTTCGTTATTCTGTAACGCTTAAGAATATCGCTCTGCAATGTCAATTTGACGTTTTCTTCCATCATTAAAACTTCTGATGTGTTCACAACCTTTATTTTAATGTAAATATCCGTCAAAACAAATCTTTATCGCGTCCGAAACTGTGATAAAAAAACTTAACCGGGTAAAATTACCAGAAAGAAATGGAAATATCGGAACAAATCGGAAGCCGACAAGATAAGAAATCGTTTGAGGCTTTGGCTTATGCGGCGTGGGTAATTGCTTTATTGGCGACGGTCGGGAGTCTTTTTTTCAGCGAAGTAATGAATTTGCCGCCGTGCGCTTTGTGCTGGTATCAGCGAATTGCGACGTATCCGCTGGTTCTCGTTATCGGCGTCGGAATTGTTTTGCGCGACAGGCGGATGAAATATTACGCCTTGCCGCTTTCTCTCGGCGGTTTGGCGATTGCGGTTTATCACAATTTGCTTTATTACGGCGTCATTCCCGAAGCGGCAGCGCCCTGCACTCAGGGAGTTTCCTGCACCGAGACGCAAATCGAGTGGTTCGGATTCGTTACAATCCCGCTGATGTCGCTGGCGGCGTTTGTCGTTATGAGTTTGTGTCTGTTTTTTTATAAACCAAAGGAATAATCATTTTATGAATAAAGAATTCAAGATTTTAGGCGCGATTGCGATCATTGTTATTATCGGCGCGGCAATCGGCGCGGGTTATTATCGAAATTCAATTCAAAATCAGCGGGTGACAACGAGCGGCAATTCGGGCAAACCGGGAATCAGCGCGGAAACGCTCGTGCGACCGGACAGCCCGACGCTCGGCGCGGCGGATGCGCCCGTCACTTTAGTCGAATTTTTAGACCCGGAATGCGAATCGTGCGCGGCTTTTTCTCCGGTCGTCAAAAGGATTTTGAAAGATTATGACGGCAAAGTCCGGCTTGTCGTCCGCTATATGCCGCTTCATCCGAATTCGCTGCCGGCTGCAACTCTTTTGGAAGCCGCCGGAGAACAGGGAAAATACTGGCAAATGCAGGAATTGCTGTTTCAAAAACAGCCGGAATGGGGCGAACGCCATGGCGCTCCGGCTTCAGCGCCGAAACCTGATGTTGACGCTTTGTTTGAAAAATACGCGATGGAATTGGGGCTTGATTTGGAGAAAGTAAGCGCCGCGATCAAAGAAAACCGTTACGGGGCGAAATTGGAACGCGATTTGCGCGACGGGCAAACGCTCGGCGTCCGGCAGACGCCGTCTTTTTTTGTCAACGGCAGAAGATTGGCGCGGTTTGGTGAAGCTGATTTAAGAGCGTTGATTCAAGACGAGTTGAAAAAATAGGAATTTGGAAAATTTATTGTCTTTCCTTAATTAATGTTTTAAACACCAGAAACGAAGCGATTCCGCATCCGCCGATAAGTGCCGTCATCGGCAGAGTTGTTCCGTTATTAAAATAGCTAATTAGCCCCGAAGAAATCGCTGCAAGAATATATTGCAGCGTACCGAGAAGCGCCGAGGCTGCTCCGGCGTGAGCTTGCTGTTTGGCGAGCGCTCCCGCCGTTGCGTTTGGAAAAATCATTCCGAGGCTGGCGATGTAAAGAAAAAGCGGAATTGTGATTGCCCAAAAACCAAGCTGGAAAACTCCGCCTAAAATTAAAAATAAACCGAAAATTGTAATTGCCGACAAACTTAGCCGCAAAAGCTGATTTGGGTTGTAAGTGCGCAGCAATCGCCCGTTGAGCTGCGAGAAGGCGATTAAACCGAGAGCATTTAATCCGAAAATCCAGCCAAAGCTTTCCGCCGGAATGTGAAACAAATTGATAAAAACAAACGGCGAGCCGGTGATATAAGCAAACATTCCGGCTTGCGCCAGACCTCCGGCGAAAGTAAAACCGAGAAATTCTTTATCTTTGAAAATATTCCAGTAAGTCGAAAATGTACGGCTGAGCTGCACATCGGGATTCGGCTCTTTGGTTTCGCGTAAAAAAGCGTAAACAGCCAGCAGAGAAAACGCGCTAAAAACGGCGAGAACGAAGAAAATCGCTCGCCAACCGAAATAAATCGCGACATAACCGCCGAGCAAAGGCGCGAGAATCGGAGCGACGCCCATCACCAGCATCAGGAGAGAAAAAACTCTCGCCGATTCCTGATGTTCAAACAAATCTCTGACCATCGCCCGCGCAATGACGATTCCGGCGCAGCCGCCCAAAGCCTGAAAAAAACGCAAAACAATCAGCGTTTCAATGTTCGGCGCGAAGGCGCAAATTATCGAAGCCAGACAATAAATTGTTAAACCGACGTAAAGCGGCAATTTTCTGCCGAAGCGATCCGCCGCCGTGCCGTACATCAATTGTCCGAATGAAAGACCGATGAAAAATGTCGCCAGCGACAGCTCGACGCGCCCGTGCGAAACGGCAAAATCTTCGGCAATCTGCGGAAATGCCGGAAGATACATATCAATCGAGAGCGGCGCAAAAGCCGTCAGAGACGCTAAAATAACGACTAATACATAAAAACGATTTGCTTTATCGTGGGAATGATTCATCTGCTGAAGTTTATCGAAAAGTTTCACAAACGGCGAAAAAGCGTCCTTCAAAAAACTATCGTTTAAAAATTTGATAAAATAAAACTAGAAATTCATTGCCGCGAGATTTATGCTGGACATAAGGCAAATCTCACCGAGCTTTTGCACAAACATTCTATTTTCGGGAAATCCTCGTTTGAAAGTTTGGGAAATAAAATTATGAAAAAGCAGTTTCTTTTCGCCGTTTTATTTGTTTTCCTCTCAATCTCCAGCTTCCAAGCCGCAACCTACGAAGTCGGTCCCGGTCGCCCTTTGACGGCAATTGCACAAGTTCCCTGGGCTAGTTTGCAGCCGGGCGATACGGTTTTGATTTATTGGCGCGCTGATGCCTACAAAGAAAAATGGGTGATTTGCCGGCAAGGCACCGCCGAATTGCCGATCACAGTGCGCGGCGTGCCGAATGCAAACGGCGATTTGCCCGTGATTGACGGTAACGGGGCGACGACCCCGACAAATTTAAATTTCACGGGCGACGCGCGGAGCGTGATTAAAATCGGCAGCGCCAATGTTCCCGCCGATACTTTGCCTAAATTTATCACAATTGAAAATCTGGAAATCCGCAGCGCGCATCCGAATTATCAATTCACCGACGAATTTGGCGCGACCGGAACTTATTCCAGCGCGGCTTCTTCGATTTACGTCGAAAAAGGCGAAAACATCACCGTCCGCAACTGTAAGCTGCACGACAGCGCCAACGGATTTTTTGTGGCTTCGTCCGACGCGCTCGCGTCTCGCAATATTTTGGTCGAAGGCAATTACATTTTCGGCAACGGAATTGTCGGCAGCGCGTTTCAGCATAACAATTACACGGCGGCAATCGGCATTGTCTTTCAATACAACCGTTTCGGCGCGATGCGCGCCGGAGCGAACGGGAACGCCCTGAAAGACCGTTCCGCCGGTCTGGTCGTGCGTTATAACTGGCTCGAAAACGGCAATCGCCAGCTCGATCTGGTTGACGGCGAAGACAGCATTCTGATTCGCAGCGCTCCCGAATACCGGAAAACTTTTGTTTACGGAAACGTCTTTTTAGAACCGGACGGCGCGGGCAATTCGCAAATAACGCATTACGGCGGCGACAGCGGAAACACGCCGAATTATCGCAAAGGCACGCTTTATTTTTACAACAACACAGTCGTTTCGACTCGAACCGGCAACACGACTTTGTTTCGCCTTTCGACGAACGAAGAAACGGCGGACGCCAGAAACAACATCTTTTACGTCACAGCGCCGGGAACAAGTCTGGCTTTGCTCGACGATACGGGCGTGCTTTCGGTTTCGCACAATTGGATTAAACCGGGCTGGCGAATTTCGCACGGAACTGCGACCGGAACAGTTAATAACGACGGAACTTTTGTGCAAGGCGAATCGCCGTCGTTTACCAATCAAGCCGCGCAGGATTTTCGTCTGATGACAAACTCCACCGCCGTTAACGCCGGAACTAGTCTCAATTCAAACGCGCTGCCCGAAAACAACGTCGTGCGGCATTATGTGCAGCATCAAACCGGCGCGGCGCGTCCCGCCAGCGGTGTTTTAGACATCGGCGCGTATGAGGTAAGAGTGCCGACTGCGGCTGTGCAAATTACCACCGAAAATTTGCCGAATGCCCGTTTCGGCAGGTTTTACAATCAAATCCTGCAAGCGTCCGGCGGTTTAGGTAATTACTTTTGGAGCGTTTCGGAGGGCAGTCTGCCGCCCGGTTTCTGGCTCGATGAAACAACCGGAATCATTCGCGGAAAAGCCGTGCGGCGCGGAATTTGGAATTTTCAGATCAGCGTCCGGGACGCAAACTATTCGCAGCTATCCGCCGCTCAAAATTTCTCAATCAACATCACGTACTAAATGCGCTATCGCGCAAAGTAAAAAGGCATAAATATACTTGACTCGTCTTTTAGTGTTTCTAATCAGTATATTTTGAGAAAAATGCCAAAATATCGTCAAGTATTTCTTTCGTTACGGCGTGTTTGACGTTCGGGTAAAGTCTAAATTCAGCATTCAGCTTATAATCCTGATAGAGCTTTTTTGAATCATCCCAACGCTCGACCGGCGTTTTGCCGAAAAGCGCAATGATTAAATCTTCGTCTTCCTTTTCGTAGCTGTCTCTGAAGATAACCGAATCGTTATCGTCCTGATCGCCCAGGAACATAAACAGCGGAACTTTCCGCAAATTGTTCAGGTCCAACTTTTCGCCCGAAATTGCCTTAAAATCGCTAATCCCTATCGGATAGCGCAAGGCTTTCTCATTAAAAGAAGCGACGGGCGCAATCGCCCAACCGCCCGGCGAGCCAATAACGGCGGCTTTTACGCGTTTCGGATGCAGAAACGTAAAACGATTGACAAACATTGCCGAAGCCGACCATCCAAGCATCAAAACTCGCTTATCAAATTTAAGTTTTTCCTTGCCAAACTTCACCAGCGCATCGTCAATCATTGCGATGAGCTGTAGATCGAACCGCGCAAATTCTTTTTTGCCGGTTGTCATTGCGTCGCGGTCGAGAGCGTGCGTGTAAATCTGCCAATCGGTTTGGGGGCGCGGGAAAACAGGCATTAAAAGAGCGACTCCAAGCCTGTCGGCTATTTCGCTGTTATTCTTAATTTTTCGCTTTACATCCGCTTCATGAACGGCGAAATCGTCGCTGGTTTTGCCCGCATTGTTTGGAAGGACGAGAATCGTGCGCGTTTTCTTCGCGTCTTTGATTTCCTCGCGCATAGACTTCGGCACATAAAGATAATATGGATAAGCAAAACCTTTGGCAGGCTGCGCTTCGACTTTGACGCTTTCGGATGAAACATTGCCGAGGGTCTGAGCCGAAGAAATGCCGGAGGCTAATAAAATAAACAATAAAAAACAAAACACATTTTTCATAACAAATTTTACCCCCGATTCTAAAAGTTCCCGTTTTTACAATAATCTCAAACGATTTGCGCGTCCTTCCTCGAAAGCAAATATATTTCTTTCCAATAATAAGCTCGGTCAGTCAAGTATATTTATGCCAAAGTAAAAAGGCAAAATTCAGAACTTTTGCCTTTTTACTTTTCACTTTTTACTTTGCCGCCGCCCGGCGGCGATATAATCTGTTTTAAGTTTATGAATATTCTCTCGCTTGAAAATGTCAGTAAAAATTATGGCGTCAAACCGCTTTTTGAAAACGTCTCAATCGGTCTCGAAGAAACCGATAAAATCGGGATTATCGGCGCTAACGGTTCGGGCAAAACGACGCTTCTCAAAGTTATCGCAGGTTTTGAAGACCCCGACACCGGGCGCGTCGTTCGCGCGTCCGGGAAAACGCTCGCTTTTCTCCCGCAAAATCCTCAGTTCGATGAAAATGCCACCGTTTTAGAAACGATTTTTGACGCAAGCGGCGGCATAATGCAGCTTTTGCGCGATTACGAAACTACCTGTCATGATTTGGAAACGAGCGGCGGGACGGATGAAAAACTGCTCGCAAAGATTTCGGAATTACAACACCAGCTTGAATCAAACGGCGGTTGGGAGATTGAAACAAACGCGAGAAATGTTTTGACTCGTTTGGGAATCCACGATACGACCGCGAAAATGAAAACGCTGTCGGGCGGGCAGCGAAAGCGCGTCGCGCTCGCGCACCAATTGATTGTTCGCCCGGACGTTTTGATTCTCGACGAGCCGACAAATCATCTCGATGCCGATACGATTGAATGGCTTGAAACGTATCTCGCCCGTTACCGGGGCGCGCTTCTTCTCGTCACGCACGACCGTTATTTTTTAGACCGCGTAACGAACCGCATTTTTGAGATTGACAGAGGAATTGTTCAAGCCTTCGGCGGAAATTACGCTTATTATCTGGAGAAAAAAGAAGAACAGGAAACGCTCCGCGCGGTCGAAGGTCACAAACGCGAACAGCTTATCAAAAAGGAACTGGCGTGGCTGCGTCGCGGCGCAAAAGCCCGAACACGCAAATCGAAAGCGCGAGTTGACGCGGCAAATGAGTTGATAAATCAGCCGAAGGAAAAGTCGAAATCCGAAATTGATATTGCAATCGGCTCGCGGCGGCTCGGCTCAAAAATCATTGAATTGTACGACGTTTCCAAATCTTACGACGGGCGAAAATTGATTGATGATTTTACTTATATTCTGAAACGCGATGACCGCATCGGAATTATCGGCGCAAACGGCGCGGGAAAAACGACGCTTTTGGAAATTATTACAAACCGAATCAAGCCGGATAAAGGCGAAATCGAAATCGGACAAACCGTCCGTTTAGGCTATTACGATCAGGAAAGCAGAGCTTTAAACGATGAACAGCGCGTCATTGATTACGTCCGCGAAGCCGCCGAATATGTGCAGACAATTGACGGCAAACAAATCACGGCTTCGCAGATGCTCGAAAAGTTTTTGTTTCCGCCTGCGGCGCAATATTCGTTCGTCGGCAAACTTTCGGGCGGCGAGCGCAGACGTTTGTATCTTTTGCGCGTGTTGATGACCGCGCCGAATGTTTTATTGCTTGACGAGCCGACAAATGATTTGGACGTTCCGACGCTGATGGCTCTGGAAAAATATCTGGACGATTTTCCCGGCGCTTTAATCGCCGTCAGCCACGACCGTTACTTTCTTGACCGGACGATTGACCGCGTTTTCAAATTTGAACCGGGCGGAAGCCTGCGCGAATATCCCGGAAATTACTCAGCTTATCTGGAAATTCAAACGCGCGAAGATGCCGCTAAAGCTGAAATCGAACAAGCTAAATTAATTGCAAAACAATCGAAACCCGTTCAGACCGAATGGGATTCGCCGAAAAAACTTACGTTCAAAGAAAAACGCGAGCTGGAAACGTTGGAAGCCAGCATTGCGGCGGCTGAAAAAAGGCAGACGGAAATCGAAACGCAGCTAAACCTGTACGCTTCGGACGCCGGAAAATTAAACGAATTGTTCGTTGAACAACAAAATTTAATTCGACAGCTCGACTGCGATTTGGAAAGATGGGCTGAATTATCCGAACGCGCGGAGTTGTAAAATTACTGTGGCATTAAAAAGTTAATGGCAATTTCCTGTTCAAATTGCGGGCGGCAATATGACGTGACGCTGTTTCAATTCGGCAAAACGATAAACTGCGCGTGCGGTGAGCGCGTCGGGCTGGAAAATCGAATCGTTTTGCCCTCAAATGTCGAGCTTCGTTTTTTCGCCGACGTGATGCTTCACCGCCTAGTGCGCTGGCTGCGCGCTTTGGGAATTGACACGGTTTGGGAAGACCGCATTGCCGACGGCGAGCTTGTTCGGCGCGCTTTGTCGGAACATCGCTGGATTTTGACGCTCGATAAACGAATCGCGGAGGAATGGCGCGTCGGAAACGTCTTCCTCTTAAAAAGCGAAGAAACTTTCGAGCAGCTCGACGAAATCGCCCGGCGTTTCAATCTCAGAATTACCGACCGAATTTTCAAACGCTGTTTCGTTTGCAACACTTTGCTGCGAACGGCTTCGGATGATGAAATAGCCGCGTCCGATGCGCCGGAAAATGTGCGAGCGACTCAAAACGATTTTAAATTTTGCCCGGCTTGCGACAAAATTTACTGGCAAGGCTCGCACATCGAGCGAATGAAGAAGGAGTTGGAAAACATTCTCAATCGAGAAACCCAATAAAACTTTGCTGCGTATCTGCTTCAACAAACGCAAAGGCGCAGCCGAATCTCAAAGTTTTGACATACAAAAAATGGATTCGGCAAAGCCGTCAAATTCCGACCTCAAATCGGCAGTTGATAATTTAAAAGTAAAAAAACAAATATGAAATTTCAGTTACCGGGAAAATTAAATTGGCGCGCGTCCGCCATCGCATTAATGCTTTTGGCATCGCTTGTCAGTCAAACAATCGCTCAAACCGCTGCGCCCGCTATTGCAAATTCGCTCGCGGCTTCCGAAATCGAACTCGCAAACGGGATCAAAATCGAAACGATCAAAACAATCACCGCCGCGCTTTCCGCGCCCGAAATGCAGGGGCGCGGAACTATGCAGGCGGGCGGCGAGCGCGCCGCCAATTACATCGCCGACCGCTTTAAACAGCTCGGTTTAAAACCGCTCGGCGATAAAGGCTCGTATTTGCAAAACATAAAATTCAAAGAAAACACTTTCGCGCCGGAAACCGCGCTCAAAATCGGCGAAGAAACTCTAAAGATGAGTGACGATTACGTCGTCGCGCTCAACACCGGCAACGAAAACGCGAGCGGCGATTTAATCTTTGTCGCTTACGCGATTCAAGCTCCTACGATTAACCGCGACGACCTCGCGGGCGTTGATGTGCGCGGCAAAATCGTTGTGATGCTCGAAGGTCCGCCCGCTAATATTTCGAAAGCGGCTTGGGAAAAGCAAAAGGCTTCGACTTTGTTTTTACAAAATCTCCTGATAAAAGGCGCAGCGGGAATAATCATGATTCAGCACGGGCGCGAGCAGCATCCTTACGAAGAAATGGCGCAATACGCCGTTCGTCGGCAGCTTTCGCTTGCCGATGAAGAAGGCATTCCCGAATTCGTGCCGCCGATTCTCTCGGTCAGCAACAAAGCGGCTGAAAAGCTGTTTGCCAATTCCGGCGTCGCCCTCAAAGACGCGCTCGCGCAAGCCGAACGTAACGATTTCAAACCGATAAGGCTCAAACAACAGGCGAAAATCACGGTCAGATGGAAAGCGACGAACGGAACTTCGCCAAATGTCGCCGCAGTTTTGGAAGGCGCAGACCCGAAATTAAAAGAAGAAGTCGTGCTTTTCAGCGCGCATTACGACGCTTTCGGCACGGGCGCGGACGGCAGGATTTATCCGGGCGCAGCCGACAACGCTCTCGGCGTTGCCGAAATGATTGCCGTTGCCGAAGCGTTTGCCAAATCGCCGACGAAGCCGAAACGCTCTCTTGTTTTTCTTGCCGTAACGGGCGAAGAATACGGGCTTTACGGCTCGAAACACTGGGCGAAAAATCCGACCTGGGACATCAAACGAGTCGCGGCTGATTTGAATCTCGACGGCGTGGGAACTGAAATTTACGCGCCCGTTAAAACGATTGTCGGCTACGGCGCGGAACATTCGAGCCTCGGCGCGATGATGAGCGATGTGGCGGCGTCAATGAAAATCAATGTTTTGCCCGACCCGTTTCCCGATGAAAAAATCTTTTACCGCTCGGATCATTACTCGTTTGTCGAGCGCGGCGTGCCGAGCTTGATGCTTTTGGGCGCGCCCGCAGGCGACAAAGAGATTTGGATTAAACGAATGAAAGATTGGGAAAAAACCGATTATCATAATCCCGGAGACACAATCAAACCCGATTGGGCATGGGAAGGCGCGAAAACCGTGGCGGATGTGATGGGAATTATGGGACAGCGCATCGCAAACGGCGAAAAAATGCCCGAATGGTTGAGTTCATCGCGTTTTGCCAAGCTCGAACGCGGCAACACAAAAGAGCTGCCGGAAGAAAAATAGAGTAAGATTTCTTCAGGCAAAATCTTGATGGAAACTCAGATTGATAAAAATGCTTCGCTCGCGCTCGCGCCGCTCGGCGCGGGCGATTTGATTGATCGCGCGGTTCGTCTTTACCGGCGCAATTTTTTCACTCTGGTTCGCATTTCGGCTTTGCCGGTTTTGATTTCGGCGCTGGGCGGCGTTTTGTTGTCACTCGGCTGGAATCAGATTCTTACCACCGGGCGCGAAACATCTTTCGCTCTTTACGCGCTTTTGATCACGGCGGGGACGCTGCTCTGGATTTTGGGCGGCTTGATGACAATGATGGTGATGGGCGCGGCGGCGCGCAATCTGGTTCGTCATCTGCTCTGGGGCGAGCCGATTTCCGTACGCGAGACTTTTCGCAGTTTGCGCCAGCATTTTTTCTCATTGTTGGCGGCGACGCTGATTGTCGGTATTATTTTGTCGCTCGCTTTTGTAACGATTTTCTACGGCTTTTTCTTTCTGGTTTTGTTGATTCTCGGCGGCGCGGTGATATTATCCGGCGCTTCGCCGTTTTTTGCCGGACTTGTCGCTTTAATCGTCGGCGGAGCGGCAGCGGTGCTGGCAACCTGGCTGTTCTTCTTAGTTGCCGGGCGTTTCGCTTATGTGCCGCAGGTAATGATGGTCGAAGGTCAAGGGGTTTTCTCTTCAATCGGGCGCAGCGCGTCGCTGGCGAGCAAAAACGCCTGGCGGCTCGCCGCGCTTTTTGTCTTTACGACTTTTGCGACTTATTCCGCGCTGATGATTTTTTTGACGCCGCTGCTCTGGTACGCCGACGCGAACGGCATCCCGCTGTTCAGTTTCGAGCCGGATTCGCAGCCGGTCTGGTATTCGATTGCGATTCAGGTCATCTGGCAGTCGAGCCTGATTTTGCTTGCTCCGATTTGGATGCTCGGGCTTTCCCTGCTCTATGTTGACGAGCGCGTCCGGCAGGAAGCCTACGACGTTGAATTGATGGCGGCGCGGTCTCTGGGCGAGATGCCGCCGCTCGCCGCGAATTACATCAATCCGCTGCGCCCCGCAATTGCGGCAAACGAAACGCCGCAGTTCATTCCCAATCAACCACCGGGAAACTTCACAACTTTAAATCTAAAATAGCTTATTCGCTACAAACTTTTGGCGCGCTTTGCTAAGATTTGCAACAAAGATTGATGCGGATAGAATTTTTCTCAAAAAATTTATTTTCGACCGCACGGCTCGCCCTTTTCCTCGCCGCGTTTTTTCTGTTTTCGGCAATTTCGATTTTGGCGATTCCGCTCAGGCAGTACCGCGAAAATGTCTCGAACGCGATTGTTCGGCTCGACTCGATGCAATCGTCGGAGGACGATTTGACGGCGGCTGAATCAATCGAAAACGAGCGCCTTTTGTTTAAAGAAGTTCGTCGCCTCGTTCCGGCGACGCAAAAAGTCGAACTTGCCGATTCCGCAATCGAAATCAACAACGCCTGGCTCGAACAAGATTTGCAAACGCTCGAAGCGCTGACCGCGAAAGGCGAAAACCGCTCGCAATTTTTGCGGCAAACGGCTGAAAAGCTTGGAGCTATTCGCGACCGTCTTGACGAGCTTCTTGAGGCGCAATCAGCCGCATCGAGCAAAAACGAAAACAAGCAAAAGCTCGACGAAATCCTGCGCCGACCGGAATTTCAAAAACCGGAAGAAAAAGAAAAAAGCGTGCTGGAAAGATGGATGGAGTCGTTGGAAAAATGGCTACAAGATTTATTTCGGCGCAGCGATCCGATCGCCTCGCCTCAAGATGTGCCGAATCTTTCAGCGCTCGGTTCGATTTTGTCTTATCTGGTTATCGGTCTGGCGATTTTGGTTATCGCGTTTGTCGTTTATCGTTTTTTGCTGCCGCTGATGGGACGCGAAAATCGTTTAAAAATCACGAAAGGCAAAGAGCCGCGAGTCGTTTTGGGCGAGCGAATCGGCGCGAACGAATCAGCAGCCGATTTGCTTGCCGAAGCCGAAAATCTCGCCCGCGCGGGCGACGTTCGCGCCGCCATTCGCAAAGGCTACATCGCGCTTTTGTGCGAATTGTCCGACCGTAAAATCTTAGGTCTCGCCCGCCACAAAACCAACCGCGATTATCTGCGCGATCTCAAAAAACGCCCGGAAATTTTCCAAAACGTCCGCGCCGTAACCGGCAGCTTCGAGCGCCACTGGTACGGGCGGGTTCCGGCTAGCGAACAGGATTGGCAGTCTTTTCGGGGAAGTTATGAGGAGGCGCTGAAACAAAAATGAGAGAACGGATTTTTGTTCTGATCTCGCTCGTCGTGATTATTGTGGCTCTAATCGTTTTGAACGCGGCGTCTTACGTTAGGATTAAAGAAGAACCCGATTCCGAAGATCGCGCGCGCCGGACGACATTTAACACCGGAGCCACCGGGACGAGAGCGTTTTACGATTTTTTGCGCGAAAGCGGGCGGCAGACAATTCGCTGGCAGCAAAAAACTTCCGCATTGCTTGGTACGGACAGAAATCAGCCTGCGACGCTGTTTATTATCGGCAAAACGCTCCGCCCGATTGAAGACGAAGAGATTCGCAACATTTTAAGCTGGACGGAAGCGGGTGGGAGACTCGTCATCATTGACCGCGAGTCGAATCCGCAGCTTTTGCCGCCGTCCGGCAGTTGGAGAATTTTGGCTCAGTCGAAACCGATTTTTGTGACCGGATTGGCGAATTCCGATAACGTCAACGAAATGACGAGCGGCGTCGCAGCCGCAAAACCCGCTCAGCCTTCCGTTTTGACCGCCGGCGTTAATTCCGTGATGCCTTCAAAATACGCCGCCGCTATCAAAATTGAAAATTTAGGCGGTTCAAATAATGTAGCTGTCGTTGAAGCGACTCCAAAGTCTGCCTCAGAATCAATTGAAGCTAAATTGCCCCCAACGCCGCCTTCCAGACCGACTACAACCGTCAAAGGAGACGTTGCGAGAGACGACGTTTTTCAAGCTCCGATTGCGCTGTTGGCAAGCGGCGACAAAACGATTTTGGTTGATTATCCATACGGCGCGGGGCGCATTATTTATCTCAGCGATCCGTACATCGTTTCAAACGCCGGAATTGCGCTGGTTGATAATTTGCAGCTTGCTTTAAATCTAGCCGGTTCCGACGGCGTGATTGCTTTTGACGAATATCATCAAGGCTACGGCGCGAGCGGGCATCCGCTTTACAATTATTATGAAAACACGCCGATTCCGGCTATGTTCGGGCAATTTGCTTTGCTAATTGCGCTGCTGATTTACACAAAAGGTCGGCGTTTTGCGCGCCCGATTCCGCTCGCAGTCCCGGATCGTCGTTCAAAGCTCGAATATGTGGCGGCGATGGCGGAATTGCAGCGCCGCGCCCGAACTTACGATTTGGCGATTGAAAACATTTACGCCCGCGTGCGCCGCGAGCTGGCGCGGTTTGCCGGAGTTGACAACACAACCGTGAAGCGCGAAGAGCTTGCCGCGCGTGTCGCCGAGCGGTCGAAAATAAATCGTGAAGAGTTGGAAAACGTGATGCGCGAGTGCGAAGACGTGATTCAGGGCGCGCCTGTTAACGACAAAAAGGCTTTGTCGTTAGTTTCAAAATTGCGCGAATTCGAGCGGCAATTAGGTTTCAAGAAAAACGCCGGAAGTTTGAAATAATCAATTAATGGCAAATTTATCTTTAACGGCGCTCTTGCTGATCGTTCTTTTGTTTTTTGCGACGAGTGCAATCGGCGTCGTGACGGGCAGCAATTCTTTGATAACCGTTCCGGTAATGTTTCAATTCGGAATTGATCCGCGTGTTGCCGTAGCGACAAATATGTTCGGACTCACATTTTTATCAATCGGCGGCACGCTGCCTTTTGTCGGCAAGAACGTTTTTGACCGAAAGAGACTTCCGCTGTTTTTGATTTTAACGCTCATCGGTTCAACTTTGGGCGCGCTCCTCGTCGGAATAATTTCGAGCAAAGCAATGCCGCTGATAGTTTCGATTTCGATGATTGTCGTTACGATTTTCTCGCTTTTCAATCGAAATTCCGGGGTTGAGAAAAAACAAAACGTTTCACGGTCGGCGGAGACTTTGACCTATCTGCTGACGTTTGCGCTCGGCATTTACGGCGGGCTTTACAGCGGCGGTTACGTTACGATTTTGACCGCCGTTTACGTCAGTTTTTCGGGAATGACTTTTACCGAAGCAGTCGCCAATACGAAATTAATCAACGTATTTTCTTCGCTCGTCGCAACCGCAGTTTTCGCTTATCAGGGTTTGATTGATTATCAACTCGGAATCGTTTTGGCAGTCACAATGTTCTTCGCCGCATATATCGGCGCGCGCGTCGTGACAAAATTAAACGACCTTTGGCTGCGGCGGATTTTTCTTGCCACTGTTTTGATTTTAGCTGTTAAATTAATTTTGGATTTTAGATTTTAGATTTTGGATTTAAACCAAACGGTTATGAACGAGCAGGAATTTAAAGATCGAACAAAAAAATTAGCGGTGCGTGTTATACGTTTGGTTGATGCTTTACCTAAAACAACTGCCGCTGAAATTGTCGGCAAACAACTTCTTCGCTTTGCAACTTCCGTCGGAGCAAATTATAGAGCCGCTTGTCGAGGTAAATCAACTGCCGACGTAATCAACAAATTATCCATAGTTGAAGAGGAGGCTGATGAAAGTTTATATTGGCTGGAAATTTTAGCCGAGTCGGATTTGATGCCCGAAAATCGGCTTTGCGAACTAAAACAGGAAATGAATGAAATTTTAGCGATGATTGTCGCTTCGCTTAAAACCTTACGAGCCAAAATCCAAAATCCAAAATCCAAAATCCAAAATGCTGAAATACGTCCCTGAAACCGTCGAACATATCACGTCCGAATTGCGCAAAGTCGTGGTCGGACAAGAAGAAATCGTCGAACAAATTCTTGTCGCAATTCTCGCCGAAGGTCACGCCCTGCTCGAAGGCGTTCCCGGAACGGCGAAAACTTTAATCGTCAAAACGCTTGCCCGAATCATCAACGCCGATTTTTCGCGCATTCAGTTTACGCCCGATTTAATGCCTTCGGACATTACGGGCACGAGCGTTTTCAACTTTCGCACGTCGGAATTTACTCTGCGCAAAGGTCCGGTTTTTACTGACATTTTGCTTGCCGACGAAATCAACCGCACGCCGCCGAAAACGCAAGCCGCTCTTTTGGAAGCAATGGAAGAACGGCAAGCGACGATTGACGGTGAGCGACACGAATTGTCGCCGCTATTTACCGTTTTGGCGACCGAAAATCCGATTGAATACGAAGGAACTTACCCTTTGCCTGAAGCGCAGCTCGACCGTTTTCTTTTGAAAATTTTGATTGATTATCCCGAACAGCAAGCCGAGCGCGAAATCGTCCGGCGCTGGGACGAAGGTTTTAATTCGAGAAAACTGAGCGACGTGGCAATAGAACCGTTGCCTTTTGCCGACACAATCGGGCGTTGCCGCGCCGAAGTCGGGAATTTAAAAATGGAAGCCGGTGTGCAGAATTATTGCGTTGAGATTGTCCGCCGCACTCGCCAGCATCCGACAATTCTTTACGGCGCCAGCCCGCGCGCTTCGGTGGCTTTGCTGCTTTGTTCAAAAGCTCTCGCCGCCATTCGCGGGCGCGAGTTTCCGACGCCGGACGATGTGCGCGACATCGCGCGCCCGGTTCTCCGTCATCGCATCTCGCTCCGCGCCGAAGCCGAACTTGACGGCGCGACAACCGACGCAGCGGTCACGGACATTCTGCAATCGGTTGAAGTACCGCGCTAAGGCGGTTCAAAGTTCAAGGTTCAAAGTTCAAAGTCAATTAAAACTTTGAACTTTGAACCTTGAACTTTGAACTAAAAATTACCAGCGAACCGGGCGAATATCGGGTCCGACGACGTGCGAACCGGAAAGCGCTAAATTGTTTCGATTTGATTCTGTTAAGTTTTGGCTGTCTGCGTGAACGAAGTGCGCGCCGTACCAGACAACTACGTCCTCATTATCAACCGATTCGTTGTTGATAAACGGGTTAATGTTGATACAGCTTCCGCTGTCTGCCGTGCAGTTGCCGCCGGTAAGATTATAACCGTCGTCAATTTCGTTTTGCAGCGCGGTTCCACCGTCCACGTTTTTATATTTTAAAACCCAAAAATCGCTGCGCCCGAAATTATCGGTTTTGCCATCCGTCAGATTCGGAACGAGCATATACGCTTCGCTGCCGCTGCTGTTTTGAATCAGCAGACTTTTGTTCGTTTGATAATTGCGAAGCGCGGTCATCTCGGTCGTCACCTGCTGCGGTGATTTGCGCCCGCGCTCGACCTGGTAAACTTTATTTTTGGAATTAACAATGTCGAAATCGAGCCGCCAATAAGCGTGATGATTATGCACCGAGCAAACGCATGAATTATTAACTGCTCCGAATCCGTAACGCGGGCGAATCGTGCCGTCGTCGGCAAAACGCCATTCCATCAGATAACGATACCAACTGGCATCCAGTTCCGTAATCAAGATGGTTTCGTTGTTTTGACGGTAAACCGCTACGCCGCGAAAATTGCCGTTATCAATGCCGGTGTCCAGCGATGTCGTGGCAATTTGCCCGTTAGCCAGCAACCGGATGCCATCCGCAGGGTCTGGCGTTGGCTGTTCCGGCGCTTGAAACATTCCTTCCTGCCATTGCCAATCTCGATAGGGTCCGCACACGCTTGGCGTGTATTCGACGTTTAAAACCGGCACGTGTCCGCGTTTTAAAACGGATTTGCCGCGATATTTGACATCGCGGACTTCAATCCCGGATTTTCGCGTACCGGATGAAGCCGAAGGGCGGACGACCATCATATCCCACAACGTCACGCCGTTTATGATGATTGTGACTTGAGATTGTCCGGGCGTTCCGTTGGTAGTGGTCCCTTGAAACGCATTCTGAATTCCGCAGGCGGTCGGAGCGGCGTTTGCCGTCGGAGGCGCGCTTTTCGAATAACGAATCAAATCGCTGCGTTTGAGGTTGACGCTGATGATTTCGGCTTTAACTGAAGCATCGCGCGTTTCAATGCCAACGTTGACAAGGCGCTCACCGGTTTCCGAAACGGTGATGGGCGGCATCGGGCGATAAAACATCGCTTTTTGTGATTTGGCGATAGAGGCAAAAGCCGAGTTTTGTTCGATTATTTTGGTCGCGTAGGCAAATTCTTCGTCGCTGACATCGGGCGGCTGAGCCGTGTCTTCGTAAACTCGCGCGCGTTCCGGCGCATTAACCAAACCTTCGGCGACAACCGCGCGCTGGTTTGTATAATCGTAAAACGTCATTCGGAATTTTTCAGCCACGCCGGAAGCCGCTTTTTTGTCGGAGGTTTCGAGAAAATCGAGCGAAATGAAATAATAGCTTGTGCCGTTAAGCTCTTTCTGCACCGCCGCGTTTCCCAGAACTTGCCGCTTAATCTGTTCGAGCGCGCTCTTTTGCAAACCAACGGGCACGACTTTGATTTCAACCCGCTCGTTCTTTCGCGTTTTGCGTTTTGCCTTAGCAGATTCATTGCCGCCGCCCGTTGAGGCAAGGGCGACCGAAACAGCTATTCCAACACTTAAAAGCAAGGAACTAATCTTTTTTAACATTAATGCACCTCTTTTGGAGTTCAAGTTTTTACCGATAAGCAACATTAGGAATGTTATCATTAATTACCGTTTTATCGCTCAACCGATCAAAGATTTACAGCTTTTTACCAGCATTTATCGGTGATTTCCCGCTTTTTTCAACCCCTTTTCTGACAAGATAATCATTTAAATATTTAACGTCCGTACGCTTTTGAGCATTCTTTTTCAACCGCCTTGTGCGAACATTTTCGGTATCAACAGTTCCACAATAATGAATAGAATTTTCACCGCAGAAACACGCGAAAGACACAGATTTTTTAAGATTATTTTCCTCTGTGCCTCCGTGTCTCTGTGGTTTCTTTTACTCAATCAAACGGCAAAAGCGCAAACAATTTCCGGCACGGTTCGAGATGAACAGCAAGCTCCGATTGCCAATGCGGAAGTTAGTCTCGTTTCCGCAAACCGGATTGTCTCGCGCGCAGAGACAAACGAGACGGGCGATTTTTCGCTTTTGACAAACGGCGCGGCAAATTTAATTTTGCAAATCCGAGCCGCCGGATTCGCTTTTTTTGAAAAGCTTTTGGAGCCGAACGAAAACCAACTTGAAATCGTGCTTTTGCCGGAAAACGTCAGCGCTGAAGTGACGATTTCAATTGCCCGAACCGAAACTCGATTGATCGAAACGCCTGCGAGCGTCGTTGTTTTAAACCGCGAAAATCTGGAACAAACCGCCGCGCAGACTGTTGACGATGCCTTGCGCCAAGTCGCTGGTTTTCAGCTTTTTCGCCGTTCGTCGAGCCGCACGACGAATCCGACCGCGCAGGGCGCGAATTTTCGCGGGCTGGCGGGCAGCGGCGCGAGCCGCTCGTCAGTTTTGTTTGACGGCGTTTCGTTAAACGACGCTTTCGGCGGCTGGACTTACTGGTCGCGCGTGCCGCGCACAAGCGTCGAACGAATCGAAGTTTTGCGCGGCGGCGCGTCCGCGCTTTACGGCAATGCGGCTTTGAGCGGTGCGATTAACGTTTTGACGCGAAATCCTGATCAGCCGTTTCTGCGTCTTGAAACCTCGCTCGGCACTCAAAAAACCGCCGATGCAAGCGCTTTTGGCGGATTCGGTTTCAATAACTTTTTCTTCCGTCTGGCAGCCGAAAGCTATCGCACAGGCGGCTACATTCCCATCGCCAAATCAGAACGCGGACTCGCCGACGCCGAAGCAAACAGCCGTCACAACAGCTTGCTGCCGATTCTCGAATATCGTTTTAACGAAAACGCCAAAACCTTCGCGCGCGGAAATCTTTTCTCCGAAAAACGCGACAACGGAACGCGCCTGCAAAACAACCGCACATATTTTCGCCAGATTGCGGCAGGTGCGGACTTTAAAGATGAAAAAACGGGCGCTTTTAATTTTCGTCTGTTTGTCGAAAAACAAATTTACGATCAAAATTTCACCGCCGTCAGCGCAGACAGAAACACGGAAACCTTAACTCGTTTGCAGCGCGTTCCTTCGCAGGCGGCGGGCGCGAATTTGTTCTGGAATCGCGCGTTTGCCGGTCACGTTTTGTCAGCCGCTTTTGAAATCCGACAGGTGCGAGGCGCGAGCGACGAAATCATCTACGTCAACAATCGCCAAACTTCGACAGTCGGCGCTGGCGGGCGCGAGCAAACCGTTTCGTTTTTCGCGCAGGATTTTTGGCGCGCGACCGCAAAACTGAATCTGCAATTCGGCGCGAGATTCGACCGCTGGAAAAATGAGCAAGCGTTTTCGGCGACGCAAAATTTGGCGAGTCTGGCGACGACCGTTCGCGTTTTTCCAGACCGCAGCGAATCGGCGTTTAGCCCGCGCATTGCCGCGCTTTATCAAATCAATTCCAACTTCGCCGTGTTCGCCGCTTTCGGCAAATCTTTTCGCGCGCCGACTTTGAACGAGCTTTATCGAGCTTTCCGCGTCGGAAACGTTTTAACCGAGGCGAATGAGAATTTACGCTCAGAGCGCGCGACAAACGGCGAAGCGGGCTTAAATTTTTCCGGTTTTAAAAATCGTTTTACCGTGCGCGGCGTCGCTTTTTTAACCGAAGTTTCGCAGCCGGTCGTTAACGTGACGATTTCCAGCACGGCGAATTTAATCACGCGCCGGCGGCAAAACGTCGGAAAAACCCGTGCGCGCGGAATCGAGCTTGACGCGGAATTTGCCGCCCGCTCGGATTTGCGCTTGTCGGCTAGTTATTTGCTGGCGGATTCGCGCGTCCGCAGTTTCCCCGCAAATACGGATTTAATCGGAAAGTTTTTGCCGCAGGTTGCGCGGCAGCAATTAAATTTTCAAGCGTTTTATCGCCCCGATTCGCCGTTTTCTTTAGGCGCGCAAGCGAGAATTTCAGACCGGCAGTTTGAGGACGATTTAAACACTTTGCGGCTGCGCCCGTTTTTTACGCTCGATGTTTTTGCCGGTTACAAAATCGCAAAGACTACGGAGATTTTCGCCGCCGTCGAAAACGTTTTCAACTCGCGCTACGACATCGGTCTAACGCCGAATCGCACTGTTGCCGCGCCCCTGTTTTTTCGCATTGGCTTGCGTTTAAATTTAAAAGGTAAGAAATGAATGAGAGGAAATAGGAATCGAGAATTTTCAATTGCTCAATTTCTATTTCCTACTCGTTTCAGTTAACAGTTTTATCTTATGGGAATAGGAATGTCTCCATTAGCGCCGAAATGCTCACCTCTATAACCGTTGGAACTCTGTAATATGTACCACGTCCCGTCGCTCGGACGCCAAACGGCTATATCTGCTTTTCCGTCTCCGTCATAATCTCCGGGAACCGGTTTGTCGGTTGACAAGCCCCACTGAATTCCGAAAAATCCTGCGGACGATCTTTGTAAATACCAATTTCCATAACCATTAGTCGCTCTGAACACCGCCGGGTCAGCTTTCCCGTCGCCATCATAATCTGCCGCGACCGGGATGTCGCCGTTTTGTCCCCAGCTAACGTATTGAACTCCGAGCGAGCTGGTAATCAAGCACCATAAACCGTTGACCATACGAAAGACTCCTAAATCGGCTTTCCCGTCGCCGTCAAAGTCGCCCGTTACCGGCAAGTCCGATTGGACGCCCCATTGATACGCAACAAAGCCGTTTGTTGATTGGTTCAGATACCAGGCGCCGGTCGTCGGGCGGAAAACAGCCTCGTCCGCTTTTCCGTCGCCGTCGTAATCGGCGGGAACGGGAATGTCACCGTTCTGACCGAAATGCACTGAAACGAACAAGCCGTTGCTGCTGTTCAAGCGATACCAATCGCCCGCTGTCGCTCGCCAAACGGTGATGTCGGCTTTTCCGTCGCCGTCGTAATCAGCCGCCACCGCTTTGTCGGTTGAGTTGCCCCATTGCTGAGCCTGAAAACCCGCCGACGAACGCTGCAAATACCAAGTGCCGTTTGACGGGCGATAAACCGACATGTCCGAACGCCCGTCGCCGTCGAAGTCGTGGAAAACACGATTCGGGGGTGTTGTAATCTCGACATTAGCCGTCCAGATACCGCGTCCGTGCGTGGCAGCCAGAAGAATTGTCGAGTTGCTCATAAACGTCAATTCATCAACCGAAACGTTAGTAGGTCCATCAATTACTACTGACCACGTCGAACCGCCGTTCTCGGTCGTAAAAACTCCGATCTCAGTTCCGATATAAAGTTTATTGGAATTGTTAGGATGGCGCGCTATGCCGCGAATTGGGACATTAGGAAGCCCTGTACCTGTAATATCCTGCCAATTTGTGCCGCCGTTGGTAGTGCGCCACAAATTATCGCCCGTAAAACCGCCGAGCGCAACGTAAACAGTATTGGAATTGTCTTTGTCAATTAAAATGCGAGTGACAAAGCGGTTCGGAAGCGGATTAGTACCAAAGCCGTCGTCAACGGTTATCCAAGTCGGATTAGCATCCAGCCCGTTGATTGTTCTATAAACTTTGCCATCGTTTTGAGCTATCCAGATAATATTGGAATCTCCTTGCGCGACGGCAATCGCGCTAATATTGTTTGTTCCACTTGGTCGAATCGCAGTCCAGGTCGGCTGATTGCCGGTCTTCACATTATTCGTTCGCCATAAAGATCGTCCTCCGGCTAACATTCGATTCGGATCATTCGGGTCGAGAATAAACGGAGCAATAAAATTAGCTCCGCCGATTGTGGCATCCGTAATTCCGTCGGCAATAAACAGCGCCGTTGAACCGCGATTAGTGGAACGGTGAATTGCCAGCCATTGAGATTCGCCATAGCAGTAATTATCGTTTGTCGGGTCAACCGCCGCAAAACCGCCATCTCCGTAAGGGATTACGTTGGCATTTTGCTCGCCGGGCAGTAATCGCATAGTTCCGTTGTCCTGCGCTCCGCCATAAATCAGCCTGGTCGTTCCGTTTCCGGCTGCACCGTAGTATTGAGTCGTTTGATAGGTAAAGTATTTCTGCTCCCAACCCCCGTTTTCAGCAGCAAATGCCGTCGTAATATCATTGGTGCGATACACCCCGCCATCGTTGCAAACATAAACTCTTTTGTTGGAGTTTCCGTTATAGCCTGGGTCTGAAACAACACAATGATTATCATCATGCGGTTGTACAGTCGCAATTAAGCCGTCGGCGATTAAAGTAAAACTACTTCCGCCATTCGTGCTTTTAAAAAGATTAACTGCGCCCGCTACAATAAAATCAGGGTCAGTTGGCGACACCCAAAGCGTGTTGTTATACCATAATCTTTCAAACGTAGTGTCACTGTGCGTGGATCTGGTGATAAAATTATGTCCGCCATCGGTTGAGCGAGCAACTACGGCGCTTCCTACGCTAGGGGAGAACAAAGCGTAAACAATATGCGAAGTTGACGGCGAAGGCGAATAAGCTAATTCAACTCGACCGGATGAATAGAACGAGTTTCCATCCAGATTCGCGTTAGTCCAAGTCGCTCCGCCGTCAGTCGAGTAAACCGCAGCATTGCCGGACAGAGACCTCCCGCTGGCGGCGATAGCCTTGCTGCCGTCATTCGGATCAAAGGCGACAAACAGGGATTGGTTATTCGGACCCACTGGAAACCATGTACTGCCTCCGTTTGTCGAGCGCATAATTCCATTGCTTGTCGCAGCAAGAATCAAATTGCTGTTGTTGCGAGCAATCGAAATCCGGTCAACAGATTGCCATCCGGGATTAACTATGGGATCAGTGTTTCCCAGCAAATTCCAGGTCATCCCGCCGTTAGTTGTTTTAAATATACCGCCGCCGCGCAGCGCATCCGCATTTAAAAAACCTTCGCCCGTTCCGGCATAGAGAACATTCGGGTTATTCGGGTCAATCGCCATCGAACTAACCGCTAAATTTTGCAGATTACTGTTCATTGCGTACCACGTTGTTCCCGCGTCGATGCTTTTCCAAACGCCGCCTCCGACCGAACCAGCCCATATTGTATTGGAATCGCCCGGATGAATAATAAGAGAGCGGGTGCGACCGCCCACGTTTTTAGGTCCTCTGGCAACCCAATTTAAGCGAGAAACTCCGCCGTTAGAAAACCCGTCCGGTGCAGCTAACTGCTGCAAATATTGGTCTCTTTGTGCAATGGAGTTGTTAAGCGCGTTGGCGGGGATTTGTCCGTTTTGGTCTTTCCACGCCAAAATTCGCCATAAATAGGCTTCATTGGAGTCGGTCGGCTCGGGTTTCTCTGAAGATTCGGAAGCCTCTCTCGTCTCATTTTCAAACGATTGACGATTCAACACGAAGTCGTTACTTTTCTGCGAGTAATATGCTCCGAATGCGAAAACCGCGATTCCAAAGGTAAGAAATGCGGGTAACAGTTTCTTTTTCATTTTTTGTCCCCTTCGATTTTGGGTAATGCGGGTGAATACCGCCCCCTGTTGCAGGCGATCTTGTGGTTGAGTTCAAACGCCGAAAATTAAATCGGACATTTGCAGCTCCAAATTTTCGGCAGCCGCACATATCAATATGGCTGCTAACTATTGAGCAATAAAATTTAAATTATTGCGGTCGTTATCAACCGTAATTGTTTGCGGCGATGTAAATCGGTAACCTTTATAAGCCACCGTGATTGTGTAAGCCGTTGCCGGCGGAAGGTTGAGAAAGCGATAATAACCGAACGGATTTGTTTGAGCGTAAATAACCGCCCCGTTTGAATCCGTTAAAGTGATTATTGCTTTATTAATTCCGCGTCCGGTATCGGTTAAGATTCTGCCGCTCAGCGTCACCGGAGAATTGGCAATGTTCGATTCGTATGCGCCGATGTCAACTCTATCGAAACCGCCCGGAGCGAAAACGCGCACGAAACCGCGTTGGTCAAGGAATAAAGGCAAATTCGTCGTCGGGTCTTTTGCCAAAGAGCTGTTTCCGGCGTCAATTGCCGGGCTTCCCGGCATCAGGGCGTGTGTTAAAGTCAAACCGCCGTTGTTTCCTAAAGGAGCAAGCAACGGATTTCGATTGAGTAAATCCGCATTAATCCACCCGGAGCTTCCCGTCGTGCTGCCGATCAAATTAAAACCTTGTGAAACGATTGTGCCGGAAACATCAATTTCGTTTGTGGATGATGTGTTTCCGGCAATTATCGTATTGCCGATAGTTACCGTGCCTGAATTATCATGATAAAGCCCGCCGCCTTTGCCGGTCGCGCGGTTATTGGCAACGGTCGAATTGGTCAAAACTACTGTGCCGGCGAAAAAGCTGCCGTTATAAATTCCGCCGCCTGGGCTGCTGCCGAATCCGCCGCCATAATCAGCCGCGTTTCCGCTCACCGTAGAATTAGTTAAAAATAACCGCCCGCTGGCATTTAAGATACCGCCCGCAGACAATAATGCTCTGTTATTGGTAACGGCGGAATTGATAAGATTCAATGTTCCTCCATTAGCAATACCGCCACCGCTGCCACTAACGCGATTATTGCTGATTAATGTGTTGCTGATTGTTGCCGTTCCGGTATTAGAAACGCCTCCACCGCCTGCTCTGGCGAATTCGAGTAATTCATTATTGCTGATAATCGAACGGTCAATCGTCAGAATCGCATCAGAACCACCATTGGAGATTCCACCGGCATTATTAGTAATTACCGAATTGCTAATCGAGACTCGTTCACTCCTTCCGTCTACAGCCCTGTCGGAGTTGCCGCTCAAAGTAGAATTAAAAATATTGATTTGAGCGCCCGCAGTGCTTAAGCTGCCGCCGGAAATACCGCTCCCGGTATTGTTATTTATCCTTGAGCTTGAGACGTTGAGGATTCCGTCTTCCGAATAAATTCCAGCCCCGTCAGGCGAATCATTGTTATTGATCGTCGAATTAATGACCGTTAACTTGCCGTTATAAACATAGATTGCTCCGCCGCGTCCGGGAGTAAACGACGATTGTTGATTCATAAAACGCGCCGTGTTATTGCTGAGCGTCACATTCGTCAGCGTCAACGCGCTGTCGGTCAAATAGATCGCTCCGCCGAACACATCATTTCCCGTTGTCACGCGACCACCCGTGAGCTTCATTCCGCTGAGCGCGACAACCGAATTGTTTGAAATGTAAAAAATCCGCCCGGCGTTATTTCCGGTAATGGTCAGCAAATCCGCTCCCGCTCCGGCAATTGTCAGGTTTTTACCGATCAGCAATTGTCCCGCCGTGAGCGTGATTGTTTGCGGCGAGTTAAAAAGCGGCGAGAAAACAATCGTATCGTTGCTTGCTGAGGCAAAAACAGCTTCGCGCAGGCTGCAATCCGCATCGCAAACATTGTCGGCAGTATCAGTGGTTTTGGTAACAGTTAAAGTGGCGGCAAGATTTTCGGATACCGCGAACAAGCCGCAGATGAAAAACAATAGGCTGAAAGTTCTGAGGAAACTTGTTTTCATGAGGTTTTTGCAGAGTAAGCTAAGATTTGCGAAATCATAATAATCGCCTTATTCATATATTGTCAAATCTGAACCGATAGCGGAGACGGCGGAGAGCTAACCCCAAACAGAATCTTAACGCGATTTAAACCCCAAGCATTAAACTCGATGCCGAATGTTCAGATGTTCTATTGCCCAAACAAGCCGATTTTCGCTCAGCCCGTAAGATAGAATTTCGACTGCGGCTGCGCTTGTTTCTCACGCTCGACGCTTTTGCCGGATACAAAATCAGAAAGAATGTGGAGATTTTCGCGGCTGCGGAAAACGTTTTCAACTCGCGTTACGACATCGGGCTGACGCCAAACCGCAACGTCGCTTCGCCTGTTTTTTTACGCGCCGGCTTGCTTGCGGTTTAACTTCAATAAAAATTAACTGCGGAATCAAAGAACACCGGGATTTTTCCATTTAGCTTATTGAAATAATAAAGAGCCGACCGTCAAGGCATGCTCTTTTTTACAATGAAGAAAGAAATGCGATTTAATCTTTATAAATCCTGACAGACCGCGCCGTCGCAATTTCCTCCGCAGCAATCCGAACTACTGGTACAAGCAGTACCGGCATTTCCGCAGCAAACTTCTGACACGCACACCAGCGGCGTGCAGCAAGTGCCGCCCGTCCCGGAACCGCTACAGGTTTGTCCGGCGGTTCCGCAGGTAGATTGAGCGGCAGCGGCAGTCGGAACAATCAGAGATGAAATCAAAGGCAAAGCTATCATTGAAGCAAGCGCCGCTTTTCTAATTGCTTCACGCCGAGACATTCCGGCAAAGGAAAAACCGTATTCTTCACCATTTTCAATCAAATTCTCTTTTTTCAATTCATCAATTGCGAGAAAAATAATTTCGTCGGTGAATTTATTCTTAGCTCTCAATTGTTCAAAAGTAGTCTTGCCGTCACAGGCTTGATAAACAATTGAAGATGTCTCGTTTAAGCTATATGCTTTGTGCGTTCTCAAATCATAGACGAGAATTTCTTTGCCTACGTCCTGCACGACAATATCGGTTGTGCGCGCTACCGGGAGTCTGTTCATTTAGTTTTACCTTTTTACCGCCAAGTCTGGTTATGAAATGCAAGTATTACTTACATTTTGAATAACCGCAATCGCGGCACGAATCACAGCCCGAAGCGTGTTCCAATTGCCCGCCGCATTCCGGGCAGGAGCCGATTAAATTTGACATCACCGTTTGCGGACGCGGCGCGGCGTCGGAGAAACCGACCTCGATGTTCGGCTGATGCTCCGCCAACGCTTTTTTGCCCGCCGCGCGAAAAGATTCCGGCTGGTTTTGCAGCCGCCGCATCGTCAGCAATAAACATTCGGCGACCGCTTGTTCCGGCGAGGAGAGCAGGCGCTGATTAAACCAGACGGCGTGCGTTCCCGTGACTTTGTTCAAGCTGTGCGCGACTTCCGGGACTTCAAAACCGCCGCGCAGCATTTTCGAGGCGAGAAGTCCAACGCCTTCGGAAATCGGTCCCGTCGCAAAAACTTCGAGAACCTGCGAGCCGTCGTGATTAACGGTGACGTAAAGGTTGCGCCCGTCAAACGGAATTTGCCACGTCGCTCCCTGCAATTCGCGCGGGCGTTCGATTCGCCCGCCCGCTTGATTCTGCTGCGCCGCGAGATTGCCGTTTTGCGAAATTAAATTGGCGCGATGAGTCACCGTGTCGCTCGTCGGCTCTTGCATTTCGACGCGCTCGCTGTCGGGCGTTTCGGCGTCTTTAAAACTGCTCGAAGCCGGAACTTCAGCTTCGGCGGCTTTCTTTTCTTCGGTTTTCATTGATGTCAAAACCTGATTTTCGCGCGAGCCGTCACGGTAATAACTGACCGCTTTGCAGCCCAATTCGCGGGCGAGATGATAAAGATTGTTGACCGATTCGACCGTATCGTCGTTCGCGCCGTTGCAGGTTTTGGAAATCGAATTATCAACGTGTTTTTGCGCCGCCGCCAGCATTTTGACGTGCTGCCCGGCGGAAATATCCATCGCGCCGATAAAATACGGCGGCAATTCGCGTTCGTGCGCGACGACGTATTCCGCAGCGTATTTGATTGATTCTTCGTCGGTTTGGTCAACTCCAATTCCAAGCGCTTCAGCCGCGAGCGTGTGAACGTAAGTGCGCGTGCCGAGCGTGTCCTGACGAACATAAGCCCACGAAAAATTCGGCTCAATTCCGCTCGAGGTTTCTGCAACAAGCGAGATTGTTCCGGTCGGCGCAATCGTCGTTACTTCGTAATTGCGCGGCGTCAGCGGCACTTCTTTCGGGATACCGATTTCGTCGTAAATAAAACGCGCATACGCTTCGCGGTTTCCTTCGAGTTCGGGAAACACACCTTTTTCCGCGCCCAAACGAAGCGAAGCGTTCCAAGCCTCGCGGCGGACAAAGCCCATTACTTTTTCCATCAAATCGAGCGATTGCTGTTCGCCGTAAGCGACTTTCAGTTTCAGACACAAATCCGCAAAACCCATAATTCCAAGTCCTACCGGACGAGTGCGTTTAACGACATCATCAATTTCGGAAATCGGAAACTCGCATGTGTCAATCACATTGTCGAGAAACTGCGTCGAATACTGCACGGCGCGGCGCAGACGTTCCCAATCAATACAAATATCGGCGTTTGTGCCGTCGCCAACGCGATTGTAAAACTTGGATAAATCAATCGAACCGAGATTGCAAGAATTATTAAAATGCAAAAATTGTTCGCCGCACGGATTACACGAATAAATCTCGCCCATCGTATTTTTCATATGATTGTGGCGGTTTACTTCGTCAATAAAAATAATTCCCGGCTCGGCGTATTTGTGCGCCGAAGCGACGATTCGATTCCAGATGTCGGGTGCGTAAATCATTCCCGGTGCGGGCGGTTCTTCGATTGTGCAATTCGATAAATCAGCGGCTTCAAACGCGGCTTTGTCGGCGAAAGATACGGTTTCGCCGTTCGGGCGGCGATAAACGACGTAATCTTTTCCGGTGAGCGGGTCGAAAATCGTCTGTTCCCAGGCTTTGCCGCCGAATTCTGTTTGAAACCATTCAAGGTTATCGGCGGCTCGCAAAAATTCGTCCGTGACGGTAACGGAAATGTTGAAATTCGTCAGAGTCGTCTGGTCGTTTTTGGCGTGGATAAAGCGCAGAACATCCGGGTGAGTGCAGCGTAAAATTCCCATATTCGCGCCGCGCCGAACGCCGCCTTGTTTGACGACATCGGTCACTTCGTTGACGATGTTCATAAACGAAACCGGACCGGAAGCGACGCCGCGCGAAGAATTAACCATTGAACCCGCCGGGCGCAGAAATTCGTAGCTCATTCCGGTTCCGCCGCCGGATTGATGAATGACGGAGACGTTTTTGGCGTGTTCCATGATCCCCGGAATCGAATCCGGCACATTCAGCACGAAACAAGCTGCAAGCTGTCCGCGAGTTTTTCCGGCGTTGACGAGGCAGGGCGTGTTCGGAACGAATTCGCGGTCGAACATAATTTGCGACATCGCGTTGTAAAATTCGTCGCGTTTTTGAGGATTTTGCTCGGCGGTCGCAACATGACCGACGACGCGGCGCACGATGTCGTCCCACGTTTCAATCGGATTTCCCTGCACGTCTTTCAATGAATAACGCTTGCTGACAACTTTTTCCGCATTTTTTCCGAGCGGTTTGCGGACGCGGTTCGATTGCGCGGCGGACGCGGCAAAAAGGTTTTCCGCAACTGATGTTTCGGCTAATATGTTCATCTGCACTCCTCTTGTTTTATTGGTTCAAGTTTAGAACGAAAAACTCGAAAGTTGAAATTTGAAAGTTGGTTGAGTTTTTCAATTTGCTCATACCGAGCGACTTCAGAATGAAAGCGAATATAAACCGACTTCCGTATGCTTGTCAATACCTTTTGCACAATATCTTGCGCCTTGTTTTTTGCTTTAGCCTACAAAATGCGCAACCTCACGTAAAACATTAGCTAAAATGCAAATTCCGTTTGCCCGCCGCGAAACGAAAAAGTTAAAATTGAAGAATGCAAAACACGAGGTTTTTAAATCAGAATGGCTCACAACCTGACACACTCGCACACGGCACGGCTGCTGATGGAACAATTCGCTGCATCGCCGCCGTGACGACAAACACGGTCAAAGAAGCCGCCGAACGGCACAAAACAGCGCCGACCGCGACAGCCGCGCTCGGTCGGACGCTGACCGGCGCGCTGCTTCTCGGAGCGACTTACAAAGATTTCGACCGTTTGACCGTGAAAATTGACGGCGACGGATTGATTGACACGATTGTCGCCGAAGCAAATCCGCGCGGCGGCGTGCGCGGTTATGTTGATAATCCGGCGGCGGATGTTCCGCTTAATGCACAGGGAAAATTCGACGTGCGCGGCGTTGTCGGCAGCGGTTTCTTTTACGTCATCCGCGAACAAGGTTATGACATCGGTTTATATAAAGAGCCGTATCGCGGCTCGGTTCCGATTGTTTCGGGCGAAATCGGCGAAGATTTCGCTTATTATTTGCTCAAATCCGAACAGCTTCCGTCAGCCGTGATGCTCGGCGTCTTGGTCAATCCGGCGCGCGACGAAGTTCTCGCGGCGGGCGGCGTGATAATTCAAATGATGCCCGGCGCACCGGAAAATACGATTACCGAAATCGAGCGCGCGATTCTCGAATCGCCCAGCACGACGGCTTTAATTTCGGAAGGCGCGCGCCCGGCGGATTTGTTAAAGTTCGCGCTCGGAAACGTTGATTTCGAGATTCTCGAAGAAAAACCAATCGGTTTCGAGTGTACTTGCAGCCGCGAGCGCGTCATTCGAATAATTTCCTCGATTGACCGCCCTGAAGTGGAATCAATGCTGCGCGAAGACAAAGGCGCGGTTTTGCATTGCCATTTCTGCAACAGCGAATATCGTTTGAGCGAGGAAGATTTGGAAAAAATCCTTGAGGAGCGCGATTAAGCGAAAAAATCAAATCGTTTGCCGAAAAAGCCGCCGTTGCAACGGCGGCTTTTTCATTGATTAACGTACGGGAGGTGGAGGCGGCGGAGGCGGAGGCGGCGCTCCCTGGAAACCGCCCTGATTATTTCCGGTTCCGCGAAACAGCGGCGTGAACAGCCAGCGGTCGTGGCGTTCGATCCCGTAATAAGTAATCACGGATTTGCGCTGGCTGCGCGACATCACGGCGACAAACGGACCGTCGACGTTTTGCCCGGTATCTTCGCCGCCGGGCGGCTCGGTGTCTTCGTCGGTTTCGGTGTTGATCGCGCTGATAACCTGCCCGGCGATACGGTCGAAAATACCATTTGGTGACGGCGGATTCGAGAATGTATTGCTGCCGGTATAAGTGACGAGCTTGCGCTGAAACTCGTTGATAGTTTTAATCTCGCTCGATTGAATCGTTTTCCACTCGCCCGTACTGGAAAGCGGATCAATAGCGGCGGATTGGCGCAAAATCATCCGTTTTTTGGTGCTTCCCGGTATCGGAACGCCTTCGGTCAAATCCTCCATTCGTTCAGGCAGGCGTCTTCTCAACATCACGTAAATCCGAATAGCATCGGCAATTTCCTCGCCGCGCCCAATCGCTTCTGCCTCTTTGGCGCGCTGTACGTCCATCAAAAGGCTCGGCGCGGCAGCCAGCAAAAACAACGCCATAATCGTCATCAATGCCATCAAAGCGACGAGCGCCGCGCCTTTCTCTGAATGCGGATTGCGGATTGCGGATTGCGGATTTACAGACGAACAATTCGTAACTCGTAATTCGTAATTCGTAATTGTTTTATCTATTCGGATCGTTGTCGTCTTCATCGTCGTTATTTTTTTTGCTCGGCGGCGGAGTCTGCACCGGCTGCGGCGGAACGTAGCGCGGAATATTGTCCGGGATGCCGGGAATTGACTGATATTGGACGTTTGGAACGTTCGGGTTGTAGTTCGGATTCGGCTGGTTCATTCTGCCGCCGCGAATACCATCGCGTCCGCCGGGCGCGCTTCCTCCGGTATTGCCGCCGCCCGCATCTTTTTCGTCAACGAAACCTAAAACGTGACGTAGTTTTAAAGCCGTATCCATCACGACGACTTCCTTGCTCGAAATGCTGAAAACGCGAAAACGGTCAGGCACCGTGTCGTTCAAACGGACGCTTATATATTCTTTGGTCTTTTTGTTTTGCAGCAGCGCCGTATCGTTGTTCGCGCGGCGGCGCGCGACCAATCCGACGAAACTAAATTCGGGCACGGGCGGCGCTTGAACGTTTATTTTCACAGGATTTGAATACATTTTCGGATCGTTCGGCACGCGCACCACGATTTCCCGTTCGCCTTCGCTGGAGATAAGCTGCGCCGGAACTTGCGCGGTCAGGCGTTGCGGATTGACAAACTGAGTCTGCAATTCCATTCCGCCAAAATAAACCCTCGAATCGGGCGTAAACTTATCGCCGCCGATTTCGAGCTTAAAATTGCCGGTCTGCGCGTAAACCATTCCCGGATTGACACCAGCGGCAAAAATCGGAGGCGTCGGCGCTGGCGTCGGAGGCGGCGTCGGTTTTTCAGTCGGTATTACAGACGGTTTCGGTACAAACGGCGGCGGTTCGTAAAACGCAAAAATATTGCGGCTTACTGCGCCGTCCGAAATCGGCGGAAACGGATTGTCAGGAATCGCTATCAACAGTGCATCATCAACCGTAGGCTCCGGCGGTATTTCCCGAGTTCTGTCGGGTTTTGGACTCGGCTTTGGCTTTCCGGCTACATTTTCATTACCGATTTTTGCCTTTGACGAACCGCCGCTCAAAACAAAAGTGTAAAAAAGCGCGCAAACAGTTACGACGCCGAGAACTAGGGCGGTAATTATCTTTTTGCGTTCCGCCTGACTTTTTCCTTCTAAAAATTTCATTTTCGTTCTTTGTCCTTTGCCCTTTGTTCTTTTTTCAAAAGTCAAAGTTCAAAATTACTGATTCTGCGCCCGCGCGGGCTGTGCGTCGCCGTTGCGGCGAAAATACGAAACGAGATCAACCCGCATACTGACGACCGAACCGCGACCGCCACCGCTCGGAGCGGCGCGCGGAGCGGATTGCTGCGGTTGTTGAATCGGTCTCTGTTGCTGCGGCTGCATTTGTGGTTGCGGCGCGCGCGGATTTATTGAATTCGGCTTTGCGCCGCCCGGTCCCGGCGGAAGACCGGATATCTGCGGCGGAATGCCGGATGTCTGCGGCGCGTTGCGAACCGTGTTGATGTCGGCGGCGGATTGCGCGCCGCCCGTGCCGCCGGAAGACGAATTGTTGTTTTCGGCTTCGATTTCAATCGCGCGAACCACAATAAATTGGCGGCTGTTTTCCAATTCGCCGATAAACCGCCGCAGGTTCGCGTAGCCGCCTTCGACCGTGACGCTGACGGCGGTTCCGGGATACAGATTTTGATTTTTGGATTCCGCGATTTTTGTCGGGTCGTATTTTTCCAGAGCGACGGTTTCGAGCGGCGCGTAATCCGGTCCGGCGGTGTTTCGCAGATTGTTGTTGCGAATAATTTCGTTCAGACGCCCGAAAAGCGAGGCATTTCCCTGCATCTGCGGCGAAAGATAATTCGCTTCAAAGCGTTCGAGACTGCCGACGATGCCGGCGACTCTGCTTTCGGTCGTCTGGTTTTCGCCGATGGATGTTTTCAGTTTTTGATACTCGGTTTCGAGACTGTTTCGCGATAACTCGCGCTGCCGAAGTTGGGCTTGCGCCGGTTTAAGCCAGAAAAGATAAGTGACCAAAACCATTAAGAGCAGAAATCCGGCAATGCCGACCGCCGCAATTTCCGGCACGTCAAACATTCCGCCGCGTTTTTTAACCAAAATTCGCGGTGTTCTCTTTTCTTTCGGCGCTGCAACGGGAGCGGTCGTAACGATTGTCGTCTCTTCCCGCACAATAACTTCTTCGGGCGGATTTATTTTGGGTGATTCGTTCGGTGTCATCGCGCCTCCTGTAAAGTTTGGTTTTGCGCCGTGTCAATGCCGCCCGTCGAGTTTGTTTCGTAAGGAACGCCATAGCGCGGCAGATAGCGGACGCTTAAAGAATATTCGGTCAGATTGCCGCCTTTGTCTTTTTGCAAATCCTGCCCGCGCAATTCGGCTTGAAACATCCCGGAATCGCCCATTTGATTGATCATCGTCATCACGTTTTCATAGCTGCGGCTGAGAATCGAAATTTCCAAATCCGCCACCATTCGGTCGCCCGATTGATAAACATTGCGCACGGCAGCGTGAGAAACGCTCGTCGCCTGCGGCATCACGCTCTCCAAATCCGTCAGCAGACGCGACCACGAAAAACGTTTTTGCGCGACGAGCTGGTGTGCGGCGAGCAAAGATTTTTGCTGTTCGGGCGTCAAGGCTTGCTTGATTTCGGCGGCTTGAGTTTTTAAATCTTTAATTTTCGGCTCAAGCTGTTTGATGCTGTCGTTGACGGCTTCCGTGCGGGCGTTGACCGAGCGATATTCGGCGAATAAAAATAAAAAGCCGAAAACGGCGACGAAGCACAACACCGCCGCCAAAATCCATGGCAGCGTGCGATTGCGAAAAGGACGACTCGATAAATTGAGTTGATTAATCACGATTATTTTTTGATAACAATTTTGCGGCGCGAGTTGCCGTTTTTGCGCATTTTGTCCGCGCAAACAATTTCACGCCTCGTTGTTGAGAAGGTTGCAAAAACTATTGGTTGAAAACGCGGGCGAAAACTTTGTCCACGTTTCGCAAATAATGTTCGAGCGAGAAAACTTTTTCGATTTCTTCGGGCGTTAAACGGCTGCGGATGTCCGCATCGTTCAAAATTAAATCCTTAAATTCGCCGCCTTCATCCCAGACGCGCATCGCGCTGCGCTGCGCCCAGACGTAAGCATCTTCGCGCGAAACGCCTTTTTGCGTCAAAGCCAGCAGCAATTGACCGCTGAAAACCAAACCGCGCGTCAGATTCAAATTTTCCAGCATTCTGTTTGGATAAACAACCAAACCATCAAGCAGCGAAGCTGTTTTCGCCAGCAAATAATCGAGCGCGGCTGAAGAATCCGGCAAAACAATCCGTTCCGCCGACGAATGCGAAATGTCGCGCTCGTGCCAGAGCGCGACATTTTCAAGACCGACAATCGCGTTGGCTCGAACCGTTCGCGCCATTCCGCAGATTCTTTCCGAAAGAATCGGGTTGCGTTTATGCGGCATCGCCGACGAGCCTTTTTGTCCGGCTTTAAATTTTTCCTGCGCTTCGCGAACTTCCGTGCGCTGCCAATGCCGGACTTGCAGCGCGATTTTTTCCAGACTCGAAGCGATAATGGCGAGCGTCGTCAAATATTCGGCGTAACGGTCGCGCTGAATCACCTGCGTCGAAACCGGCGCAGGCTTTAAGCCCAATTTCGCGCAAACTCTTTCTTCGACTTCCGGGTCGAGATGAGCGAACGCGCCGACCGCGCCCGAAATTTTCCCGTAAGAAATTGTTTCTTTCGCCCGCGCCAATCTTTCGCGGTTTCGCTCGATTTCGGCGTACCACAAAGCCCAGGTCAAACCGAACGAAGTCGGTTCGGCGTGAATCCCGTGCGTCCTGCCGATTTGCGGCGTGTGTTTAAACTCAAACGCGCGGCGTTTTAAAACTTCCGAAAGCCGGTCAATTTTTTCGAGCAGAATCCCGCACGAATCACGCAGCAACAAAGCGTTTGCGGTGTCAACGACATCGCTCGAAGTTAAACCGTAATGCACGAAACGCGCCGCCGCGCCGATGTTTTCGGCGAGATTCGTCGTAAACGCAATCACGTCGTGATCGGTCGTTTTCTCGATTTCCGAGATTCGTTCGGGCGTAAAAGCAGCGCGGGCTTTGATTTCTTCGACCGCATCGGCGGGAATCGTTCCCATTTCGGCGTGAACTTCGCAAACTGCGATTTCCACATCGAGCCATTTTTGAAATTTGTTTTGCTCAGACCAAAGCGCGCCCATTTCGGGCAGCGTATAGCGTTTAATCATAATTAAAAATACAGGGTTTGAAAGCTAAGCCTAACAAAAAAATTGAAATCTTTATGAGTTAGCTAAAGTCAATTTAAACCCTGTACTCAAATTTCGCGTGTAATGGCAAGTTTCAACAAGCGCCGTCGAAGCTTTATGACACTTTGAACAAGTCCGGGCTTAAAGTTTCTTTGAAATAGAATTGTGAGAAATTAACTACCCATTCCAGCGTCGTAACGCTGTTTTCCTCAGTCGTCAGATTAAGCACATACGTTTGCGGCAATGTCACGCCCTCTACCTGAACGAAATCTCTGAATTGTTCGACTAACGTATATCGCTTTTCTTTTAGCCGTGAGCTTTCCAACTCGTTGGAAGTAATAGCAGGCGATATTCTATACTGATATTCGGAAATCACGTGACGAAAAGTGCCCGCCTCAAAATACAGATTTATATTCAAAGCTCCTGACTTTGAGGAAGAGTATTTCACCTTGTGCAGCTTACGGTTGTTAATGGTTTCCAGCCCGGCATACTCGATTTTCTCGTTTTTCGGATCAAAATTGAGTAAAGTCCATCCCGCCGATAATGTTCCGCCGAAAATTCCTTGTTTGATGATATTGCTGGTAGATTTCAGAAATTCGCCCAGAGGCGTCCGATTACCGGAAGGCATTTTCCCGACCGTTATGTCTTTGCCGTTGTAAGCGACCTTTTCATACGGGTACTCGTTAGAGTTTAAAACCATTACAAACAGCAAGTTATCATCTACCGAAGCAAATTGTACGGGTCCCGTTAAGGTTTTGCCGACAAGTCCTCTGAGAGGCGTCAGCCGTCCGTTTCCAGCCATTGCGCGAGATTTGATTTTAGCTATCGCTTCGGGCGTGCCGATGGAAGCAAGATGCTTGGTTAATACTTCCGCAGCCGTTAATTTATCGTTTTTTTGAGGCGTTGCGGCTTGACCGAAACTGTTAATGCAAAGCGTAAAGACGATTATTGTTAAAGTTATTATTTTTTTCATTGTTTTTAAGTGGGGCGAAAATTCGGAAATCCTCCGGTTTTGAAGCCTAATTTTGATTCTTTGAAAATTGCTTGCGTCTTGGGTCTCAATCGCTAATGTCAGCTTGTGCGAAGTCACGGCTATTAACCTTCGGCTCATCATTACTTTATAACACGGACGGATGACGAAAGTTAAATAACGGCAATTATTACAACTGTAAAGAACATTTTAAATAGCTCACCTGAAAATCACAATCGGTACCAATTGCGCGGCGTTCGCGTTTAACTGTTTTCCAATTCGCTTTTATCGCTATATCAAATTAAATTCTTTGCGGCTAACATCTCGGCGTTCAAAACCGCCGCGCCCGCTGCGCCGCGGATGACGTTATGCGAAAGAGCGACGAATTTCCAATCAAAAACCGCGTCGGGCAAAATTCTGCCCACGGTGGTCGTCATTCCGCGTCCCGCGTCGCGGTCGAGTCGCGGCTGAGGACGATCCGCTTCTTCGCGCACGACAATCGGCTTTTCCGGCGCGGAATGCAGTTTTAATTCCTGCGGCAGAGCGGAAAAATTGGCGAGAGCGCGTTTGATTTCTTCGGCGTTTGTTTTGTTTTTCAATTTGACGCGGACGCAAGCCGTGTGTCCGTCAACTACGGGAACGCGGTTGCATTGCGCGCTGATCGAAAAATCAGCCGCCTGATTGATTTCGCCCAAGATTTTCCTGGTTTCGGCTTCGAGCTTTTCTTCTTCGGTGTTGATAAACGGAATGATGTTGTCGGTAATATCGAGCGAAGCGACGCCCGGATAACCCGCGCCTGAAATCGCCTGCATTGTTGTCACAATCACAGACTCAAGACCGAATTTTTGCTGCAAAACGTAAAGCGCCGGAGCGACGACAATCGCCGCGCAGTTCGGATTTGTGACGATAAAGCCTCGCTCAAATCCGCGTTTTTGTTTTTGCGTTTCGATAAGCGCGAGATGCGCCGCGTTGATTTCGGGAATCAAAAGCGGAACGTCTGCCTCCATCCGAAACGCCGACGAATTGCTGATTACCGGATAACCTGCGCGGGCAAAGCTCATTTCGGCATCGCGCGCCGCGTCCGAAGGCAGACTCGAAAAAACAACATCACAATCGAGCATTGGTTCAATCGGCTGAACTTTGATATTTTTGACGTTTTCCGGCATCTGCGTCGCCAATTTCCAGTTTGTCGCCTCGGCGTATGTTTTTCCCGCCGAACGGTCTGAAGCCGCGAGTGCCGTGATTTTAAATTGCGGGTGATTTTCCAATAATTGCGCGAAACGCTGACCGACAGTTCCGGTCGCTCCTAAAATTCCCACTCGATATTTTTTATTCATATAACAAAACAGGATTAGAGTTCCGCAAGCAAAAAAAACAAATGCGAAACAGTTGATAGTTAACAGTTAATAGTTGATAGTCAAAGGCTCGCAACTGTCAACTGTCAACTGTTAACTATCAACTGTTTCGCATTTACAAATTTGCCGCTTTTGCCAACAATTCAGTTTTTGTCGTAATTTATGGCGTGATGAAAATCGAAAAAATCGAATTGTTTGAAATCCGTTTGCCCCTCGTCCATTTTTTTGAAACGAGCTTTGGGCGAACTTACGAGCGGCGCATAATTTTAACTTGCATAACGGACGCAGACGGCGCAACAGGCTGGGGCGAATGCACGGCTGGCGAAACACCTTCGTATTGCGAAGAATGGACGGAAAGCTGCTGGTGGGTTTTAAAAGACATTCTCGCGCCGCGAGTTTTGGGAAAAGAAATCGAAAGCGCCGCAAATGTCTGGGATTTAATGAAAGCACCGCGCGGAAACCGAATGGCAAAAGCCGCACTCGAAACCGCCGCGTGGGATTTGGAAGCGAAAAAAGCAGGCGTTCCGCTCTGGCGGCATTTGGGCGGCGTAAAAAATGAAATTGCCTGCGGCGTTTCCATCGGCATTCAGGATACGATTGAACAGCTATTCGACAAAATTCAAACCGAGCTTGATGCCGGTTATCAACGCATTAAAATCAAAATCAAACCCGGCTGGGATTATGAAGTTATCGAATTTGTCCGCGCCAAATTCGGCGATATTTTATTGATGGGCGACGCAAATTCGGCTTACACGCTCGCCGACATCGAGCTTTTCCGCAGACTCGACAAATTCAATCTGATGATGCTCGAACAGCCGCTTTCGCACGACGACATCGTTGACCACGCGAAATTGCAGCGCGAAATCGAAACGCCGATTTGTCTCGACGAACCGATCAGATCGCCCGAAGACGCGCGCAAAGCCGTCGAGTTAAAATCCGGCAAAATCATCAACATCAAATTGGGCAGAGTCGGCGGACACGCGGAAGCGCGGCGCGTTGAAACCGTCTGCCGCGAAAACGATATTCAAGCGTGGTGCGGCGGAATGCTCGAATCCGGCATCGGACGCGCGCACAACATTGCGATGTCAACTCTCGCCGGTTTTGTTTTGCCCGGCGATGTTTCCGCAAGTAAACGCTATTGGCAGGAAGACGTGATCGAACCAGCGGTCGAAGTCACGGCGCGCGGCACAATCATCGCTCCTGAAGCGCCCGGAATCGGTTTTACAGTCAAACGCGAACGCATCGAAAAGTTGTCTGTTCGCACTGAAGTTCTCAAAAATGAACGCTAAAGAATTGCTCGAATATTTTTCGGCGCGACAAAACGAGACTTTAAATTTGATTCGCCGCCTAGTCGAAATTGAATCGCCTTCTTATGACGAAGCGGGCAGCCGCGCCGTCGTTGAATTGCTGATAACCGAAGCTGGAAAATTCTCGTGTGTTGATTCGATTGAAAAAATTCCAATCGAAGGCTACGGGGAGCATTTGATAATTCGCGCTTTTTCACGCGAAAACGAAAAACCTGCGCTGCTGCTCGGTCACACAGACACGGTTTATCCACGAGGTTCTTTGCGCGAAAGACCCTGGCGCGAGGAAAACGGCAGGATTTTCGCGCCCGGCATTTTCGATATGAAATCGGGCGCGGCGTTGATGATTGAAACATTGCGCGCGTTTTCGGATTTGAATTTAAAACCGTCAAACCCGATTACGATTCTGCTTTCGTGCGACGAAGAAGTCGGCAGCGAAACCGGGCGCGCCGTCGTCGAGCGCGAAGCCGAAAAAGCAGCGTTTTGCCTTGTCTGCGAGCCTTCGGCAAACGGCGCGGTCAAAACCGGGCGCAAAGGTACGGGATATTATTTATTAAAAGCGCACGGCGTCGCCTCGCACGCCGGATTAGACCCGGAAAAAGGCGCGTCCGCCGTTTTGGAACTCGCCCAGCAAACATTGAAAATCCACGAGCTGAATAAGCCCGAAAACGGAACGACCGCAAATGTCACAACGATAACAGGCGGAACGACTTCAAACGTTATTCCAGCAGCAGCCGAGTGTGAAATTGACGTGCGTTTTACATCACTCGCCGAAGCCGAGCAAATTGACCGCGAAATTAAAAATCTCAAGGCATTCAATTCTCGCGTCCGACTTGAAATCGAAGGCGCAATCAATCGCCCGCCGATGGAACGAACGGAAAAAACAGTCCGATTGTTTGAAAAAGCGAGGGAAATTGCCGCCGGTTTTGATTACGAATTAAAAGAAACGCAGGTCGGCGGCGCGTCGGACGGAAATTTTGTCTCGGCTCTGGGCGTTCCGGTTCTGGACGGTTTAGGAGTCGCGGGCGACGGCGCGCACGCGGTTCACGAACACATTATCGCTGCGGACGTTCCGAAACGCGCCGCGCTTATCGCCGCGCTTTTGCTTGAAAATCTCTGAAATTAGAGCATATTTCATAAAAGTGAAAGACAAAGAATTAACAGGGATGAAAGGGATAAAGGGGATATTTTTTGTTTTTATCAATCCCTTTCATCCTTTTCATCCCTGTTAATTTTCTGTTTCTTGTATTTCGACTAATTGAAATTAGTTCTAATCGGCGAACTTTTTGCGAATTTTAACGCCGCGCTCCAAACCGTCAACGTTTTCCAGAATTTTCAAACGCAAATCCCGGTCGAGATTCGGATTGTCGGCGAGAAATTTATTGACGATTGCCAAAGCCTGTTCGCTCCGCTGCCCACCGATAAACGCGCCGAGCCAGTTGTTGACGAAAAAGATTTTCCTGGTTCGTTTCAAATTCGGCAATTCCGCGATAGCTTTTTCGAGAAACGGCAAAGTCATTTCTGCATGACGAACCGAATTAAATGGCGCAGCAGCGCTTTCGATGTAGCTTTCGGAAATCTCTTTGTTGTTGAGAAAATCTGCAAAGAATTTTCCTTTGTTTTCCGCCGTCGCAATTCCGGCGCGAGCCGCGTAAGCGTAACGTTTGGCTTCGTCGGATGTTTCGGTCTTGGCTAAATCTTCGAGCAGTTTCGGCGCGTCTGCGTCGTTTAAAATCAACAGTCTGGCGACAATATCGAATTTGTCTTTGGTTTTTAATTTTAAGCCCTGAATTTCAGATTTGCCGCTCAAGATTTCTTTTAACCGCTGTCTGCTTTCTGCGGAAGCCGCCAGATTTAAAAAAGCGCGGTAGAAAACGATTCTTTGTCCGAGCGTTTCCGCCGCGTTCATTCGTTCAAGCAAAACTTTTTCCAAGCGCGGCGCGAGTTCCGCAGATTGTTTTTCGCTTAAGTAATAATTCATCGCGGTTGAAACGCGGCTTAAGATTGTCTGAATCGTCAGCTCGTCTTTTTCGCCGGAAATGTTTTTGACGGCAAGCTCGACGTAATCTTTCGGATTGAGTTCGGCTTCGCGCACGCTGTCCCACAACGCGCCCCACATCATCGAACGCAAAAAATCGTCTTTTTCGTTTTGAATGTTGGCTAAAATGTAATTGCGACTCTTCTCATCAAGCAGAAAGATGCCGTAACCGTAATCTTCATAATTTGGGAAAATGAAAGTTGCTTTTGACCATAATTTAATCGGCTGACTAGAGTTATTCAGCAAAACCGATTGAATTCCAACAGCATCCTTGTATAAAGGATTTGGATTTTTTTCAAAAGTATAAATTTTGATTTTTTGTATCCATTTTGAATTTTCGTTAACCGCGTCTTTTTGTAAAATTGAATCCTCTCCTAATTTTATAATCGGAACGCCGCGTTGTTTTATCCAGCCATTTGCCCAATCCAGTAATTCTTTAGTTCCCAGCATTTGTTCTGCACTTATTTCGCCGCCTGATTCGGGCAAATTATATTTAACGCGGGCGAAATCGGAAACCAAATCTTCCCATCTCGCATTTGCAAATTCGTGTTTCTTTAAAAACTTGCGGATTGCGGTTTGAAATTCTTTTTCTCCCAAATAAAATTCCGCCTGTTTTAAAAACGAAGGCGCTTTGCGATAGACGATGTTGCCGTAAGCGGATTTGGCTGAGGAAAGATTCGGGATTTCCTGATAAATCGGCGTTGTGCCGCGTGTCGAATCGGTCAGGTAAGCGAGCGGTTTGTTGCGCTCGTAAAAGGCTTTCCAGGCGTTATATTGCGGCAGCACCCGTTCCATCGTTTTGTATGCCATAAATTCGGCAAAGCCTTCTTTGAGCCACAAATCGTCAAACCAGCGCATCGTCACCGTGTCGCCAAACCATTGATGCGCGGCTTCGTGAAAAATCAGATTCCCGCGCGAAATGTAATCGTTCGCGGTCGGCTCTTGCGGGAAAATAACCGAAGATTCGCGCAAAAAAGTCGCGCCCGCGTGTTCCATCCCGCCAAACGGAAACTCCGGTATCAACACCAAATCGTATTTCGGAAACGGGAATTTGTAATCGAAATAACTTTCGAGATATTTAACAGCCTCACCATTGAGGCGAAAAACTTCATCTATGTGTTGTGTAATTTTTTTGACTTGCGATTTGCGGACATAGATTATTGTTGAAATATCAGTAGGATTTTGTGTAGCGCGAGCTTGCTTTATATCTACAAAATCGCCCGCCGCAAACGCGAAAACGTAAGTGCTGATTGGTTGAGTTTCCTTAAATGCAGTTTCATATAAGCCTTTTCCCGCATCCTCGCTATGAGAGACGGGAAGATTTTGGATTTCCTTCGCTTCGGTGTTTGAAATCACTTTCCAATTCCCTGACGTTTTTATAGTTAAACTGAATCTTGCCTTCAAATCCGGTTGGTCAAACGCGGGAAAAGCGGTGCTGGCGTCCGAAGGCACAAAGAGCGAATAGATGTATTCCGCGCCGTCTTCTTTATCAACGTAGCGCGTCACTGCTGCGCCCGATGTCGCAATCGGCGACGTGTAATCGAGTTTTATAACATTTTCGCCGGGTTTTACGCCGTCTGTGAAAACGAGATGCTCATTGAATTCAAAAAAATTCACTCCTTCTCTACCTGAAATTATTACTTCATATTGACTCGAATCAGGATTTAAAATTACCGGTAAGCCATTGACTGAAACATTAGAAATTGTTGACAGATTTTCCTTGCCTCTAATTTTTCGCCAATCCAAAACGATTGTCGGTGGAGAATCAATTATTTGAAACGATCCGCCGGCTTCGCCCGGTTTCTTTGTTTCCTGACCGTTTTGCCGCACATTAACTCTTACCTCGATTGTACCTTTCAGTACCGGCGACATTTTTTCGAGCGTTAAATTTAATTTGTAACGCACGTCGCTGTAATGCGCGGCTCGCCAGTGTGCAAGCTCGCGCGAAACGCCCGCGTCAATCGGCGGCGTTTGCGCGCTTGAAAGTTGAGAGCCGAGAAACATTGTTATTGCAAGGAACAAGAAAATTCGTGAGAGCATATTAATAAAAAAATGGGCAGCAACTCATTACAGTCGCCGCCCAAAAATCTTTGCATTTTCATTCTGTTACAAAGTGAAATTGAAATTGACAAAACCGCTCGCGCGAACCGGCTGACCGTCGCGCGTGACGGGTTTGAACTGCCAGCGTTTGACCGCATCCATCGCAGCGCGGCGGAGCATTTCCGGTCCGGCTGCGTTGCGGACTTCGGCGACTTTGCCGTCTTCGTCAAGAACGACTTCGACTTTGACAACGCCCGAAATGCGAGCGGTTCTCGCCACCGGCGGATACGCCGGATTTACTTTTCTCGTCGCCATATCAATGAGCGAACCGACCTGCATCATATCGCCGCTCGTCGCAGCTTTTTCGGTATTAGCCGGATTTGCAGGTTGATTTGTGGCTTTTTCCGCTGTGTTGTTATTCGTCACCATTCGTTGGCGAACGGGTTCCGAATTGTTTTGCGGTGCGACATTTGCCGCTGGTTCGGGTTTGTTTTGAACAGTCGTGTTTTCAGTTTTAACCGGGTCCGGCTGAGCGGGCGCAGAAACAGGTTGTTGAATCGGCTGACTTAAAATTTCGCTTTGTCCGCTCGCCACTTGCGGTTGTTCGGCTGGTTTGTTCTCAGCCGGGGTCGGCAAAACGATTTTTGGAGCTTCGGTTTGTTTGAAAACCGTCGGCGAAGGAATATTGTTTGAAGCAATCAAAGTACCGGAAGGAATGGTGGTCGAAGCGTCAACTTCCGAAACTTTCATCTGCGCGTTGGAAATCAATTCGCGCGTGTCGGTGACTTCGTTTTTCCATTTCGCCGCTTCGTATTCGTCGCGCGCCAATGTGCCGCGCGCGCCCGTTGCGGCTTCGAGCAAAGTCATTGCTTCATCCGGCTGTTTCAGCTCGACCGTCATCTGCTTCGATTGTTGAACGATAATTTCCAGCAGCGCCTGCCATTTGCCCAAATCGGTGCAGGCTTCGGTCGGCAAAGCCGCGTCCGAAATGTTTATGCCGAGACGTTTGTAGCGTTCTACTTGTGATTGTGAGCTTTTAATGATTTGTCCGGCGACGGCGTAATAGGAATCGTCCGCGCCGCGTTTTAAAGATTTGCGTTTGTAGGTTTCTTCCAAAAGAGCCTGCGCGCGGGCGTAATCGGGCTGTTCGAGAAAAACGCCCATCAGCATTACGCGAGAAACCTGCTGCATAGATTCGTCTGCGGCGGTTTCTTTTTTGATTTTTTCAAGCTCGGCGGCTGCTGCCCCGAAATTGCGTCCGGCAATCCACGCGCGGACTCTGCCGATTCTTTGTTGAATTGTATTTGTCGGCGCTGCCGTAGTTGTCGGAGTCGCGACTCCATTTAACGGCGTTTGATTTTCAGCTTGCTGCTGAGCTGCGGCGGCGCTCGCGCCGACAGCGGTTAAAATTAAACACGAAAGCCATAGCCTTCTTCCCTTTAGCGGCATTCCATTCCTCCCTAATTTCTCGGTTTCGGTTTGTAAGTTCCGCAAGAGTCAAAGCTCGCCTCGTCAATGTGGCTCACTTCATCACTCGCAAATTGTTAGATTTCACATTATGCCCTGCAAACGTTTCGGGTGCAAATCCTACCGGGCTTCTTAAAAATTGTTACTTAGTTTTCAGACTGCTGACGATTTGTTTTTGAAAAGCAACTGTTTCTGCTTTTATAACCTTTTCGTTCAAAGTTAGCAACCTGCGGTCTTGCATTATCAATCTTCCTTCGATGATAACGTGGCGCACATCGTTTGCCTTCGTTGCGTAAACCAGATGCGAAAAAATGTTGTACATCGGGATTTGATTGAAATTATCAAGATCAACAATAACGATGTCCGCGCGTTTTCCGGCTTCGAGCGAACCGATTTCTTTTTCGAGATGAAGGGCGCGCGCGCCGCGAATCGTCGCCATTTCAAACGCCTGTTCCGCCGAAACGACTTTCGGGTCGTTGCTCATCAATTTATGCAGCTTAGCCGCTGCGTCCATTTCCTCCCACATACTAAGATCGTTGTTTGAAGCCGCTCCGTCTGTTCCCAATCCGACAAAAACATCTTTCAAAAGCATTTGCGGCACGGGTGCGACGCCCGACGCCAGCTTCATATTAGAAGACGGATTATGCGCGACTCCAACGTTTAATCTTTTTAAAATGTCTAATTCGTTGTCATTCGCAAAAACAACGTGCGCGGCGATTGTTTTGTTGTTAAGGAAATTGATTCGAGCGAGATATTCGACCGGACGCGCGCCGTTTTCTTTTGTAACGTCTTCGACTTCCTTGCGCGTTTCGGCGACGTGAATGACGACCGTCGCGTTTAATTTATCGGCTGAAGCGCGGACGGCTCGAAGCTGCGCCTCGGTCAAGGTATAAGGCGCGTGCGGCGCATACGCGGGAACAATCAAACGGTGATTGCGCCATTTATTGACGAATCGCTCGGTGTAAGCAATCGCTTCTTCGGGCGTTTTGTTGTCGGCGACGGGAAAGCGAATAATCGTCTCGCCGAGCACGCCGCGCACGCCCGCTTTCGCCGTCTCGTCAGCGATTGCATCCTCAAAATAATACATATCGCAGTAAGTCGTCGTCCCACCGCGAATCATTTCCGCCAGCGCCAGACGAGTTCCCGCGCGGACAAATTGCTCGTTTACGTTTTTCGCTTCTGCCGGAAAAATATATTTCGTCAGCCATTCGTTTAAATCCAAATCATCGGCAATCCCGCGAAACAAAGACATCGGCGCGTGCGTGTGAGTGTTGATCAAACCCGGAATAATGGCTTTGCCGTTTGCTTCGACGATTTGTTTCGCCGTAAATTGACGCGCAATTTCATCCGCTTTTCCGACCGCAACAATCTTGCCGTCTTTCACCGCAATCGCGCCGTTTTCAACAACACGCTTTTGCGCGTCCATCGTCACGACGCTGCCGCCGCGCACGATTAAATCAACCGGCGTTTTCTGCTGCGAAAACGCCGTCAAGTTTAAGAGCAAAACAAAAAAGCAAAGAAACAATTTTTTCATAGCACGAAGATTTTCACAGAAACCCGGCGATTCGGCAATCTTTAACAAATCGCCCGAAATCATTTAGAATCGTCAATCGAGGTAAAAGAATTTTATGTCGGCGGTAATTGAAATCTCAAAACTAACAAACAACGCGAGCGGCAAACCGAACGATGATTTTCTCAAACTGCGCCCGTTCTCCGTCAAGGAATACGATTGGATGATTGAACAGGGAATTTTGACCGAAAACGACAATATCGAACTTTTGAACGGAGCGATTGTTGAAAAAATGCCCAAAGGAACAAAGCACGCGAATTTTAACGATATTATTGCAAACTTATTTTTCCAAAAACTCGGTCAAAAAGTTTGGGTAAGAAATCAAAATCCGATTTGGCTTGATGACTTTTCCGAGCCGGAACCGGATATTGTCCTTGTCGAACCGCCTTTTTCAAAGTATTTTGGGAAACATCCGATGCCCGCCGACATTTTTTTAATTCTTGAAATTTCCGACTCGACTTTGAGCTATGACCGAACGGCGAAAAGTGCGGCTTATGCGCGCGCCGGAATTGTTCAATATTTATTGCTTAACGTTCAAGAAAGAACGCTCGAAGATTACCGCGAACCGTCTCCCGACAGCTATCAATCAAAACAAACTCTGCGCGACGAACAAACTTTTAACCTTGTTGCTTTTCCTGACGTTATTCTGCAAGCGAAAGACTTTTTACCGATTGAGAAAATCTGATTTTATTCTTCCGTAAAATAATCCGAATCTATTTTCTTAATTCCGTAAATAGCGACGTTTGAAACTCCGACATTATAATTGATCATCAATTGGGCAAGTTCATTGCCAATTATCAAGGGGAATCGGCATTTTTGTTTTGCTCCAAAAATCTGCGCCCGAAAGCTCGCGGCAGCAAATCTTCCATCATCACGGTTTCGCTTTTGCCGCTCAGATTGGCGAGCGTGACGGGGACATTGCCGCAAAATTCCCACAGAATTTGACGGCAAACGCCGCAGGGCGGAGTTAATTCTTCCGTGTCAACGACGACCGCGATTTGTTTAAATTCGTGTTCGCCTTCGGAAACGGCTTTCCAGATTGCGACTCTTTCGCCGCAAACCGTCAAACCGTAGCTCGCGCTCTCGATGTTGCAGCCCGAATAAATTTTTCCGTCTTTTGTTTCCACAGCAGCGCCGACTCGAAACTTCGAATACGGCGCGTATGAGTTTTCGCGTACCGCAGATGCGGCTTCGACCAGTTCTTTTCTTTTATTGTCCAAGGCTTAATTTTTCCCTAACGATTCCACACAAAATTTCGATGCCGACATCCGAGTTGCCGCCTTCCGGGATTATCAAATCGGCGTGACGCTTTGATGCTTCAACAAACTCGTAGTGCATCGGTCTGACCGTTACCAAATATTGTTCGATAACCGAATCCATTGTCCGCCCGCGATCACGTATGTCGCGTTCGAGCCGGCGAATAAAACGAATGTCGTCCGGCGTGTCAACAAAAACTTTGACATCGAGCAATTCTAAGATGCGCGATTCGGCAAAAATTAAAATTCCTTCGATTAAAACGACGGGCTTAGGCTCGATTACTTCGACTTCGGTTGTCCGCGTGTGAGTTTTAAAATCATAAACCGGCATTTCAATCGGCAAATTGCCGCGCAGACGCCGCAGATGATTGACTATTAATTCGCTGTCAATCGCGTCCGGGTGGTCGAAATTCGCTTTATGCCGCGCGTCGAGCGGCATATCAATCAAATTCCGATAATAAGAATCCTGTTCGAGCAAGACGACGTTTCTCGCTCCGACGGTTTCCGCAATCCGTCTCGCAATCGTAGTTTTTCCCGAACCCGTTCCGCCGCAGATACCAATAATCATTTTTCTTCAGCAATCTTTGGAATAACTCTTTTAAGCAGATTTTTGAAAGTTTCGGCAACCAGTTTTCCAATTTCCATCACTTCTTCATGATTGATTTCTTCTTCGCTGATACCGGCAGCGTAATTTGAAACGCACGAAATTGCCAGAATTTTCATCCCCTGATGATGCGCGATTATCGCTTCCGGCACGGTTGACATTCCGACGGCGTCAGCGCCGGCGTAGCGCAAATAATGAATTTCCGCAGGAGTTTCATAAGTCGGTCCCGACAGCGCGCAATAAACTCCGCGCCGCAAATCGAAATTCATTTCTTTTGCCGCCGCCTTTGCGATTTCCTGAAACTTTCGGGAATAAACTTCGCTCATATCTGGAAAACGGGCACCGAATCGCTCGTCATTTTTCCCGCGCAAAGGGTTAACGCCCATTAAATTTAAATGATCGTGAATCAGCATCAAGCTGCCCGGCTTGAAATTTGAATCAATGCTGCCCGCCGCATTCGTCAGAATCAGATTTTTAATTCCCAAAAGCCCGAAAACGCGGATTGGAAACGTCACATCCTTTAAATCGTAACCTTCGTAATAATGAAAACGCCCTTGCTGAACCGCGACCGCTACACCCGCAATTTCGCCCAAAACCAAACGCCCGGCGTGACCTTTGACGGTTGAACGCGCAAAATGCGGAATCTCTTCGTAGGAAATTTTAACGGCGTTTTCGATTTCGTCGGCAAACGCGCCCAAACCGCTCCCCAAAACGAGCGCGACTTGTATTTCCCGGTCAAATTTAGATTTTATAAACTGCGCCGCTTCCTGCGCTTTTTCGTAAATCATTCAAGTTCGAGTGCAATTTTCAGTGCTTGATTCAATTCTTCAATCTTTTGCGGCAAAAGCGAGCCAATAAAATTTGTCAAAACCGATTTAGGTAAGCTCGTTAATTCATCGCAACGAATATAGCTTTCGTGCGTTAATCCTTCATCAATTTCGACTCTAACTTCCGTCGTCGAACCGCAGCCATTGGTGTAAACCGGAGCGCAAATAACCGAGCTATAAACCGTTTCGATAAATCGCTGACGGCTAATGATAACGTACACACGAAATTTTTTCGGGTCTTGTTTCGTCGGCTTTTCAATTCGATACAGTTCGCCGCGTTTCATTTTTTGTCCAACGCTTCGAGCATCAATTCCGCGTGAAATCGCAAGTTATCTTCTATTTCTTCGCGGTTTTCTTCGACATAACGATTAATTTTTTCAATTTCTTCCTCAGCAGTCATTCTATGTTTCTTCCGCGATTTTACTTGTTCAATATGTTTTCGCAGAGCTTCTTCGACAAACTCCGAACGGCTGCATTTTCCGTCCGCACACTCATCTAACTCTTTTAACAATTCTTCTGAAATCGTGACGCAGGTTTCCACTTTCATATCTTTAATTTACTGTTTTTCGTAAGGTTGTCCAAGAGCTTTCGGCGCGCGCGAATGCCCGATAAATCCAGCCAACACGATAATCGTCAAAACATACGGAATAATTTGAATAAACTGAACCGGAATATCTTCGCCCGAAGGCAGCTTGAAAACGCCCTGCACCTGGTTTGTCATAGCTTCGGTAAAACCGAACAGCAAACACGCGAGCATTGTCGGCACAGGCTTCCATTTGCCGAAAATCAATGCCGCAAGCGCGATAAAACCGCGCCCGGCGGTCATATTTCTGGTAAACAGCGAAGACTGCCCGATTGACAGATACGCGCCGCCGAGCGCCGCGAGCGCGCCGGAAATCAAAACCGCCGTGTAACGCATTTTGTTGACGCTGACGCCAGCCGCGTCAGCCGCCGCCGGATTTTCGCCGACCGCTCTTAATCTCAAACCAAACGGCGTGCGAAACAAAACGTACCAGCCAATCGGAACGAGGGCGAAAGCCAGTATTGACATCACCGAAATGTCCAGCGCCTGCGTGCCGAAAAAGGTATTGAGCGTCGGGAGCAAGTTTTCTCTCGGAATCTGCGGCGTCGAGCCGGTCGAGAGAAAAAACGCGCCGCTCAAAAGCTGCGGCAAACCAAGCATTAAAATATTTATCGCCGTCCCGCTGACAACCTGATCGGCTTTAAATTGAATGCAGGCGACCGCGTGAACCGCCGCCAGCGCGACGCCAGCTACGACTCCGACCAACACTCCGAGTAAAACGCTTCCGGTCGTCGCCGTGACAGCCGCCGCCGTAAATGCGCCCGACAACATCAAGCCTTCGAGCGCAATATTAATCACGCCCGCGCGCTCGGAAAACATTCCGCCCAAAGCGGCGAGCAACAGCGGCGTAGTCAGCCGAATCGTTGAAAAAACAAGAATTAAAGAAAAAAGTTCGCTCATAAATTTGTTCGTTGTTCGTCGTTCGTTGTTCGTTGTCAAAAGCAAATTGCGACGAACAACGAACGACGAACAACGAACTGACGACTATTTTTTAAATCCGATAATTCCTCTAAAAACCGCTTCGGCGGCGACAAATAAAATAATTATGCCCTGTAGAACCTGAACTAAATCTTTTGAAACGTTTTCGGTAAAAGCGTCGAGAAAAATGCTTCCGCGCGTCAGCATTCCGAAAAGCAAAGCGGCGAGAACGATTCCGACCGGATGGTTTCTGCCCAAAAGCGCGACCGCGATTCCGGTAAAACCGTAACCGTCGGAAAATCCGTCATAATAACGATAGCGATAACCTAAAACTTCGTTAATGGCGACCATTCCCGCCAGACCGCCGGAAATCGTCATTGCCAGAACGATTTGCGTACGAACCGAAATTCCGCCGTATTCCGCCGCCGCCGGATTCGCGCCCGTCGCGCGCAGCTCGTAGCCCCATTTTGTCCGCCAGAGGAAAAAATAAACCAGCACGCACATTAAAAGCGCGAGCAAAAATCCGACATTGAGCGGAATAAAAGTCGGCATTCCCGGCAAGAATTGCGAAATACGAGGAATGTGCGCGGCTTCGCCAATCGGAGCGGATTGCAGAATCGGGTCGCCCGGAACTTTCAAAAAATACTGCGTCACGTAGCTCACCAAAGCGATGCCGATAAAATTGAGCATAATCGTGTTGATGACTTCGTGCGAACCGAATCTGGCTTTTAAAACTCCGGGAATCGCGCCCCACAACGCGCCCGCCGCAATCGCAGTCAAAATGCACAAAGGAACAAGCAAAATGCTCGGCAAGCTCACCCACGAAAAGTTTTCATCTTTGCCGAAAACGTTAACAACAGTTCCGCCGAATTTCATCCCGACAAAAGCCGTGGCGAGCGCGGCGACATAAAGCTGACCTTCCGCGCCGATATTTAAAAGCCCGCAGCGAAAAGCGACGGCAACCGCCAAGCCGGTAAAAATCAGCGGCGTCGCGTAAAAGAGCGTGTAGCCGATGCCTTCCGGGTAGGAAAGCGCGCTGCCGAGCAAAATCGCGTAAGCCTCAAACGGATTGTCGCCGATCAGCCAGACGATTATTCCGCCGACGATGAACGCTGCTAACACAGCAACGAGCGGAAAAAACAATTCTCGAAGAAAATTCATTCTGTTAATGCCGTGATTCTGAAAATGCGTGTAACAAATTGCCGACAAATATAACCTTTATCGGCTTTTCGTGTCACTCGAAAACAAGCAAAAATTTTCTCAAAAAAATCTTTTTAGGGGACTTGACAATGAGGGACTCACATTTTATCATCTAAATTAGCTCAGCAAATAGAACAATGCATCGCTGAGCAAAACAAACTTTCAAACGAAATATTTTTGGAGGTACAAAAAATGAACATTGTCAGATACGATCCTTTCCGCGATATACGCGGCTTGCAAGATGAAATGAACCGTTTATTTTCTTCGACTTTTTCGCGCGGAAGTGACGACCAGATGACGCGCGGCGCTTGGAATCCGAGCGTTGATATTTTTGAGAACAAAGATCAAATCGTTCTCGAAGCCGAATTGCCGGGCTTGAAACCGGAAAACGTTGAGATTTCGATTGAAAACAACGTTCTGACGCTGCACGGCGAGCGCCGTTTCGAGAAGAAAGACGAGGGCGATAATTTCCATCGCGTCGAACGCAGCTACGGCTCGTTCACCCGTTCTTTCACTCTGCCGCCGACCGTTTCGAGCGAAAATTGCAACGCCGAATTTGAAAACGGCGTGCTCCGTGTGACGCTGGCGAAACGCGAAGAAGCCAAGGCGCGCAAAATCGAAATCAAAGCGGGAAGCCAAAGCGAGCCGAAGCAGATTAACACGCAAGCCAAATCAGCTTCTGCTTAATTTAAATGATGAATGCGGAATGATGAATAGTCTTCCGCTAAGATTTGTAAAAAAATGAACGCGGGGTGATAAAAATCATTCCGCGTTCATCATTCATAGTTCATAATTTTAAAGATGAGATTCGATAAATTTACATTACGCGGGCAAGAAGCCGTTCAGGCGGCGATTGAGTTTGCCGAACGCAACCAGAATCAACAGGTCGAGCCGGAACATCTGCTTGTGGCGATGCTCGGTCAGCCCGAAGGAACTGTGCGTCCGATTCTCGGAAAACTCGGCGCAAACGCCGACGCCGTAATGAACGACACGGTTGCGGCGATAAACCGTTTGCCGAAAGTCACGGGCGGACAGCAATATTTTAGTCCGCGCACATCGCAGATTTTTTCCGCCGCGCAAAAACAAGCCGAAGCGATGAAGGACGAGTTTATCTCCACCGAGCATCTGCTGATGGCGATTGTTGACGAGAAAAACAGCGAAGCCGCCAGAATTTTGAAATCAAACGGCGTCAACCGCGAAGATTTGGACAAAGCCGTCGAACAAATGCGCGGCGGCGTTCGCATTACCGACCAGAATTCGGAGCAGAATTTTCAGGCTTTAAATAAATACGCCAAAGATTTAACCGAGCTTGCGCGCGAAGGAAAATTAGACCCTGTGATCGGGCGCGACGATGAAATACGCCGGACGATTCAGGTTTTATCCCGAAGAACGAAAAACAATCCGGTTTTGATCGGCGAGCCGGGCGTCGGGAAAACCGCGATTGTCGAAGGCTTGGCGCAGCGAATCGTTTCGGGCGACGTGCCTGAAACTTTGCGTAATAAGCGTCTGGTTAGTTTGGATTTGGGTTCGATGCTCGCCGGGGCGAAATATCGCGGCGAGTTTGAAGACCGCTTGAAAGCTGTTTTGAAAGAAATCGAAAACGCGCACGGGCAGATTATTTTGTTTATTGACGAATTGCACACGCTTGTCGGCGCGGGCGCTTCGGAAGGCGCGATTGACGCTTCTAATATGTTAAAACCGGCGCTCGCGCGCGGAGAACTGCGCTGCGTCGGCGCGACAACTTTGAACGAATTTAAAAAATATATCGAAAAAGACGCCGCGCTCGAACGCCGTTTCCAGCAAATTTATATCGGCGAGCCTTCGGTCGAAGACACGATTGCGATTCTTCGCGGTTTGAAAGAAAAATACGAAGTTCATCACGGCGTACGAATCAAAGATTCGGCGATTGTCGCCGCGACGACGCTTTCAAATCGTTATATTGCCGACCGTTTTTTGCCGGACAAAGCGATTGATTTGATTGACGAGGCGGCTTCGCGTTTGAGAATCGAAATTGACTCGCTGCCGCAGGAAATTGATGAGCTTGAACGCGAAATTCTTCAGCTAGAGATTGAACGTCAGGCTTTATCGCGCGAAACCGACGAGAAATCGAAAGGGCGGCTCGCCGACATCGAAAAACGCATCGCGGATTTGCAGGAAAAATCTTCCGGGATGAAGGCGAAATGGCAAGCCGAAAAAGAAGAAATCAACAAAATGCGCGGCGCGAAAGAGCAGCTCGAACAAGCCAGAATTCAGCTCGATCAGGCGCGCAACGCGGGCGATTTAAACCGCGCCGCCGAATTGCAGTACGGCACGATTCCGACATTGGAAAAACAGCTTGCCGACGAGCAAAAACGCCTCGCCGAGCTGCAAAACGACGGCGTGATGCTCAAAGAAGAAGTTGATGAAGAAGACGTGGCGGAGGTCGTCGCGCGCTGGACGGGAATTCCGGTTTCAAAAATGCTCGAAGGCGAGATGCAAAAGCTCGTGACAATGGAAGACAAACTCCGCACGAGAGTTATCGGTCAGGAGGAGGCTTTGATTGCTGTGGCGAATGCCGTTAGACGCGCTCGCGCAGGTCTCCAAGACCCGAATCGCCCCGTAGGCTCATTCATCTTTTTGGGTCCCACGGGCGTCGGTAAAACCGAAACCGCACGCGCTTTGGCTGAATTTTTATTCGACGATGAACGCGCGATGGTTCGGCTAGATATGTCCGAATATATGGAAAATCACGCGGTCGCGCGAATGATCGGCGCGCCGCCGGGATATGTCGGCTATGAAGAAGGCGGGCAATTGACCGAAGCCGTTCGTCGGCGTCCGTATTCGGTGGTTTTGTTTGACGAAATCGAAAAAGCGCACCCGGACGTTTTCAATGTTTTGCTGCAAATTTTGGATGACGGGCGACTTACCGATTCAAAAGGTCGGACGGTTGATTTTAAAAACACCGTTTTGATTATGACTTCGAATCTCGGTTCGCGTGACATTCAATTAAATGCGAGCAACGAAGCGGCGATGCGAGAATCGGTTTTGACGACTTTGCGCGAGAATTTCAAACCGGAGTTTTTAAACCGGATTGACGACATCGTGATTTTCCATCAACTTGGACGCGAACAAATCGCGCAAATCATCGAAGTTCAATTGGAGCGTTTGCGGCAAATGCTGGCGGAGCGCAACATCCAAATTGCTTTGGATGAATCGGCAAAAGATTTGTTGGCGCGCGAAGGCTACGATCCGGCTTACGGCGCTCGACCGCTCAAACGCGCGATTCAAACGCTGATTCAAAACCCGCTCGCGGTAAAATTGCTGCGCGGCGAAATCGCGGCGGGAGAAACGGTCAAAGTTTCTGCTGACGGCGACGCGCTGACGTTTACGTCGGATGGAGCTACGGCGACTGCGGCGGTTTAGTTAATGGTTAATTGTTAATGGTTAGTGGTAAATTGTAATTTGCTTTCTTTGGCAATTTCACAATTCATCATTAACCATTAACCTTTAGCAAATATGGATTTATTCAGACGAAAAAAGAAAATGACCGAGCAAGAGGATTTTAACGAAGAAATGAGAGACGAAGAAATGACGGAAGAAATTCCCTTCACCGATAAACGACGCATTAATATCAACGGCGAAGGCGCGCAGCCGAACGCCGAAACGCCGAAAGCCGAAACGAAATCGGCTGAGGTCGTCAAATTGGAGAATGCTTTAAAAGAAGAACGCACGCGACGCGAAGCCGCCGAAGCCAAGCTCGTCGGAGTGCAGGCGAAATTTGAGGAAGTCAAAAACAATCTGGAAAAAGAAACCGCCGAAATGCGCGAGCGAATGCGGAAAACGCTCGAACAGCGGGCAATGCAGGGACAGTTTAATTTTCTGACGACGCTGCTGCCGGTTTTGGACAATCTGCATTTGGCGATTCGCGCGGCGGAAAACAATCCCGACCAGAATCTGCTGGCAGGTTTGCAAGGCACGGTCAACGGTTTTGAAATGGCTCTCCTGCAAGTCGGCGTCGAGCCGGTTCTGGCTGTCGGCGATCAATTTAATCCCGAATTGCACGAAGCCGTTGATATTGTCGAAGCCGACGAGGACGGCATTGTGACGGCGGAATATTCGCGCGGCTATCGTTTCGGCGAACGCTTGCTGCGCCCGGCTCGCGTGCAGGTCGGACGCGCTTCGGCTCAAGCGGCGGCTGAATAATTTATGGACGCTCAAAATCTCCCGATTGCCTGCGCTTTAACCGATAAAGAATTGCAAATGCGCCGCGAAGCTGTTTTGCGACAGGTCGCGGCGCATTTGCTTGATTTCCGGGAACTCGAAAACGGTTTTAGCTATCGTTTTCCGGCTGACGACAACGTTTTGCGGGAATTGGTCAATGTGATTAATCTTGAGCGAAAATGCTGCCCGTTTTTGAATTTTAAACTGATTGTCGAATCAAACAGCGAAACCGTCGCGCTTGAACTGACCGGGCAAACAGGCACAAAAGAAATGCTCAAATCGCTTTTTGATTGGAATTGAAGATTGTAAAAAGGAGCGAAATATGAATCCGCAATTTTTAACGGCAGAAGAGCTTGGCATTCGATTGGAAATCATCGGAAAGCTCAAAATCTGGGAAGCCTCGCCAATTTATAAGCACCAAAAGGAAATTGACCGGATTCGAAATTCTTTTAAAAAAGTCGAAAAAGATGGAAACATTTGCGAATGCATTGATGTTGCGGACGTTTATGTGCAATTTCCCGACGGCTCTCTGAAACGCCCCGACATTTCCGTCTTTTGCCGCGAGCCTGAAGAGCAGGAAGAAGCCATCAAACAAGTTCCCGAAATCATTATTGAAGTCATCAGCAAAGGTTACGAAGAAAAAGATTTGGAGCTTTCGCCGCCGATTTATCTGGCGAACGGCGTCAGAGATGTGGTCGTTCTGAATCCTTATACAAACGAAGTTTCGCATTTTCGTGAAGGCGAAACGCTGAAAAAGACTTCACCTGTTGCGATTGAATTTGAATGCGGTTGCAGTTGTACGGTTTAAAAACAAAAAATGAAGAAATGCTCAAACTTTTGGCTGAATGAAATCAAAGCGCAAAAGCCGAAGATGAGGTTTTCAATTTTTTGCCTTATTTTTTTTGCGCTTGCTGCGGCGAGCTGTCGGACGACGCAGAACAAGGACGTTACAGTTTCGTCATCGCCGCAAATTCAGCCGTCGCCTGCAATTATTAAAAATGAGACTCTGCAAGCTGTTGTTGATGTGCCTCGACTTGCGGGCAAATCAACGTTTGAAGTTGACGGAATCCTGGGAAAGCCCGAAACCGTCAAGCAGATAAAAAAACCGGCGGGCGAATACAGGGTTTACAAAATTCCGAATCATACAAAAGGCTTGGCAGTGCGTTTTTACGGCGGCAAAGCCATTGATTTTAACTTGATTTTGTCCGCACCGCTGCCAACCTCAAAACAGGCTTTGAAGGAAATTTTTGGCATAGATGTCGGCGACGCGCCATTTAAAATTGATTCAAAAGAGCCTTTATCGGAAGTTTGGCGAGGAACTTTTAACGGCGTTAGGTTTGAAAAAGTTTATGCCAAAAGAGAAAGAGAAAATGGTGGTTTTATCTTTGTTTTGGCAGAGGCGGCGCAATAAATAATGTAAATTCAATCTTTTCGCGCCAATGCCTCGATTGAATTTAAATGCGGTTTTAGTTTGATTGTTTGAGGTACTAGTGAGTGAAGCTTGATTTTGATTGGGACGAAGATAAAGCAAAGGCAAAGTTGTTATTCACACGGAGCGCGAAGGTAAAATCAGAATTATCAGTTGCCGCAAAGCGAATGTTTCGGAGAAGAACTTTTATGAAGAAGGAATATGATTTTAAAAATATGAAAAACGGCGTCAATGGCAAATATGCCGAAAGCTATCGCGCCGGTCACACAGTCACAATTCACAAAGAAGAAGGCACAACTGTTGTACAAAATTTTAAGCTTGAAGATGGCGCAGTTTTGCTCGATGCGGATGTGCAAAAATATTTTCCCGATTCCGAGGCGGTAAATAATGCTCTGCGCTGTTTGATTCCAATTTTGAAGGATCAGCAAACTCTTAAAACAAATTAAACTTTATTTGGAGAAACTTATAAAAATGGCAGCAAAAGAATTGAAATTTAGAGAAGAAGCCCGGAGCGCGATGCTCAAGGGCGTTGACGTTTTGGCGAATGTGGTCGGCGTGACGCTTGGACCGAAAGGGCGCAATGTTGTGATTAGCCGCAGTTACGGCTCGCCGCTCGTGACGAAAGACGGCGTGACGGTCGCCAAAGAAGTCGAATTGGAAGACAAATATCAAAATATGGGTGCGGCGATGGTCAAGGAAGTCGCCATGAAAACCAACGACATCGCGGGCGACGGGACGACGACCGCAACGGTTTTGGCGCAGGCGATTTACCGCGAAGGAGTCAAAAACGTCACGGCGGGAGCGAATCCGATGGGTTTGCAGCGCGGGATTTTGCTGGCGAGCGAGGCGGCGGTCGCGGAAATTCAACGAATGGCGCAGCCGGTTTCGGGCAAAGAAGAATTGGCAAACGTCGCTTCGGTTTCCGCCAATAACGACCGCAGAATCGGCGAAATTATTTCAGCAGCGATGGAAGCGGTCGGGAAAGATGGCGTGGTGACGGTCGAAGAATCGAAGACGATGCAGACCGAGCTTGATGTCGTCGAAGGAATGCAGTTTGACCGGGGTTATTTGTCGCCGTATTTTGTGACGGACGCGAACCGGATGGAGACGGTTTTGGATGATCCGTATATTTTAATTCACGAAAAGAAAATCTCTTCGATGCAAAGCCTGCTGGCGATTCTCGAACAGGTTTTGGGCGAAGGGCGCTCGATTTTAATTATCGCCGAAGACGTTGAGGGCGAAGCGCTGGCAACTCTGGTTGTCAACAAACTGCGCGGCACAATCAAAGTTTGCGCTGTGAAAGCCCCGGCGTTTGGCGACCGGCGCAAAGCGATGCTCGAAGACATTGCCGCTTTAACCGGGGCGACCGTTGTCAACGAAGAACTCGGAATTAAAATCGAAAGTCTGATGGTCGAAGAACTCGGAACGGCAAAGCGCGTCGTCGTTGACAAAGACAACACCACGATTATCGAAGGCGCAGGAAAACCCGAAGCGATTCAAGGCAGGATCGAAGCGATTCGCCGCCAAATCGAAGATTCGACTTCGGATTACGATAAAGAGAAATTGCAGGAACGTCTCGCAAAACTTGCTGGCGGCGTCGCGGTCGTCAAAGTCGGTGCGGCGACCGAAACTGAGATGAAGGAAATCAAAGCTCGCGTCGAAGACGCTTTGAACGCAACCAAAGCCGCCGCGCAGGAAGGAATTGTTCCGGGCGGCGGAGTCGCTCTGCTGAGGGCTTCAAAAGCTCTCGACGCGATTGAAACAAACGGCGATCTCGATTTGCAAACCGGCATTCGCATCGTCAAAAAAGCGATGGAAGAACCGCTTCGCCGCATCGCGCAAAACGCCGGGATCGAAGGCTCGCTGGTCGCCGAAAAAGTAATCAATTCCGAAGGCGCTTTCGGCTACAACGCGGCGACTGGCAACTACGAAGATTTGCTCGCTGCCGGGATTGTTGACCCGGCAAAAGTAGTGCGCATCGCGCTGCAAAACGCGGCTTCAATTGCAGGTTTGCTGCTAACAACCGAAGCGGCTATTTCCGATGCTCCGCAAAAGAAAAAAGCTGCGATACCAATGGCGGGCGGCGATGACTACGATTATTAACAATTACGAATTACGAATTACGAATTACGAATTATTGACTCGAATTTTAATTTCAAAAAAACAAATCCTTCATTCGTAATTCGTAATTTGAAATTCGTAATTGATTGGGCGTGGCTTGTGCTCGCCTTTTATTTTTGGGTATAAAGCTACATCTTCGATTTTGGTTGAAAGGTTTTCAATAATGTTAAGTTCGTTTCCGCGCTTTATCTTGAGTTTGATTTTGCTGTCTGCCGTTTTCGCCCAAACAACGCTCGCTCAAAACAAGCCGCTGCTCGGTTTTTCGCCGGAAAATTCCGCCGGACAAAAGGAATTGGAACGGCGTTTCGATTCGGTTTTACGCCGCGAGAATCTGCGCGAATGGATGCGGCGAATGTCGGCGCGCCCGCACGCCGTCGGTTCGGCATACGGTAAACAGAACGCCGATTTTATGCTCGCGCTTTTTAAATCGTGGGGCTACGACGCCGAATTGGAGCGTTTCGACGTGCTGTTTCCGACGCCGAAAATTCGGCTTCTGGAAATGACCGCGCCGACCAGATTCATCGCCAAATTGGATGAACCCGCGCTCAAAGAAGACCGGACTTCAAATCAAAAAGCCGAACAGCTTCCGACCTACAACGCTTATTCCGCAGACGGCGATGTGACCGGGCAGCTTGTTTATGTCAATTACGGCATCCCGGCGGATTACGAAGAACTAGAAAAGCGCGGCGTTGACGTGCGCGGCAAAATCGTCATCGCCCGTTACGGCGGTTCGTGGCGCGGAATTAAACCGAAAGTCGCCGCCGAACACGGCGCAATCGGCTGCATTATTTATTCAGACCCTCGCGACGACGGTTTTTATCAGGGCGAAGTTTATCCGAAAGGCGCTTGGCGCAGCGAATCGGGCGCGCAGCGCGGCTCGGTCGCCGATATGCCGGTTTTTCCCGGCGATCCTACCACGCCCGGCGTCGGTTCGACCGGAAACGTTAAACGCCTCGATTACAAAAATGCGCCGACAATTATGAAAATCCCGGTGCTTCCGATTTCATACTCGGACGCTTTGCCGCTTTTGAAAAATTTAAAAGGCGCGGTTGCGCCAGCCGCTTGGCGAGGCGCTTTGCCGATTACCTACAAAATCGGCGGCACGCCCGATTCGGCAAAAGTTCATTTAAAGCTCGCTTTTAATTGGGACATCAAACCCGCTTACAACGTGATTGCGAAATTGCCGGGCAGCGAATTTCCCGATCAATGGATTATTCGCGGTAATCACCACGACGCCTGGGTAAACGGCGCGGCTGATCCGATCAGCGGTTTGGTTCCGTTATTGGAAGAAGCGCGCGCAATCGGCGAATTGGCAAAACAAGGCTCGCGCCCGAAACGAACAATCGTTTATGCGGCTTGGGACGCCGAAGAGCCGGGGCTGCTCGGTTCGACCGAATGGGTGGAAACACACGCCGACGAATTGCGCCGCAAAGCCGCCGTTTATATCAATACCGATTCAAACGGGCGTGGCTTTCTGGGCATCGGCGGCTCGCATACGCTCGAAAAATTTATCAACGAAGTCGCCAAAGACGTTCCCGACCCGCAAACGAAAATGTCGGTCTGGCAGCGCGGACGAGCGTTTGAATACGTCAACGGTTCGGCAAACGCCCGGCGCGCGCTTGAAACTCGCGCGGATTTGCGGATTGATCCGCTCGGTTCGGGTTCGGATTACACGCCGTTCTTGCAGCATCTCGGCATCGCGTCTTTAAATTTAGGCTTCGGCGGCGAATCCGGCGGCGGTTCGTATCATTCGGTTTACGATTCGTTCGATCATTACACGAGATTCGGTGACACTGATTTTTCTTATGGCATCGCACTGGCACAAACAGCCGGACGCGCGACTTTGCGGCTTGCAAACGCCGAAGTTTTACCGTTTGAGTTTACCAACGCCGCCGAAACAATCGGGCAATATATCGTGGAAATCAAACGGCTCGCCGACACGATGCGCGAGGAAACCCGAACTATGAATCGAATGCTTGCGGACGGCAGCTATGTCGCAGTGCAAGACCCGAAACAAAATCTTGCCGCGCCGCGCCCGAAAACCGAAGTGCCGCCGATTGATTTCAAATTGCTCGACGACGCTTTGAAAAATTTGCAGGACAAAGCCGAAGATTACGAAAAAGCGACGCGCGACCGTCGAATTTCGCCGAAAAACCGGCAAGCATTGGATACGTTGCTTTACCAGACCGAGCGGGCTTTGACCAATCCGAATGGCTTGCCGCGCCGCTCGTGGTTTCGACACCAGATTTACGCGCCCGGTTTTTATACCGGATACGGAGTCAAAACGCTGCCCGGCGTGCGCGAAGCTATCGAACAGCGAAATTGGACGGAAGCAACGGAGCAAATCCGCATCGCCGCGCAAACAATCGAACGCTTTGCCACCGAAATTGACCGCGCGGCAAAATTGGCGCGAGATTAGTCGGCGGCTTGACCGCAAATCAATGGCAACTCACAATGGTTGCGAAAAGTTATGAATCAAGAACCGGAACAGTCAAATTTATTGCCGCAATCGGAGATTGAGCGTGTCAAAGAAATTAAGCGCGGTTTCAATGGATTAACTCCGAGTGAATGGGCTTCGCTATCGAAAAACGTCTGGAACGATCTAAGCTCGCCACGGAATAAATATCAGCTTGAACACGGAGCGGTTTTTCCGGTTAAACTAGCCGAGCGTTTGATAAAAATGTATTCGTGTGAAGGCGACATGGTTTTAGACCCGTTTCTCGGTATCGGCACAACTTTAATCGGAGCGCAGAATTTGGGACGGAATGGCGTCGGAACTGAGTTAAATCCGCGCTTTGCCGGAATCGCCGAACAATGGCTGCAAGAAAACCGGCAAATGTTCGGCGCGGATTTAACACACAAAGTTGTTAATGACGATTGCCGCAATCTGATCCGGCACATCGAGCCGAATCAGATTCAAGCGACCGTTACATCGCCGCCTTACGCCGATTTTATCCGCAAATCAATCGAAGACCGCACTACGACCCATAAAAAATCGGTTATCAAGCTCGAAAACAACAGCACCGTTAAACCTTACAGCGACGACGAACGCGATTTTGGCAATCTGCCGTATCAAAAATTTCTCAAACAAATCGCGTTTGTTTTGAAAATGAATTACGCCGTCACAAAACGCGGCGGCTATTCGGCTTGGGTCGTCAAAGATTACCGCGATACCAAAAACAAAATTCCTTATGTTCCTTTTCATTCGGACTTAGCACGAGCGGGCGAGGAAGTCGGTTGGAAATTTCACGATTTAATTATTTGGGATCAAACGGGACAGCGGCGATTAGTTTTGTTAGGTTATCCATCAGTGTTTTACAGTAATCAAAACTGCTCCTTCATTGTTGTTTTTAGAAAGGTTGATTGAAATGAAAAGCTACAAACCTTTTTGCGATAAATGCAATGCAACAATTCAAGATGTTGTTTTTCCCAGCAGTCTTTTCCAAAATCCGACATTGGAAACTTGTGGATAATTCGCGGCGGAAATCGCATCAGAAATTTTATGTTCAAATTGTGCTGACGAAATTTATCCAGTTCTTGAAAAATGCGATTACAATTGCTTGAGCTGCCAAGCAATTTGCGAATGGAAGTTCAACAGCAGAAGTTGTATCAACCTACAAAATCAGCTAGGTCTGATTGATGAAAAAGAACTGAACACATTAGAGCAGATAAAGTTTTAGCAACTTGCGAGAAAAGATAAATCAATAACTAACGCTGTTCAGCAAATAAAACATGACACTATTAGAAAAGAGCATTTTTACTGCTAACGGCGGCACAACAAATCTAACACACAGTTTTCATCCATATCCAGCAAAGTTTCCACCACAAATACCGCATAATCTGCTAAAACAATTTTCCCAAGCTGGCGACACGGTTTTAGACCCATTTTGCGGTTCTGGAACAACATTAGTTGAAGCACGTTTAGCCGGAATTAACGCTGCTGGTGTAGATGTCAATCCGCTTTCGTGTTTGCTAGCGAAAGTCAAAGCCACGCCACTAAACTATTCACAACTAGCTCAAGTCGAAAGTTTCTTATCCGAAATTGAAGCTGAATTATTTTATAGGCGAATGGGAAAAGGCTTTAAGATTGTCGAAGTACCGTTTATTGAAGGTCTAGCGCATTGGTTTCAAGAAAATGTAGCTCAGGAATTAGCGTATTTAAAGCAAAAGATTTGGACGATTGCAGATGAAGAGACAAGGGATTTTCTAAAAATCATTTTCTCGTCAATCATTGTGCGCGTTTCCAATCAAGAAAGTGATACACGCTTTGCCGCGATAAACAAACAAATTCCAGATGGTTACACGCTCAAATCATTTTCGGAAAAAGCCAAAGATTTTTTGAAAGGGATGAGGGCGTTTTCATCCGTAGCCGATAAAAGTAGTTTGGCACGAACCTATAATCACGACGCGCGCGATTTATCTTTTTTAGATTCTGATAGTTTTGATTTGGTAATAACTTCGCCCCCTTATGCTAATACTTACGATTATTATCTTTATCATAAATTTCGCAAACGCTGGTTGGAGTTAGACGTAGGTTTTGCTCAATACAATGAAATCGGCTCGCGGCGTGAATTTTCGAGTCTCAAACGTTCGCCGGAAAAATGGACTGAAGACCTGAAAAGTTGCCTTTCGGAGATTTCGCGCGTACTAAAAAAGGGCAAATACGCTTTTATTGTTATCGGCGATTCTGTGATTAACAAAAACCTAATTCGGGCTGATAACCTTGTTTCGCAGGTTGCTAAAGAAGCAAACTTTGACGTTGTTGATTGTTTGTCATCTGACTTGCAAAATCACTCAAGACTTTTTAATCCCAAATTTGCTCAAAAAGGCAAAAAAGAACATTTAATCTGGCTTTGCAAAAAATATTAAACAAATGACTGAAATCCGTGTTTACTACGAATCAATCGAACAAGCTGAACATTATATAAAACCCATTGTTGTTGATTCTCTCTCTCAGCTACAAAATTCAGCAGAAATTAAACTTGTCCGTCGCATTAAAGACGTGAAGGAGAAGAAAACTGAATCCGGTGAAACTGCTTTGCCAAAATATTTTGCCAATGAGAAAAGTGTTATGCGAGCAATTTATGCTCTCGTTGTGCCAGACATTTTAATAACCGGCATTTTCACCGATGCGACGGGTTTAAGCCAAGAAGTTCCGCTTTTAATAATCGAATTTACCGAAGCCGTCAAAACCGAAGATCACGAATTGCAGCGAACTTACGGCGCAGTTGCGGCGATGTTTGCCAACTGTTTTTACGTCAAGATTGCCAGCCGGAAAGAGCCGGAAGAAGCATTTGGCGGCGGAGAAATTGACCCGTTGATGATTCCCCGCGCTTTTCGTGACAAACTCGATTATTCCGGCTTTATCCATTGCGAATGGGAAACTGAACCGGATAATCCGGTTGTTTTGAAAAAGCTGCCGGGCTTTTTCGGTTGTCCACCGCGAATCAAAATTTTTGAAGAAACGTTGAAATGCGCCGTAGCTGCTTTTACCCACGTTCAAGAAGATTGGTTTACACAGGCAATCGAATGTTTGAAGCAAACAGAGGTATATCAAAATTACAAAAAATGTCTTGATGCGGCGCAAAGTCTCGAAGAAAAGCTTGCCGAATGGGAAACGAGAGAACGCAATTTGCGAGGCGCGATGGATTCGCTTCGTTTTCATGTGCGCGAACACGCAATCGGCGCAAAAATTTATCGCTTCGGTCACGCGATGGACCCGGACAGAGGAATCGTCACGTTCATTTCCGCGCTGTTTTCGCAAGAGCGCAAGGTTTATGGCATTTATTCGCTCGTGCGCTCGCGTTCCGATTTGCCGCTGCTAAAAGAGCCGCTCACCGATTTGTTGGAACTTGAAGCCAAAACTGCTGCCGCGTTGATAAAAGATGAAAAGAGTGTTCCCGCGTGGTTTGAGGACGCGATTTTGGAAAAGGTGCGCGAAGCAGTCGCGCAAAATCTCCCGCTGAATGCTGAATTTGACATCACCGATATTATTCTGGCGAACAAATCAAGAATTTCGGGCAGAGTGATTGCAACAATTTGCTACTTTCTTGACGGTTTATATCTTAACTACAACGGCTTGAAATTAACTTGGGACAGATTCAAATTGCTCGAAACCGAACGCGGAAATTTCCTTGACGGCTTGAGGCGGAATTTCGGCTTTGACTGCAAAGCCGCGCCGCTGCCGGTTGAAATGATTACACAAAGCTGTAATGAGGATGAAGTGACCTATGTGATTGTACATCGCATTCTAGTGCCGAACGGTTTTCGCGTCGTCTCAGTCAGCTATCCCGGCGCGCAAGGCGGCGCGGCAGTTTTGCCCGAACCCGGCAAAGGGAAAAGCCAAAAACGTAATTACCTTGACGTTGTAGCTTTCCCGCCAAATGAAAGCGAAGTAAATTTCGATGTTTTGTTAAATGAAAATAAAGGTATGTTTTCAGCCAAAAATGTTGACGCTGATATTGCTAAATTAAAGCAATATCAAAATGAAACGAAATATAAAACTGCTTTGCAAACATCTTTAATGCGAGCCAAAGTAATTTCACCGGACGGTGAGTTGGGTGAAATTGTAATTGGTGTTGGATTTGGAGCAAAAGAAAGAACTAGGACGGTTTGGGAGCCGAATGCAGTTGATTTCATCTTTCGCATTAAAGAAAGAACGCAGTGGCAAATTGCTTTCTTTCGACAAGATTTAAGCGACTTAATCCGTAGAATCGAAGGCGCAACAGGTTTACCCGAATGTTATCAAGTTATCGCGCGACAGCCGCAGAAAACAAATGAGCGAAAAGAAAAGGGAAATAAAGACAACCCGCTTTTCGGAAAGATTTAAGTGATTTTTTATAGATGAAAATCTTTGGCTGATAAAATCTGGCTTATGCGGGCGCAAACGGCACGAAATTAGCTGTGTTAAAAACACAGATATTTGACGTTTCAAATCGGTACGAACAACGGTCAGATTGACACTATTCAGCGCGTAGAAGTTAATGCTAATATCGCTTTTGGCTGGGACAAACGACGCGCCCGTCGAGGCATCTAAAAGCGCGTAACTAAAGTTAGGAGTATTATGACAGACCTAGGGGCATATAAAGATAAATTTTCTGACACCGGCAGACGGATTTTGGAAAGCGCGCTCGAAGAATCGCGCCGCAGAGACCAGAATTTTGTTGCTGTCGAACACATTCTTTACGCGCTTGCGAACGAAGAGGGAGACCTTTTTAACGGCACGATGCGCGACCTTTCGGTTGATCCGCGCTCGGTTAAACTGATGATCGAGCGCCGCGTCGAAAACAGTCGTCAGCACATCGGCAAAGGCTTTCGCATTGCGCCGGAAACAACAGAGCTTTTCAAACGCTCGATGGACAGAGCCAGAGCGCAAGGGCGCAAAGTGATTGATTCGACCGATATTTTATTTGTTTTATCAAACGATGAACGCAGCGTTTTAAATGACGTTCTGCGTAATCTCGGCGTTCCTTCGGAAGAAGTCGCGCAGCAAGTTCGGCAGCGGATTCGTCTGCGCGAGCAGGAAGAGGAGCGTTCACGCAAGAAATACGAACTGCCTTCATATTTAAAACATTTCGGCGTTTCGCTTAATAAATTGGCGAGACAGGACAAAATTCCGCCGACAATCGGGCGCGAGATGGAAATCAGGCAGATGATCGAAATTCTCTGCCACAAAGAACGCTCAAACTCACCGATGCTCGTCGGCGAACCCGGCGTCGGCAAAACCGCCGTCGTCGAAGGTTTGGCGAGATTGATTGAATTAGAACCGGAAAAAGTTCCGGCTCGCCTGCGGAACGCTCACATCGTTCAATTGCAAATGGGCGGACTCGTCGCCGGAACGATGCTGCGCGGAATGTTCGAGGAAAGAATCAAAGGGATTATTGACGAAGTTAAAGAACGCGATAATCTGATTCTGTTTATTGACGAAGCGCACACAATTATCGGCGCGGGCGCGGCGCTTGGAACTTCCAGCGACGCGGCGAATATGTTCAAAGCAAGCCTTGCGCGCGGCGAATTGCGAATTATCGGCGCGACGACAATTACCGAATACAAAGAATATATCGGCGAAGACGAAGCTCTTGCAAGACGTTTTCGTTTAGTCAAAGTTGACGAGCCGACGCTCGAAGAAACCAAAGAAATTCTTTTGGGATTGCGTCCGCGTTTGGAGAAAAATTATTCGGTCACGATTTCCGACGAAGCGATCAACACCGCTTTGGAAATGTCGCCGAAATACATTCGCAATCTGCATCTTCCCGACAAAGCAATCGGCTGGCTGGATACGGCTTCGGTCAAAGTTGAGATCAACGAACCGCAGTCTTTGATTGTCAAACCCGAACATATTATCGAAGTTATCTCGCAGGAATCCAGAATTCCGCAGGATATGATTTTCCGCGAAACAACCGACCGTTTTTCGACAATGGAAAGCGATCTCGGAAATCGCGTGATCGGACAAAAAGACGCGGTTAAAGCCGTCGCTCAGCGCTTGCGTTTGAACAAAGGACCGCTCAAAGAAAATCATTACAAACCGGACGGCGTGCTTTTGTTTTTAGGTCCGACGGGCGTCGGAAAAACCGAATTGGCGAAAGCGGTTGCCGAATTTATGTTTGGCGACGAAGAGAAAATGGTGCGGATTGATATGAGCGAATACGGCGAAGGCACGGTCGGCGTCGAAAAGCTCATCGGAATGCCGCGCGGAATCGTCGGCTCGGAACGCGGCGGTATTTTGACCGAACAGCTTCGGGAAAATCCGTACACGGTTCTTCTGCTCGATGAAGTCGAAAAAGCCAATCCGTATTTGATGAATCTTTTCCTGCAAGCCTTTGACGAAGGCTGGCTGACGGACGGACGCGGCAAGAAAGTTTATCTTTCGGACGCGATTGTGATTATGACTTCAAACCTCGGTTCGGAAAACTTTAAAAAGTACGAAAAACCGCTCGGTTTCGGTCAGAAAACTCTCGGCGACATCCGCGAAATCAAAGGCTCGGTGATGAAAGCCGCCGAACAGCGTTTTTCGGCTGAATTTCGCAACCGCATTGACGAAATCGTCATCTTTTCGCCGCTCGTGATGGACGAGGTTCGTGAAATCGCCAAAATTTATTTGGGCAAATTAACTCGTCAAATGGAACATCAGGGCAAAGTCGTTGACGTTACGGAAGCGGCGCTCGATAAATTGACCGAGAAGGGCTATAACCCGACTTACGGCGCGCGTTTCCTGAAACGCCACATTGACGAGAAAGTGAAACTGCCGATTACCAATTCGTGGAAAACGGCGACGCGCTTTTTGGTTGATGTCGAAGACAACGAAATTGTCGTCACAGCGGGCGCGACTACGCCAGCGCCCGACGTTGCTTACAGTTTGAACTAAAACAAAGGAAAACACTTGTTAAAAAAGGCTTCGATGTTAAAATCATCGGAGCCTTTTTTCTTTGGAGATTTTTATGAATAAGATTTTGGTGTTTTTCTTTTTTGCAATCTGTTTTAGCAACTATATTCTTGCTCAGGAACCGCAGCCAAAACCAACCCCACCGAAAACCGGAAGCGGCGTTGGCTCCGGCAGAGGTGCAGGAAGCGGCAGCGGAACAAGTTCAGCGCCGTCACAAGCAAAACCAACGGATTCGAGCAAAACCGAACCGCTCAAAATATTATCTCAACCGAAACCGGGTTACACCACAGAAGCCAGAAACAACTCAACCGAAGGCACGCTCAGATTAAAAGTAACCTTTTCGGCTTCTGGCGAGATTACCGCCGTCTCTCCGATTTCTTCATTGCCTGATGGATTGACCGAACAAGCAATAACAGCCGCGCGAGATATAAAATTTGTGCCTGCCAAACGCGACGGCGTTCCCATCAGCGTTACCAGAACAATCGAGTATAGGTTTTCGCTAATTGTTGACGAAAACAGCAAAGGCTTGAGAAACAGCGCGGAAATCATCAAAAAACCCGACGCCGTTCACCCTGATGAATATAAATCCGTTTCGGGCGTGGTTACGCTCGCATTGGTTTTGACGGCGGACGGAAATGTAATAATTAGCGGCTCAAAAACCGATTTACCCAAAGTTTTTGAAACCAATGCGCGCGAGGCGGCAACTAAAATAAAGTTCACACCCGCCGTTCTTGAAAGCGGCAAAAATGTCAGTCAATACAAAGTGATCGAGTATGTTTTTAAACAGTAAGCAAAACAATCTTTCTCACAAATTTGTTTTTTTGTTTCTTTTAGTGTTCGGCGTATTTTCGGCTTCCGCGCAGGAAACCGATAAAAACCCAGAAACCCAAAAAGCCGAAGCAATTATCCAGAAAGCCGTTCAAAAACTCGGCGGCGATAGATATTTGCAGGTGAAAACAATTGTCGGTCGCGGAAATTTTAATCAATTTGCGGAGAACGGCGCGGCTTCGTTTAGCTCGTTTGTTGATACAATCGTTTTCCCGGACAAAGAACGCACCGAATTTAAATCGAGCAGCCTTAAAACCATTCAAACAAACGTCGGCGACGCGGGCTGGTATTACGACAGCACGAATAAAAGCATCACCGACCAAACACCCGAACAAATTGCCGCTTTTAAACAATCAATTCGCACTAGTCTGGATAATTTGCTGCGCGGCAACTGGCGCAAAGAAAATGCAAAGCTTGAATACATTGGTCGGCGAGAAGCGTCGCTCGGAAAACGCAACGAAGCGATAAAATTAATTTACCCGGACAATTTCGCGGTCGAGTTTGAATTTTCCGCGCAGGACGGAACGCCCGCTAAAGCTCTCTACAAACGCAAAAATGCTGACGGGGAAGAAACCAAGGAAGAAACTCGTTTTGCTCAATTCATCGAAGTAAACGGAGTTTTCGCGCCGTTTATTCTCGATTTTTACCGCAACGGAAAACTTTCCGGGCGCGCTAATTATTCGACAATCGAATTCAACACGCCCGTTCCCGATTCTCTTTTCGCCAAACCCGCCGACGTTAAAAAATTAAAATAACTTCGGTTAACGCGTTTGAGAGAATCCGATTTTTATCCAAACAGACGCGGCAGGCGCTGCTGCCAGTTTTTCGGAATCAAAATCTCCATCGCGTCGTCAACCGTAACGATTCCCAAAATCTCGCCCGCGTCGTCCACAACCGGCAAAGCGAGCAGGTTAAATTCCGAGATTTGCTGCGCGACTTCTTCCGCCGGATCGTCCGGTCGGGCAAACTGAAAATTTTGCCGCATTACAGTTTCGAGTTTCGCGTCGGGATCGGACAAAATTAAACCGCGCAAGGAAATCAAACCCGACAGTTTCCACGAATTTTCCTCTTCGACGACGTAAAGGTAATAAATCATATTCGGCGTTTCCGCCGATTCGCGCAGTTGGGAAATCGCTTCGGCAACCGTCAGATATTTCGGAAACACGACAAACTCGGTCGTCATCAAACCGCCCGCCGTGTCGCCTTCATACGGCAAAAGCTCGGCGACGTTCTCCTTTTCCTCGCCTTCCATCAAATCGAACAGCTCGCCTGCCTTTTCTTCGGATAATTCGGCGAGAACGTCAACCGCGTCGTCCGGCGACATTTGTTCGAGAATGTCTGCGGCGCGCTCTTCGTCCATTTCGTCCAGAATCCGCGCCTGCGCTTCGGTTTCCATTTCTTCGAGCGTGTCGGCGGCAATTTCGTCATCGAGAGCCTCGACAATTTCGGTGCGGTGAATCGGCGAAAGCGATTCGATCAGCCCGGCGATTTCGACCGGATGCAGCCGCGCGAGCTTGTCTTTTGAAGTTTTAAGCTGGACGGCGGCGGCAGCCGTCTCGGTCGCCAGATAACCGACGTTTGCCCAATCAATGACTTCGACCGGAGCGTTTGAGCCGTAAAAACCGGCGGGCATCAAACGCCGCCACAAACCGCGCATCGAAACATCCGCTCCGCTGACGCGCCATTCACCCAAAATTTCGATTATCTGCACATCGTTAACGCGCACGACTCTCTTTCCGTCAACGTCAATCAACTGCTTGTCCAAAACGTCTTTGGCGAGCAGGACTTCGCTCTCGCGCCGCTGAAACGGGCGCAAATCGAGAATATCCGTATTAAGCCGCGCCCCGCGTTCGTTAAACTCGCCGATCTGCGCGCTCGAAACAAAAAAATTACGCCGCCTGTAACGCGCCGCCAAACCGATAATCGGCGGATGCTCGTCTTCGCCGAGACGAACCACCACGTCGCGGATAATCGCTACCTGCTCGCCGTCGCGGTCACGAACCGGAGCTTTAATAATTTGCGATAAATACAACATAAGCCAAAGGCAAAAGTAAAAAGTCAAAAGGCAAAATGAAAACAATTAATTTTTGCCTTTTGACTTTTTACTTTTGCCTTGAATTTATTCCTCCGAAGCGGCGGTCGCGATTTTGAAATTCGACGACTGCTTCCAGCAAATCTTTGCGGCGAAAATCGGGAAACAGAGTTTTCGTAACGACGATTTCGCTGTACGCGACTTGCCACAGCAGAAAATTTGAAACGCGCATCTCGCCGCTCGTTCTGACCAGCAAATCAAGTTCCGGCAAACCGGCGGTATAAAGATTGGCAGCGATGTCCTTTTCGCTCAGATTTTCGAGTTCTTCACCGCGCGCCAGAATTTCTTTTGCCGCCGCCCGCATCGCGTCTACAATCTCGGCGCGCCCGCCATAATTAAGCGCGACGCTCAAAACCATTCCCTTATTAAGTCTGGTCATATCGCTTGCCCAAGCTAAATCGCGCCTCACAGCGTCCGGCAAGCCTTCGATTCTGCCGATTGCCTGAAAACGGATGTTGTGCCGATTCAGTTCGTCAATTTCGAGCCGCAAATAACGCCTCAGCATTCGCATCAGCGCAGCGACTTCGAGCGGCGGGCGTTTCCAATTTTCAGTCGAAAAAGCGTAAAGCGTGAGGGCTTTTAAATCGAGCCGCGCGCCCGTGTCAACAATCGCGCGAACCGATTCGACACCGGCGCGATGCCCGGCAATGCGCGGCTTTCTGCGTGCGGCAGCCCAACGCCCGTTGCCGTCCATAATTATGGCGACGTGAGCGGGAACGCGCGCCCAATCAATCTGCGATAAAACAGCGGCGTCAGGCGAATTCGGCTCAACAATTTCTTTAAAATTAGAAAGCATCAAAAACTAACTATAATCAACTTTGAGCAGCGTCAAACCCTGCGCCGGAGCGGTCGCGCCCGCGAGAAAACGGTTTCCGATTAAAATCGCTTCCTGCACGGTTTCGACCGATTTTTCCTCGCGCCCGACTTCCAAAAGCGTTCCGACAATCGAGCGTACCATATAACGCAGAAAACCTTCCGCCGAAACAGTGATGTCGAAAAATGCGGCGGACGCTCGCGCATCCCAGCGCGTTTCGATTGTTAATTGGGTGATTTCGCGGACTCGATTTTCCGCTTCGGCGCTGGCGGCGGAAAATGCCGTCCAATCGTGCGTGCCGAGAAACGCTTGAGCGGCTTCCTGCATTCGGGTCAGATTTAGCGGGCGCGATTCGAGAACCGCGTAACGCGCCCAAAAGGGCGATAAAACCGGCGCATTGACGACGCGATAAACGTAAGTTTTACCCATTGCCGAAAAACGCGCGTGAAAATCATCCGCAGCTTTTTCGACTTTTAAAATGCGCACATCGCGCCGGAGATTTCCGTTGACGGCGGCACGGAGCTTTTCCGGCTCAAAAGGTTTTGACAATTTGACGCTCGCCGTTTGCCCTTCGGCGTGAACTCCGGCGTCGGTTCGCCCCGAACCGAAAACCTGAACGGGCGCGCCTTCGAGCATGCTCAAAACGCGAGTTAATTCGCCCTGCACGGTGCGCTGTTCTTCCTGTATCTGCCACCCGTGAAAGTCCGTGCCGTCGTATTGAATCAGCAATTTGTAATTCACTAAACACTAATCAGTAATCGGTAATCAGTAATCAGCTTTTTTAACTAATTACTTATTACCGATTACTCTTGAGCCGGGTTTGATTGCCGTTTCGCCGCGCTCGCACATCGGGCAATTTTCCGGCTTAAATGTCGGCACATTCAAAGTTGCAAGGGCGACGCGCGAAACTCCGACATCCGCTTCGCCGCCCGAACGGTCAATGATTGAAGCCGCTGCCGCGACTTGCGCGCCGAGTTTTTCTACCGCCGCGATACATTCTCGCGTCGAGCCGCCGGTTGTGATTACGTCTTCGATGACAAGCAGATTTTCGTTTTCCGCAACCGAAAATCCGCGTCGAACAATCATCGTTCCGTTCTCGCGTTCCGTCCAGAAAAACGGAACGTCGAGGCTTTGCGCGACGGCGAAACCGATAATTAAACCGCCGATTGCCGGAGAAACGACCGCATCGAGTTTTTGCCCGGCAAATTGTTCGGCTATTGCCGTGCCAAAATGCGCGGCGTCGCGCGGATGCCGCAAAGCGAGCGCGCACTGCAAATATTGCGGGCTGTGCAAACCGCTCGATAATAAGAAATGTCCTTCGAGCAGTGCGCCGGTCGCCCGGAAGTGTTCTAAAATCTCTGCCTCAGTCAAAAAACTTTTCTCCTCGAAATTCAGTTTCGTTTCAAACTTTCTTTAATGCTCTCCGTGCGGCGCGTTTGTGTTGATATTCATTGCAGCGTTCGAATTTGCGGCGGCAGGCTGCGCGAATCTGGTTTCCTGATTCGGTCGGCAGGTAACAAAACCGATGCCGACGAGCAGCGCGAGCAAAATCAGAGGCAAGACGATGCGCAAAATCGAATTGCCGCCCGAATCGGTAGAAACCGCTTCAACCGAATTTGTCCTAGACGCTTCGCTTGTTATCGCCGAAGGTTTTAAAACGCCGTCAGGCGTCATCAAATCAACAACTTGCGGAATCATCAAGGCGAGCGCCGGAGTCGCCGTTTCAATTGGCATTCCGGCTTGTTTCGCCAGATTTTGCAAAGTCTCTTTGCCGAGACCGTCTTCGAGCTGATGCGGCGAAAGCGGCGTGTTTGCGCCCGCCGAAACCCACGAATCGGCGACCGTTCCCAAATCCGCGCGCCTGAACCTTTCCAGAAATCGGGCAAGTCCTTCCGTTTCTATCAAAGAAACCAGAGCATTGACGAGCGGCGCGCCTTTCTCGCCGAGCTTAAAACGCGCTTCAGCCTTCGTCAAAACCGAATCAAACAAAGCCATTTTTTTATCGCATCCTCCGAAAATTGCTTGACTGTCTAACAAACTTCGCCCGCAAGTTTAACCGCAAAACGGCGGGAAAACCAAACCGGATATTTTGTATTTCAGAATTCAAAAATGAAAAAACGAACTATCAACTATCAACTTTTAACTATAAACTGTTTTGCAATGAAACACAGGTTTTCCGCCAATCAGTTGATAGTTGAAAGTTGATAATTTACAGTTGCGGCGGTTTTCCGCCATTTTGCTTTTTCCCCCGCCACTCCTCACTTTGCGCCACCAGCTCGTCAAGCGCAATTTGTAATCGCTCGCGAGATTGTTCGAGCGCGGTACTGTCCGTTGTTTCAGAAATCGAAAATGGTTCGCCCAGTGCGACCAGAGCGCGCGAAAACGGGCGCGGAATCCGCAGCTTGTCCCAGCTTTTCACCGTCCAGAATTTTTCCGCCGTAAAACATATCGGCACAACCGGCTGCCCGGTTTTTTTCGATAACAGCAGAGCGCCGTTTTTGGCGACGCCACGAGGTCCGCGCGGTCCGTCAACAGTAAACGCGGCGGCGCGTTTTGCCCGGACGAACCGCGCCATTTCGATTAATGCTCCGATGCCGCCCCGCGTAGAAGAACCGCGCGCCGCGCCAAAACCGAGACGCTGAATCGCCCGCGCGATATATTCGCCGTCAAAGCTCCGCGAAGTCATCACGACCGCGCCGCTGCCGCGAAAAAAATAAGCGGCTAAAAAAATCTGATTGTGCCAGAAAGCGTAAATCGGAACTTGTCCGGCTCGTTCAATTTCTTCGAGAAGATGCCAATTGCGGGTTTCGTAACGCAGAGTCGCGCCGATAAGAACGATAAAAGAATAAAAAACGATGTCGGCGAGGCGGATTAAAATTCTCTGCCGCAGCGAATAATCGGACAAATCGGCAAACTCGTCAGCCTTTTTGATTTTCTGAAATTGTTTTTGCAAAATTTTAGGCTAAAGCTAAAAGGAAATTTAACAAAATTGGTCGTGCGGAAACAGTTTAAAATTTTGTGTTAAAATTTATTGAGGTTTTTTGCCGATGTCGCCATCAAGAACAGATGAAGCAGATTTGACGCCGATTGAGGAGCCGCTCCCTTTTCCGAGCGAGTTTGACCAGCCGCGCTGGTCGGTCATCACTTTCAACGAGTGCGCCGCGAGCGGTTTGAGTTATGCGGAAGCGACGCGGCTCGTCGAACAAATGCAGGACGAAGTTCCGGGTTTGTGTATCGTGACGGACGAGGCGGCGCGCAAAATGTACGGCGAAAAAAAAGCGGCGCGCGTCAATCAAATTGAACCCGCAGAAGATTTAAGCCAAAAAGTTTTTCAGGAAACGCTTTAAAAGAAACGACGAACCGCGTAAGAAATCAGGCTCAACAAAATCGAAACAAGCAACATTGAAACCAGCGGAATATAAATGCGCGTATTCCCGCGTTCGATATTAATATCACCGGGCAAGTTGCCGAACCACGTCAAGCCGCCGAAATAAGCCAGAATTCCAATTAACACCAGCACAACGCCGACGACAATAATCAAAATTCCAAACTGCGATTGCATATCGCTTTGAAGATTCTTTTGCTTTGCATAGTTGTCTCAAATTTCCAAAACAACTTTTCCGAAGCTCAGATTCGATTCGAGGTATTCGTGCGCCGCGCGGATTTCCGCAAGCGGAAAAACCCGGTCAACAGCCGGTTTGACAATTCCGCGCGCCAGCAAAGGCACGACTTGCCCGGCAAAAAGCCTCGTTGCCGTCGCTTTTTCTTCAATCGAGCGCGAGCGCAAAACTGTCCCGAACAATCGCAGACGTTTTGACATAACGGTTAAAATATCAATTTCGGCGCGGCTGCCCGCAGTTGTTCCGACAAAAACAAGTCTGCCGAGCTTTGCCAGAGACAGCAAATTCGCCCCTAAATATTTCGCGCCGACCAAATCCAAAACGACGTTGACGCCCGCGCCGCCGGTTTCATTCTTAACTGTTTCGGCAAATTTTTCCGCGCTCAATTCATTTTTGGCGAGAATCCCGACATCAAGCCCGAACCGGCTCGCGCGTTCGATTTTGTCCGGTGTGCGCGAAGTCCCTAGGACAAACGCTCCGGCAACTTTCGCCAATTGCAGCGCCGCGAGACCGACGCCCGAACCGACCGCGTGAATCAAGGCGCTTTCGCCCATTCGCAAATCGGCTTGCGTAAAAAGCGCGTCGTGCGCCGTAATAAAGGCTTCCGGCACGGCGGCGGCTTCCGTGAAATTTAAATTTGCAGGAACTTCGACCAGCGCGTTTTCCGGCGCGCTGACAAATTCGGCTTGCGCCGCGCCAGCCGTAATGCCGAACACGCGCTGACCGATTTTCAGATTTTCCACCGCGTCTCCGACTGCGGCGATTTCTCCGGCAAATTCGAGTCCGGGAATTTCCTGCGGAAAACCTTTTGGAGCCGGATAAAGCCCGCGCCTTTGCAGCAAATCCGCGCGGTTTAAAGCGGCGGCTTTGACGCGAATCAACACGCGATCAGCCGCAGGCGCGGGCAAATCCGCGATTTCGCGCACTTCCAAATTTTCCGCGCCGCCGAATTCTCGAATCCAAACCGCTTTCATAAAATTTAATGATGCGGCGCGCTCGTTGCAGGAACACCATTGATAATCGAATCTGCAGCGTGATGCGCTTCAGGCAAAAAGTAGAACAAAATGCCCAAAATCGCGTAAACCGAAAGCAGTTGAACACCTTCAATCCAGTTGCTTTCGCCGTCGGAACTGATTTGCTCGACAATCAAAACGGACGCAATCACAGCGAAAACTTCCGGCAAAGTAAATTCCAGATTCATCGGACGACCAAACAAATACGATGCGAAAAGCAGAACGGGCGCGACAAAAAGAGCGATTTGCAAACTCGAACCGATGGCAATTCCGAGACTCAAATCCATTTTGTTTCTGAGCGCCATCAACACCGCCGATGAATGTTCCGCCGCGTTACCGATAATTGCTACGACAATCACGCCGACAAAAACTTCCGTCAGTCCCAGATTTGCCCGCGCGCCTTCAACTGCGCCGACCAAAAACTCGGAAATCAATGCCACGAATGCAGTTGCAATTAAAAGCGTCAAAACAGAACGCTGCACAGACCAGGGCTGGTGATGTTCTTCGGCTTCTATCGCATCAAGCTCGGCACCAACCGATGCAGGCGCTCCCTGCATTTCTTTGCCGGCAAACAATTGCCGGTGCGTGACAAGCGAAAAAAGGAGCGTCAGCCCGTAAGTCACAATCAAAACAATCGCAATCGCCAGCGACAAGCTCTGCTCTTTTTGCGGCGTCCAACCGCCTTGCGCAACCGGAACTTGCGCCGCAACGAGATGGAAAACCGACGGAATCAAAAGCGCAATCGCCGCCAACGTCAAAGCCGTCGCCGACGCACTTGATGCGGTGCGGTTAAACTCCTGTTTTTGAAATTTCAATCCGCCACCGAGCGCAGACAATCCCAAAACGAGCAAAATATTTCCGATAATCGAACCTGTTATGGAAGCTTTGACAACGCCATCCAAACCTTTTGAAAGTGCGAAAAGCGCAATAATCAGCTCGGCGGCATTGCCGAAAGTCGCGTTTAAAAGCCCGCCGATTCCCTGCCCCAAACGCTCTGCCAGATGCTCGGTCGCGAGTCCCATCCAACCCGCCAGAGGAACAATCGCCAGACCGGAAACGATAAACAACGCCGTCGGATTTTCCCAACCCGGCACAAACCGCAACAAAATAGCTACGGGAACAAAAATTAAAAGCCAATCAATCGAAGGCTTGAGCCACGAAGCACGCGAATGACCGTTTGATGAATGATTTTCGGTTGAATCTGTTGACATAAAATTTTCAGCTTTTGACAATTTTTGGATTATAAAAGTTTAAGCGGAAAATAAAAACAGATTTTTACCTTAATTTTTCGCGACCGCCTTACAAAATCATCTTTACCAGCCGCGATGAATTTCCCAGCGGTCAACAATTTCATCATTTTCCAAAACGTGATAATGCGCGTGCTGCGCGGCGGTGAGACACGAATGATTTGCCAGAATGCGAACGCGCGAGCCGATTTTTAAACGGTCGAACGTAGCTTCGTCCCGAATGTGAATCGTCCCATGTTCCTGTGAAACCGATTCGACGCGCAAATTAAGTTCATTCCCACCTAAATCAAGCACGCGCCCGTAACCGCAGGTTTCGTCCAAATCAACCGCACCCCGATCTTTTGAAATCGCAATTGCTCCGGCGTCAACAATAATTTTTCGCCGCTCGCGGTCGCGATGCACAACCGCCGTTAGCACCGTCAAAGCGCAGTCTTCAAAACCGCAGCTTCCCAGAGTCGCTTGAAAAGCGTCGAAAAAGATGTAATTTCCCGGACGAATTTCGTTCACGCCCGCCAGATGGTCAATGTGATTAACCGTTGGTGTTGAACCGATGCTAACGACGGGAACTTCGATTGAATCGGCGCGCAATTTCTCGGCAAACTCAGTCATTACATCGCGTTCCTGCGCCGCGATTTGGCGGATTTCGTCAATCGAACGAGCGTGGTATGAATGTCCGGCGTGCGTTAAAATGCCCGCGAAATTCAGATTTTTGGCATCGGAAATCAGGCGCGGAATCTCGAAGGCTTCTTTCGATTCGGGCGCGACTCCGCAGCGATGATAACCGCAATCAACTTTGAGAAAAACATCGAATTTAACCGCCGCGCGTCCAGCCGCTTCATCCAATTCGGCGGACGTTTCCGCATCGTCGGTTATGAGATTTAATTTGACGCCGCTTTTGACAATTTCAATCGCTTCGGCAAATTTTCCGAGTTCAATTGGAACGGCGTAAGTAATGTCTGCAAAACCGTGACGCGCGAACGCTCGCGCTTCCGCCAAAGTCGAAACGGTTAATGCGCTGTCGTGTCCGGCTGTTTGAATTCGGGCGACTTCGATTGATTTGTGCGTTTTGACGTGCGGACGCAAGCTGACATTGTTTCGTTTTGCGATTTCGCTCGTTCTTGCGGCATTTCTTCTAACTCGCTCAACGTCAAGAATCAGACACGGGGTTTTCAGCGTTTGTAAATCAAGCATAGCTGATAAAATTAACCGCTTTCCGGTTAAATTCAAATATAAATTTTAGAGCCTGAGCATTTCCCGCGCCGTCCTGATTTTTACAAATCCTGTTCTCCTTCACTCTTTCTTGTATTTTTCCCGGCAATTTTGACTTTGTTGCGTTGCTCGTCAACGGCAACGTAAATGACTTCGGCTTCGGTGACGCGCACCTCTTTTTCATGACTGCCGAAGCGTTCGGCTTCGACTGCGACGCGCACCGTTACAGAAGTATTTCCGACTTTTAAGGTTTTGGCGTAAAAACTGACCATATCGCCGACAAAGACAGGCTCGTGAAACACGACTTCGCGCAATGCGATGGTGACAAACCGCTCGTGTCCGGTCGAGCGAATCGCTTCGACCGCTCCGGCGGTGTCTATGTAGCTTAAAATCACGCCGCCGAAAATCGTCCCGTGGGCGTTCGTGTCGCGCGGCATCATCGTAATCCGTATCGCCGGATTATTTCTCGTTACGTATTCTTCCATCAGTCCAATTTTTAATTGTTTCTCTCAATTCGTTCAAATGCTCGTCAAAAAAATGTCCGCAATTTTCAAAAACGACAAGCTCCGCTTCTGCTTCCGGCGGCAAGCTCTCAACCAATTTATTCACGTTTTCGACCGAACCGAATTCGTCCCGGTCGCCGTGAACAAAAAGAATCGGCTTTTTCAAATTCCGCAAAAAATCGTAATCCCCGTATTTATCAACGGGCGTCCCGATGCTGATAAGTCGCACGACTCGTTCGTCGTCCATCGCAACTTCCGTCCCAAAACGTGAACCGAACGAAAAACCGGCAAATGTTATCGGCTCATTCGGATAATTTTCCGCTAAATAATCCAAAGCCGCGCGAATGTCGTCCTGCTCGCCGCGCCCTTCGTCGTGCGTTCCTGTGCTTTGCCCGACGCCGCGATAATTAAACCGCAATGTTACAAGCCCGGCGTCGAGCAATCCGGCGGCGGCGCGAAACACGACTTTGTTGTGCATTGTCCCGCCGCCCAAAGGATGCGGATGACAAACAAGCGCAACGCCGCGCGGTTCGACGCCGTTCGGTTCTTTTAAAATCGCTTCCAACTGTCCGTGCGAGACCGGAATAAAAAGATTTCCAACCGGATACATTCAAAAAGTTCCAAGTTTAAAGCTCAAAGTTCAAAGTTCAAAGTTAGATACTAGCAAATTAACCTTAAACCTTGAACTTGGAACTTTGAACTTGATTCATGTTATTTTGTCTTTTTGAGACGCGCTTAATGTTCGTGTTTATCGGTTTATTTTACGATTATTTAAAGAAGGAATAATTTGATTTATGCAGGAAGCCGGTCGAGATGTTTTTGGCGGCACCGCGCCTGACGAAATTGTTTCCGACAGCAAAACGGATACAAAAAGCTGGCTGCAATCAGCCGAAGGACTGCGCTACGTTTACGGCGGTGCTGGTTTTGTGATTATCGCAACGGTTTTTGCGTGGCTGCAATTTTCAACGCGCGCCATTTGCTGCGGCGATTATGACGGTTATTATCATATTCGGTGGAGTCAGCTTCTCTGGGAAAATTTCAGTCAGGGAAAATGGCTGCCGGATTTTAATTGGCTGCCGCTCACGGTTTTAAGCCCCGACACATACGCCGACCATCATTTTCTTTTTCACGTTTTACAGATTCCGTTTCTCTGGTTTTTTGAACCCGTAATGGCGGCGAAAGTCGCGGCGGTTGTTTTTGCGACGCTCGCGGTTTTCTCGTGTTTCTGGCTGATTTTGTATTATCGCGTCAATTATCCGTTTCTCTGGCTGCTCGCGCTCTTGGGTTGCGCCAGCCCGTTTTATTACCGGATGAATATGGCGAAAGCGCCGCCGTTTGCCATTATTTTTACCGCCATCGGCTCTTGGCTGCTTTTTGAGCGCCGCTACATTTGGCTCGCTCCTTTAATGTTCGTTTTCGTCTGGACTTACAGCTTGTTTCCGATGCTGTTCGTGGCGGCGCTGATTTGGACTGTCATAATCGCATGGAACGAGGAACGTTTCGAGTGGCAGCCGCTTGCTTATACGTTTGGCGGAATGGTCGCGGGAAACGTCATCAATCCGTATTTTCCGAGAAATTTGGGGCTTTTCATTGAACACGCGGCGACGAAAATGCGAGTTGGAGATTTCGATGTTCCGGTCGGCGGCGAGTGGTATCCGTACGACAGCAAAATGCTGTTTTGGGGCTGTTTCATCTCGTTTCTGGCGATGTTCATCGGCTACATCTTGTATCGCCCTAATGAGCGCAAGCTTGAAGAAAAATCAACTTTCTTTCTCGCTTTAGCCACAATTTTCTGCGTCTGGACTTTTCAATCCAAACGAATCGCCGAGTATTTTCCGCCGCTGGCGATTCTTTTCGCCGCCTTTGCCTGGCAGGCATTTTCTACGAACCGCCGCGCCGCGCCGGTTTTGCCCGAAGAATTCCGACGCGATCTCGCGCCTTATCTCGATGCCGAAGTGCAAACGGAATCGGAAGAAAAACGCGATTTTTGGAAATTGGCGTGCGTTGGCTTGCTTTGCGCGCTGCTGGCGGGCTGGGCTTTTTTGAGTTTGCACGGTTTGAAAATCGAATCGCGCAAAATAGATTATGGCGGCGTCGCCGGAGAAATTGCCGGAAACGATCCGCCGGAGCGTTACGAAAAGGCGATGAATTGGGCGCTTGCTAACATTCCCGAAGGCGAGCGGATTTTCAACACCGATTGGGACGATTTTCCGAAAATCTTTTTCCACAACCAAAAACATAATTACATCGCCGGACTCGATCCGAAATATCTGCATTCGCGCAACCCCGAATTGTGGAAATTTTACGAGGAAATCACGACCGGAAAAATGGACGAAGCAGCGCCCGTCATTCGGGAAAAATTCGGTGCGCGCTGGGTTTTTTCCGACAATCATCACGACGATTTTTACGCCAAAGCGATGGAATCCGGATGGTTTGATAAAGTCTATGAAGACGACGATTCATTTATCTTAAAAATGCGCGACCAGAAAGGCGAACCGCCCGCCGAATCGTCCGACGGCATTGACGACGCTGCCGCGCCAACCGATTCAGACGAACCGGGCGCGGACGAGCCGAGCGAAGAAATCGAAGAAAATGCGCCCGTAAATGCGCCGAATAAAAAATGAGAACACCGACATTTAATTTTGCCTTGATTTTTGCCGCAGCGCTCACAATGTCATGCGGCGGCGCGGCAAATCAAAACCGCGCCGAACGCGGAAATTCCGCGACTGCTAATGCAAATTCAGCCGCCCAAACTCCGCAAACGCCGCTCGAAAGCGAATTGGCGAGGTTGCAGCGCGCCAATTTCCGGCAAATCATCGCGTTTTCGCGCAAAGACGGCGGGAAAATAACGGACGAAGATAAAGAGTATTTCCGCGAATACGCGCCTTCCATGCAGATAAATCAACGCTTAGTAACGGACGACGACCAATATTTCGTCGCCGGAACAAATTACGTTTTTACGCCCGAACAGCTTGACGCTTTGGGAAAACGCTTTGTTATCGAAGATTTTACGGAAAAATACGGCAGAAAGCTCGAAACGCCGACGCCGAAAAAAGAAAATTGAGCGATTCACTTATTCTAGCTTTAGACATCGGAACTTCGAGCGTGCGCGCCGCGCTCTATGATTCGACGGCGAAAAGGCTCGACGAAACTTTCGTCAAAAACGCGCGCCAGCTTGTAATGACAGATGAAGGCGGCGCGGAAATTGACGCCGAAACCGCGCTGCTGCAAACGGTCGCGGCGATTGACGAGGTTTTGGAAAAGGCGGGCGATAAAGCCGGAAAAATTGAATTTGTCACGGCTTCGTGTTTCTGGCACAGCCTCGTCGGCATCGGTGCGGAAAATGTTGCGCTGACTTCGGTTTTCGGTTGGGCGGATACGAGAAGCGCGGAGTTTGTGAAAACGCTGCGCGAAAAATTCGATGAAAATGAAGTTCATAATCGCACAGGCGCGCGTTTTCATCCGTCGTATTGGACGGCAAAATTGCTCTGGCTGAAAAGCAATCAGCCCGATGTTTTCGAGAAAACCCAAAAATGGCTGTCGTTCGCCGATTTTCTCGCCGTTCGCTTTTTCGGCGAAGCCGCTACAAGCGTTTCGCAGGCGTCGGGAAGCGGGATTTTTGACATTCGACAGTTGGTTTGGGACGAAGAGTTAATTTCGTTTTTGGAAATTGCGCCAGAAAAACTTCCGCTAATTGCCGATGACGCGGAGACGTTTGTTTTAAAAGGCGAATATGCAAATCGCTGGCAAAGTTTGAAAAACGCCAAATGGTTTTTGGCAATCGGCGACGGCGCGGCAAACAACGTCGGCGCAAATTGCGTATTTAGGAAAAAAGCCGCGTTGATGATCGGCACGAGCGGCGCGATGCGCGTGATTTATGAAGGCGAGCCGCCGCAGGAAATTCCCGCCGGGCTGTGGTGTTATCGTTTGGACAAACGGCGCGTTTGTTTGGGCGGCGCTTTGTCCGACGGCGGCGGGCTTTATCGCTGGCTCAAAGACACTTTGAAATTGACCGGAACGGATGACGAAATCGAAAACCAAATCGCCAAAACCGCGCCGGACTCGCATGGTTTAACTTTTTTGCCGTTTCTGGCGGGAGAGCGTTCGACAAATTGGAATGCAGCGGCGCGCGGCGCGATTTTAGGTCTGAATTCGGCGACTGATGCAATTGAAATCACCCAAGCCGCGCTCGAAGCAATAGCTTATCGTTTCGCCGCGATTTTCGAGCAATTGAATGAAATTTGTGAAATCCGCGAAGTCATTGCTTCGGGCGGCGCTCTGCGCGAATCGCCCGTTTGGACGCAGATAATTTGCGATACGCTCAATAAACCGATGTTTTTGCCCGATGAACGCGAGGCTTCGAGTCGCGGCGCGGTTTTATTCGCGCTCGAAAAAGTCGGGATGATTAAAAGCATTTCGGATTTTCCGACAGACAAAGGTCAAGCATTTTTGCCGGATAATGAAAAGCACAAGATTTATCAATCAGCTAAACAGCGGCAGGAGAAGTTTTACGGTTTAATTTATTAGCTAATAAATGTCGCGCTAAAAACGAACTCCAGGAATCTGTGTGGTAAGATTGAACGCAGATTTTATAATTGAAAAGCAATAATTGTACTGCTTAATCCGAGTGAATTCGGATTGACTAGTTTTCTAAAAACCAAAGCAACACAAAACCAAAAAAGAGGACGAGAAATGATTAAATTTGTAGTTTTTACGCTTATTTTATTTTGCGGAATCGGCGTTCAAGCTCAAACGCAGGGGAAATTTACACAAACCAGGGCTACAAATGTTGCGGACGTTGCCGTCAGCTCCGAAGGCACGATTTGGATTGTCAAAAAAGACGGAACAATCAGTTTTTCCACAAACGGCAGAAATTGGACGACAACGGAAGGCAACGGTTTTAGCCGGATTTCAGCCAATACGGATTCATCGGTTTATGGTGTCGGCTCAAACGGAACTCTCTGGAAATACGACGGGGATAATTTTATTCAAACAAAGGCGGAAGGAATGGTGGATGTCGCCGTCACTCAAAACGGAAGAATTTGGACTGTCGGCAAAAACGAAACAGTCTGGTATTCGGACAACGACGGCGCTCGATGGAGAAAGAATGACGCCAATGGTTTTAGAAATATAGCCGTCGCCGATAACGGAACTCTTTGGGCAACCGGCTCAAACGGCACTTTATGGAATCTTAACGGAAGAAATTGGAAACAAACTAAAGCCGAGGGAATCGGCGACGTATCTGTCGGAGCATACGGACAAATTTATCTGGTTGGTAAAAACGGAACATTCTGGCTTTCCACAGATCGAGGAGCAAATTTTAATCAAATAAACGCTAAATACAACTTTTTGCGGGTTAGCGCAGGTTCGAGAGGAGGCGTTTATCTTGTTGACGCTGAGGGAAACCTTTGGAAGTACCAATAATGCCGCTCATTTCAAAGTTATTCGTGGTTGGCAATCGAAGTGTTTCAACTGCGGCTTACTACTAAAAAAATAACTATAAAAACACTTGAGAAACATTTAACAAAATTATGACTGCGCCGAAGACCGAACAAAATCTCGATCAACTTTGCATCAACACGATTCGCACGCTGACGATTGACGCCGTTCAGAAAGCCAATTCAGGACATCCGGGCTTGCCGCTCGGAATGGCTCCGACGGCTTATGTTTTGTGGACGAAGTTTTTAAAACACAATCCGCGAAATCCGAAATGGTTTAACCGTGACCGTTTTCTTTTGAGCGCCGGACACGGCTCGATGCTGATCTACAGTCTGCTGCATTTGTCGGGTTACGATTTGCCGCTCGAAGAATTAAAGCGTTTTCGTCAATTGCATTCAAAAACCGCCGGACACCCGGAAAATATTTTAACGCCCGGCGTCGAAATTACGACCGGACCTTTGGGGCAGGGTTTTGCCAACGGAATTGGAATGGGAATCGCGCAGGCGTATTTGGGCGCCAAATTTAACCGCGAAAATTTTCCGGTTTGCGACCATTTTATTTACTGCATCTGCTCGGACGGCGATTTGATGGAAGGCGTTGCGCAGGAATCCGCTTCGCTCGCCGGACATTTAAAGCTCGGAAAACTGATTTATTTTTACGACGACAACCAAATCACGATTGACGGTTCGACCGATTTGGCTTTCACCGAAAACCGTGCAAAACGTTTTGACGCTTATGGCTGGCACACGCTGACGGTTGAAGACGGCAACGATTTGGAGCAAATCGAAAAAGCGATTATCGAGGCGCAAAACGTCAGCGACAGACCTTCGCTGATTTCCGTGAAAACAATTATCGGCTACGGAATGCCGAAACAAGGCACTTCAAAAGCGCATTCGGACGCGCCCGGCGAAGAAGCCGTGCGCGAAACCAAACGCAACTTGGGTTGGGATGAAAACGCCCAGTTTTTTGTGCCGGACGAAGTTTATACGCATTTCCGCAAAGCAATCGAAAACGGCGAGCGGGCGGAAAAAGATTGGAACGAATTAGTTCGCAATTACGAGCAGACGCACGGCGATTCGGGCAAAGATTTCGCTAACATTCGCAAAAACGAATTGCCGGAAAATTGGGAAGACGCTTTGCCTAAATTTGAAACGGTCGAAGCAAAAGCGACGCGCGCGTTTTCGGGCGAAATTATCAACGCGCTCGCGCCCGTTTTGCTGCAATTGATCGGCGGTTCGGCTGATCTTGCGCCGTCGAACAACACTTCGATCAAAGATTCTTACGCTTTTCAGTTCGGGAAATACGACGGTCGCGTGCTGCATTTTGGCGTCCGCGAACACGCGATGGGCGCGGCGATGAACGGAATGGCTTTGTACGGCAGCTTGATTCCGTTCGGCGGCACGTTTCTGACGTTTTCCGATTATATGAAAGGCGCGATTCGCCTCGCCGCGCTTTCGGAAGTGCAGACGATTTTCGTGTTCACGCACGATTCAATCGGTCTCGGCGAAGACGGTCCGACGCATCAATCAGTCGAACACATTGCCGCCTTACGCGCGATTCCGAATCTAGCCGTGATTCGCCCGGCAGACGCCCACGAAACGCGAGAAGCGTGGCGCGCCGCGCTTTTGCGGAAACACGCGCCGACGGCTTTTGCGCTTTCCAGACAAAAAGTTGATGTCATTGACCGAAATCAGTTCGCCGACGCGAGCGGTTTGCACAAAGGCGCTTACGTTTTGGCGCGCGAGGAAGGCGAACTGAAATTGATTCTGATTGCGACCGGCTCTGAAGTCGGTTTGGCGATAAAAGCGCGCGAGCAACTGCAAACCGAAGGAATCGGCACGCGCGTCGTTTCAATGCCGTGCTGGGAGTTTTTCGAGGAACAACCGCAAACATATCGAGACGAAGTTTTGCCGCCCCAAACGACTGCGAGGCTGGCAATCGAAGCCGGTGTTCGTCAGGGCTGGGACAGATGGATCGGCTCACACGGCGACACCATAACCCAAGACCGTTTCGGTTTGTCCGCGCCAGCCGCAAACGTTTTCAAAGAGTTCGGTTTTACAGTTGAAAATGCGGTGGCGAAAGCGAAAAAGCTGATCTAACAAAGAGAATAAAGTAGGGCTTTAAGCTTATGTTATCCGCAAAAACGATTTTAATCGAACAATTCACCGCTTGCTACGACGAGAACGGCTGGTTTGTCACGCTGAAAAATGCGTTGAAAAATCTGACGGCGGAACAGGCGATTTGGAAGACTGAAAATCTCGACAATTCGATTTGGGAAATTCTGAGTCATCTGAATTTTTATAACGAAGCGTATTTAAAGCGTTTCAAAGGTATAACGGTTGATTATTCGGGCATTGAAAACAGCGAGACTTTTTCGAGCGCGGAAACGGTTTCGGAAGATGCGTGGCAGGCGGAGATCGAAAAATTTGATTCGATAATGACCGAATGGCGAAGTTTGCTCGAAGCCGCCGATGAAAGTAAATTTGGCGAAACGGTTTCCGCAACGAATTCATCGGCTTGGAGTTCACTCATCGCACACGTCAACGCCCATAACGCGCATCACGGCGGGCAAATCGTCGTCTTGAGAAAATTGCAGGGAAGCTGGAACGCGAAAGAAGGCGTTTCTTGAGTCAAATCAAAAAATTTAGATTTCCCTTATTCTTCAACTGACATTAGCTGGAAAGCGTAAATTTATCAGAACAGCGACAAATTCAAAGATGAAGATGAAGATTCTTTTCGCGCTTTTTTTTGCTCTCGCTTTTTGTTTCAACGCTGCGGCGCAAAACGCTCAGATTGGGCAATCAATTTTGATTCGCATTGTGCGAGCCGAAGACGAGCGGCGTTTTGATCAAGATTTGCAAAATTTGATGAAAGCGCCGGACGCTAAAATCCGCAGCCGCGCTGCGCTCGCCGCCGGGCGAATCGGCGACGAACGCGCGATTGAATCTCTAACCGCGTTGCTTGAAAAAGACCAAAACCAGGACGTGCGGCAAACGGCAGCTTTCGCGCTCGGCGAAATCGAATCGGCAAAAGCCGCCGCAGCGATTCTCCGAATTTTGCAAAACCCGCGAGAACCCAACGCGGTTCGCGCTTGCGCAGTTGAAGCTGCCGGAAAAATCGGCGCGGCAAACCAAAAGGACGCGCAAGCCAAAGATTTGAGCGAAGCCATTCTGGGCGCGCTCGATGCCGAAAACGCAAAACAAAACCCGAATCGTGAAATCATTCTGCTCGGTTTGACCGCCGCTCTGCGAACGCGCGGCAAAGACGCCGATTTGGTCGTCGCTAAATTTTTGACCGGCAAAGACGAACGCGTCCGCGCAGACGCGCTCAATACGCTCGCCCGCCTGCGCGCCAAAAACGAAAGTACGAACGCGAAAATTCGTGCTTTGCTCTCGTCCGACGATTCGCCAATCGTTCGCGCCAACGCCGCCCGCGCGCTCGGCGCAGCCGAAGACAAAAACGCTTTAAATTTATTAATCGAAGCCGCCGCAACGGACGACGATTTGCGCGTCCGCGTCTCGGCAATCCGCTCGCTCGCCGCTTTAAAAGACAAAACTGCAACCGCGCCGCTTCTGGCGCGCGGCGAAAAATTGCTCGCAGATTACAAAAAAGCGAAAACTAAATTTTCCACCCCCGCAGAGAAAAATGAATTGCTTGAGATCGCAACATCTTTAGGACGGCTTTTGCAAAACTCGAACGATGAGAGAGCAATCAAATTTTTGAATGAATTTAGAGATTCTGATAAATACCAGTCAATCGAAGCAGAAATTGGATTTGCCAGAGTTTCACCGTCAAATTACAGCAAAACATTTACTAAAATTCAATTTCCGAAATCAAATGCCTCAACTGTAGAACAATATTTTTTTTATAGCAGTTTGTTTCAAGGAATCGGAGAGTTTGGAAACTTTACTGACACAGCTACGAGAGATTTACGCGAAAAAGCTATTGGTTCGATGCGTGAAGGAATCGAGGCAATAGACAAAGAAATTCGCTTAAATAATAAAGGCAAAATTCTAGCAATACCGGATATTATCAGGGCTTTCGCTCAATTCAAAACAAATGACTTGTCAGAGATTCTACGGGTGCAGTTGAAACGGAAAGATGTAATTATTCGAGTAACAGCCGCCGAACTTTTGAGCGAACAGCCTTCCAGCAATGAAAACATTGAGGCTTTAAAAACCGCCTTTATACAATCTCTTATAACGGATAAACACGAAAACGACGCGCAGCTTGCGATTCTTTCCGCGCTCGTCAAATTAAATAAAAACCAAGCAGTTAATTCGCTAAAAGCTGCGCTCGATGCGCCGGATTATCTTATCCGCCGCATCGCCGCACAATTAATTAAGCAAAACGATTTGACGAAAGAATTTCCGAATCTTGACGCAAAAGTGGGAACGGTCAAGCCGCAGAATCCGGCTTCCGGCACAAAGCTCGGTCAGGTTTTAAATACCGAAGCCGATTATCGTCGCGCCGTGTCGCGTAAAAACGGACAAGCGAAAGCGATTGTGACGACTGAAAAAGGTGTGTTCGCGATTGAGTTTTTCCCGGAAGACGCGCCGCTCGCCGTTGATAATTTTATCAAGCTCGCCAAATCGAATTATTTTAACAATGTGGCGATTCACCGCGTCGTTCCGAATTTCGTCGTGCAGGACGGCGATCCGCGCGGAGACGGAAACGGCTCGCCCGGCTGGCAGATTCGCTGCGAAATCAACAAGATTCCCTACGAGCGCGGCGCTGTCGGAATGGCTCTGTCGGGCAAAGACACGGGCGGCTCGCAATGGTTTGTGACGCATTCGCCGCAGCCACATCTGGATGGCGGCTACACGGTCTTCGGGCGTGTGAACGAAACAGATATGAAAATCGTAGATAATCTGGCGCGCGGCGATAAAATTATTAACGTGAAAATTGTAGAGGGAAACGTTTCCCGCAAAGGCAAACAGACTCAGAAAAAGGCAAAATAAAACGAAATAGTTTGGGCACGCCGATTGTCTATTCGATTTAAAGGAGTAAGAAAATGAACGATTTGCGGACATACGGCAATTTACAAACGGCGGCTTCGGCGCTCCCGGTTTCAAAGCGTGACCCGCGCAAACAAGCGGAAGTCGAAGAGAGTTTGGAAACTTTGAGCCGCTGGCTCGACGATTTGATCCGCATTCCGGGCGTTGGCTGGCGTTTCGGAATTGATTCGCTTGTCGGTTTGGTTCCGGGCGTCGGCGATACTGCGACGACGCTGGTTTCTTTTTATATTCTAGCTTCGGCGGTGCGTTATCGAGTGCCGAAAGTTACGATTTTGCGGATGGCTTTGAACATTGCGATTGATTATATCGTCGGCATTATTCCGTTTCTCGGAGATTTGTTTGATTTCGCTTGGAAATCGAACAAAATGAATATGGATTTGCTCAAACAGCGCGCGACCGTCACAGTCGAAGAAGCGAAACGCGGCGCGAGCAAGAGCGATTGGCTTTTTGTCGGCGGAATTATGCTCGTTTTGCTGCTGATTTTGTTCGGTTCGATTGCCGCCAGTATTTACGTTTTGAGCGCGGCATGGCAGAGCATTCAAACGGTGATGTATTAAAGCGTGTGTTCAATTTGCTCGGCGAGGGCGAAATCTTCGAGCGTATTGACGTTAAAAAAAAAGTTTTCGGCGTTCGGCAAATCGCTGATTTCTTCAAATCGGACAAAGCGCGTTTCGAGTTTTTCCAAAAGTTTTTTCAAGCTCCATTCATTGCTCGCGAGCGCGGCTTCGGCTTTCGGCAAACAGGTTTTTCGATAAAGAGCGCATAAAGGCTGCGCTCTTTCGTCTTTTTGCAGCGCCACAATTGCTTCAAACTCTTCTTGAACAAACCCGGTTAATATTTTAAAAAGCGCGCCGCTCGCAAACGGCAAATCGCAGGCTAGAACGGCAATCCATTCGGTTTCGGCGTGAAAAAGCGCCGTGTGCAAACCAATAATCGAAGCCCGCGAATCGGATTTAAAAACATCGGGCAAGATTTCAATCACTTTGTTTTCATTTGTAAAATTGCCGACGAGAAAAATCCGGCGCGGTTCAATCGCAGAAAGCGAGAGAGCGGCGCGCTCAATGAAAGTTTTGCCGCCGAGCTTTAAATGAGCTTTGTTTTTGCCCATTCTGCTGCTCGCCCCGCCTGCTAAAATGAAACCTTCAAATTCCGGCACAACCGACTTTTTATTCAACTCTCTCTTTTATTTTTAACAGACTCTTTTCCATGACGAGCAAGAACTGTCAACTATCCGCTGTTAACTGTCAACTGATTGGCAAAAATAATGACTTAAAAAGTATTTCTTGCAAATAGTGGATAGTTGACAGTTGATAGTTGACAGTCTCTCATCGTTTTATGATTCGCATTGATACGCGATTGGTAAATCTCGCCGGAAAGTTTGCGACATTTTTCTCGAAGTGAGAAAATCGTTGCAATGAAACGCGCGTTTTCAGCGTCTAAGCTAGATGGAAAAGCCGCTGCAAGAAGGAGTTTTTATCAATGAACACCTCAGTTTTGGATAAAGAAAAAGTCGGGCAGGAAGATGTGCAAAATTCGGAGCAGGATTCGCTGCAATTCGAGCGTTATATGGGAATGTCCGACGAAGAGCTGCACGCGCGAATCGAGCGCGCGCGCAAAACTTTAGGCTCGCGCGTTGTGATTCTCGGACATCATTATCAGCGCGACGATGTTATTCGTCACGCCGATTTGACGGGCGATTCGTATCAGCTTTCTGTAATGGCGGCGGAGCGCAAAGATGCCGATTATATCGTTTTTTGCGGCGTGCATTTTATGGCTGAATCTGCTGATATTTTGGGGCAGCCGCATCAGCGCGTGATTTTGCCGGATTTGGGCGCGGGCTGTTCGATGGCTGATATGGCTTCGGTCGAGCAGGTCGAAGATGCTTGGGAGCAATTGGAAGAAATCGGCATTATCGGCGGCGGTGAAACTGTTGCGCCGATCACTTATATGAATTCGTCCGCCGCGATTAAAGCGTTTTGCGGACGAAACGACGGCGCGGTTTGCACTTCGTCAAACGCAATTCCGCTGTTTGATAAATATCTCAAAGAATTCGACAAGCTGATGTTTTTCCCAGACCAGCATCTGGGCAGAAATACGGGTGCGAAATTCGGCATTCCGCTTGAAAAAATGGTTTTGTGGAATCCGTTTTTGGAGCTTGGCGGAAATTCGGAAGAAGACTTACGCAATGCAAAAGTTATTTTGTGGCGCGGACATTGTTCGGTTCACGGGCGTTTTAAAGATTGGCACGTTGATAAAGTCAGAAATGACGTTCCCGGCATTCAGGTTTTGGTTCACCCGGAATGCCCGCGGGAAGTCGTTGAAAAATCGGATTTAAACGGCTCGACTTCGTTTATTATCAACACGGTCAAAAACGCGCCAGCCGGTTCAAAATGGGCAATCGGGACGGAAGTAAATCTGGTCAATCGTTTGATCAAACAATTTCCCGACAAACACATTCAGCTTCTCGCGCCCGACCTTTGTATGTGCGCGACGATGTATCGCATCGCGCCGCAAAATCTGGCTTGGGCTTTGGACAATCTGGTTGCGGGCAAAGTCGTTAATGAAATTGTGGTTGACGAAGAAACCAAACATTTTGCCACTGTTGCACTCGAAAGAATGTTGGCGATAAATTAAAAGTTATTTTAAAACGCAGAGACGCTGAGACGCCGAGAAAAATAAGAAAAATGAGAAAGCCGAATTCTTATTTTTTACTCCGTGTCTCAGCGTCTCTGCGTTGAAATTTTAATGTCGCACAGGAAATTCATCGCTTTGGGAACAGCCAGCCAAGTACCCACCAGAGAACGAAATCATAACGGTTATTTCGTGCGTTGGGACGAACACGGCTTTTTGTTCGATCCGGGCGAAGGGACGCAGCGGCAGATGACTTTTGCCGGAGTTTCGGCTTCGGAAATCACTAAGATTTTTATCACGCATTTTCACGGCGATCATTGTTTGGGATTGCCCGGCGTCTTGCAGCGTTTATCGCTCGATAGAATCGCGCACGCGGTCGAAGTTTATTATCCGGCGAGCGGGCAGCGGTATTTTGATAATTTGAAAAACGCGAGCGTTTATACAAAGACGGCTGAAATAATCGAAAAACCGATTGCGGCGGAAGGCATTATTTTTCGAGACAAAAATTTGGTTATCGAAACCAAAAAACTTGAACATTCGTCCGAATCATGGGGCTATCGTTTTCGAGAGCCGGACAGCGTGACGATGCTGCCGGAAAAGTTGAAGGAATTAGGCGTTTCGGGCAGAGACATCGGAAAATTGAAAGAAACCGGCGCGCTTGAAATTAACGGCGAAATCATTCGACGTGAAGACGCAAGCGTTTTTAAAAAAGGTCAGAGCTTTGCGTTTATAATGGACACAGGCGTTTGCCGCGCCGCGTACGAATTGGCGGAAGATGTTGATTTTTTGATTATCGAATCAACTTTTTTATCATCCGAATCAAAAGAAGCGTTTGATTACAGGCATTTGACCGCGCAGCAAGCGGCGGAAATCGCTCGTGAAGCGAACGCGAAACAGCTCGTTTTGACGCATTTTTCGCAGCGTTATATGAACATTGAAGATTTTGCGGCGGAAGCGCGCGAGATTTTCCCCAATTCGATTGCAGTTGCCGACGGACAGGAAATCGAGTTTCGGCGTGAAAAAGTTTTGTAAAAATGGCTGAGCTTGAAGACAAATTACCCGAAAACGTGCCGGGCGGATTTTACGTTGACCGCAACTGCATTGATTGCGACGTTTGCCGCGATACCTCGCCGAAAAACTTCACGCGCGAGGACGAAAACGGTTATTCTTATGTTTACCGGCAGCCGCAAACGCCGGAAGAATTGGAGTTGTGCGAAGAAGCGATGAACGTTTGTCCAGTCGAAGCAATCGGCAACGACGGCTGAAAGTCAATTACGAATTTCAAATTACGAATTACGAATTGAGGAATATTGGAGATTTCTAATGAGCGAAAAGAAATTGGTGCAGGTTTTTAATCCTAGTCTGGCGGCGCTGCTGTTTGCCGCCGAAAAAGACAAAGGCAGCGCGTTGACCGAAGATGAAGTGATTGCGATTCGCAATTCATCAACAATGATGCTGGTGTCGGAAGAAGCAGCCGCCGAGATGGACAAAAAACGCGGCTACAAGGATATTGATCCCGACAATTGCTGGCAGCAGTGGTGCGAATTGAGAAAACGCTTCTAAATATTCCGCGAACAAATTTCAGACGCAGCAAAAAGCGCGGGCGTTTTCATCCGTTTTGGGTTCATTTAAAACGGATGAAAACGCCCGCCCTTTTTTGATTCGATTTATTTTTCATTTCCTGATGTTCGCTTTCTCCAAATCAACTTCTGTTTGAGATAAAAGTAATTGAAAAATAAAAAGTTATTGTGACATTATTTTCGAGTTTCTTTCATTTTCACTTGAGTTAAATGTCTTTTTGTGATACATAATTTCAGTTCAATAAATCCCCCAATAGAAATAACTTAGGTATTAGTGTTGCCCTAAATACGGCGCAATAGTATTTCTCGAATGAGAATTGGAGATTCTTATATCGGTCAATTTGTCCTGATTTTGTGTCTCGGCATTATGGTTGCGGCAATGGCGCAGTGTGCGAATCACAGCCAATCGGCAGCTAATCCGCCGGGCGATATTTTGGGAATCAGCATCGGAATGAACAAAGAGGATGCTACGCAGCAGTTGGGGGAAATCGCCGTTTTTGAGCGCGATGAGCGAAAACGCCAGCAGGTCTGGAAAATGAAAGACGCTTCGCGCTATAGCCACATCGCCGTCGGCTACGATGAGAAGAATCAGATTCGTTACATCACGGCGTTTGTTGATAAAGCTCTTGCAAAAGAGCGTATTCGCTTTGCCGACTTAAGCGATTTATCAAAAGCCAAAAAGGAAATCATCGAACCGCACCACAGATACACTTGGGAAGTTCCGGCAACTGAAGGCAAACCCGGTTACTTTGTAATCGCATACGGCAGCGAGCCGGAGTTTTTGTCATCGTGTACATTGAATAAAACGATTACAGCCGGCGAATCAGAGGAGTAATTGCTTGATGCCGGAACAAGCGATGAGAGTTTTACACTCTTTTTTGATTCACGAGAAAAGCATTTTTACAGCGCGAAACAACATAAATCGAAAACAGCCAACTCATGAGAAAAGGACGCTCCATTATGAAAACAATTAATTTAAGCAAAGACCGGAAACTGTTTGTAATACACCCGGCTGCATTGCTGGCGGCGATTTTCACCATTGCCCTTGGTATCGGCGGCTTTATGTTTGAAGAATCGGCAAAAGCCGCTCTCCCGGCAGCCGGCTCGATTGGTCCGGGCGGGACAACGGTGAATTGGGTCGGTTCGGCAACCGGTCCCGGGGGCGGATTGCCGCAAGATGAAGCGACTTCCTGCCAGGAGGGTATTAACTGCGACACCTTTACGCTCACCGTCACCGGCACGCAAGCTCAATGGCAGACCAGCGGCGGACGCATCAGTGTGCTGTTCACGTGGGCTACGCCCGCCATTGATTACGATATGATTGTTCGCAAAGAGTCTAATGGAATTCCGGGCTATCAAGCCGCCGCAACCGGGACGACGCCGGCTGACTCAAAAATCGGCGATTCGGGCGGTTCGACGCCGCTTGAACAGGTAGTTATCAGCCCCGGCGATTCCGGGACCGGCATTTACTATGTCCGCGCTTTCTACTTTGCAGGAGGCGGACCGCAAGAACAATATAATGGCAGCGCAGCATATTTCACCGTCCCGGTCGGATTGCCGCCGAGCCAATGCACTGCGCCGGAGTATGACAATTATCAACCGCCGGCGGGAATGTCCAACCGCGACAACGCGGGCGAGCCTTCGGTAGGAGTAAATTGGAATACGGGCAACGTCTTAGCTCAGGCACGTTTGTATTCGTATCGCGCGACTTTCAATGATTCGACCTCGCCCGCGCATCCGACCAACGGAGTTTCATGGCTTGCCAAGCGCACGCCGTTAACGGTCACCGGGCTTGACCCGATTTTGTTCACAGACCCGGTTACGGGGCGCACTTTCGGCGGAGAATTAAACGGCGCCGGGCATCAAGTCGGCGGTATTTCCGATGATGATTTGGCAAACTTTACTCAAGCCGTATTCGGCGGTAACGCAACGCAGGGATTTGACCACCAAACTCTCGGCGGCGGACCGCCCAAACCCGGCATTGTCGGACGACAGCCGATAACGAGCTATCCGCACCTTGTTTATTACGCTTCGCAGCAAACCGGATATGCATCAGTCGCCACCAGTTTTGATGGAGGCGTAACCTGGGGACAGGATGTTCCGATGTATAGCCTGGTGCAATGCACTGCTATCCACGGACATATCAAAGTCGCGCCTGACGGAACTGTTTATGTTCCAAATAGAAATTGCAGCGGAAAAGCCTCAGTCGCGGTCTCCGAGAACAATGGCTTGTCATGGAGCATTCGTCTCATTCCGACCAGCAGCAGCGCATCAGATGATCCGTCAATCGGTATCGGCGTCGGCGGCAGGCTTTATGTAGCTTACACAGCCGCTGATAAACGCCCGCACGTCGCCGTCTCGGACGACAAAGGCTTGACGTGGCGCGACGATTTCGACTTGAGCAACGGCATCCCTGGCGGAGTTCTTGCTTCGGTATTCCCATCAGCCACGGCGGGCGACAATAACCGCGCGGCGGTATTTTTCCTAGCCACCAATTCGCCGAATACAAACAACTCGGACCCGACCGGAACCGACGGCGAGGAAGCCAACAGTCCAAATCCGAACCTTACGACGGATGATTTTAAGGGAACCTGGTATCCGTATATCGCTACAACTTGCGACGGCGGCAAAAGCTGGTCGGTTGTCAAAGCGGACAACGACCCGCTCAGACCGGGCTTAAAAAATCCGGTGCAGCAAGGCGTAATTTGTAAAAACGGGACGGTTTGTCCCGGTCCCGACACGGGCGAGCCGGTTGATACACGCAACCTGCTCGACTTTAACGATATAACGGTTGACTCGCGCGGACGCATCGTCGCCGCTTATGCCGACGGCTGTATAACAGCCGCCTGCATCGGTCTGGCTGACCATAGCGTTTCAAGGCTCGGTAATGACGGAACCGCAACTCTGACACTTATTCGACAGCGCAGCGGAATGCGTCTGTTCGGAGCCTTTGATCCGGGAGGTCCGACGGCTCCACCGCTTTCCCCTGCGGCTTGGGCTGAATCGAGTCTGCAAGGCAACCAGGTCAAATGGGCAACGCCGAACGACGGCGGCTCGCCGTTGAAGAGTTACCGCATTTATCGTGGCGGCGGCAGAGGACAACAAGGCGAGACGATGATTGCCGAAGTCCGCGCAAACGTCAATGCGTTTCGTGATCGAAAAGTGAAAGGACGCACATCAGGCGTTTATTACCACGTCACGGCGGTTAACGCCTTGGGCGAAAGCCCGCGCGCGGCAAAAGTTTTTGCCAATTCGAAAGGCGAATAATCTCGAAAGGATGAAATAAGCAGCGGCAATTGTCAGGTAGAAAGCAGGCTGACAATTGCCGCTCCCGACAGCAGCGCGCCGCGAGAGATTACAGTGGAGAGAGCTAAATGAAGAAAACAGGTCAAATTTTGAGAGAAGCGAGTTTGAACCGATGGTTTATTTTCCTTTTTGGATTGGTGTGGCTGGTCGGCGGCGTCGTTGCATTGAGTCTGCCGACAAATAGCGGGCTTCAAACCGTTGAGGCGTCGCCCGCGATGATGACGCCGACAATTCTGCATTTTCAGGGCAACACGGAAGAAGGCTGCACCGGAACGGGAACTAGCGACGTAGCCGGTCCATGCAATGGTCCTTTTTTGAAACCTGACAGCGTGCTTTCCACCAATCCTGCGGCACATTGGGATCCCTCAGTTGTGCTTGCGGGCAATACTGACCGTAATATCCATGACCCGAATTGGATTTGGAATCTTTCGGCTCCTACGCGGCTCGGCGGTCCGATGACGATTGAATGGTGGGCATCATGCGGCGGGTGCGGAACAGCGTTTCCGGCGGATTGGACCATTCGCATTTGGGCTGATGGCGTCAAGAAATTCGAAGAGCGGATTACGGCGACGCCTGACCAGCCGAATGTTCCGAAGCTCCTGACGACCACCATATTTCTCAGAGAAAATGTTCCGGCTCCTGGTACGAGCGCAACTCCCGCCGCTATCACTGCCAACACGAAGATCGTGCTGCACATTGATCCTGTTTATATAGACGGGCAGCAAAACACACATATTTATTACGATTCCCAGTCACCGTGTATACCTGCAAACTCCGGGTCTTGCGACTCGAAGATAACAATGCCTGTTCTCGACGCGAACGAGCCGGTTCCGACGCCAACTCCTGGCGGGGGAGGAGGCAGCGATATTCCGCTTCCGTCCGCCTGCGCGCTTCCCAGCTACGACAACTATCAGCCGCCCGCGGAAATCTCGCCCGGCGTCCCATATCCCCGGCGCGACAGTTCGGGCGAGCCTTCGATTGGCGTCAATTGGAATACCGGAAATGTGATGGCAATGTCGCGCCTCAGACCAAACAGGGTGACATTCAATGATTCTACCTCACCTGCCGATCCGGTAACCGGAACAACCTGGTTTAGTAAACCGATAAACACGCTCGTGACCGGACTTGATCCGATCTTATTCACCGATTCCGTTACGGGACGGACAATCGCCGGAGAGCTGCAAGGGGCGGGAGGCGCAACCAACGGCATTATTTCCGATGACGATTTAACGAGTTCTGTGGCGACTTTTCAAACGGGCGGGGCGTCGCAAGGCTATGACCACCAATCAATCGGCGGCGGACCGCCAAAACTCGGCGTTCTCGGGCGGCAGCCGATAACGAGCTATCCGAATCTTTTCTATTACGCTTCACAGCAGATCGGGTATGCGTCTGTTGCGACCAGCTTTGACGGCGGCTTGACTTACGGACCGGCGATTCCCGCTTACACAATCGCGCAATGCGGCGGAATCCACGGGCATATCAAAGTCGCGCCGGACGGCACGGTTTATTTTCCGAATAAGAACTGCGGCGGCAAGGCGGCGGTCGTCGTTTCCGAAGACAACGGTTTGACATGGGAAATCCGCCCGGTTCCGACCAGCTCCAGCATCGGCGGCATTAGTGATCCGTCGGTCGGCGTAGGTGCGGGCGGCAGGATATATTTGTCATACACCAGCTCGGATAAACAGCTTCGCGTGGCGGTATCAGATGACCGCGGATTGACCTGGCACGATGACTGGAATCTGGGCGCGGCGGCTAATTATGTTGTAAAGGCAGGACTGTTTCCGGCAGTGGTTGCCGGAGATAATAATCGCGCTGCCGTGTTTTTCCTCGGAACCGGCACAACGGATTCAGGAGATCCGTTCGGTTCCGTAGCGACTGTTAAGGCAACCTGGTTTCCTTATATAGCCACGACCTGCGACGGCGGAAAATCGTGGAGCGTGGTTCGGGCGGACAACGACCCGCTTCATCCCGGCGAACCGAATCCGCTTCAGCAAGGACCCATTTGCACGAGCGGCACAATCTGCCCTAAACCGCCCACAGTTCCGGTTGATACGCGCAATCTGCTCGATTTTAATGACATAACGGTAGATTCGCGCGGTCGGATACTGGTGGTTTATGCCGACGGCTGTAATTTTGACCATCCGTGCATAAACATTACCGACAACTCAGGCGACGCCACGACTAATCAGGGTGTCGCGCGATTGACGATCATCCGCCAGCGCAGCGGTATGCGACTTTTCGGGGCATTTGATCCGAGCGGTCCGACGCCTCCACCGCTACCGCCACCGGTTTCCGTTGAGGAAACAAAGACAGGCAAAAAGATTAAATGGACAACGCCCGACGACGGCGGCTCTCCATTGACCGCTTATCGCATTTACCGCGCTCGAACGGGCAGCCGAGGCGAGACGATGATTGCCGAAGTTAAACCCGGTGTCTTGTCGTATCTTGACCGGAAAATGCGACGCGCCAAAAACGTCTCTTATCGCGTTGCGGCGGTTAATAAATACGGCGAAACACCGCGTCCGGCGAAGACTGTTGCCGACTCGAAAAGCGAGTAACATTCAGCATTCAACATTTAACAGGTGTTCCGTGATAAATGATAAATGAAAAGCGCCGCGTTACGACTTAATAAAACTTAGTCAAAGATTTGAAAAGAATCGAAGGAAAGAGGAAATCGAAATGACACAAGCAGCTAATAAAAATCAACTCTCTCGAATCCTGCATTGCGCCCTATCATGGTGCGTGGTCTTTGCCATGACCATTTGCTCGGTTCCGCTTGCAACAGCGCAGAAAAACAGCACTCAAAACCTCGGCGGCGCTGCGATTTATACCGTGACAAATTTAAATGACAGCGGCGAAGGCAGCTTTCGTGCGGCAATTATCGCCTCAAACGCCGGGGGCGGAGGGGAAATACGATTTGCCGTGACCGGGACAATTAATCTGGTCACGCCGCTTCCGGCAATCACAAGTACGGTTGGCATTAACGTTGCACAGCCCGATAATACGGCGACACCCAATACGCCGACCATCGAGCTTAACGGTCAGGCGACTCAAAACGCCGGAGCGGCTTCAATCGGTTTATGGATTCGCGCCGGTAACTGCACGATTAAAGGATTTGCCATTAACCGTTTCGCCGAAGCCGGAATTCGGATGGACACCGACGGCATTGGAAATGATCCCGGTAATGGAGTTGATAACGCCAACGCTATCAGGTCGAGCTATATCGGAACAAATCTCGCGGGAGATACGGCTCTGGGAAATATTAACCGAGGCATTTTGATTGTCGGAACTACTCAGCATTTTATTGGCGGCGACCCACAATACGACCGCAACGTGATTTCCGGTAATCAAGGACGCGGAATCGAAATTACCGCCGGGGGCTGGGCGGTTGTCAGCGGCAACTATATCGGCACGAACGCCGCCGGGTCAGGCGATTTGGGCAACACTTCGGACGGCGTCCAGATTGTTAATTCTTCGGGGAGCACAATCGGTTATTACAATGCTCTCAATGTGAACGGCAACGTGATTTCCGGCAATAACGGAAACGGCGTTTCCATTCTCACCGATTTCGGCTTTACGGCGTCAAACAATTTAGTGGCAGGTAATTATATCGGCGTTAATGCCGCAGGCACCGCAGCTCTCGGCAACAATGGAAGCGGTGTTTCGATGCAAGCGGGAGGCAATACGGTCGGCGGTTCGACGGTCGAATTGCGAAACGTGATTTCCGGCAATAAGGCAAACGGCGTTTCTATCGGAACAACTTTAGCAACCGGCAATATAATCGCCGGAAATTATATCGGCGTTGCGGCAAATGGCACGACAGCTCTTGCCAACCGCGACAACGGAGTTCAAATTTCCAACACCGCAGCAAGCAACACGATTGGCGGCGCTGGCGTGACGCCGGGCGCTTGCGATAACTCGTGCAACTTAATCGCCAATAACGGCGATGCTAATTCGCTCAGCGCGAGAGCGGGAGTTTACGTTGACCAAACGGCGGGCGTCGGCAATTCGATTCACGGCAATTCAATTTTTAACAATGCCGGAATCGGAATTGACCTCGGCGCGCCCGGCACAACGGCAAATGATACCGGAGACCCTGACACCGGACCGAACAATTTGCAAAATTTTCCGGTTATTACTTCAGCCCTGACGAGCGGCAACGTCACGGGTACTTTGAACAGCACGCCGACTACGACCTTTAGAATTGATTTTTACAGCAACACCGCCACTGACGGCGCAAACAGCGAAGGCAGAACATACATCGGTTCGACCACGACTATGACCGATTCCGGCGGTAATGCGGTATTTGGCTTTAACTCGGCTCCGCTGTCACTGTCAGCCGGACAATTCATCACCGCGACGGCAACCACGACCGCCGGTTCAGCGCAGGCAATCGGCGATACTTCCGAATTTTCGGGACAAGCTCTCGTGACTGCCGCAGGAGGAGGCTTCAGCATATCTGGAAAAGTTAATTACGGAGTACCGTCAAACGATCCTGCGAAGCCTGTTGCCAATGTGCTGGTAACTGCTGTAGGTCCAACTACAGAGTCTGATACGACGGATACGACGGGTGATTATCAACTCGATAACTTAGTACCGGGCGGGACGTACACCGTAACACCGTCAAAAAGCGGAGATGTGAACGGCGCCATTTCTCCATTTGACGCGACGATGATTCTTCGTCACATCGCAGCTAACGGACAAGGACCAAACGCTTTAAATGCAAATCAACGAATTGCCGCCGACACAAGCGGCGATGGAAACATCACTCCGTTTGATGCAACGCTGATTTTAAGATATTTGGCTGCCGGAGGACCGAATGCCAACACCGGACAAACAGGAACCTGGAAGTTTGTTCCCCCGAACCGGACATATTCGCCGCTTCTCAGTTCACAGACGGGTCAAGACTATGAAGCCATCCTGGTCGGAGATGTCAACGGCAGTTGGATGCCGGCGGCGCAGCAGAACAGGCAGAAAGCTAAAATCGAAACCGGCAGCCAAATGCAGCAATCACTAGCGGCGATTCTGCGATTGAATATGCCGGAATACTTTTCCCTAAACTAAACAATGCGGTTTTGATTCAAAACCAACGCAAAAAAGGCTTGAGTTTTTAAAAACTCAAGCCTTTTTTGCAGTAAATAACTGTAACTTTAAATTCCTTCTGTTTTCGACAGCTCTCCCAATTGCAATAAAACCGTTAAAGTCAAAAGCAAAATCACTTTGGCGGCTTCAAAAACGATGTAAAAAATATGAATCGAAGAATCGAGCGGCGCTGCGCCGGAGATAATAATGTCGGCGCGATTCATCAAAACCGGAATCAGCCAGAAAGTTTGAACCAGCAAAATCAGAGCAATTACGCCAAAAACAAAACGCGCGGTTTTGGCGCTTGAAAAGGCAAAAATCGCAGCGGCTAAAACCGCCGCCAGCACCAATTCGGCGCTGTTGAGCGCGGAAAAAACGAGCTTTCCGATTCCCAAACCCAATTCTCTGGTAATTCCGGGAGCTTTAAATTTAAGCGGCGCTTCAACTGCGATTGCCAAAACCATCCCGCACCAAACGGGCGGCAAAATTCTTTGCAGCAAAACTGCCAATCTTTTCATTGAAATCATTCGGTCGAGCTATTCGGTCGAAACCTCAGTTTCTTCATTCAAAGCGGCGTGAACCGTGTGCCAGCTTAAAGAAGCGCATTTTACGCGCGCCGGGAACTCGCGCACGCCTGCGAAAATTTTGAGTTTTCCGAGATGATTTTCTTCCGTTTCTTCGTCCATTTCGCCGCGCACCATTCGCCCGAATTCTTCAAAAATCGTTTCGATTTCCGCTTTTGTTTTGCCTTTGACCGCTTGCGTCATCATCGAAGCCGACGCTTTGGAAATCGCGCAGCCCGAACCGACAAACGCCACATCTTTGACCGCGTCGTTTTCCATTTCGAGATAAACGGTCAATTGGTCTCCGCACAACGGATTTTGCCCGTCCGCCTTATAATTCGCCGTTTCCAGCTCGCGGAAATTGCGCGGCTTTTTGTTGTGGTCGAGGATAACCTGCTGATAAAGTTCGCTTAATTCTGACATTTCTTTATTTTATGCAAATACTTCAATCACTTTTTCCACCGCTTTGGCGAGGGCGTCAACTTCTTCGCGCGTGTTGTAAAAAGCAAACGAAGCGCGAGCCGTTGCCGGAACTTTAAAAAATTGCATCACGGGCTGCGCGCAATGATGTCCGGCGCGGACGGCAATTCCCGACTGGTCTAAAATCGTACCGACATCGTGCGGGTGCGCGTCTTCGATTGTGAAAGATAAAACCGAGGCTTTTTCCCGCGCCGTGCCGATAATGCGGACGCCTTCGATTGCCGACAGTTTTTCGGTCGCGTATTCCAAAAGCTCGTGTTCATATTCGGCGGCTTTCGCCAGATCAATCGAATTTAAATAATCAATCGCCGCGCCGAGTCCTATGTTGGCGGCGATTGCCGGTGTTCCGGCTTCAAATTTTTCGGGAATCGGCGCAAACGTCGTTTTCTCGAAGGTGACGGTGCGAATCATCCCGCCGCCGGTTTGATAAGGCGGCATTTTATCGAGCCACTCGCGTTTGCCGTAAAGCACGCCGCTGCCCGTCGGCGCGTACATTTTGTGACCGGAAAACGTAAAGAAATCCGCGTCCAAATCCTGCACGTCAACCGGAAAATGCGGTACGCTTTGCGCTCCGTCCACAAAAACCGGAACGCCGAATTTATGCGCCGTCGCAATCATTTCCTTGATTGGATTGATTGTGCCGAGAGAATTGGAGACATGCGAAACGGCGACAATGCGCGTTCGCTCATTGAGCAGATTTTCATATTCTTCCAGAATCAGCTCGCCGCGCTCATTCATCTGAATGATTTTCAGGTGAGCGCCTTTTTCTTCCGCCAGCATTTGCCACGGAATAATATTGGCGTGATGCTCCATCTGCGAAATGATAATTTCATCGCCTTCGCCGACGAATTTGCGCCCGTAAGAGCTGGCAACGAGATTAACGCCTTCGGTGCAGCCGCGCACAAAAATACATTCTTTCGCTTCGCGCGCATTGATAAATTTGCGCACCTTTTCGCGCGCCGCTTCATAAGCGGTCGTCGCATGCTGGCTCAAATAGTGAACCCCGCGATGAATATTCGAATGCTCTTCACGCAGATATTTCGCGCCCCTGTCAATCACGACCTGCGGCACTTGCGATGAAGCCGCGTTGTCGAGATAAACGAGCGGTTTCCCGTTCACCGTTTGCGACAAGACGGGAAAGTCCTGTCTGATTTTTTCAACATCCCAATTGCTCATTTTTTGTAAAACTTTTTCTGGCGTCGCCATAATTTCTAACCTTTGTTAAGCCAGCATCATTCGCATCGGCTGCAATGTTCGATTAAACGGATTCAAAACAACTCCGAGAATTTCCAGCGTTACCGCACCGAGCAGCGGTTCATCGCCTTCTTCTCCAAGAATTACCGGCGTGTGAAAATCTTCCCCGAGAATTTCAAGGCGGCACTCTGAAACCGCGCGCTCGATTTTGGTTCCGTCGGCTAATGTAAAACTAAGAGTTTTTTTTGCTTTTAATCCGAATTTCTCCCAAGTATCTTTCGACAAAAGCGTATAGTTTGCCCCGCTATCAACTAAAAAGCTGACTGTTTCCGAAACGTCGCCATTTCCAATCACTTTTCCCTCGATATAAGTCAGCCCCATAATTAATCCTTCAAAATCTTCGCGTCCAAACGATTCAAAACCGCCGCGTCCAACTGCTTTTTGATTGATTCGATTTTGATTTTGTTGATGACTTCTTCGGCAAAACCGTAAGTCAGAAGATTTCGCGCCAAAACTTCGTTTAAACCGCGCGATAGCAAATAAAACAATTCTTCTTCTTCAAGCTGTCCGACGGTCGCGCCGTGCGAGCATTTAACATCGTCGTTAAAGATTTCGAGCTGCGGTTTCGTGTCAACGCGGGCGTCGTTCGAGAGCAGCAGATTTTTGTTCGATTGATAACCGTCCGTACCGGACGCGCCTTCGGCGACAAAAACTTTGCCGTTAAAGACTGCATGAGATTTGCCGTTCAAAACGCCTTTGTACGTTTGATTCGATTTGCAGTTTTTTACGAGATGCTCGATTGTCGAATGAGTGTCGGCGTGCTGCGTGTCGCCGATCATATACAGCCCATCAACAAAACATTCCGCGCCTTCGGCGTTAAATTTGACGCTGATGTCGTGGCGGGCGAGTGCTCCGCCAAAATTTAGATTGGTCGTGTCGTAAAACGAATCGCGCCGTAAAGTCACGCCTGTTGAGCCGACGTGCAGAGCGGCGTGGCTTTCGCGCTGAACGCGGTAATGCGTCAACCGCGCATTGTCTTCCAAAACAATTTCGACAACCGAATTCGTCAAATATTTATTTTCCGAAGCTCGCGAATAATGTTCAATCAAAGTCGCTTCCGCGCCCGTTTCGAGAAAAACGAAAACGCGCGGAAACGTCGCAAACGCCGCTTCTTCAGCGCTCGAATGAAAAAGCAGATGAATCGGCGCTTCGATTTTGATGTTTTTCGGCACGAACAAAAACGCGCCGTGCGCGGCAAAAGCCGTATTCAAAGCCGTAAAGCCGTTTTGCTCGGACGCGACGAGCCGCGCGTAATATTGACGAAAAACCTCGCCGTATTTTTCATTCGCCAAAACTTCCTGCAAGCTCGTCGCAGCGAAACATTCTGTAAAGGCGTTGGTTGAAGACTTTTCGGAAATAAAAACGCCGTTTTGAAAAACGAGCGTGCTGTTTTCCGATTCCGCAGCGTATAAAACGTTTTCGGCAATTTCGCTTTCTTCGCCGCTCAGATGCGTGCGAATTTCAAACTCGTCTTTGACGAACGGCGCGACGTTCGTATATTTCCACTCTTCCTGTTTAACAGTCGGAAAGCCGGTTTCACGGAAACGGTCAATCGCGTTTTCGCGCACCATTCTCAGCCATGAGGCTTCGCTGCCGGTCGTTTCTAAAATTTGGCGAAAAGCTGCCGTGTAATTATTTTCAACTGCCGTTTTTTGTGAAGTCATTTTCTCATTTTCTCCTTATGCCGCAGCAGTTTTAATCCAATCGTAGCCTTTTTCTTCAAGCTGCAAAGCAAGTTCTTTGCCGCCTTCTTTGACGATTCGCCCGCCAGCCAGAACGTGAACAAAATCCGGTTCGATGTAATTCAACAATCGTTGATAGTGCGTGACGAGAATAATCGCGTTTTCCGAATTGCGTAACTTATTAACGCCTTCGGCGACAATTCTGAGCGCGTCAATGTCCAACCCCGAATCGGTTTCGTCCAAAACCGCGAGCTTCGGTTCGAGAACCGCCATCTGCAAAATCTCGTTGCGTTTCTTTTCGCCGCCGGAAAATCCTTCGTTGACGCCGCGATTGATAAACTCGGTCGGCATCCCGACGATTTTCATTTTTTCTTTGAGATAATCGTTAAATTCGAGCGGGTCTAATTCTTCCTGCTCGAAATGCTTCATTTTCTCGTTGTAGGCGAGCCGCAAAAACTGCGAATTCGTGACGCCCGGAACTTCGACCGGATATTGAAACGCCATAAAAATGCCTTCGCGGGCGCGCTCGTCCGGTTCTAATTCCAATAAATCTTTGCCTTCAAACAATACTTCGCCTGAAATCACTTCATAAGTCGGATGTCCTGCTAAAACTTTCGACAAAGTTGATTTGCCGGAACCGTTCGGTCCCATAATCGCGTGGACTTCGCCTTTGTTAATCGAGAGCGAAAGCCCTTTTAAAATCTCTTTGTTTTCAATCCCCGCGTGTAAATCTTTTACTTCTAATAACATTTTCTAAACTTCCCCTTTGTTTTCCGTTCGTTTCCAATTCAAAAAACCGCGCAAATGCATAGTGAAAAATATTAAGCTGCCGATTGTCATCGCTATGCTGCCGGTGAGAACACCGAAAATCATCCAGCTCAGGCTCGCAATCATAAATAAAATAAAACCGATCTTATTTTTGTTGCCGAGCAAATAAACGCCTGAAAGCCCGCAAACCGTCGCCAGCCAATCAATTCCGTAATACTGCATTCTCTATTCTTTCACCGCCGCAATCGCCTGAATCTCGATCTTTGTCCCGAAATGCAAATCTTTGACCGGCACAATCGCCCGCGCAGGTTTGTGTTCGCCCAAAATCCGCGCGTAGGTTTCGTTCACTTTGTCCCACAGCTCCATCTCGGAAACGTAAATCGTCATCTGCAAAACGTGATTCAAATCGGTTCCGGCTGCAAGCAAAATCTGTTCGACGTTTCGCAAAGCAAGCTCCGTCTGCGCCTCGATTGCTCCGGTTTCCACTTCGCCCGTTACGGCGTCTCGCGGCAATTGTCCCGACACAAAAATTAAGCCGTTATGCACAACGGCTGGCGAATAATGTCCTTTCGGTTCAGGCGCATTTTTAATCTGCACTTTTTGCATATTTTCTTCTAATCGTCCAAATGGCGAAAACCGCAATAAACGTCCATGTAATATTGACAAAGCTCGACGGATAAGCCTGATGGTAAAGCGTATTAATCGCCAGCAAAACGCTCGCCGTCACGTTCAGCCATTGATAAGTTTGCGAATCGGCAGCAACTTTTTTAAAGGAAACCAGCGCGTAAGCCGACAGAAGCAAAATCGCGCCTATCCATCCGAGCGAGTCAAATAACACAATTTCCACTAACGAGCGCTCTCCTCAAGTTTCAATTCCAAAAGTTTCTGCAATCGTTTCTAAATCTTGTTTTCCAAAAATCTCATTCCGATCTATTGGATTTATTGTCAACAAAAAGTAATTCGGTTGACGCATCGCTTACGCTCGGAACCGGATAAAACGGTTTTTCTTCAATCAACCTGACAGTTTTCCGCGCTTCAAACTTTCCTTCTTGGGTGCTTGTTATGACATCGCGCCTGTTCGTTTTCAGACTTTGACGCTGAAAGTATTTGAGAACTCCATCAGCCGCCAGCAATAGCATAAAAGACACCAGACTGAGTTTGACCAAATCTTTGCCGCCGTCAAAATCGGTAGTAGCAATCTTGAAAATCCCTAAAGCGAATAAAAAAATCAGTAAAATTTGAACGTAATCAATCAGCTTTCCGGCGCTTCTCAATTTTTTCAGTTGTTTCGTATCTTCGCCGAAAACCAACTGGCTCAAAAACAGTTTTTCAATGTCGGGCAAATGCAAACCGCAATAACGACAATAATTTTGGTGCTTTTTATTTCGCGATCCGCAATTAGGACAATGCATAATCTGGATTCTCCTTTAATTGTTGTTAGCGTTTTTTTTCTCGGTTATAACCCACGCTGTTTTCGAGCTTCAACCCTAAAAGCTTAGTTCTTAAAAGAAAAGCTCATGACAAAACCTATTACGTCAGATTTTCTAAAATCTTCTCTACTTCCATTTTCAAAGGCGACAAATCATTTTGAGCAGTTCGCCAGACTTCCTCAATATCAACCTTGAAATAACGATGAATCAAATGATTTCTCATTCCTGAAATATCGCGCCAGGAAACTTGCGGATTCGCATTTTTTATTTCATCCGGCAACAACCTCGCGGCTTCGCCGATAATTTCAAGCTGGCGAATTACGGCATCCTGCGTTTTATCGTCGGCTTGAAATGCTTTTTCATCCAGCCCCTTAACATAACGCTCGATTTTGCCAATTGATTCGAGAATGTTTTTCAAATACAAATCTTCATTCGCCATAAATTACCGTCAAATCGCGCAAAACATTTTCCCGAATATGCGGACTCAATTCGTTTTCCGTTATCAAATCAACTTCTTTTCCTAAAACGTCTTCAAACTGGTGCGCTACTCCGATATGTCCGATCAAACTTTTCGGTTTCGCAAAACGAATCAGCAAATCAACATCGCTTTCCGCCTTTGCCTCGCCGCGCGCAAAAGAACCGAATAGCGCGCAAAACTCAATGTCATTGCGCTTGCAAATCTCGATGATTTTTTCCTTTTCAGTTAAACCTAATTTCACTTTCAATTACCCAACGCTGTTTTCCAGTTTCAATCCCAGCAGTTTCTGCGCTTCGACCGCGTATTCCATCGGCAATTCGCGGAAAACTTCTTTGCAAAAACCATTGATAATCAGCGAAACCGAATCTTCCTGCGACAAACCGCGCTGTTGCAGATAAAACAACTGCTCTTCGGAAATACGTGAAGTCGTCGCTTCGTGTTCGACTTTTGCCGTGTTGTTCATCACTTCGATATACGGAAACGTATTCGCCGAGCTGCGGTCGCCGATCAGCATCGAATCGCACTGCGTATAATTGCGCGCGCCTTCCGCTTTTGGCATCACTTTGACCAAACCGCGATAGCTGTTATTGGATTTTCCGGCGGAAATCCCTTTCGAGACAATCGTTGATTTGGTGTTTTTGCCGAGATGAATCATCTTCGTTCCGGTGTCGGCAATCTGCGCGTTGTTCGTCAGCGCGACCGAGTAAAATTCGCCGATTGAATTGTCGCCCTGCAAAATCACCGACGGATATTTCCACGTAATCGCCGAGCCGGTTTCAACCTGCGTCCACGAAATTTTTGAGTTTTTCCCGCGACACGCGCCGCGCTTTGTCACGAAATTGTAAATTCCGCCGACGCCTTCTTCGTTTCCGGCATACCAGTTTTGAACGGTCGAATATTTGATTTCGGCGTCGTCTAAAGCGATTAATTCGACAACCGCCGCGTGAAGCTGATTTTTCGAGAATTGCGGCGCGGTGCAGCCTTCGTTATATGCGACCGAAGCGCCTTTTTCGGCGACAATCAAAGTGCGCTCAAATTGTCCGCTTTCGGCGTTGTTAATTCGGAAATACGTCGAAAGCTCCATCGGGCATTTGACGCCTTTCGGGATGAAGACGAAAGAACCGTCGGAAAAAACCGCGCTGTTCAAAGCCGCGAAATAGTTGTCGCCAACCGGCACGACCGAACCGAGATATTTTTTGATAAGTTCGGGATAATCTTTAAGCGCTTCTGAAAAGGAACAGAAAATCACTCCCGCTTCATACAGTTTTTTTCTATAAGTTGTCGCAACCGAAACCGAATCAAACACGGCGTCAACCGCTACGTTTGCCAGCATTTTTTGCTCGGTCAAAGGAATGCCGAGTTTTTCAAAAGTTCTAAGCAGCTCCGGGTCAACTTCGTCGAGCGATTTTTTCAGCTCTTTTTGTTTCGGCGCGGAATAATAAGTAATATCCTGATAATCAATTTTCGGATATTTAAAATTCGCCCAATAATTCGGTTCTTTCATCGTCAGCCACTGACGAAACGCTTTGAGGCGAAATTCGAGCATCCATTCCGGCTCGTTTTTCTTTTGGGAAATCAGCCGCACGGTGTCTTCGGATAAACCTTTCGGAATCGAGTCCGATTCAATATCGGTGACAAAACCGTATTTGTATTCTCTGTTTGCTAAAAGCTCAACTGCTGTACTCATTTTTTTAAAAGTTCCAAGTTCAAGGTTCAAAGTCGCTTTCGTTTAAACGACGACTTTTTGAGTTAATTTTTGAATTCGATAAAAAGTTTCGTTCACTTTGCGCTCTTCGCCGACGAGCTGCGCCAGAGTGATTTTCGACAAAGCCTGATGCACAATTTCGTGCAAACCCAAAATGACCGGGCGAATCCCGCAATCGCCCGTGTGAACGCAAACATCTAAGACGCCGGTGTAGCTCTGACAATGATTTTCAACCGCGTCGGCGTCCAAAATTTTAATCACGTCGCTCAACAAAATTTCTTCCGCAGGACGAGCGAGCGTGTAACCGCCTTTCGTCCCGCGCGTTGAATGCACCAGATCGGCTTTGCTCAAAAGCCACATCAGCTTTCCGGCGTTTGCGCCGGAGATTCCTTCGCGCTCGGCGATTTGATTAAGCGTCAAGCTCTCGCCCGGCTGTAACGCAGCAAGCTGCACGAGACACCGCAAACCGTATTCTTCCTGCGCCGAAATCTTCATTTTTCGTTTACCGAGCGTTCCTTGTAAAAGTTCTCACAAATAGATTCTAGCAAACCTTACTTTTTTGTCAAGATTCGATTTCTTTTTGCGCGATAAATTTTTATCCGTTTACTTCAATGAATATTACATCGCCGCCGCTTGACACGATGGGAAAAGCGTCGTAAAAGATGCCGTGCATTTGTTCCGAATGCGCGGCTTTTTATTTGTAATTTATGATTTTGAAATTCACTTTTTCGCGTTTTTTCCCGTTGCTTCTTCTCGCGTTATTTTGCTTTTCGCCATCGGTTCGCGCCGACAAAATTGCTGATTACGTCCGGGCGCAGATGAGCGAGCGGCACATTCCGGGCGCTGCGCTGGCGGTTATTAGAGCGGGCAAAACCGTTAAACTCGAAAGCTACGGTTTGGCAAACGTCGAATTAAACGTTCCCGCAACGAAAGACACGGTTTTTGAAATCGGCTCGGTTTCCAAGCAAATCACTGCCGCCGCCGTAATGCTGCTGGTTGAAGAAGGCAAGATAAGTCTCGACGAAAAAATCTCGAAATATCTGCCGAACACGCCGGAAAGCTGGAACAAAGTTACGGTCCGAAATCTGCTGACGCACACATCCGGGATTAAAAATTATACGGGTTTGTCCGGTTTTGAATTAATTAAAAGATCGAAGCGCGACGATTTCATCAAAGCCGTTGGAGCGCTTCCGCTCGAATTCGAGCCGGGCGAACGCTGGATTTACAGCAACACCGGCTACAATCTTCTGGGTTTTATCATCGAATTGGCAAGCGGCAAACCGTATTGGGATTTTCTGCGCGAGCGCATTTTTACACCTCTCGGAATGAATTCCACTGCTGACCGCGACCCGCAATTTATCGTTAAAAATCGCGCCGACGGCTATGAATGGGAAAATAATCGTCTCACCGGGCGTGATTGGGATTTGACCGATCTTTTTGCGGCGGGCGCAATCGTTTCGACCATCGCCGATTTGGCGAAATGGGAGATGGGATTGCGCGGCGACGCTTTTTTGAAAAAAACGAGCAAAGAACAGATTTGGACGCCGTTTGTCTTGAACGACGGCAAACCGTATTCGTATGGTTTCGGCTGGAACGTCGGGGAATTTCGCGGGCACAAGCTCATTTCGCACACCGGACACACCGCAGGTTTTTCCGCCGCCATTTCGCGTTACGCGAACGATGATTTAACCGTCATCGTTCTCACTAATTTAGGCACGGTCGGAATCGGCGGGCAGATTGCGCGCGGCGTGGCGAAAATCTATTTGCCTGAAATCAGCCTGCGTCAAATGAAAGAACAATCCGGCGCGGACGCTGAAATCGCCAAACAATTGCAAAACGCTCTGCGCTCGTTTTTGAGCGAAAAGCTCGAAACCGATTCGTTTGCGGAAAAAGCGCGTGCTGCTTTAACAAGCGAAACGGCAAAACAAACGGCGCGCCGCATTGCCGCTTTCGGCGCAATCAAAAAATTTGTCTTTGTTGGAGACGAAATTTCAGGCGAAAACCGCATTTATCGTTACAGAGTTGAAACGCCGGTAAGGTTGATGCTCTGGCGCTTTACATTGGATAAAGGCGAAAAAATTGCGGAAATGATGCTTGAGGAAGAAGAGTGAAGAAAGCCATTTGAAAGATTGAATCTACGTGAAACAAGAACTAATCAGCACTTAAAATTTAAGCTTTAATTAGCCGTCTTTAAAAACTAAACTGTACTTCAAACTCGATTCGTCTGTTTCCAACCGTTTGTCCGCCTCCACCGGCGAAACCAAAACTTCCGGCTAATGAAACAGATTGACCGAAAAGCTGTGAGCGAAGATTTCCGACCGGCGTACCGCGATTGGTGTGGTTGAAAAGATTGCGAATCGCAGCGGAAAATTCCAGATTGTAAGGGCTTTCATCATCCTCATCATCGCTTTTGTCAGACACCTTCTTTTTGCCGCCAAAACCAAACTCTTTTGCCATCCGCAGATTGACGATAAAGAATTCCGAGCCTCTGCCATAATTGCGCGGAATAATTGTTTGACCGGCGACAGGCTGTAAATCAAAGTTGCCGAATCTGGTTTGAACAACGCACGGACGAATAGATGGATTTGTCGCCGTTCCGAAATTGCATAGCCGGTTTAAATCCGTAGCAAATGCCGGGCGTTCGGTAAAAAGCGTGTCACCGTTTGTGTCGGTGCCGGTCGTGATATTAAACGGAACACCGGAGCGAAAAGAGATAAACGGGCTCAAATGCAAGCCAAACGGCGCTGTAAAATTGCTGCCGATTGTAAAACGATGGCGAATGTCCAAAACAGCATCGCCATATTCGCCGCTCAGGTCATAAGAGTTTGCCGGAAAAGTTCCCGCTCCGTCCGTGTCGCTTTTCGCTTTGCCGAAAGAATAATTGGCGAAAATTGAGGCGTCTTCGCTGAAGTTTGAGCGAATGTTGAAACCCAGTTGATTCTGATTAAACTTTCCGGTTGATTCGTATTGAAAAATATTGCCTGCATTTGGAATCGGGCGCACTCCGTTAAGAGGTGCATTAATATTACGCGAGCGCAGCAGGCGGCGAGTTTGAGCGTTGATGTATGTGACGCTCAGAGTTGTTTTAAACGGAAACTGATGTTCAACGCTCAAAGCAGTCTGCATTGTGTAAGGAGCTTGCAAATCAGGTAAAACGATTCTGGTAGTTTGCGGCTGCGCGAAAGCTGTAAGTTGGCTGATTGTCGGAATGTTTGAAACGCCGTTGTTGGTGAAAATCACGGCATCCAGAATCGCCGGGTCTGTGACGACGAATTGTTGTTGATTGATGCCGTTAAAACGCCGGGCTTGCAATGTCAGACTTTCGCTAAAACGGTCGTAAAAAATCCCGAAACCGCCGCGAAAGACGGTCTTCGGACGATTATTTCCTTTTGCGCCGGGCGCATAAGCAAATCCGAAACGTGGCGCTAAATTAAAATCGCTCGAAATATTCGTTTGATTTTCGTAACGCAGCCCGAATGAAAGCGTTAAATCAGGGCGAACGCGCCAATCGTCTTGCAGAAATAAACCCAAGTCAGTTTGTTTAACTCCGGTTTCAGGTGTACCGCCCGCAATCGAAAACTGTGTCGGAAAAGCGCCGGGCAGATTCAAAATTGTATTGCGATATTGTTCGAGGCTCGTAAAAGTAAAAGTTCCCGCGAAATTGCTCGGCGAGACATTTCTGAGGCTGACGTGTCGAAGACGCAAACCCGCTTTGAGCGAATGATTTTTGTGCAGAAACGAAGTGTAGTTTTGCAATTCAAAGCGGTCTTCGTTTGAAAAAGCATTTCCTACGTTTGCGCCGCCCGAAGTAAAAGCGTCAAGCACACGAATTGTCGGTGAATTGTTGTCGTTGGTCGAAGACGAATGACGACGAATATATTGAAAACGGGCTTCGTTGAGGATTGAGGCTGAAATCACAGCCGTTTCGGTCAGTCGAAATGTTTGGTCTGAATCGCTTGAAGCATATGCGCGTGAAGGCAAATCAAAACCGCCGAAGCCTGCGTTTTTCGAGTTTGATTTTTCATAAAAATAACGAGCGACGAGCGTGTTGTTATCGTTAATTTTCAAATCAAAACGGGGGCTAAGTTCAACGCTTTTCCGCGGCGTAAGCACCGCGAGCTGGAAAGGCGTTACATTTAAATTCGGGTCGAGAATCAGAGCATTAATCAGCGCGTTACTGTCGGTCGCATCCCGCTCAAAATCAACGAAATACGACGCGCGTTTTTTAACGATAGGTCCGCCCAACTCGACGCTAAAGTTGCGAATCTGAAACGGCGGGCGGTTTTGGGCAAATGGATTGCGCGAGTTGAAAGATTCGTCCTCAAATTCAAAATCAACCTCGCCGCGAAATTTGTCCGTCCCAGGTTTGGTCAAAATCTCGATACGCCCCAGCCCTATGCGGTCGTATTCGGACGAAAACGGATTTTGATTGATGCGAATCTCCCTGATTGTATCGCGCGGCGGAAGCCTACCGCCGGAAAAACCGTCAATAAAAACCTCGCCGCCATTCGGTCCTGCACCCGGTCCTGCTAATGCTTGGAGTGCGGCAGCAAGCTCTTCGTCGTTGTCGGGCAAAGCCTCAATGTCTTCTTCTTTCAAAACGATCGCGCTCGCGTTTGCCGAGGGATTTGTATTAACCGGCTCATCTTCGCCGATATTGACCTGCGCCTCGGCTTGGGCGATGTTGAGCGGAATATCGAGCGCCGCATCGCGCCCGGCGAAAACTTCGATTTCCGAGTTTTCATACGCCGCAAAACCGGGCGCGCTCGCCCGGACGACATATTTGCCCGGCGCGAGATTCGTAAAACTAAACTCGCCGGCTTGATTGGTTTGGATGGTGCGTTCCCTGCCGTTAACCGCAGTGACTGTTACGTTTGCGCCGACAATGACAGCGCCCGCAACGTCAATCACACGCCCGCGCAGGATGCCGTTCGTTTGTTGTCCGAAAACGGTTGCTGCAAATAAAAAAGCCGCAATAAACAAGCTCGCAATTTGTTTCATACCGACAAAAGACACAAATGGCTTTGCACCTAAATCCCCTGTTCCAAAAGCTATTAATGCAACCTTAAACAGTTTTAGCGCAAACCGCAATCTTTCCAAAAATCAGGATTAACGCCAAATTCCCGCATTGGCGGAACTGTTTAAATTCATTTTCAAAATCAAGGATTGTATTTTCCGTGCGGCAATCTTGATTAGTGTAGAAGAAAAAGGCGAGCGTTTAATTGCTCGCCTTTTCAGTTCAAAAATTTAAATTTGATTTTATCTTTCCCAACTCAAGCCTGCTTTGCCGAAGTGACCGTAGTTGGTCGTTTGGCGATAAATCGGCTGTAATAATTCGAGCGTTTCGATGATCGCCGCCGGTCGGAAATCGAATTTTTTGACGAAATCGCAGGCAGCTTGTTCGTCGCCCGTGCCGAAGGTGTCAACTTTGACCGAAACGGGTTCGGCAACGCCGATGGCGTAAGAAACCTGGATTTCGGCTTTGTCGGCTAAACCGGCTTTGACGACTTCGCGCGCAACGTAACGGCAGAAATATGCGCCCGAACGGTCAACTTTCGACGGGTCTTTGCCCGAAAATGCGCCGCCGCCATGACGACCTGCGCCGCCGTAAGTATCAACGATGATTTTGCGCCCCGTAACGCCGCAGTCTGCCGACGGTCCGCCGTGAACGAATTTTCCGGTCGGGTTGACCTGAACTTTAATTTCGTCGTTGTACCATTCGCCCAAAGAACTGGGAATTAATTGCTGCGAAATAAATTGCAAAATTTCGTCGTGTTCGACCGCTTCGGTGTGCTGCGTCGAAACTAAAACGTCGGAAACGCGAACGGGTTTTTCGTTTTCGTAAACGACGGAGACCTGCGTTTTCACGTCCGGGCGCAGCCACGAGACTTCGCCTTGTTTGCGGATTTGCGCGAGATTGTACGCGAGGCGATGCGCCAAAGAAATCGGGAGCGGCATTAATTCCGGCGTTTCATTTGTCGCGTAACCGAACATAATTCCCTGATCCCCCGCGCCTTGTTCGGCGTGCAAGCCTTCGCCTTCGGTCACGCCCTGCGAGATTTCCGCCGATTGTTTCGTGACGAATTGAATGATGTTGACCGTATCGGCGTGGAACGCTTCGCCGTCGTGCGTGTAACCGATTTGACGAATCGCTTCGCGCGCGATTTCTTCGTGGTCAACTTTGCCGTCGGAAGTAATTTCTCCGGCGATAACGACCGTATTTTCTTTGACTAAAACTTCACAGGCGACGCGCGATTTTGGGTCTTGCGCGAGATATGCGTCGAGAATCGAATCGGCGATAAAATCGCAAACTTTATCGGGGTGCCCTTCCGAAACCGACTCGGAAGTAAAGGTATATTGATAACTCATAAACTTTTCCAACTCCAAAATTAATGTATTAAAATGACGAAAGCCGTCCGTTTTTCACATCAGAAAACGCACGGCTTGACCTAAATATTTAGCTGCTTGAGACTTTGGTTTCGACTTCTAGTGTCGCACATCCGAGTTTTTTTGATTTTTTCTCGAAGCACCGTGGTGTCTCTTGCCCGGTTGCCGCCGCCCTAAGACAGGGCGACTCCTGATGTAATTTGCAAATATAGCTTTCCATTACAATTTTGTAAAGCCGCAAGGGCTGTAAATCGAACGGAATTCTGTTAAAATTCCATCGTTGTTCGGTTATGAATTACAAAGACATCATTACGATTGAGCCAAATAAACGCGGCGGCAAGCCTTGTATTCGCGGGATGAGAATCACGGTTTACGATGTACTGGAATACTTAGCTTCGGGAATGACGCCGAAAGAAATTCTCGAAGATTTCCCTTATTTAACGAGCGAAGACATTGCCGCTTGCCTGGCTTTTGCGGCGGATCGGGAAAAAAGTTTGCTCGTCGTGCAATAATCGTGAAGCTGCTTTTCGATCAAAATCTTTCTCCTCATCTTATTGCTCGTTTGGCGGATTTATTCCCAAATTCAAATCACGTTTTCCCGCTCGGATTAGACGCCGCCGTAGATTCGGAAATCTGGGAGTTTGCACGCGAAAACGATTTTGTTTTAGTGACAAAGGATGCTGATTTTAGCGATATGGGCGTGTTGCGCGGCTTTCCTCCGCAAATAATCTGGATTCGCCGGGGCAATTGCAGCACATCGGATATTGAGCAAATTTTGCGTGATAATTTCATTACAATTAAGCAATTTGAAACCGATACTACACTGGGTTTAATAACTCTTTTCTAATCTATGACAACAGCAAAACATAAAATTTTTATCGCCGGCGCGGGCGGCATCGGTCAGGCGGCAGGTCTGCTTTTGCGCGAATGGGCTGATTTTGAAACCGATTTA
>DASVRD010000046.1:0-16577 GCA_036388775.1 Pyrinomonadaceae bacterium | reverse complement strand
ACAGATAAACTCAGATAATTGTTTGTTTTTTATCTTGTGTTTATCTGTGTAAATCTGTGGTTTCATTCTTTTAAATTATCTCTCCGGTTAATTATCCGAAGACTTTAGATTTAAGGTTTGACCGCGTACATTTCGAGCCGTTCGTCCGGTAATTCCTCCGGCACGTAAACGGCGATGGTTTTCGCGCCCTTGATTCCGTCCCAATAAGGATTTTTTACGGTATCCAGCCCGAAATAATGAAAACCGACGCGCGTCGGAATCGCGGCGGGCGGCGGCGATTGATGAGTTAGAGGAACGCCCGGCAGCGCCGAGCCGATAACGGCTTCGACGACATCACGCGAAGCGATTTTAATCACGCGCGGGACGCTTTCGATCAACTTGCTTTCTCTCATTTCGGCGCCCACCGCCAGATAAAAGGCGGCTTCTTTTAACAGACGGTCGTCCGTAATTCGTCCGACATAAAGCGTATCGCGCACTTTTTCAAGCGGAATCGGGACGCAGCGAGTCGGAATCACGGTTTCCAGCAACCCGCGAAGCTGTGCGGAAAGCTGGCTGAAAGTCGTGTATAAATCCGTGTGATCGTAAATGACAATATCTTTCGGATGCTGTCCGACCGCGAAAGTCATTAAACGCCCGACAAGCTCTGCCATTTCGACGTAAAGCCGTTCGGGATGAACGAGCCGGGTGCGGAAAAGATGCGACATCAGCGGAATCGAAGAATTTACCGTGTGCAGGAGCCAGAAAACCGCAATTTGATCGGTCGTAAAATCAGCCAGATTTGCGCCGCGCTGACGCCGCTGTTCGGCGAGCGAGCCGGATTTGGCGATTAAAATTTCGACGAGCTGGCGCAGCATATTCGCCAGCCAGACGTTTGACGAAACGCTTAAAACCGGCGGTATATAATTTTCCGAAATCACCAAACCGCCGGTCGCCATCCGTTCAAGCTCGGCGATTTTGATTGCGGTAAATCCTTCGCGCAGCTCGTCGTCAAATAAAATCCGCAAATTCGGGCGCGCAAACGCCAGCGGCTGTTCGTTCGTTCCCGTCGTTTCATCCGGCACGAGCGCGCCTTCCTGCAAAAAGCGCAGATTCAAATTGGCGCTGTTGCCGGAAGCGCCGCTCGGCTGGAAATTTGCCGAGCCGTATTTTTGCGCCGGAATCGCCAGATGAACGCCGAGCCGTTCTTTCTCAGCCGGAAAATGATGCTGCACCGCGCGCAAATCCGGCGCTGCGTCGCGACCCGGCGCGTCAACCAAAAGTCCGTCCGGGAAAACGGCGCGCGCAGTAACGATTTGAAAATTGCCGTTCGAGACGGCTTCGCGATTGATTTGCAAATCCAAAACGCCCCATTCGTAAGGCGCGAGCGAAGAAACACGCGAATTGATTAATTCTTCGTAATAATTATCCCATTGCTGAAAGTGCTGCGGCGTGAGCAGCATTCCTTCATTCCAGACGACTTTGCGATAACGGCTCATTGGTTAATAAAAAGCGGCTAAATTTTGCCGGTGAAGCACAAAGATTTTGTGCGCTAACAATGTTTTTGTCAACAAACGGAACATTGAGCCGCTGTTTCAGACTTTTTTCTGTTCAACCAGCCGCGCAAAAAATTCCTGCATCCATTCCATCCCGTTTTTCTCAATCTCATCTTCGGGAAACTGCTCGGCAAATTCGAGCGCCGCAATAAGCGGCACGAAACGCCCGAAACGATTAAATTGGCGGATAACCGGGGAAATTTTAATCGGCAATTCGGCTCTTTCGATAGTATCCGCAGTCGGGTTGGCGCAATATTCGGCGGGCGATGTGACGAGATATTCGCGGCAAATCAGCGGGCGCTCCAGGTGAATCGAACACGATTCGTCTTCTAAAAACGGACACGGAACGCCTTCGTAAAAATATTCCATCACGGTTTTCAGACCGTCCGGCGGCGACATTTCGTTAAAATGTGACATCTTCTCGAACCAGCCGTTTTCGACAAAATGAGAAAAGGCTTCCGAAAAACGTCGTTTGATTTCCGTGCGGCGCGGTTCGGGCATATTTTCAACCAAATCGCGGATTTGATAAACCTCGATTTCCATCAGCGGAACGGCTTGACGACAGCAAGCTCCACAGCCTTTTGTACACGAAATTTCTTCGCCGCGCGCAATGGCGGCGGCTTCGCCGACTCCGGCAAACGAACTTGTCATCGCTTGAAAAATCGGCAGCATTCGGCTCATTTTCACAGGCTTCGCCGGAACCGTCATCTGCATTTCGACCGGCTCGCCAAACATTTTCAACGTCACTTTTCCCGAAATCCATTCTTCGTTTTCCATAATTTTTCAACGCAGAGACGCAGAGACGCGGAGTATTAAAAAGAAAATAGAATTTTGTCGTCACTTTTTCTGCATTTAATCTCTCTCTGTGTCTCCGCGTCTCTGCGTTTAATTTCACTTTAATGCTTCCGCATCAATGCCAAATTCGCGCGGATTTTCCCAAATTGTTCCGATTGCCAAAAAACGCAAAACGAAATCGAAAGCCGAATCGCTCAACTTTCCATTTTCTTTTAAAAACCAGACGGTTCTGACGATTGCCGGGCTGACGTTAGGCGTTTTCGCCGTTAAATTTTGCAGCTTATCGCGCATCGCCAAAGTCGAGCCGCCTTCTTCTAATGCAGCGACGACAATTAAACAATCATTTGCCAACTCGGTTCCCAAAACGCGGCTTAATTTCCCTAAATCTTCCGACATCGCTGCCCCGGTTTGCGCCGCATCGCCCCGTGTTTCATTCAATTTCGCCAGAGCCACAACGGTTAAAAAATCGGGATTTAAATTTTCTTTCTCGGCGGCGGATTTAATCGTTGCAGAATTTCTGCGCGCCGTTCGCAGGTTTTCCAGCGCAGTTGAAGATTTGTATCTTTTGATTTTCGCGTTGACGAGTTCGAGTTGTTTGGCGGTCAAAACGGCTTGCGTATCCGAACTAATTCGGCGCAGAAACTGTAAAGCGTATTTTTCCGTTTTGTTCAGTTCGCTTGATTGATTCGCGGGCGACGGTTTTTCCTCCGGTTCGGAAGAATTTGAAACAATCGAGTTTTCATTTGAGCTTCGGCGCGGCGTCGGAGTTTCTTCAGGTTCTTCTTCTGCCTTTTCGTTTGAAATTTCGCGCCGATTGTTGATCGGAAAATCCTGCCGCCGGTCGTTCGATTCGGTTTTGCCTGCGCCGCCGATAGCAAATAACAACGTTCCAACAACAAGCAAAACTACGCATCCGGCAACGGGCGCGATTAAAAATACGTTTTTCCAAAGAGGCGCCGGTTCATCGAACCGAGCGGAAGAAAAACTCCCGTTTTCCTGTTTAAAACCATCTCCGGCTTGCGCGTTTTCAGCTTCGTTTCCGACTATCTCAATTTCGATTTCGACCGCGCCGCCGAGCATTAAAAGGTCTCCGTTTTTTAGCGAAACCGGGTCCGAAATTGTTTCGCCGTTGATTGTCGTGCCGTTGCTCGAATTGGCGTCGGTCAAGATGAAAACGTCGGCAAAACGTTGAATTTCGACGTGCAGACGCGAAAGCGAGTGATTTGAAATTTGTAAATCGTTTTCCGCGCCGCGACCGATAGAAAAACGCTCGCCGCTTACGGCGACACGCTGCGCATAACCGTTTTCATCCGCAAATGTAAGTAAAAGCTCGCACGCCATCGCTCGCACATTCTATTGCAAAACGAGCGAAAAGCTAAATTTTGCCGATTTTCTCTCAAAGAGAAGTCTTTAAAACAGAATGTTGAATCGCAAATTATAGGTAAATACTGAATTTAAAATTTGATTTTTGCTGCGCCGAGAATTTTACGGCTGACGGTTTCCTGCACGAAAACGACGGCGTTTAAATTTTCCTGTTTCCACGTTTTATCCAGAACGACGATTTGCGAAAACGTCCTGCCGTCCTGCGCAATGTCGCCGACGTTTTGCATCCAGCGAACAACGGCGACGTGCGGCAATTCGCTGACCGAATTTTCGCCGCGCGTGACTTTTGTGGAAAGATTGTCTTCAGTCACGGCAAGCAAGACGATTGCTGAATCGTTTTTGGACATTTTCGGCAGATTTTCGATTTTAATTTTGAGCTGCGCCGTGTTGTTTTCGAGCTTTTCGATTTCGACTGCGACATCGCCTTTCGCAACTTTTCCCGCCTCGCCGATTGCCTGCAAAACTTTTCCGGCATTGCCGCCTTCAAATTCTCGCGTGCCGTCAACGACCATTTGCGGCGTGTAAACGCTGTCGCCTTTACCGAAAAACTGTGAATATGCGCTTTGCCGGTTGCTGTATTGCGCGGATGAAAACGGGTCTTTCCAGCCGAGCCGATCCCAGTAATCAACATGCTGGCTCAAAGCGATGACTTCAACGTTTTCAACCGAATGATTGCGATTTAAAATCGCCAAAATTTTATCTGCGGGCGGACAACTCGAACAGCCTTCTGATGTAAACAGCTCAACGATAACGGGCGCGCGTTTTGAGTTTGTTTTTGATTTGTCGTCATTTGTCGCCGCTTGAATTTGCGGCGTTTCGAGCAATTCCGAATTTGAAGTGTGACAAGAGCTGCCGATCAAAACGGCGGCGAGAAGCGAAATAAATATCATCGGCACGCGCATATTTTCATTCTAAATTGAATCATTGATAAAACGGCTGACGAATAATATTTAACCGTCAGCCGTTTTATTCTAACACCTTCTCAAATTAGCTTTCGCTGTTTGCCTTTTTATACAATTTGACGAACTGCGCCGCAAAAATATTCGGTTTTGCATATCGCATCCCGAAACCGACGATTGAATCGGAGGCAAAAATTTGCGGTGTTTCTTTGAAGCTAAACAAAACGCGAACGCGGTTTTCGCCGACGATTTTAACAATCGTTCCGGTTATTTCGTCTCGTTCATTGTCTGCCAAAAAACGCAGATGAAAATCCGATTCTTCCGGGCGCGAAACGATTTCCAGATTTGGCAGGCGTTTTCGTATTTCTTTAGCGATTTGCTCGCGCTGCTGCAAGTCAAAGCCGCTGTCAACAAAAATTTTGGTTACGCCGCGCAACTCGCCCGGCTGTCCGTACTCGACGCTCGGCTGTTGAGCCGGAACGTACAAGACAAATGCAAATATCAGGAAAAGTAAACCGCTCATTTTTTTCAAAAACATCATTTTGCTCCTTTCAAAATTGATTATTTCCGTCGCTTGGAAACGGCGGAAAAGAATTTACTCAATCGCGCCGTAAGATTTTAAAAGCTTGATCGTTTCTTCGTTTTCCTCTTCGAGCGCGAGCTTCAAAATTGATTTACCCTCGGCGTCGCGCGCAAAAACGTCGGCGCCGTTTTCGATTAAATATTTGACGTTTTCCTCGTCGTCGCCCGAATAACTTTCAACTGCATACATCAAAACCGTTTTGCCTTTGTTGTCGCGCGCATTAACATTTGCGCCCGACTCGACCAGCAATCGGATGATTTCCATTTCGCCTTCAAAAGCCGCGAGCATCAGAGCGGTGCGTCCGTCAACATCGCTGTTGTTTACATTTGCGCCCGCTTTTATCAGTATTTGAACCGGCTCCGCATCGTCGAATTCCATCGCGTACATCAAAGGCGTCACGCCGAAACTGCTCGTTGCGTTCGGATTCAAACCAGCGCGGAGGAAAAATTTCGTCATTTCCGCATCTCTGACTGCAAACATCAGCGCGGTTTCGCCGTACATATTCTGAGCGTGAACATTGCCGCCGCGTCGGATCAGAAATTTCGCCATTTTCGCTGAATCCGCATACATTAAAGCTGTTGTACCGTCCGGCATTTTGGCGTCAACGAAAGCTCCGGCGCGGACGGCGTTTTTGACTTCGGCAAGATCGTCCGACATTACGTCATTAAAAAATTCAAGTAACTGCTCGGTCGGTTCGACATTGATATTCGTTCGCTTCTCGCTGTGACGAATCCACTCAACAACTGGTGAAGCTGTTCCCACAACGCCCATCATCGCCGTACTCTCGCCCAGCTTCATTTCAACGTCTGCGGTCGTTTCCTTTCCGGCTGAAATTTGCACATTTTCAATTTTGTGCGCGGCAAAACCGCTGACCGCCGCAAATTCGACGTTGTAAACGCCGTCGGCGAGGGCTTCAAATTTATAAAAGCCTTCGTTGTCTGAAACGGTGGCAGCGATTCTGTTGTTTTGTCCGTCGAACAAAGTAACGGTTACGCCCGGCACGACAGCCCCCATTGGGTCTTTAAGCGTGCCGCCCAAATTAGCCGCTCCGCCGCTCGATTGTTTGAGCTTTGTTTCATTCGTTTGCACCGGCGCGGATTGATTTTCCGGCGCGATTCGAGCCGAGCCTTGCGCCGCGACAGCCGAAACCGACAACGCGGCGGTGAAAACCGAAGCCGCAAATTGCGAAACGCGCCGTCCCAATCGTGTGATTTGAACCGGCGCGTCCCCGAAAGCAATTTTTTTGTTTTTGTCCGTGTAATAACGAATGCAAAGATTTCCGTTCGATTTTTTAACCAATTTCTCGGCGTCTTTGCGCGTCATCGTCGAAAGATTGTGAACCGATTTGGCGCAATGCTCGCAAAAACGCACTTCGTCGTTTCCGAACATCTTATCCCAATCCATCGTGCAAGGTTTTTTAACCGATACGCGGTCGAGCAAATCCTTTTGTTTTTTCATTTTGCCTCCTGCGGCGCGAGAAGATTTGGCTGCTAAGTGCGGTTGCTCCGATTAAAGGTTGCTTTGCGCCGCGCTTCACAGTTTCGGGCGGAAAAAGTTATAATAATTGTTTCGCTTTAGAGACAGATTCACGACTATGAAAGCCGAAAACGTTATCGCAAACAACGCCGGAGATTTTATTGAAGTCCGAGGCGCGCGCACGCACAATTTGAAAAACGTTTCGTTTAAATTGCCGCTCAATCAAATGACCGTCGTGACGGGCGTTTCGGGTTCGGGAAAATCTTCGCTCGCTTTTGACACGATTTACGCCGAAGGTCAGCGCCGCTACGTTGAATCTTTATCGGCTTATGCGCGCCAGTTTCTCGAAAGAATGGACAAACCGGACGTTGACGAAATTATCGGCATTGCTCCGGCGATTGCCATTCGGCAGAAAAATCAAACCCGAAATCCGCGCTCGACTGTGGCAACGCAAACCGAGATTTACGATTATTTGCGACTGCTTTTCGCCCGCATCGGCACGGTTTTCTGCCATGTTTGCGGGCGCGAAGTAAAAAAAGATTCGCCCGAATCAGCCGCCAACGAAATTGTGGAAACGTTAACGGAAGGAACACGATTTTACGTTCTCTTTCCGGTTAAAAATCAGGAAACAACCGATAATCTGCAAATTCAGGCGGTTTTGATCGAGCTTTTAACCGAAGGTTTTTCGCGTCTTTATCGCAACGGTGAAACGATTGAACTCAGAACGCCCGACGATTATAAATTTGAAGACTTAGAAAACACTTTTGTTTTGGTTGACCGTCTGGCAATGCGCGGCGATATTCGACAGCGATTGGTTGATTCGCTCGAAATCGCGTTTCAAAACGGCGACGGAAACGCGCTCGTCGAAACGACCGACGGGCAGAAATTAAAGTTTTCGACCAAATTCATCTGCGAATACGACGGCACGCCTTATCTTGAACCCGAACCTAGACTTTTCGTTTTTAATTCGCCGTTCGGCGCGTGTCCGGTTTGTCAGGGATTCGGCAACACGACCGGGCTTGATCTGGATTTGGTCGTTCCGAACCCGATGCTTTCGATCAAAGAAGGCGCGATTGATCCGTTTACCAAACCGCAGGCGGAATGGGCTTTGGATGAATTAAAGAAATACTGCCGCAACGAAGGCATTTCGATGGACACGCCTTTTATGGATTTGTCCGACGCCGAGCGCAAAGCGATTATTGACGGCAAAGGAAAATGGCGCGGCGTCAAAGGATTTTTTAAATTTCTCGAAACCAAAAAATACAAATTGCACATCCGCGTTTTTCTCGCGCGTTATCGCGGCTATACGGCTTGCCCCGAATGCGGCGGCAGTCGGCTCCGGCAGGAAGCGCGCGATGTAAAAATCGCCGGAAAGAATTTGCCCGAAACGGTTGCGCTTTCAATCCGCGACGCGGCGGAATTCTTTGATTCTTTGGAATTAACTCCCGAACAATCTGCAATCGCCGACCGGCTTTTATATGAAATTAAAAGCCGTTTGCAATTTATGCTCGATGTCGGGCTGGATTATTTGACTCTCGACCGTCTGGCTTCGACTTTATCGGGCGGCGAGGCGCAGCGCATTCAGCTTGCGACGAATTTAAGCTCGTCGCTCGTCGGCGCGCTTTACGTTTTGGATGAGCCTTCAATTGGTCTGCATCCGCGCGACAACACGCGGCTGATTCGCATCTTGCACAATTTGCGCGACATCGGCAACACGATTCTGGTCGTCGAACACGACGAGCAAATTATGACGGCGGCAAATCACCTTTTGGACATCGGCGTTCACGCGGGAGAACTAGGCGGCAACGTCGTTTTTGAAGGCGATTTCGCCGCTCTGCTGCAAAACCGCCAATCTCTAACTGCAAAATATCTGCGCGGCGAAGCCGAAATCAAATTGCCGAAAAAACGGCGCGAACCGAACGACAGGAAACTGACGATTCGCGGCGCGCGCGAGCATAATTTGAAAGACGTTGATGTTGAAATCCCGCTCGAAATGATGGTTTGCGTGACGGGCGTTTCTGGGTCGGGAAAATCAACTCTGATTCACGACATCATTTACGCGGGCTTAAAAAAACAGCGCGGCGAATGGCAAGGTCACATCGGACTTTTTAAAGAACTCACGGGTGGCGAACATATTGACGACATTATTTTGACCGACCAGTCGCCCATCGGCAGAACGCCGCGCTCAAATCCGGTCACATATTTAAAAGCCTACGACGCGATTCGCGAAGTTTTCGCCTCGACAAACGCTGCGCAGGCGAAAGGCTTTGATGCCTCGCATTTTTCGTTCAACGTTCCCGGCGGTCGCTGCGAAGTTTGTCAGGGCGACGGAACTGTTACGGTCGAGATGCAATTTTTAGCCGATGTTGAACTCATCTGCGAAGAATGTCGCGGCACGCGTTTTAAATCGCAAATCCTGGACATTCGCTACAAAGGCAAAAACATTCACGATGTTTTAAATATGACCGTGCGCGAAGCTCTCTGGTTCTTTAAAGAAACCGCGCGCGTGGCGAATAAATTAAAGGTTTTGGACGAAGTCGGACTCGGCTATTTGCGGCTCGGACAATCGGCGACGACTTTATCGGGCGGCGAAGCGCAGCGCGTCAAATTAGCCGCGCATTTAACCAAGAAAACCGGCGCGAAAACGCTTTTTATTTTCGACGAGCCAACGACCGGATTGCATTTCGACGACATCAGCAAGCTGCTCACGGCGTTTCGCGCTTTGATTAACGCCGGCAATTCGCTGCTCGTCATCGAACACAATCTGGACGTGATAAAAACGGCGGATTACGTGATTGATTTGGGACCTGACGGCGGAAAATTCGGCGGCGAAATCGTCGCGGTCGGAACGCCCGAAGAAATCGCCGAAACTAGCGCTTCGCATACCGGAAAGTTTTTGCGGCAGGTTCTGGCAAATTCGAGCATTCACCAAACAGCGGCTTAGAATCAAAGAATTCCGAGTTCGCGCAAGGCTTCAAATGTCTGCGGGCGCTCCTGCCAGAGCCACCATTCCCGAATGAAAAAACCAGGCAAAACCGTCGAGCGGAAAACGCCATCGGTTATTTCGGCTGCTTGATATTGTCCTTTTTCGTCGAGCTGGTAAAAGATTGCAGTTTGATTTGTGTAATCAATCAGCCAGTATTCGCGGATTCCGGCGGCTTCGTATTCGGCGAATTTCTGCACGCTGTCGCGTTCGACCGATTCGGGCGAGACGATTTCGACGACCAAATCAGCAGCGCCGTCGAGAAAAGTTTTCGTAATCAAATGCTCGCGCTCCCGGCTGACGAAAAGCAGATCAGGTTCACGCCCGCGCCGCAGTTTGTTGAGCTTCATCGCGTAAGGCGCCGTAAAAATCTGTCCCAAATTGTGAGTTTCGATGTAAAAGCCGATAATGCGGTCTAAAAATCCGACGATTTGCTGATGTTTTGTTGAGCCTGAAAATAACACAATAACTCTCCCGTCAATCCATTCCGCCAGAGTGTTTTCCTCGCCGAAACGCAGATATTCTTCCCACGTCAAACGCTGCGGCACAATTTGATTGGCGTTAAAAACTCGCTTTTCGGAAATTTCTGCAACGCTCATAAAACCTCCATCTACAAATTCTCGCACATTTTATTTTACTCACATATTTTCCGTCGTTTAATTTTCGCGCAAACCGACAACTCCCAAAACAATCAATAAAGCTCGCTGACTTCCGATATGGCTGTCGGTCGAATCGAACGCTTCCTGCAAAGCGTGCGCTCCGGTCGCGTCTCCGCCGCCGTCAATCGTGATTGCGGGAATGCCCAGCGAAATCGGGATGTTTGAATCGGTGCTGCTCGCCGAAAGCTCTGATTTAACGTTGAGCGCGCGGTTCGCCGCCGTTGCGATTTGGACAATCGGCGCGTCGAAACTTTGAGTTCCGGCGGGGCGATTTCCGACTTCCGTATTTTCGACGGTTAATTTTTCCTTGTGCTGCCAGCGCGCGTTTTCTTCCTGCAAAGCCTGTTCGACGGCTTGTTTGTAAGCGGCGTCGAGTTTTTGCAGTTCCTGCGGCTCTTCGCTGCGCATATCAATTTCGAGCGTTGCGGTTTGCGCGATTGAATTAACGCTCGTGCCGCCCGCAATTTTGCCGACGTTAAATGTGGTTTTCGGCTTGTTTGGAACTTGAAAGCGAGACGTTTTTTCAATCAGGCGACCGAGCCCGTGAATCGGATTCGGCATTCCGAACGCGCCGTAAGAATGCCCCCCCGCGCCTTTGAAAATCGTGCGATAGCGTCGGCTGCCGACCGCCGCGTGCGTAATTCCCAAGCCTGCGCCGTCAATCGAAATGAAATGTGTGATTCGTCCTTTCAATTCCTGATTGAAAAGATGTTTGACGCCTTTCAAATCGCCCAAGCCTTCTTCGGCTGTGTTGGCGACGAAAATAATCGTGCCTTCGGTTTCGATTTTGGCTTCGTTTAAAGTCCTGGCAATCGCAAGCAATAGAGTCAAACCGCGTCCGTCGTCGGAAATTCCCGGCGCTTTGAGCAGATTTCCCTCGCGCCGGACTTTGACATCGGTTGTTTCGTCAAAAACCGTGTCGAGATGCGCGGCTAAAACCAGAGTCGGTTTATCAGTTTTGCCCGGACGCTCGCCGATTGTGTTCCCCGCCGCGTCAATTCGCACGTTTTTCAAACCGAGTTCAGTAAATCTTTGGCGAAAATATTCGGCGCGTTTGGCTTCTTTAAAAGTGGGCGCGGGAATTTCCGTGATGCGGATTTGCTCTTCGATTGTCGCGGGTTCGATTTCCCGAATGTAAGAAAGCGCGCGGGCGACTTTCGGATTTGTTTTTAACACCGTAATTGTTTGGTCGAATTGCACATTCGGCGACTGTGAAAACGCGGTGTTTAGCGGTGCGGTAAGTAGCAGCAACAGAATTAAAATTTTTATTGTTTTCATTTTCGGTTTCTGGAAATCGTTTTCTGATAAAAGGTTACGGAAAACGCGACGAGCCTGAGAGTATAATTTCTTACGTTTAATTTTCAAAATTCTTTTCTTCGACCAGCCGCCGATAAGCCTCCGAACGAGCGACGCCAAATTCGCGCGCCGCTTGTTTGAGCGCCGCGCGGTTGTTTAAGCCTTCCGCTTCGAGTTCAGCCACACGCGCCGCAATTGTTTTCTGACTTTGAACCTTGAACTTTGAACCTTGAACCGCCTCTCGGTCAATTACCAAAACAATTTCGCCGCGCGGCTCGGTTTCGGTAAATTTTTGAATTAAATCTTTTAAATCGCCGCGCACCGCTTCTTCGTGCAATTTGGTTAATTCGCGGAGAACAGCCGCCCGGCGGTTTCCCAAGATTTCGAGACAATCGGCGAGCGCGGCTCGCAGGCGATGCGGCGTTTCATAAAAAACGAGAGTCGCCGGAATTGCTGCAACTTCCTGCAATCTTCGCCGACGTTCGGTTTTTCTGGCGGGCAGAAAATTGCCGAAAAACAGCGAATCAGTCGGCAAACCGGAGACAATCGCGGCATTGGCGAAAGCTACAGCGCCGGGAATCGGAATGATTTTGATTTCGGCTTCAATCGCGGCTTGCACGGCGCGAAAAGCCGGGTCTGCAATTCCGGGCGTTCCGGCGTCTGTGACAATTGCGACGCTTTTGCCCGCGAGCAGCATTTTTTTTAATTCTTCCGCGCGTTCTTTTTCGTTGTGTTCGTGATAGCTCAAGAGCTTTGCGGAAATGCCGAAATGACGGAGCAATTTTCCGGTTTGCCGCGTGTCTTCGCAGGCGATTAAATCAACAGATTTGAGCGTTTCCAGAGCGCGCAGCGAAATGTCGCCGAGATTGCCAATCGGAGTGGCGACGAGATAAAGAGTTCCGGTCATTCGTCCATCGTAAATTGTTAATCGAATAAAAGAAAAGAGGAAGAGCCTCGAAAGCTCTTCCTCTTTTTTGATTCAACTTTTAATGCACGATTAGTACGGATAGTTGTCCCTGTTCCGTCTGTTATCGTCGTTGCGCCTGTTGCGGCGGTCGTTGCGATAATCGCCGTTGTCTCCGAAATTATATCCGTAAGCGTAAGCAATTGTTTGCAGATCGCGGCGAATCGTTGACCACTCGTTTTGAACCCGGCGGTCTAAACGGCGACCTTGATTATAGACAAAGCTGTCGAGTTGCGAACCGAGCTGCAACAGGTTTTGAACATCGCTGTTGTTGCGGTTGCGGCGCGAATTGCGTCCGTCGTCGTAGCGGTCTTCGAGGCGATTGGCGGCGCGTTCAAAATCTCTCGCCACCGAAATAATCCGGTCTTCGCGGTTTCTGCCGTTCATACGGCTATTATCGAGCGCATCGTCGAGCGCGTCGCGGAAATCGTCAGAGCGGGATTTAACCCGATCAATCGCCCCTTCGACATTGCCCCGGTTGTATGTGTCGTTTCTGCGGTTATTGCGTCCGTTGCCGAAAATGTCTCCGAGTATATCGCCGTATTGTGCCGAAGCCGTCGTCGGCATCGCGCCCAATAACAGGAGAGAAAAGGCGAAAATACCAAGCAAAGATTTGAATTTGTTCATTGTCATTCTCCTAATAATTTTATCTTGCCGCTCACGTCCGCGTTTGAAACATCAGACTTGATGCGTGTGTTCCCGTTGCGAAGAATGGCAAACGCCATACCACGGCGGAAGAAAAACCTGAAATATTTTATTTGCGTGATTTAACCGAATCGGCGGAAAGATAAGAGAAAACGGGCGCAAACCAAATGGTAGAGTCTCCGGCGCAGATGGTTGAAAAAAGTTCTAAAACTTTCCAACAAATGTCTCGAAATGATGCTTGAGACGCGGAATGTGAAACTGCCGGCGAAAATCGTTTTCTTCCATCACGTACCAAACCGGCGGCGTTTGTTCGCTGCGGATCAGCATTAGCTCTTCATTGGCTTTGGCGAGACCGAAATGCGAAATCCGGGCGCAGGCGAGACCGCCGCCGCGCACGAAACCGTCCTGCGGTGTTTGCGGATAACCGGCTTCGACCGCAACGGAGCGAATGCCTAGTTTGAGACGAACGAGCGAGCCTTGCATTGTCGCCGCGCCGACTGGAAAGCTGTGCGACTCTTTTTTCTCGACCGCGATGCCCATTCCGCGCCTGTTCGCTTCCGCCGCGACTTGCAGAAAAGCGCCCAAGAGCCATTCGATTCCGATTCGGCGCGCAGCGTCATTCGTTTCGCGCAAGCGCAAATAATCCGCAACGCCGCTGTTTGTACTACGCGCGCGCAAATTAGCCTCACGCATAAAATCAGCCCAGTTTTCTTCGAGTTCGTTCATCTCGAAAACAAGAATAGACTCTCTTGCCGACGACATCAAACAATCGGAAAACGTCGGTTTTGAAATTTTACGTGCGGACAAAGCGTGTTATCATCAGTTTTCGCAAATTAAATTGGAGAGAAACGAGTTTTGGCGATGAGAAGTTTTAACCACACCCTTTTATCTTTTTTGCTTTCGCTTTGTTTAATCGGCGGCACGACTGTAGCAGCGCAAACGACGAAAAAAGACGCGCAAAAATCCGGCGGCAAGGCGCAAACGTCAAAGAAAGAGGAGAAAACGACGAAGAAGGATTCTGCAACAGCGAAAAAAGACGAGAAAAATTCCAAAGAAAACTCAAAGACAACGAAAAAAGATTCAAAATCCTCGACTCAAATTGGGAAAAAAGTCGAGCCGATTGCCAAAAAGAAAAACGTTGAAACAGTAGCCAAAAACACCAAATCGAAAACCGAGAGTACGGAAAAAAACAGCAAACCAAAAACAGAAACCATTATCGCTGAAAAAGAGCCGTCCGAAGACGAGAAAGCGGCTTTTGAAACGATTCAGACTCTGACGAATCCGTTTGAGCGCATCGGAAAGTTGAAAGAATTTTTGACGAAATATCAGCGCTCGCCGCTCAGGCTGCGCGCGCAGGAATCGCTCGTCGCGGCGCGCGCCGAATACGGCGACGAATTGATGCGGACAGGCGATCCGTTGGGCGGCAAAGAACAATTCAAGCTCGCTCTCAAAGAAACGCCCGCCGCGATGTCCGATAAACTTTTCGCCGATGTCGTCAGCCGCATTCCAGCCAATTTGTTTTTCCGAGGCGAGCAAGCGGCAGCGCTCGAAATCGCCAAAAAAGTAGAGGAAAAAGCCGGAGATAATCCCGAAAGATTAATTGCTCTCGCACAGTTTTATCTGATGATTGAAAATTCGGAGGACGCGCGCCGTCTGGCTTCGCGCGCCGCCGGATTGAAACCAGATTCGCCGACTCCGCAAATTACGCTGGGTTTGGCAAACCGAATCGGTTTTCGGCTCGAAGCCGCTTCGCAAGCGTTTGAAAGCGCGCTCAAGCTCGATCCGAAATCCGTAGCCGCCAAGCGCGGTTTGGCTGATTCTCTGCGCGGTCTCGGACAATCCGAAGATGCCGCGCGGATTTATCGTGAAATCTTGCAGGAAAATCCGACCGATGAAGCCGCCCGCAGCGGGCTGGTTCTAGCGCTTTTCGGAGCCGGAAATAGAACCGAAGCCGAAACCGAAATGAACGCGGCGCTCGAACAAAATCCGAAAAATTATCAGCTTTTGGCGACCGCAGCTTACTGGTACGCTGCCAACAAAGAAGCGGCAAAAGCCGTCGAATTGGGGCGAAAAGCCGTCGAAATCGAGCCGCGCTACACCTGGGCGCACATCGCTCTGGCGCGCGGTTTATTAAACGAAGGCAAACCGCTCGAAGCCGAACGCGCTTTGCTGATCGCCAAACAATACGGCAATTTCCCGACTCTTGATTACGAATTGGCGACTGCGCGCGCCGCCGCCGGATTTTACGAAGAAGCAGTTGCGGATTTACGCAAAAATTTTCAATTCAAAAACGGATTGCTGGAAACGAAATTAGCGGGCAGAATCAAACAGGAAGCCCCCAATTTTATTGAGCTTTTGGCGCTCGAACGCCGCGCCTCGATCTTGCAGCCTGCCAGCGCCGACACTGAAGATGGAGCCGAGCAAATGAAAAAGCTGCTCGCTTTTGCCGACGCTCTGAATTCGGCGAAAAAGGACGAAACGGAAATCGCCAAAACCGCTCAGGAATTCGTCGCCGGGAATGACGGAGCGAGCGTTCACCGCAAACTTTATGCGGCAAATCGCTTGTTAAAAGAAAACGTCGCTTTGCCGCAAGTTTTGGAGTTTGCGCAGGCGGCGACCGAGGGAGTTGACGCAGGCGCGCAAATTCCGGCGGCTTCGGCGGCTGTTCTGGCGGAAGAGCTTTACGAACCGCGTCAGCTCGCCGCGGCTCAGGGAAATATCGTCAACGTGCCGGAAATCGGGCGCGGCGTTTTGACCAATATTTTGCGCGGCAGAATCGAAGAAATCGCCGGCTGGTCGCTTTACAATCAAGACCGCGCGGAAGAAGCCGTCGTCCGCCTAAAACGCGCGGTCGGAATTTTGCCGGAAAAAAGCGCGTGGTGGCGTTCGAGCCACTGGCGTTTGGGCGCGGCGCTCGAAAAAGCCGGAAAGGGACGCGAGGCACTCGATTCTTACGCGAAAAGCTATCGCAGCGCAGCGCCCGACCAAAATCGGCGCGCGATCATCGAGGCTTTGTACGTCCGCACTTACGGCTCCAGCAGAGGCTTGGACATCAAGCTCGGCGAAGTCGCAACGGCGCAAGCGCCCCGATCGAATGTGCTGCCGGTGACGCAAACGAGCGCGACGATGAAAAATCCTTTGCCGGAAATAATCGCCGAAATAAATCCGCCTCAAACCAGACCGGTGCCGACTCCGCAACCGCCGCAAGTCGAAATACAGCCGGAAACGAAAACGGTTGAGCCGGAGAAAAAAGCCGCTTACTCCGCGCCAGCGGAAACATCAGTTGCAAAGCAGCCGGAAGTGAAAGAAACGGTTGAGCCGAGCACAAGCAATTCACCGGAAGCGGTAAAAACCGAACCGCA
>DASVRD010000045.1:0-12588 GCA_036388775.1 Pyrinomonadaceae bacterium | reverse complement strand
GTCAGCCGACCTTATTTTCTGTTCTTCGCTCCGACTTTTATCGTTCGCGCTACGAAGAAAGATTAACAGGGATAACAGGGATATTTATTTTTATCCCTTTATCCCTGTTATCCCTGTTAATCTTTCTTGTTATTTGATTCTGGTAAAAGCGCCGCGAGCTGCTTCGATTGTTTGATTGATGATTTCTTCTGTGTGGGTAATGCCGAAAAACGCCGCTTCAAATTGCGAAGGTGGAAGATAAATTCCCTCTTCGAGCATCGCGTGGAAAAATTTGCCGAACATTTCGCGGTTCGATTTGTTCGCCGTTTCCCAATCAAAAACAGGCTCTTCGGTGAAAAAGAGCGTAATCATCGAGCCGACGCGGTTTATTTGAACGGAAAAGCCGTTTTCTTCGGCAGCCTGTCGCAGACCGTTTTCAAGCTGCGCGCCGCGCGCTTCGAGCGTTTCGTAAATCGAGCGGTCGCGTAAGCGCCGCAGAGTCGCAAGCCCGGCAGACATTGCCAACGGGTTTCCCGATAAAGTTCCGGCTTGATAAATCGTCCCGGCTGGCGCGATGTTTCGCATTAAATCTTTGCTCGCGCCATAAGCGCCGACCGGCAAACCGCCGCCGATGATTTTGCCGAGCGTCGTAATGTCGGGCAAAACGCCGAAACGCTCCTGCGCGCCGCCGCGCGCGAGCCTGAATCCGGTCATTACTTCATCGAAAATCAGCAACGCGCCGTTGCTCGTGCAAATTTCTCGAACAGCTTGCAAATATCCTTCTTTCGGCGAGACGCAGCCCATATTTCCGACGACCGGCTCGATAATTACCGACGCGATTTCGCCTTTGTTGGCGTCGAAAATCGCGGCGAGCGCATCCGCTGAGTTATAAGGAACGGTCAGCGTATTTGCAGCGACCGATTGCGGAACGCCGGGCGAATCCGGTAATCCGAGAGTCGCCACGCCCGAACCGGCTTTGACCAGAAACGAATCGCCGTGTCCGTGATAACAGCCCTCGAATTTGACGATTTTTTCCCTGCCCGTCGCGCCGCGCGCAAGACGGATTGCAGCCATCGTCGCTTCCGTCCCGCTATTGACCATCCGCACCATCTCGACCGAAGGCACGGCGTCAACGATTTCCTCAGCCATTTCGACTTCGAGCGGCGAAGGCGCGCCGTAACTCGTCCCGCGAGCGGCGGCTTGTTTGATCGCTTCAATCACTTCGTCATCGGCGTGTCCTAAAATCATCGGTCCCCACGAACCGACGTAATCAACATAAGTTTTGCCGTCAACGTCGGTCATCGTCGCGCCCTTTGCCGAAGCGATAAAACGCGGATTGCCGCCGACCGAACGAAACGCGCGAACGGGCGAATTAACGCCGCCCGGCAGCAATTCCTGCGCGCGTGAAAATAATTCTTCTGACTTATTGGTTATTTCGATTTTCGGTGAACTCATAAGACTATTTCAACAAATCAACCGCTAACTTCACAAGCCGTTATCAGTACGAGAGGTGTTCGCAGTAAAATATTTAATACGACTTTCAAAATGTAAATTATTGAGTTGTTTGTGCGTTCTCGTACAGAAACGTTTATTCCTCAAAAGGTAAAGTGTAATTACACTGAAGGAAGGCAAGCAGGAGAAGAGATGCGCGGACGGGCGTTTTCTGATGGGCGTATCTCTGTTTAATGCGATGAACAGATTATTGCTCGGCGCGTTTGCGGGTCTTGTCGCCACTGTGCCGATGACCGTTGTAATGAAAATCTTGCACGCTAATCTTCCCGGCGACGAAGATTATCCATTGCCGCCGCGCGAGATTATTGACGAAACCGCCAAGCGCGTCGAGCTTCAAGACGATTTGAGCGAGGAAGCCAAAACCGCGCTCACCTTTGCCGGACATTTCGCTTACGGCACTGCAAGCGGGTCGCTGTATCCGGTTTTAATTTCAAATCCCAATCCAATAAACGGCGCAGTTTACGGTCTCGGCGTCTGGGGCGTGAGCTATCTCGGCTGGCTTCCGGCAGCCGGGATTTTAGGTTCTGCTACAAAACATCCCGCTCGCCGCGTAGCTCTAATGGTCACCGCGCATCTCGTCTGGGGCGCAACTTTGGGCGCAATCGCCGAAAGGATGAAGGATGAAGGGTGAAGGATGAAAGCCAAGGAATAAATTTTAGATTTAAATCTTTTCAATTCCTCTATTTTCATCCTTCATCCTTCATCCTTCATCCTTTGTTTGTGCGTTCGCGTACAGAAGCGGTGCGCCGCCGTTCGCTAGTTTTAAAACATACAATTTTGAAATTTCAAAGGGGTGTTTTATGGCTACGGCGGAAAGCAATCTTAATCCGAACGAGGGCGGCGAGCGTTTGTGGCGGCAGACATACGCCGGTTCGCAATCCGGCGAACAAAGCGAATACGGCTTCGGAAAACAATCACAAATTAATGTCGGCGAAACCGAGCGCATTGTGTCGGGCATCGGCGGCGGTTTACTCACGGCATACGGTTTGACGCGCGGCGATCTGCTCGGCGTCGGAATTGCTTTGCTCGGCGGCAGTCTGGTTTATCGCAGCGCGACCGGACACTGCTCGGTTTACAGTGCAGCCGGAATCAATACGGCGGCGAAAGAAAATATGACGAGCGTTAAAGCGAGCAGCAGCGTGCGCGTTGACGAGGCTTTGACGATTAATGCTCCGGTCGAGGAGATTTACAATTTCTGGCGCAATTTCGAGAATTTGCCGCAATTTATGTATCACCTCGAATCGGTCACGAAACTCGACGAAATGCGCTCGCACTGGAAAGCAAAAGCGCCGCTCGGAATGACCGTGGAATGGAACGCGGAAATTATTTCCGAAACTCCCAACGAGCTAATCTCGTGGCGCTCGGTCGAAGGCGCGGATGTTTCAAACGCCGGTTCGGTTCGTTTTCTGCCTTCGACCGGCGGACGCGGAACTGTCGTTAAAGTCGAATTGCGTTATGAACCGCCCGCAGGAAAATTAGGCGCGGCAGTCGCCTGGCTGACGGGCGAAGAGCCTTCCGTTCAAATCCGCGACGATTTGCGCCGCTTCAAACAATTAATGGAAACGGGCGAGATTCCGACGATTGAAGGACAACCGGCGGGACGCGCTTCGAGCACAACGAAATATGACCGAAAATAATTGAGAACTGAGAACGGAGAACTGAGAATTGTTTTATCCTTTGTTCTACTGTTCTCCGTTCTCAGTTCTCCGCTCTCAGTTTGAATATATGAAAGCAGTTTGTTGGTACGGAAAAGAAGATGTGCGCGTTGAGGAAGTGCCGGATCCAAAAATAATAAATCCGCGCGACGCGATTGTGAAAATTTCTTCGACGGCGATTTGCGGTTCGGATTTGCATTTGTACAACCATATGATTCCGACGATGCAAAAAGGCGACGTGCTCGGTCACGAGTTTATGGGCGAAATCGTTGAAGTCGGTCCGAAAGTCGGGAATCTAAAAGTCGGCGACCGCGTGATCGTGCCGTTTCCGATTGCCTGCGGCAATTGTTTTTTCTGCCGCAAAGAGCTTTATTCGTGCTGCGATAATTCAAATCCGAATTCGCATTTAGCTGACACGATGTACGGCTACACGACCGCCGGGATTTTCGGTTATTCGCATCTGACCGGTGGTTACGCGGGCGGGCAAGCCGAATATGCGCGCGTGCCTTACGCCGATGTCAACCCGTTTAAAGTGCCGGACAATCTTTCGGACGAGCAGGTTTTGTTTTTGACCGACATTTTCCCGACCGGCTATATGGCGGCGGAAAACTGCAATATTCAACCCGGCGATACAGTCGCCGTCTGGGGCTGCGGTCCGGTCGGGCAGTTCGCGATTAAATCGGCGTTTCTTTTGGGCGCGGAGCGTGTAATTGCGATTGACAGCGTACCGGAACGTCTCGCAATGGCGCGGCTTGATGGAAGAGCCGAAGTTATTAACTACGACGAAGTTGAAGATTTGCACGAAGTTTTGAAAGAAATGACCGGCGGAATCGGACCGGATTCGTGCATTGACGCGGTCGGAATGGAATCGTTCGGCAAAAACGTCGGCGCGATTTACGATTGGGTGAAAAACAAAACCGGCTTGGCGACCGACCGTTTTCACGCTCTGCGGCAGGCGATTTTCTCGTGTCGCAAAGGCGGAACGGTTTCAGTTCCGGGCGTTTACGGCGGACTGCTCGACAAAGTTCCGTTCGGCGCGTTTATGCAAAAAGGCTTGACGATGAAAACCGGGCAAACGCACGTTCACAAATATTTGCCGACGCTTCTCAATCATATTTTAAGCGGCGACATTGACCCGTCGTTTGTTATCACGCACCGCGCGAGCTTGGACGACGCGGCGGAAATGTATGAAACGTTTGAAGTCAAAAACGACGACTGTATCAAAGTCGTGTTGAAACCCGATTTTTCGGGCAGTAACGGCAAAATGGCGTCGGATCACGTTCATTAAATTTTATTGGAGGTTAATTAATGGCAGAAAATCAAGGAGCGAACACGTCAAAATCGGGCGATCCGGGCAGCACGCCGGGCAGCGCCGAAGGCGACCGCGAGACTGTTGAGCAGGACTTGGAAGAAAAAGGTTTGGGAGACGACGAAGACGATAAAAATTCGAAAGCGGACAAACCAAAATCCGCCTAAAATCCAATTGAAAATCAAAGGCGCGTTCGGCGCGGGAGTGAGTTTTACAAACATTCTCGCGCCGATGGCTTTTGTCTAAAAGCTATGATTAATTTTGTCATTTTTGATGTTGACGGGACGCTGGTTGACTCGGTTGATTTGCACGCCGAGGCTTGGCAGCGGGCGTTTGAAAAATACGGCAAAAAAATCGAGTATCAAAAAATCCGCGACCAGATCGGGAAAGGCGGCGATCAATTGATGCCGGTTTTTTTCTCAGAAAACGAGCTGAAAGATTTCGGCGAAGAAATGGAAAAATATCGCGGCGAGCTTTTTAAAAATGAATATCTGGATCGCGTCAAACCGTTTCCGAAAGCGCACGATCTAATTAAAAAAGTCGCCGAAAACCGCAAATCGGTCGCTCTGGCTTCGAGCGCGAAGCCGGACGAGCTTGAGCATTTCAAAAATATTCTGGATATCGCCGATTATCTCGCCGGAGCGACGAATGCCGACGACGCGGAAAAGTCGAAACCGCACCCGGATATATTTGAAGCCGCATTACGGCGTCTCGGAAATCCGCCGGTGGAAAAATGCGTAGTCGTCGGCGACGCGCCTTACGATGCGATTGCGGCGCGAAAAATCGGACTCCAAACAGTCGGCGTTTTAAGCGGCGGTTTTCCCGAACAATGGCTGCGCGACGAAGGCTGCGTCGAAATCTATCAAAACCCGGCTGATTTGCTGTCGCAATACGGGATCTCGCTTTTAGGCAGAAGACCCGACGGAAAAGATTATAGAGCAACGGCTTAAAATTTTTGTAGTTTGACACGGGCGGCGGATTTGGTTTGAATAAAGCTGAATAAAATCCGCGTGCAAACAGAAAAGAAAATCTACAACCCGAACGACAACCGCGACCTCGGTTTCGGTTCGATTCTCGCGCAGGAAGCGCGCACCCGTTTTATGAACCGCGACGGCACGTTTAACGCCTCGCGCGTTGGAATGCGGCGGTTTTCGTTCGTTAATCTTTATCACGTTCTGCTGACCATGAGATGGACGAGATTTTTGCTGCTCGTCGCCTCGCTTTATTTCGTTCAAAACGTCACTTTTGCCGTTTTATATTTGCTCTGCGGACAAGACGCGCTCACCGATACTTCTAAAAATCCGATTTACAACGAATTTTGGCGCGCGTTCTTTTTTAGCGTTCACACTTTTGCGACCATCGGTTACGGGACGATTCAGCCGGTCGGTTATGCGGCGAATTTTCTGGTCACAATCGAATCTTACGTTTCAATGCTCGCGCAGGCGCTCGTGACGGGAGTCGTTTTCGCGCGTTTTGCGCGTCCGACGGCGAAAATTGTTTTCAGCGACAACGCGATTATCGCGCCGTATCAGGACATTAAGGCGTTTATGTTTCGCATCGTCAACGGACGGAGCAATCAATTGATTGAAATTAGAGCGCAGGTTATTTTCGCGCATTTTGTCGAGGAAAACGGCATAAAATCGCGTCGTTTTGAGGCTCTTAATCTTGAACGCGCGAACGTCACGTTTTTCTCGCTGTCGTGGACAATCGTCCATCCGATTGACGAAAACAGTCCGCTTTACGGTTTGACGGCGGAAGATTTGAAAAAATCCGATGCCGAATTTTTGATTTTTTTGTCCGCTACGGATGAGACTCTTGCTCAAAGCGTACACGCGCGCTCCTCCTATAAACCGGATGAACTACTCTGGAACGTAAAATTTGCAGATATTTACGTGCGTGACCCAAACATTGGAGTTACTACCATTGACGTGCGAAAATTGTCCAAAGTTGAAAAAGTAAAAAACAATTAAAAGTAGTAATGGTAGGAAATATTGCTTGCCGGTGTCAGTTTTTTTGCTGAAAATAGTTTATAACATCCGTTGATAAAGCAAATGCCGCATACGCCGCCTTTATTTAACGATTTGCTGCTGATTCTGCTGGCTGCCGTGCCGGTCGCTTTTCTTTGTCTCAAACTAAGAATGCCGATTCTCGTTGGGCTGATGCTAACGGGAATTATGATCGGACCTTATGGTTTGGGTTTGATTAAGGAAATCGAAGCGATTGAGATTTTGGCGGAAATCGGCGTTGTTTTGCTGCTTTTTACAATCGGTCTCGAATTTTCGCTGCGGCGTTTGCGAGAAATGCAGCGATTGGTTTTTGTCGGCGGCGGTTTGCAGGTTTTGCTGACGATTTTGGCGGCTGTCGCGCTCGAAACATTTGCCGGACAGCCGATCAACAAAGCAATCTTTTTCGGTTTTTTATTTGCGCTTTCCAGCACGGCGATTGTTTTAAAAAGCTATGTCGAACGCGCCGAGATTGACGCGCCGCACGGACGCGCGGGCGTCGGAATTTTGATTTTCCAGGATTTGAGCATTGTTTTGATGATGCTGCTCGTTCCGCTGCTCGGCGGCAGACAAGCGACTTCCCTGTCCGCTATTGTTTGGACTCTGGGAACGGCGTTTTTCGCATTGGGAGGAATCATCGCCGCGTCGTGGTTTATTGTTCCGCAGCTTTTGAAACAGGTCGTCAAAATGCGAAGCCCCGAAGTTTTCGTTATTTCGGTGGTTTTGATTTGTCTCGGAACGTCCTGGTTGACTGCGCAATTCGGTCTTTCGCTCGCGCTCGGCGCGTTTATCGCCGGAGTTATCATTGCCGATTCCGAATACAGCCATCAAGTCGTCGCCGATATTCTGCCTTTCCGAGACGTTTTTAACAGCTTGTTTTTTATTTCAATCGGAATGCTGCTTTCAATGAGCGCGTTGATGGAAAATCTGTCATCCGTGCTGATCCTCGCGGCTCTTTTGGTTGTCGGTAAAGCTCTGATTATTCTCGGCGTCGTCAAATTTTTGGGCTATTCGCTTCGCGTTTCGACGATGACGGCGCTCGGATTGGCGCAGGTCGGGGAATTTTCTTTTGTGCTCGCAAAAGCCGGGCGCGCCGAAGGCTTGATGCCTGACGCCGATTATCAGAGCTTTCTGGCGGCTTCGATTATTTCGATGATTGCGACGCCATTTTTGATTGCGGTCGCGCCGAAAATCGGTTATTTCCTGCAATCTTTGACCAGCAATCAGCCTGTCGGCGATGTGACGGAAACGGGCGGCGAAAGCGAAATTTACAAGCTGCAAAACCACGTCATCGTTGTCGGTTACGGGCTAAACGGGCGCAATCTGTCGCGCGTCTTGCGAGCCGTCGCGCTGCCTTACATCGTTTTGGAAGTCAACTCCGAAACCGTCAGACGCGCCAAAGCGGAAGGCGAGAAAATGATTTTCGGCGACGGAACGCGCCGCGAAGTTCTGCATCACATCGGCGTCGAACGCGCTTCGGTGCTGGTCGTCGCCATTTCCGATCCGGCGGCTGGGCGGCGGATTGTCGGGCAGGCGCGGCAGATGAATCCGAAACTTCACATCATCGTGCGAACCCGTTACGTTTCGGAAATCGCCGAGCTGCTCGAAATAGGCGCAAACGAAGTGATTCCCGAAGAATTTGAAACGAGCATCGAGATTTTCTCGCGCGTTTTGCACCGCTACGGCGTCGCGCGAAACATTATCGAACGGCAAATCGGAGAAATTCGCCGACAAGGTTACGAAATGCTCAGGTCTTCTTCGCTGCCGATGATTCATTTATCCGAGTTCGCTGACGCTTTGGACGGCACGGCGACCGAAACGATTTTTCTGACAAACGAATCTCCGGCGCTCGGAAAAACGCTGGCGCAACTCAATCTGCGAAATCAAACGGGAGTCACGGTAGTCGCCGCAGTCCGCGCCGGAGCGCCGGAAATCAATCCGGGCGGGGACTTTAAGCTGCAAACCGAAGATATTCTTGTCTTGCTCGGAGCCACGGAAAAAATTGACGACGCCAGAAAGATTTTACAGTCCGACGACGCAAGCGGATTTAATCCGTAAACTCCAGAACTCCATTGTTGCTTCCGACTAAAACAAAATCGGCTGGCAAAACGGAGTTGAAAGCGCTGGCAGCAAAACTAGCGCGCGATCATTGAGATTCAGTAAGACCTGGCATTTTCGGAAAACAATCTACGTTTGTAAGTTTGAGTAAAATTTGACGGATGAAAGGAATCGTAAAAAAATGTGCGGTTCTTTTCATCTTTTCAAAAGCGAGTTATCGGTAATGGATGCCTTCCGCAATACTATTTTTGCTTCAAGAATTATTGCCATTAACTTGATTACCATCTTCGCGTCGAGTAAAAAAGCAAAAGCCTTTTATCTAAAGTATGGATTCAAAGAAATGCTTAACGACCCGTTTCATCTCTACATTACTTTGAAAGATGTTAAGAAATTTGGTCTGGCGTAAAAGCGGCTCAAATCAAGAGCCGCTTTTATTCTTCCTTCGGAGCAATTTCCGGCGAGCCTTCCGACGGACAATCCAATCTCGTAGCAATTTTGGGCGGGTTATCCAACGTTCAAGCCAATCATAGACAAGGTTTTCCGGGAACATCATTCTCATGCCCGCAACTCCAAGAGATACATAGGAAAAGGTAATAGGTATAATAAATAACCACACTACATCTGTGTTGTCGGCTTTAGGTTTGCTTGGGTCCCTAAAAATCCAAGCGAAGCGAGACAGTAAAACAGCCGGAAAACAGCCGATAAGAATGAATATCCACAATAGTAAGACTCTTGGTTTTATACGATAAGAAATGATGCCGCCAGCCATCATCACCAAGATTGAAATTACAATTAGGCAATCAAGCGAGTCTTCTTCTGCATACTTACGATATTTTATCGCGAGCCACATCCAGCCGAATGCACAAACAACTACAACCCAAAAGATCGAAACAGAAATAAATCTAATGCTAGTTGGCTCTACCCTTTCGGATGCTGTTGGAAGCAGCATTAAGGCGAAGAGGAGTAGAATTACTGTAATGAAAATGTTAGTACTGGCTAATAAGAATAAACGCTTGCCGAACGCTATGCCTTCTTTTTGTTCGCGCAGTTTTTTTTGTTCGCGCAGTTTTTCTAGTTTTTCTTCCAGCCATTTTTCTTCCGGCGTTGGGGGCGCTAAATTGCCTAATGTTGGTTCCGGCGGCTTTTCTTTGGGGTAGGGTTCTTTGAGATGGCTAAAGAACCCTGCCGTTTCTGTCATCATCTGGGCACCTACGAAGCAGTAAACCGTTGATACGATTAAAGCCGCAACCAAAAATGAGCGTAAATCTACTTCTTTAGCCGGTTTATTCCGAGCCAATTTATTCCGAGCCCGTTTATTCCGAGCCGATTTATCCTGTGTTTCTGATTTGAAACCAAAAGTTAAAACAAGGGTGAGCACGGTTATGCTTACACCGGCAGATGCTATGAGAAAATTAACATACTGTTCGCAAAGTTTCAGGTAATCAACTTCATCCATGCAATTCTCACCCATCGTAAGGAGGCTAATCTAAAAATGAGGAACAGATTTAGATAAATTAAGGTATCTCCTTCACATTCGCCAATCGCTATCCCAGGTATCGAGGAAAACCGCATTTTTGCTATCTTGCTTTTTAACTCTTATTTACTAACGCACCGAAAGGAAGCAAAAACTATCATGTTTTTTCAAATCCACAATCCCTCCATAATGATGGTTCAAGGAAAAGCCGAGCGAGGTTAATAAAGGCTGCAATGACATTTGTGGCTGCCAAACCCGCTTATGGGAATGTTTTCAAGAGTGATAAGATAGTTTCTTACGATAGATAAACAAAGATGAAAAAGACTTTTTCCATTCTCATAATCGTTCTGTTTTTAGCGAATCTTCAGGTTTACTCACAAACATTTTGTCAGAATACGAAAGCGGATTTCTCGACGGGCAAATCGGAAGACTACGTATATAAGGAATATTCAAATAAAAAGGGAGAGAAAAAGCAGCTTCACCTCAAAATAGTTCAGCCTAACGACGATTTGCCGTATAAAAAACGTCCTTTGATAATTGGTCTGCACGGAAGCGGTTTTATGAATACTTGTTTTTCCGAGGCTTGTTATCTCAAGTATAGCAAAAGTGTTTTGACTAAATACTTTACTCCGCAAGGTTTTGTTACCGTTTCTATTGAATATCGCTTAAATTCACCTTTTGATTTCAATCCGCCTCAAATCAAAGACGATAAATTAAAAGAGGCGCACTTTAAAGCAGTTCAAGATGTGCGCCAGGCTATGAAGTTTATTTCTGAAAATGCCGATAAATGGAGAATTGATAAAGATAACGTTTTCCTCATTGGAACAAGCGCGGGCGCGATAACCGCTCTTCACACTGCATTTCTTGATGATGATGAAATCCCCAAAGATTTACTTGAGAAATACGGAGAGATTGCGGAGAGAGAAAAGATAAAGGGTGTTATCAGTATTTCCGGGGCTATTTATGATTTGTCTTACCTTAACGGCAATGATAAAACCCCGCTAATGATAGTTCACGGTAAGAAGGATTTTATCGTACCCGTTGATAAAGGTTTTTACCTGAAAATGAAACATCTGACGCCTGTTTACGGCGGAAGGGCGGTTTTTGAGCAAGCTCAATTAAAAAGTATTCCCGCAAAAGGATTCTTTTACGACTATGGACATGATTACCCGGAAAGTTTATTAACCGAAATATTCAAAAATGCAAATGATTTTATTCGCTCGAATCTTACCTGTTCCGCCGTAAAATGATTCGCTTACTGTAATAAAACAATCAAATAACCTGTCGCTGATTATTCTGTCGCTCCATAGTTCATTTTTATCAATCAAACTGTGTTCACCATTAGAAACCGAAATTCATTCCTGTATAAACCATATTCGAGTTAAAACCGACATTCATATTTCCGGTGTAAAGATTCGATAAATGATGATATTTATACCCGATAATTAAATTCCTGTTGTTTTTAAGCCCGATTTCCAAACCGCCGCCCATTTCAGCCGTAAAGTTAAGTTTAGCGCCGGTAGCTCTCGGATTAAGCGGAGTGCGAAGATCAGGCACGACCTGGGTAAAATACATAATTCCGATGTTTCCCGCAGCAAAAGGCTGGTATTTTTTACCTCTTCGGAAATTCAGTTGTAAACCGCCCGGCGCAATACCATATCCATAGACGGTTTTCCGGTCACGGACAATTTGAGTTGTTCCGCCGGAGGTTTGAAATTCTCTATTACGAGGATAGTTGAGAATTGCAACCGGGATTAAATCCGCAACATATCTGAGTTTGAGCGAGCGGCTTTCCAGTGCGACGTGCGAGTACCGAAAAGAAAGCATTCCGAAATTCCCGCCTGCCGAAGGACCGCGTAAATCCTTATGAAAAGTCGAAACCCCAACATTAAAGCCGATTTCATTTCGGCTGGTCGAAAATTCGGTTTGCTCTCCTGATGAAGAAATCTCCTTTTGAGTCGTGTCTTTTGAATTATCAGTTTTAGTCGAAGGATTTTGTGCTTGTGAGGAGTTCAAGCTAAAAACCAGAATAATAAGCCAGAGAACAGCATTCCGGCTAGAAAAGAAATAAGTCATTTTTTATCAATAATTAATCAATTAGTTTTTGTTCCCCTTCGGAAACGTCCTATAATTTCAAAAACTTCCGTATTTAAAACAAAAGCAAAAGGAACAATTTCTTGCCCCTTCAGAATTAACCCAGGTTAATTAGGCATGTTCCCTCTTGCCAAGTTTTAAAGGTATCATAAACAAATCGCTCTGGTCGGTACGCAAGCCGACAATAAAAGGAAATATAAGGATTTCGGCTAGTTCAAACGAGCAAGAAGTTTCTGATCTTCGTTTTGATCAAAGGTACAAATGGGATCCGAAAAAGAAAAGACGGCTTAATTTTGGGATAAAATTTGATGTTGTTAAAGGCTGGTCTGTGTTGAGCCAGCCTTTTATTTTTGCTCTTTAGAAGAGAAAACTTTTATGGTTCGGCGATGAAGTTTAAATCTGATGCATCACCGGAAACATTAACGGTTCTGGCTTGGAATCCATATCGTTTTGAAAGGATTTCAATCGTCACGGTTTGACCCGCTTGAATGTCTGTAAAGCGAT
>DASVRD010000044.1:0-31429 GCA_036388775.1 Pyrinomonadaceae bacterium | reverse complement strand
TTCTTTCCGGCTTTCCGCGCCAGCTTTTGCTGCCATTTCGGATAAGTCTTGTTTAAAAGCTCATTCGGCTCATCCGTGTAATAGCCGTAACCATTGCGCCGCTCGGCTTCGATTTCCATATAGCTATATTTCACAACGCCGTCGCGCCCGGTGAAAATTGGGCGATTCGTTTCGATTTCATAAAATCTCGCCCAAAGCGGCGGAGCGCTTTCATCTTTGATGACAACGCGGTCAAAGCCTTTGGGCAAATTTTTGTCGGGTTTTTCGACGACACGGATTCCGGTCAACTTGGATTTTTGAAACCATTTGACGGCTGATTCGATTGCTTCGACGATTTGCGGGCTGGGATTTTCAACGCTTATCAAAAACTCGACAATATCGGAGCTTTCTTTTCCGCTGAGCGAAACGGGTTCAAATTTTCGGGCTGAAGCCGGAGCAAAAGTCGTTTCGTCGTGCTGCGCCGCCCAGACCGTTTTTTGTCCGTTGACCACAACCTGAGTTTTCAGTATCGCTTCGATTCCTTTTTCAACCGCTTTTTGCGCTTTGGCGCGCCGCTCTTCGTCAACAAAAACGTAATCGGCTTTCTTAGCGGCGATGTCGCGCATCAGCCGCAAGACGTTAATCATCGCGTTATCGTTAAAAGTGATGTGCGAGTAATAGCCTTTGCGAAGCGGGAAAAACTGCGGAAAGCCGCCGTTTTCATATTGCATCGCAAACAGAAAATCCAAGCCTTTGTTAAAAGCGGCTTTGTGCGCGTCAATGTTTTTCGCCGTGATTACTTTGGCGAGATAGCGAAGTTGCGTCACGGTCGCGCCGTTATCAATCGTCGTATCTGTGTTGGATTTGTTTTTGGCGATTTCTTCACGTTCCTTTTGCGTCAGCATCGCCGCCATATCGAGATTTTTCGACCAGCCGCCGTTATCGTGCTGGTAGAGAATTACCTGATTTGCAATCCGCGTCGCTTCGTCAACCGCATACCATTCTTTTGTCTGATCGAAGACATCGCTCCAACTGACGAGCTTAAAATCCGGCTTATTAGTCGGTTGCGAATCAAAGGCAGCTTTGTGCGGATTCCAATTGTCCGTGCCCTTTAAAAAGCTCTCGGCGCGAAACACTTTGGCTTCTTCTTCGGTTAATTGGCGCGCCCATTTAACTCGGTTTTCCGTTTTAGCGCCTGTGCCGGTTGATTTGTATTCGCCAAAAAAAGCGGTTTTTTCGCGTTCGGGCTGCCAATGATGCCAGCCTTCGGCGCGAATGTGTGCGCCCATTTCGGTGTTGAGATAAACGGTTCTGCCGTAGTCGCGCCAAGGTCTGCCCAAAAACACGCCCTTCTGGGTGTTTTCGCCGGTCAGTTTTGAATTGATGAAAACAAACCCGCTCGGTTCATTTGCCGCAAAACGCATCGGCGCGGCGATGTAGCCGTCGCCCTTTGAATGAATCACGCAGTTTTCAAAAACCGCCGCCGCCTGCCCGAAGATAAAATCTACGTGACCTTCGATGTAGCAATCTTTGTAAAACTGTCTGCCGTTTTTGGCATAAAGCGTGTCCTGCCAACCTAAAAAACGACAGTTTTTGAAAACGGCGCGGTCGGCTTCGACTAAAACCGCGACAGCCTGCGAACCAGTTCCGAAGGAATTTTCAAACGCAATATTTTCGGCGTAAAAGTCGTGCCCCGCAACGTAAAAGGCATAAGCGGCGGAAGTCGAACCCGCGATTTTATTCGAGATGTTAAAGGTTAATTTGGTGTTTTCGGCTGAATCGCCGACGAGTGAAATGTAAGGCTTGTTTGCGGGAATTCTGATCTGTTCGTTATAAACGCCTTTTTTAATGCGAATAACAAAACGCTTTTTATTATTTTCGGGGACTTTTTCAATCGCTTCCTGAACGGTTTTCGCGTTTCCGCTTCCGTCAGCCGCGACGGTCAAATCTGCTTTTTGAGCAAAAGCCTGTGTTCCCGCCAATCCGAAAAACAAAATCGAACAAATCAAACCAAAGATTTTCATTTCCAACTTTCCGCAAAACAGCTAGAGGAGAAATTTGTGGGGCAGAGCATATATGCTCTGCCCCTTGAGTTTTCAAAATGATTCCCGCGCTCGGCGAAAACCGTTTTAGAAAGTGAATCTTGCACCGAGCTGAATGTCTCTCGGCAGGTTTCTCTGTCCGCCGCTCAAACCAAACGCCGCATTGTTTGAGGCGAGCTGCGGGACGTTGTAATACACCCGGTTTAAAGCGTTAATCGCCTCAACCCGGACTTGCAGTTTCATTCCTTCGCGAATCTGGAAATTCTTCGTCAATCCGACATCAAATTTCTGGAACGGCTGCATTCGGAAGTTGTTGAGCGTCATGGGCAGCGTGCGCAGAACGTTCTGGCTGCCGACCGTGTAATTATTACCGAAAGCGATAAACGCGTTGGTGTCGGTCGTGCGGAACAGGCTAGTGTCCCAACCCGGAATGTCAACGCCGTATTTTCTGCCTTGCTCGTCGGTTTGTCCGAGCAGGTTTCTGAGCTGCGACGGATCGCCGTTGAAGAAGTTGTTTTGCAACAGCAGTGGCTCGCCCGATTGCCATTCATAGACGGCGTTGAACTGCCAACCGCCCAAGACGGCATCAACGACCGGATGCCAATTGCTGAAGAACTGGCGATTGCGTCCGAACGGAAGCTCGGCGATGCCCGAAAACGTAATGCGATGCGGGCGGCTGAACGTCGAGAGCATATCGGTCAATTCTTCATCCTGTGGATTAAGACGACGAGTTTTTTCGCGCTCGTGCGTATATGTGTAGGACGCATTGAACGAAAATCCGCTGCTCAAACGTTTGTTCGCTTGCAACTGGAGCGAGCGATAATCGTTGCTGCCATTATATTCTGTGACGATCAAGTCCTGGAATTGCGGGAACTGTGTCAGCAGAAGGCGTCTCTGAATCGTAGCGTTGTTAAATGTTCCGCCCCCCGGAATCAAACCTCGAAACGGGTTGGCAACCGTTTGATTCAAAAACGTGTTGTTCGCCGTAATCTGGGCGTTAATTGTGGCGGCGGCGGTGAGTCCGCTTACATCAATGAGATATTCGCGCGGAATGTAGTTTAACTGGCGCAGAACCGGCAAATCTTTGCCGCGCGAAAGAACGAAGGTCGCTTCGACGCCGATGTTAAACGGCAATTCGCGTTGAATGCCGACGATGAATCTGGCGTAGTTGGCGTTTTTGCGGTCGTATGAGTAAACAACCGCTTCGGTCGGACCCGTCGCGTTGGTCGTTCCGAGAGTTGTTCCGGTCGCAGTTCGCAAACCGAGGCTTGAGCCTGTTACCGGACTCAGACCGGTCGGGAACGGATTGTTGACGTTTGCCAAGAAAGTTAATCCGTTATTAGCAGTCGGATTAAAGCCGGTCGAGGCGACAAATCCGGGTTGGAAGATCGGCTGAATCTGAAACGGCGCGGTAAAAATACCGAATCCGCCGCGCAGCACTGTTTTGTCGTTAAGCGCGTAGGAAATGCCAAAGCGCGGCTGGAAATTGTTTTTATCCGTCGCCTGATTTGGGTCGTTGCTGCTTTGAGCAAACTGCAAACCGCCCGCAAGATTCTGTAAGGTCGTGAGCGGAACTCCGGCTGGCGCGCCGAACTGAGAGATGTTCGCCGCAATTCCGGCGCGAAACGGGCTTTCCGCAGCCGTATCGAAACCGGTGACAAAGCGCCCTTCGGCTTCTCGGACACCCGATTCCAATTCGTATCTCAATCCGAGATTAAGCGTCAGTTTCGGGCTGACGCGCCAGTCGTCCTGGATAAAAGCGCCGTGATAATTGGAAGTTACGTCATATTCCGCTGGAGTTGTCTGAATTGTTCCGCTTGAGGGCAGTCCAAGCAGAAATGCAGCTAAATCCCGTCCAACAGCGCCGGTCGCGGTCGCGTTCGAGTTTGACGCTTGAGCAGTAAAAGCTCCCGAAAAGGTAAACTGACCGGCGTTGTTTCCGTTTGTGATGCGGTTTTCCATCAATTTACGGTAATCGTATCCGTATTTGAGCGTGTGATTTCCGTAAATCTGTGTCAGAGTCGGCTGGAGCGAGAACAATCTGAAGTTTCTCGTCAAACCTTCGTTAAAATCGGCGCGTTCGGCTCCAAGCGTGTCGTAAGAGTTAGCTGAAAAATCAAAACGCGGGAAAACCGGCGAATCGGTGATGGCGGCGATGCCACTAAAACCGAGGTCTGCCGCCGAAATCGGATTTGCCTGAATTCGCTCCTGCACAAAATCGTTAAGGCTCGCACGAATGTCGAGCAACATATTGTTGGAAAGCGTCGCCGTGTAATCAACGTTTCCGCCTTTATTCTGGCGGATTTCAAACCCCTGCGTAACCGAATTCGGCTCGTTGATCCAGTTCAAGCGGTCTTCGTTGCTTTTGCTGTAGAAAAACTTACCAAAGATACGATGATTCTCGTTGAAGTTATGGTCAATTCTCGTCAGATACGAATCATACGGGCGTTCGAGAACCTGGTTGGAAAAATAGTTGTCAATCGTACCGTTAGACACACCCGGCACGTTCGGGAGCGGGTAAAGATTTAAAAATTTGACCGCCGCCGGATTCAAACGATTTTGCGGAATGATGTTTCCGGCAAAAGGCGTACGGCAAACGACTCCCGAAGGACAACCGTTTCCAGGGTTAGTTGCAGTCATTGTGCCTAAAAACGCGGTCGCCGGGTCGTAAATCTGAGTACCTAGCGGAAGCAGCTCGGAGAAATTGCCCGTTCTCATCAGCGCGGTCGGCACGGTAAAGGTTTCCGGCTCGGCGCGTTTGTCAAGCTGTTTTTCATAGGAAAACATGAAAAACGTTTTGTCGCGTCCGTTGTAAAGATAAGGAATGTAAACCGGACCGTTGACTTGACCCCCGGCGCGATAATAGCTGCGCGGCGGGCGCTCCTGACCGGCTCGATTACTAAAGAAGTTGTTGGCGGTTAATTGTCCCGGACGATTGAAATAATAGGCAGAGCCGTGCAGATTATTAGTTCCGCTTTTGACCGCGACGTTAACGGTGCCGCCGGCAGTAAAACCGTTTTGCGCGTCAAAGGCGCTGGTCTGAATTTTGAATTGCGACAATGCATCAGCCGGAGGCGTATAAGCGACGCCGCCGTCAAAAGTCAGATTCGGCGAGCCATCAAGAGTGATTTGGTTGCCGGGCGCGCCGTTGGTGCGAATCGCGGCAAGGTTTCCATTAGCGGTCGGACCGGTAAATTGCGGATTTCCGGTGTAGGAAACGCCAGGAGCCTGTGTTGCCAGATTGTAAGCCGCCCCTTCTGATAAAGGCAGCTCGGTGATTTGCCGTTCGGTAACAACGGTTCCCGTCGTTACCGTGCCTCTTTCCACTATTTCTTCGGTGGCAACGATGTTGACTTCCGTTGCCGTTCCGATTTCCAGTTGAAAATCAATCGTCAAACGGTCGTCAACGTTGAGCTGAATATTTTCGCGCACCGAAGTTTTAAAGTTTGTGGCGGTTGCGGAAAGCTTATATTTCCCCGGCAAAAGCAAGGGAAACGAAAAAGCTCCTTCGTCGTTTGTAGTAGCGGTCGCCGAAACGTTTGTCTCAACGTTCTGAACTGTAACGGTCGCCGCCGGAACGATTGCGCCGTTTGGATCGGTCACGCTTCCGGCGATTGTGCCTCTATATTCCTGCGCGTTTGCCACCCCAAACGACAGCATTAATAACAACAGGGCAATAAATCCTTGTCGAGCTAAACACTTCATATATTTAATTCCTTCCTAAATTTCTTTTTCATTCCGAAGATTTATGAGCGCGCCCGTTTTTTGAACTGAACGAAAGTTAGATTTCAGAATGAAACTACTTTTTCGGCTTGACCGCTCTTTTTGACTGAAATAACAATTTGAAATTACTTAACGTGATGATTCTGCCACTTACTCGATTCTTACCTGACCAGGATTTTTGATAATTCGCTATTGGTTTTACCAATTATGTCTTTTTAATCAGGCTGACCGAAAGCTATTGATAATCGGCAAAATGTTTATAAAACTTTTCGCATTAAATTTTCTCTAAGCAAACTTGGAGCATGAATAGCTTGTGGCGAGTATTATCTTGCCTTAAATCCAAAACGAATGTCAACTAAACTTTAACCATTTTCCGACTATGCAATAAAAGGGTATTACCAATACATCAAATTTCCATGAATATTATTCCTCAAAAATTTAATCCGAGTAAAATAAATGTGATTTTTATTGAATTGTGGTTTATATAACGTGGGAGTAGAAAATATCTAGAGAAAGACGCGATTTTCTTTATGAAATTTGGTTTGGTCAGCGCATTGCAGCAATTTCAGGATCAAGTCGGTTATAAATTCCAGCTTTATAACAGTTTATTTTTGTCGCTTCCTTATGATCGAATCGAGAAAACGGGAATCCTGCTTTCGCTTTTTGTTTATAATTGCGAAGAAAGTTATGAGCAAAAGCATTTAAGCCCGCTCGAAATAATCGAAGGTTTCTTTAGTAATCACACCTCGATTACGAAGGATGAGGAAAAAATTGATTTGCTGTTTCGATTTGTGCAATATGCCGAGCGGCAAGTCGTTTTGTTTGACGCGCTCGAAGACGCGGCATTTCGGACAGTCAATGATTTTCAGGGCGCGGGAACTTTAAAACACCTGCAATCAACGATTTTGCAAAACAGCAAACAATCCGAGCTAAGCGAAAAACTGCGGAATTTTTCAGTCCGGCTTGTTTTAACCGCGCATCCGACGCAATTTTATCCCGGTTCAGTTCTTGGCATTATCAACGATTTGAGCGAAGAAATAAAAGAAAACAGAGTCGCCGACATCAACACTTTATTGCAGCAGTTAGGGCGCACGCCGCTTATTAAACGCGAAAAACCGACACCGTTTGACGAAGCCGTGAGCTTGATCTGGTATCTCGAAAATGTCTTTTATCACGCAGCCGGAAACATCGTCTCGGAATTAAATGAATTTCTCTCGGAAAATTTCACGCCAATCAAAATGGGCTTTTGGTCGGGCGGAGACCGCGACGGAAATCCGTTTGTGACCGTGGAAACGACTTTGCAGGTTGCCGAAGCTCTGCGTAATTCGATTATTCGCTGTTATTACCGCGACGTTCGACAGCTCAAACGAAGACTGACTTTTGCGGGCGTCGAGACGATTTTGTCCGAACTCGAACAAAAACTTTATCAAAACCTTTATTCGTCAGATCAGCTTTTAAGCCTCGACAAAGGGGAAATTACCGAATCATTAAATGAAATTCGCCGGATGCTGCTGGAAAAGCACAGCGGTTTGTTTGTCGGTCTGGTAAACAATTTAATTTACAAAGTCGAAACTTTCGGACTTTTCTTCGCTTCGCTCGACATTCGGCAGGAAGCAAGCGTTCACGGAAAAGTTTTGGAACAAATTGCCGAAAAAACCGATTCTTTACCGAAGAATTATTCCTCGCTTAATGACGAAGAAAAAATCAACGCGCTCGTCAACGTCCAAAAAAGCATCGCCTCAGAATCATTCGATGATGAATTAACAAAAGACACGCTTGAAACGATTGCCGCAATCAAAACAATCCAGAGACAAAACGGTCCCGAAGGCTGCCACCGTTACATTATCAGCCAATGCCGAAGCGCTTTAAACGCTATCGAGGTTTACGGTTTATTTCTGCTTGCCGATTGGGGAAGAGAAGAGATGAACGTTGACATCGTGCCGCTTTTTGAAACAGTCGAAGATTTAAAAAACGCTGCGGACGTAATGCGCCGTTTGTACGATCTTTCGCCCTATCGCGAGCATTTGGCGCGGCGCGGCGACACGCAAACAATTATGCTCGGTTTTAGCGACGGCACAAAAGACGGCGGTTATCTGATGGCGAATTGGAGTATTTACAAAGCCAAAGACGAGCTGACCGAGATTTCAAAACAATACGGCGTGAGCGTAATATTTTTTGACGGACGCGGCGGTCCTCCGGCGCGCGGCGGCGGAAAAACGCACAGATTTTATTCTTCAATGGGAGCAAACGTTTCCGATAAAGCGATTGAACTAACCGTTCAAGGTCAAACCGTCAGCTCAAATTTCGGCACGATTGATTCCGCGCAATATAACCTCGAACAGCTTTTACACGCCGGTTTGAACAAGCATTTGTTTGCGGAAAAACCGAACACTTTTAGCAAAGAGGAAGAAAACCTGATGCGGCTGTTGGCTGAAGAAAGTTATCAATCTTATTTTGAGCTAAAAAATCATCCGGCGTTTCTAGATTATTTGTCGGACGTTAGCCCGCTCAGGTTTTATGCCGAAACCAACATTGGCAGCCGCCCTGCAAAACGCGGCGGGGCGGCTCGTTTGGAGCTTAAAGATTTACGCGCGATTCCGTTTGTCGGCGCGTGGAGCCAGCTTAAACAAAACGTTCCGGGTTATTACGGCGTCGGCACGGCTTTTCAAAAAATGGAAGCCGCCGGGAAGATCGAAGAATTAAAAGAAATGTATCGCAGCAATTCTTTTTTCAAAGCCCTGATTGATAATTGCGAAATGTCTATGCAAAAGAGCTTTTTTCCGTTAACCGAGTTTTTATCCGAACACCCGCTTTACGGCGAATTATGGCGGATAATTTATGAAGAGTTTGAATTGACGCTGAAATATTTATTCCTGATTTCGGAGAAAACCGAGTTGATGGCTGATTATCCGGTTGAGAAACAATCAATCCAAATGCGCGAGCGGATAATGCTGCCTTTAACCACAATTCAGCAATACGCATCAACAAAACTGCGCGAATCCGATGATCTTACGCCTGAAAAGAAAAAGGCTTATGAAAAACTCGTGATTCGCTGTTCGTTCGGCATTATCAACGCCGGAAGAAATTCGGTTTGATTAGATCTGCGGGAAAAACAGAAGCCCGCGCGTCAGCAAGGACGGAGATACCCGACAAGCGGATTCCGCCCTTGCTTACGCGCGGGCTTCTGTTTTTTAGTTTTGACAGGTTGCGGTAAGTTTAATTTCGTCAATTAAATCAAACCTTTCCTCGTAATTTCTGGCGTAATCGTTTACGTTGCGTTTGATTTGATTGAAGACGGAACAATAAAACTTTTCCTTGCTCGCTCTTTCTGCAAGATAACGCATTGCGTTTGCTTCGCCCCAATATTCGCGATCCGCCCAGATTTGGATGGGAATTCCGCCTAATTCATCGGCTAATTCAATTAACTGCCGGTCTTTTGTGTTGTAACCGTTCTTTAAGAAAATCTTGTAATAAGCCGCCATTAACTTATTTTGGCGCTGAAACAAATCGCCCTTGGTTTGCGCCGTGACGTTGACGTGACCAATCTCGTGAGCAAATTTGGTCGCCGCCAAAATATTTCCGCTGATTTCGTATGTTGAACTGTGTAAAGACAGCGAATTCATTACCGGGTAATAAATCGCATTCGGAAAGCCTTTGTCCAAGCTCTTTCCCAGAGTGATTGTCGCGCCGATCAGCTCGCCGCCGTCGCTCCATTTATAATCTCCGGTTTTTGCGGCGAATTCTTTGTCGCCGGAAACGATAATTATTAAGTTGAACTGCTTATTCGTTGAATAATATTCCCATTGCTGCCGACCGAATTCCGTAATCAGTAATTCATTCTTCCATTTCAGGTATCTCTCCTGAAATTGCGTCGGAATCTGCTCTTTGATTCCACCGCTCGTTAATTCCGGCGCATTTAGCCGGAAACCGTTCTCATACGCATTTGATTGTTCTAAAAATAGTCCGTTGAACAGGGAAGCAAACAGTAATATAAATCCGAAAATCCGCGAAAATTTCATTTAGATTCTCCTTGGTTTCACTTCAGGCTGGTTAACAGGCTGGATAGTTCGTCTTAGAATCTAAATAAGTATTAATACTATGTCAATTTTTTTCTTTAAAGATTGAGTTTTTGAGTCAATCTGACCACTGGCGGCAAAAAGGGCTTTCCTACAAACATTGCTCTAAGGCTTCCATTTCGACTACGCCGCCCACGATAAAAGGCGTGCGCTCGTGCAAAGCGGTCGGCTGCACGTCTAAAATTCGCTGCGTTCCGTTTGTCGCTTTGCCTCCGGCTTGTTCCGCCAGAAACGCAATCGGGTTAGCTTCGTAGAGCAGGCGAAGTCTCCCGTTCGGAAAATTGCCTGTTTCCGGGTACATAAAAATTCCGCCGCGCAGAAGCGTGCGGTGAAAATCCGCGACCAGCGAACCGACAAAGCGCGAAGAATAATTTTTTCCGAGCGCGCCGTTTTTTAAACGCTCCAAAAATCTGGTATAAACCGGAGGAAAACTATCGGAATACGCTTCGTTAATCGAATAATATTGACCTTGCGCCGGAATGCGAAGGTTCGGGTGCGTCAAAATAAAAACTCCGATTGAAGGATCGAGCGTAAAACCGTGAACGCCGTTGCCGACGCTGTAAATCAACATGGTCGAAGAACCGTAAAGCACATAACCGGCGGCAATTTGCCGACTTCCGGGCTGCAAAACCCAGCTTAAAGGGTCTTCGTGTTTGTCGTCGTCCGGGCGGCGAAAAATCGAAAACGTCGTGCCGATTGTGACGCAAACGTCAATATTGGAAGAGCCGTCGAGCGGATCGAAAACAATCGCATAGCGGGAATTCGGCGAAGTGTGTTCGACTGCAATCGGATGCTCGTTTTCTTCGGAAGCGATGATGCCGATTGATTCGCGCAGGCTGAAACTTTTAATCAAAGTTTCATTGGCATAAACGTCCAGCTTTTGCTGGACTTCGCCCTGAATATTCGTTTCGTCGAGCGATCCTAAAAGGTCACCCAAACCAGCGCGTCGAACCTGCGCCGAAATCAGTTTCGTCGCCAGAGCAATGCCCGAAGCAATCCATTGCAGTTCGAGAAACTCGCCGGGAAAGCGGTCTTGCTCCTCCATTATGTGTTGTTGAAACGTCGTAACCATTTTTTAGCCTTTAACTTTCGTAAAACGATCATTCACTCGGAACTTTCGGATCCGCCTGCGCCGAATTTATGCTTCGCCCTCTTTTCGCAGGCTCGATTGTAACGCTTTTAAGTACTTTCTCTTATGTTTCCCGCTGCTTTATTCAACGCGAAACCAATCAATTTCGGCAGAACCGGCGTCATTAAATTTGCCGCTTCGGATAAAAAATAACCCCATTTTTGCGCCGATCCATTTGCCTTCGCGGGCTTTAAAAACATTTCCAACGGGTGTGAAAAATTTTCCGTCCGCACTGTAACTGAACCGGCACATTGCATCGTTTTCAACTTTTACACGCAAATAAAATGTTTTTTCTTTTAATTCAATCGGTGCTGTTTCAGTCTCTTTCGTACCTTTGTCAGCGTCTTTTGCGACGGCTTGCGAGACAAATAATTTCCCTTGTCGGTTGGTTACGGAAAGATGTGCGTAATCCAAACCCATCACAACAAGCCCGAATTTTTCGCCTTCAAAACGGGGCGCGAGCGCGACTTTAATTGTCGCGGTGAACTTATCAGCCGGAAACTTTTGCAGCAAAAGATTTGGGGCGTCCCAGAGATTTTTGAAATTTTGCGGTTGCTGCACCGAATACATTTGCAAAACGCCTTTGTGCGGATACAAAAAAGCCCATGTCGGCTGCGGGTTGGCATGCCACTGCCATTGCAAGCCGAGCTGCTGCGAGTTGAATTCGTCCGATTCGGGCGGAGTCGCAATCGGATAAGTTTTGCCGACATTCGGTTTTTTATATTTTAAAACCGGCTCGCCCGTTCCATCGCCTTCAGTATCAACGCCCATCACGGGAAAATCATTAATCCATTTCATCGGCTGTAGATGAACAACGCGCCCATAAGCGCCTTTATCCTGAAAATGCAGAAACCAGTCTTCGCCCGTTTGCGTCGTCACCCAAGCGCCCTGATGCGGTCCGTTGATCGGAGTTTTTCCTTGCGCCAGAGATATTTTTTCTTCGTAAGGTCCAAAGATGTTTTTTGAGCGCAAAATCAACTGCCAGCCTGTCGAAACGCCGCCTGCCGGAGCGAAAATGTAATAATAACCGTTACGCTTATAGAATTTCGGACCTTCTACTGTCGGATGCTTCTCATGCCCGTCAAAAACCATCACCGGATCGCCTAAAAGCTTTGTTCCGTCGCGGCTCATACGGCTGATAACCAGAACGCTTTTAATCCCGGCGCGGCTTCCGGCAAAAGCCGAAACAAGATAAGCATTTCCGTCCGTGTCCCAGAGCGGAGCAGGATCAATCCAGCCTTTAGCTTCTTTTATCAACAAAGGCTCTGACCATTCACCCGCCGGATTTTTCGTTTTGGTCATATAAATACCGAAATCCGGGTCGGGATAAAAAATGTAAAACTCGCCGTTGTGATAGCGAATCGAAGGTGCCCAAACTCCGCCGCCGTGCTGCGTTTTATCGAAAACATCAAATGGCGGCTGTTTGGCGAAAACGTAATTGACGAGCTTCCAATTGACCAAATCTTTCGAATGCAGAATCGGTAATCCGGGCGCGGCGTTAAAGCTCGAAGCCGTCATATAAAAATCATCGCCGACGCGAACGGCGTCCGGGTCTGAATAATCCGCGTGAAGAACCGGGTTTTTGTAAGTTCCGTCCCCGTTATCTGCTACCCAAACTCTGGAAACAGGATCGCTCTCCGTGCTCGAAACAATTTGAGCCGCTGCATTAATTGAAAAGATTGCAAGCATCAACAGAGCAGCACAGAGTTGCAGAATGAAATTTTTGCTTTGCATAAAATTCTTGCAAATTCAATTTAAATAGCAATTAGAATGCAACTTTTATATTAATCTTATTAAACTCATCAGTACAAAAAATCAATGATTTTGTGCTCGCGGCTGCATTTGCAGTCTGCCTACTCATTTTGATTTTACAGAGCAGCCTTTTTAGCTTATTATCCGTTTGCCTGCAAGTAGTTTTATTTTTTTCATTGCAAGTGTAGTCATCTCGATTCACGCGCTTGTTTTAGAACATATCTGAATGGCGGGTCATTTAAGGTAAAGGTACGAGAAAATGGAATTAAATAAATGGGCGGATCAAGAAGGAATTTGGTCTCCAGGAATTTCAGTACCGGCAATGAATCTTGCGGTTAATCACCTTAAACAATTTCTTACAGCAGAAAATCTTATTCTCGATGTCGGAAGCGGGCAGGGACAGATTGCCGGATATATTGCTCAAAGCGGAGCAACGGCAGTTGGAATTGACGTTGATCCTGAATTTCTAAGCTACGCCCGTAATCGCTATTCTCCCCCCCATTTTATCCAAGCCAGCGGCGAAGCTCTTCCGTTTAAAAACGAATGCTTCGACGGGATATTTTCCTACAGCACATTTCAATATACAGAGCGAAAAGCGGCTCTGGCTGAATGCGCAAGGGTTTTGAAAAAAGGAGGGCGTTTTGCGTGTGTGGAAAATTTAGCGGGAAATCCTGTAGCAAAAGCTTTCCGTTTGTGGGCGAAAATATCAAAGCACCAATATTCCACCTTTCAAATCCCTAAAAATCATTTGCGCTGGTCTGAACAAAAAGTTTACGAGCAATTCTTTTCAAACGTTACTTATCAACTTTTTTATATAGCAACTCCATTGCTGGCATCGTTAAATTCGCAATCAAACGGATTTAAAAGCAAATTGTTTTCCGCGATTAGCAATTTGGATGAATTGGTTTTAAAAAAAATTGCTTTTGCTAAGCGTTTTGCCTGGCTAGCGGTTATTTGCGGGGAGAAAGTATAAAAATCAGTATTACAATTGACGTGCATATTGATTATTATTCTGCCGATATTCAATTCGCCTTTGAAGGGTACTTATCAAAATGCCCAATCAACTCTTTGCCGTTAAAGATTAAATAAGTGATGTATCGGCGCGCGTTTTCAAGGTTGATTACAATCGGCTGGAATTGTCTTTATATGGTTCTATAATTTTTTCCATTTCCTCGCAAAAAATAAATTCTTTTTTAACCCCATCAAATATTGACAACGTTTTCTGCTTTCCAAATTCATCCATTGCCGTATTTATCGCGGCGATATAGCGGTCTAAAACAGAATAAAAAGTAAGACAATGTTTGTAATAAGCTTTTTTAGGAAAGAAATGTTTCTTTCTGTCCAGACTTTCGATGTAATTAGGGCGGCTGCTAAAGTCAGTTCCGAAATAAAAAGTGTCATTTGCTTTGGTGATGGCAGTGTAACCGGCAAAACGTTTTTTTATTCTTTTGACATATACAAGCTCATTTTCTTTTATTTGCCAATGGTCTAGTAATTTTAAAGTGTCGCCGGTTGTAACAAAAACAGTGCCGGAAATGTTGCAATAATAAATCGCATGAATATGGCGGACGCCGGCGATTTGGTTGTAGAAATTATGAATAGTGCATGCGTTTTTTGTGATATGCGCAATTCGAGCTGAATTGTCTGCGTATTCACCAATAATTAAAAAATCATCGGTTTTGGCAATGCTTTCAATTCGAGCTATAGCAAAATCAGAGGGCAATGATCGAACATCGTATTGTTCACCGAACTTACTTATGAGTTGTTCTCTGTTATAAAAAAAGCCATATAAATACTGCGAACAAAAATTGTCAATAATCACCCGCAATTCCTCATCATCAACAGTCCTGATCGGCGACGGCGGACGAAATAAAACGCAATAACCCCCATAAGCCATTTCATACCCTCGTTTTTCTTTTAAGATCTGTGCTGCGGCTTTAAATAAAAAGCGAATCTTTTTTGTTTTTTTAAACGATTCAATGTTCTGAGTTACAGTCGGCTGCATCTTGTTTCCTCCACTTTTAACGTAAATAACGAGCGCGGCGAAATGTGTTTGTGCGGCGCAATCAATTCAGTTCTCTTTAATTCTAATTGGAGGTTTATTAAAAAATCTTCTGTATCTATTCACCCTCCATACAAATCGAATTTCCCTTTTCTCTTGCATTAACGTCCATCCGACAGCAATAAACATAAACAAAAATACTTGTATTTGTGTGCGATGGCGGTATGCCGTTCCAACGTTACTTTGTAAAAGTGCATACGAGATAGTAAGCATCAAAGTGAAGACCATGACTGGGATTGATTTCCGTAAACGAGTCTTTAAGGTAAACCAAATACCTTTGATTAACAGCGGCATCAAACACCACCAAACCAGCACGTCCGGTAATGTAATTAATTGTCTAAAGTTATTAACTTCCCAGGGAAAGGGCGCAAATAGTAAGTAAACTAATCCAACAGGAAGGGCAGAGATTGCCCCCCCCACGGTGGTAACATTAAAATCTTGACCAAAACCGGAATTAAATTTACGAGCTGTGTCCTGCCGAACCGCCTGAAGGTTCTCTATATTAGCAAACTTTTCAAAATTGGTTACAGCCCTTTCTGAAACGCCAAAATAGATGAGACCTAAACCTAAAATAGCGACTGCTATTACTCTTTTTACTAGAGAATTGAAGGTAAAATTCGTTCCTATAATGACCCCTAAAAAAACACTAGCCACAACCACATAAAAAATGTAAAAACGAAGACAAAATATTGCGGAAAGTGAAAGAATTAAGCAAATAATCGCCGGGAAACTAAATCTTTTTTGTAAAACCATAACCATCGAGATGGCTAATACTATTAGGAACAGAATTGGTCCGTCTTTTAATATTAGTGATGACCAAACGATGAATGTCGGAAAACAGGCGATAAATAAAGCTGAAACTCTTGCCACTCGTTTATTGTCGTAGAGTTGTTTGGCACAAAAATAAATCAATGGAGATATGGCGGCGCCAATAACGCAGAAGATTGACTGGGCAATAAATATACTTCGCCCAAAAACAAAATAGATAAATGCAGTCAAATACATAATTCCCCAGCTTTGGGAATTAATCAAATTTTCAACTTTCGAAAAATCGCCTGAAGAGCCTGAAGTCTCGAACCAATACTGAAGAATGCTATAGCCGGCATCGTCATAATAAAGTGAATCTCCACCAAAAAACAGTAATAAACCGAGTGTTTCTATGAGTATTCCAAGCAAGATTCTAAGGTACAATCCAAGCAGGAAAACTTTAGTAAGAAAGTCTCTATCCGGGGAATATTTCCGAATTAAAAATATTACTAATAAAGAGAGAAAAGTGAGTAAAAGAAAAGCTTTACCACCTTCAGGAAATACAAGCACCACCATAGCAACGGCAGTTAAAGGACAGATAATTAGTAGAAAAAAATTTATAAGAGGCATTTTTTTCCACATCATTCTGTCAATTGTGCGAGTTACATCAAACATTACATACTCTTTAAATGAAACCGAATTATGCTTATTGTAAGTTTGTCAAAGTAGGAGATATTTCTACTCTTGAGCAGATTGATTGTCAAGGTTGATTGAATTATAAGGAAAAAAGAGCCGGATAAAACGATCAAAGGCTTACCAATGCGCTAACGAAGGCAAGCCTTCAATCGAGCAATTCAGTCATTGAACCGGCAGTCATCGAAGACGATTATTTCATTGACGCGAGCGGCTGATCTGTTTTCGGCAGAAAGGGCAAAGAGTTCACCCGATTTAATCAAGAAGAAACATCCGTTCCGACGACCGCGCTCGCTGGTTTGACCGGGACGAAAATGCCCGGCTTTCCGCTTTTGGTAAGTGCCCTTATTTCAGAAACTGTACCTGACTTGTCAAAGACGGGATTTAGTTCAGCCATTCCGTTGCTCTCAACAACCAGCCGCGATATAACGGTGGAATTCCGTGATTTGAAGATTGGCGATCTGGCTTTGAACGGTTAAAATTTTTCGATTTCAGCCACCAAAACATCTGTCTTGAACTTTCCCTGTTTGGAATAAATCGTTTCGCCCTGCGCGTTAAAAAGAATCGTAAACGGCAAAGCGCCTTGCCAGTCTTTCGAAACAACCCCGATTGCCGCGTCTTCGTCCGGCGTTTTTAGAAGATAAGCAGGGAATTCGGATTTCATCTGCGCCAAAAACTTCGGAACATCGCCGTTAATTTCAGACAATTCATCCAGAGATACGGTGATCAAATCAATTTTACCTTTGTAATCCGTGCCGATTTTAACCAGATCGGGAAATTCCTCGCGGCACGGTTCGCACCACGTCGCCCAGAAATTTATCAGCAATGGTCTGCCATTCGGTTTGAGTAGATTTTTCAAACCCGCCGCATCAATTTGCGTAACTATCGGCAAATTTGAAACAGTTTCTGTCTTCGCGGCAGGAGTTTCTTTATTCGACTTTTGCGTCTGAGTTTGACAGGAGAATAAAAAAAACAAGGAAAGGCAAAAAACGGAAATTACCAGAGAAAAAAACGACGAGCCGGGAAAAAGAAAATTATTTCTCTGCTTCCGCTCGTCGCCGTAGATTTTTTTCGTATTCATTTGCAGCTTTTAATTCTTTGCCTATACACGCTTGATAGAACAGCCGATAGCGTTCGCGGTTTTTTTAGCAACGGGTTTTCCGCTTAAATTCGCTTCAACCGCGTCGCGCAGATAATTCTCGGTGATGCTGTCACCGCCGCGGCTGTTGTCAATCGCTCCGTGATAAACAAGAACGTTCTTCTCGTTTACATAGTATGTCTCCGGCGTTACGTTCGCTCCTAATTTATCGGCGAGAACGTTTCCTTTATCAATCAGCACGGGAAATTTATATTTTTCGGCGGCGTGCGATTTAACCCATTCGAGCGATTCGGTATGGTTGGAATTAATACCGATGACGTTGATGCCTTTCGCCGCGAAATCGGCGGCAAACTGGGATATTCGCTCGTTATATTGTTTGACGACCGGACATTGCGCCGACACGAACACGATAATCGCGCCGTTTTTGCCTTTCAAATCATTGAACGATTTTTCAGCTCCGTTCGTGTCAACCAATTTAAAGTTTTCCACTGTCGAGCCGACGGCTAAAGCTTCGTTCGGGCTGGGTTTATTGAAAAGGTTCGGGCTGATATAATTGAAAAAAACAAAGGCGGCGATTACAAAAATTGCCATTGCCGCTGCTAAAAAACTTAATCTTTTCATCTTTTTGTGTAACTCCTCATTTAATTTTTGCCGGAAATGAATTTCAACAATTTATAGCTGTTAAAAACAAGCAATAAGCGTTTTGGAACAGAACCGGCTTTTTAGGCGAGCCGATAATTCTACTGTCGCTTAAAAGCGACTCCTTTAACATCTCGTCCGTCAGCTTGTGAATTGAATACAAATCCCGTGATTTTTCCTTTATCGTCGCGAGTAAAGGAAAGATTGATCTGCCCATTCGCAGTGGTAAAAACATCGGCGTATGCAGCGGTAAGCGTAGGTTCGAGATTTTCGCCGATCTGAAGGGAGAGATTATTGCCTTTCAGCGTTAATTTGAAATCCGCGTCGAACTCATCGCTGTAATAAGTCCCGGCGTATTCGGATAATTGCTGCGGCGAATCGAACGGCGGTTTAACGGGAACGAAAATATCCGGCTTTCCGCTTTTTGTTAGTATTTTTATTTCAGAAATTGCACCGGACTTGTTAAAGACGGGATTTAGCTCCGTTACATTTGCGCCCTCAACAATCAGTAAGCGGTTTTCGGAAATCGGCATCACGGGTATTTCGTTACTCAGCAGCCCGCTGTTAATTAATTTTCCGTCCTTGAGATTGAGCTTAAAGACCTTTCCGGTCTCTAGGTTTGCATAAATGCCCGCGTAGCGCAGAGCTTCCTTTTCGGGCAGTGCGATTGCCGGAGGTAAAGTTTCCGCAACTCTTTTTTGGCTCGGCACATCGGGTTTCAATTGTCCTTCCAGATAGATGTCTGCAAGCTTCTCCGCAATTACGCTCGGAAAAATCGCCGAGTTGTTGCACAATGCGATTGCCGTAAATTTTTGTTCGGGAAATGAGACGATCTGCGCGCGATAGCCGGACATATTGCCGCTATGCTTAATTACCGGCAGACCTTTATACTTGTTATGAAACAACCCGAAAGCGTACCCCATTTCCTCTCCGCTGTTTAAGGTCCCCGGCGCGGTCAGAAGCTGAATCAACTCTTTGTTTCCGATTTTCGGCGCGTAAAAATTTTGATCCCACAAATACAAGTCTTCGACCGTAGTTAAAACTCCGCCGCCACCGACCAGATCGAACAATGAAGCGCGGGCGCGGATGCTTTTATCCGCACCGACCATATAACCGCTCGCACGGTTTTTGACTACTTCATTACGATTATCGAAAAACAGGGTATTTTTCATACCCAGGGGCTTGAAAATGTTTTCCTCGGCAAACGCCCGCAAAGATTTCCCGCTCACGCGCGCGACAATGATTCCCAACAAATGATAATTGGAATTACTATACTGGTGCTTTGCGCCAGGTTTGAAACTGACATTCTTTTGACGCGCCAGCATATTTAATATGGCTTTATCATTAAGGGCGTTATCGGGGCTAAGACCGCCGAAAAGGACTAATGCCTGATATTCACGGATTCCGCTGGTGTGATGAATCAAATGCCGGATAGTGACCGTATCGTCGTATTTCGGAATTTCCGGCACGTATTTGCGAATGTCATCGTCGAGCGACAATTTTCCCTGCTGCGCCAAAAGAGCGATGCTCATTGCCGTAAATGGTTTTGAAGCTGAAGCGAGATTAAACAGAGTCGAAGTGGTGTTCGGCACGTCGTAATCGAGATTTGCCATTCCGAAAGCGCGTTTGTAAACAAGCTTCCCGTCTTTAACCACACCGACCCCGCATCCCGGCAGATCGTTTTTGTCCCATTGAGAAAGAAACGCATCCACTTTCTTTGCAGATTCTTCATCAGAAGGCTGAGTTCTAGCGGTAATATTCTGCTGTCCCGAAATGCCGGCGGCTGTGAAACCGATTATAAACAAAATTAGGGGTGTAAAAACCAGGTGTCTTTTGAGCATATTTTTCTTTTCCCTAAATATAAACGTGCCTGGCGGCGGGTTATTAACAACGAAGAGAAATAAATTTTCACATCTCTTAAAAAAAAAATTTCAGAACGCATTGAATCTGATATTCAAGCACACGCGGCAGATTCGGAAACAAGCTATTCATGAGATATTTGGAAAAGTGTTTGCTGATGCGGAAATGACCTGCATTGTTGAAAATCTCTTTGAAGATGATGAATGGGCTTTTCTAATGCGGAGCAATCCATTAGAGCTTTGCGGATATGTTTTTTTTCACATAAAGAACGGCAAAATCCAATTTCAGAGCCGATATTGAGAGCGCCTTCGACAGTGTGGCATATTGCTACCGGTCTGACGTTCGCTTAGATCGAATGAATTGTTAGGTGTATCTTTTGAGATTCAAATCTCGTGATATTTAGATGGAAGATTCTCACGTCCCCATTTAAGCGCCCGGCTCATCCAGATAAGCTCGTCTAAGAAACCATTTACCCTTTGCTCATAAGCTTTATCGAGAAGCGCCCCATCCTGATCGAACTTATCTTGCACAAGTGGGAAATTAAGGTCGGTAAATGTCACAGTTAAACCTAATTCTCGAACCATCGGCACCATTGCCTCTATAACTCTCGTCCCTCCCCAGGGACCCGCCGAAACCCCGACAAATGCCACACTTTTATGTATGTATTCTTTCAGCAGTAAATCCAGGACGCTTTTTAATGCGCCGGGATAGCCGTGATTATACTCCGGTGAGACTATCACCAATCCATCTGCTCTTGTTATCGAATCTCTCCATTCGGGGAAGGCATCTTTGATTTCTGTACCGTAGTCATCCTGCGGGAGCGCGAAATCGCTAACATCGAATAATCTCGTCTCAATCCCGGCGTTTTTCGACATTTCCTGCATCAGCCAATCGGCAGCGAAGACACTTTTTCTCTCTTTACGATTAGTGCCTAAAATAACCGGCAGGAACAATTTGCTTGTTAAATAACTTTCCATTCCAAATCTCCGCAAAAATATAATTCACTTGTTTGCTACACCTAAAGATTGAGTTAATGCTGGCTCAAGACGCATCCCATCTTCGACTTTAATTCGTTAATCGTGCGGCATCTGTCTTTTTTAGCCGGTTTAATTCGTTTAAATCGCTCTGCTTTTCAATTTCTTTTCGCGTGCGCCAATCCGCTATCCATCTTTGAACGGTGTCGCCTAATCTGGAATTATGGTCGAAATTGATGTTAACCGTTTGCTGCGACCTTATTTCTCCGGTGACCGCTTCTTTTTTAACTATTTTTATTCGCCTCATATCTTTTTTAAGTTTTCCGCTAACGATCAGGAATAATGATTTCCCGCCGCCCGAAGAGCTGCGCGTCTATTGAAAAAGCGCCCGGTCCGAGCAAAATGACCGCCGCTGAGATGGCTGTGATACAAAAGACGGGCATTTCCAGTTTTCCCCGTTGAATAGACGAAAAAATTGATAACGCGCCTCCGAGAAAAATAACGGTTCCGCAGATGGGTGTGAGAAATCCGGCTAAAAGCGAAGCACCGGCTACGCCCGGCAAAAAACCTAACGCCTTCTCAAAACCCGTAAGATTTTCTCTCCCGAACAGGTATATTCCGCCTTGCCACAGTGCGGTGATTCCAAGCATCGCGCGGAGCAACAACAAACCTAAACCGGCACTTCCGCCGGGAAATTTGGAAAACAGTCTTAACATCTTTGTATCCTTCCGTAGAATTGACCGGTTTTCGATAAATCATCGATAAAAGGTACACTTTCTCGTCGGAAGACGAATCACTATAACTCAGAGTTTTTTTGTACCCTTTTTGTGGTATTTTTCGGTTTCTTTCAACCTGTAAATCTTTATAAACGAATAAAATTACCGTAATGAAAAGGCGCGTCCGGGGCTGCGTCCGTCTTGTCGCCGCCGGTTTCGCGAATGCTTTCAAAGGCGCACTCTTTAGATTCACATTGCATTGAGTAAGACTGAAGCCCAACAGTGATGGCGAAAGGGCGATATGCCGGGATAGATGGTGAGGTTTAATTACGAATTTCAGCTTCCGGTTGTTGTGATACTTAGCGCGTAATTTCAACGCTCATTTTGCAGTCACTCACGTCCGGCTTTCATTTCATCATTTGTCGAACACCAAAATAAAAAATCCACAATTTCTCATAACCTCATTCTCCAATCAGAAACTGAATTTAATGCCGAATTGGATACTGCGTCCGGGTCCCGATGCGTTCAAAATGCCGAAACCAAGGCTGCTGACATTCGTGTCCAGATTACTGAAATTTGCGCGGTTAAAAGCGTTAAAGACATCTGCCTGAAACCGCAAGTCCATGTTTTCGGTGAAACGCATTCGCTTGCGGACGGAAAAATCCCAGGCTTGCAGACTCGGTCCGGTTACACTTCCAACTGAGGAGTTTCCCCGGCGCGTGTTCGGCGCGGGAGCGAAAGCCGCCAGGTTGAGCCAGCGCAAATCGTCTTTCAAATAAAAATCCACGCTGCCGGCAACATCGGCGCGGCGCAATCCGGTCGAAGTATTGCCGATGATGGTGTAAGGTCTTCCGGTTTGAAAGCGCGTAATTCCGCTGATCTCGTAGCCGTCCAATAAAAACTTGGCGAAGCCTCTCGCATTTCTGAACCAACTCGGAGCGTAGGTGTACGTGGCGACGAAAACGTGTCGGCGGTCAAAAGTCGCCGGACCGTAACTGTATTTCCGGTTAAACGGGTCTTCCGGGTTGTCATTAAAATTGCTGGCATCGGTCAGGACTTTCGACCAGGAGTAGCTGGCGGTCGCCAAAAAATCGCCGCGTCTTTTCGCCGCGTAAAGCTGCATTGCGTAATAATTTGAATTAGCGTCGCTCTTACGCTGATTGATGGTCGAATATCCCAGATAGGGACGCAAAGCGTTATCCACAAATCTTTGGGCGGGCGGAAGCTCAAGATTGGCGGTGATCCTTTCAAACGGCACGGCGTTGATGTCAGGATTACGAGTCAGATGCCGACCGAGATTGCCGACAAAATTCGCTTCCGCGAAAAGCCCGAACGGCAATTCGCGCTGAACGCCGAGACTGAAATTCATCGTATAAGGCGTTTTTAAATCCGGGTCAATCGCGGCGACCGTCCCGAAAACCGCCAGCGCCGAGGCGCTGCCGCCTTGAATATTGCTCAGGTTTCCGTTATCAAAACTGGCGCTGTTGACGAATGGCGGATTGCTGAGCAAGGGGAAAATAATGTTTCCTTCAATCCGGTCGAAGTACATTCCAAAGCCCCCGCGAACGGAGGTTTTGCCGTCGTTGAAAGGAGAATAGGCGAATCCCACGCGCGGCATAAAATAGCCTTTCGCTTCGTAAAATCCGCGCGGTGCGCCCGCCGGCACTGCCAGCACGTTTGGGCTGTCCCAGCTCGGAACGTTTTCTCTCTCGCTTTCCGGCACGCCGTTTCCGGCGCGAATCAAGCCGTTGAATCTGTTCGCACCGGCTGGTATTGAATAAACTCCCGTACGGCTAATGGAAACCGCTTTTGCAGGATCGTACAAAGACGGGTCGAAATTAGTCAGGTTGTTTTCGCGGGCGTAGAAAGGCGTGCCGTACTGGTAGCGAACTCCGATTTCCAGACTCAGGCGTTTGTTCACCCGCCAACTGTCACTGACGAAAGTTTCAGTCTGCCAAAAGCGAAAATGCGCCGCCGGGTCGAACGCTGATTCGCTATAGGTCCGAAATTGCCCTAACAGCATATCGGCAATCGAATTCCCGGTCGAGTTCGTGCGGTTAGAGTTGAAGGAAAGCACTCCGGCGTAAGTCGAACGCCCGTTCTGATAGACCTTGCTGAAGTTATAAAGACCGCCGAATTTGATTGTGTGATTGCCTCCAATCCAGGTCAGCGTGTCGCTCGCCATTGAGTCGTGAGCGAGCGCCGTCAAAGACCGCGCAGCGCCCGCGAAACCGGAAAAACCGTCGCTGAAGCTCGTGTCGGGAATCGAATCTTCGTAAAGCCCGCCATTTGGAAAAAGCTGCGTAAAACCGAGTCCGTACGTCGAGCGCGTCCATAAATCGTTAGCCGGCGTGATGCGCTGGTCTGTCCACGAGAAATTAATTTTGAAGTCGTTTATCAAAGCCGGGTTGATATTCCAGAGATAACCGATCTGCAAGTTATTACCGGGGCGGTTCCGGGCGTGCTGAATGGTTGGAAGATTGGAATTGATAAATGTGCCGAACGGATCAATTACCAGATTCGTGTCGTGCAGATACCGCCCGTAAAGACTGTGATTCTGGTTAACAATATAATCGAGCCGGAGAAAATCCTGACGGAAATCGCTCGGATTGGCGGGTTGAAAAACGGCGTTATTTCCGAAGGGCGCGTTGGTATAATTCGCGGCAAGCGAAATCTGCCGCCGGAAAACGTCAGCCAGCGCAACGCCGTCTGCGGTAATGCGCGAAGCGGGAATTATATTTCCCGGAAAACAAGCCGCACGATTTGTCTGTGTGCAAGTGCCGGTTAAATTCGGATCGCGCAAAACACCGTCGTCCGCTGTTCCGACGATTCCGTCCGCCCCGCGCAGGCGAAACGAAAAATCGCCGTTCAGTTCCGTTAATGTCGGAAGCGTGCGAACCGCTGTCGCCGCCATCCGGTGAATCGTCTTCCATTCCTGCCCGCCGAAGAAAAAGAAACGGTCTTTACCGGATCTAAACATTTTGCCGCCTTCTCCGAAATTGAAAAACGGCAAAGGTCCGCCGACGCTGTAACCGTAGTTGTGATAACGCAGCACCGGGCGAACGGGCGCAAAGAAACTCCGGGCGTCGAACTTGTCGTTTCTTAAAAACTCGAACAGCGAGCCGTGAAAATCGTTCATCCCGCGCCTGGTGACGACGTTGATTTGAGCGCCCGAATTGCGCCCGTATTCGGCGCTGAAATTTGAGCTTTCAATTCTGACTTCCTGAATAAAATCAATCCCGACGTTGTTGATCTGACTTGCGTTGCTGCCCGCATTCAAATTGTTTCCGCTGTCCACGGTCAAATTGTTGGAAACGCCGCGATTGCCGTTGATGTTTATGGTGTTGGTCGCCAGATTAGTGTCTATCTGATCTTCCTGAGTAATTACCGCGCCCGGAATCAGGCTGAGCAACTGGTAGTAGTTGCGACCGTTAAGGGCGAGATTCTGCACCTGCTGACGGTCAATCACTTTGGCGACTTCGCCCGATGTGGTATTGACGGTTTCGCCGCTCGTTTGCACGACCTCAACCGTTTCAGAGATTTGTCCGGCTTCGAGCGTAAAATCTACCGTCAGCCGCTGGTCGGCGCTCAAAGCGTTTTGGGTTTTGATTGATTTTTTGAAATTCGGCGCTTCGACCGAAACGGTGTAAGCGGCGACGGGGAGATTCGGAAGAGTATAAAAGCCGTTTTCGTCGGTTGTCGTGCTGCGCGAAAAATTCGTCGCCGGGTCGAAAGCCTTTACGCCGGCGTTCGCAATCACTGCGCCATTTGAATCAGCCACTACGCCGGAAATGCGCCCCGTATTGGTTTGCGCAAAGATAACGGAAAGTCCTGTTGTAAATAAAAAGACTAATGTGATTACAAGATTTCGGAAGAAATTCTGATTCTTCTGTGTTGATACCGCCATAATATCATTCATTTCATGTAACTCTCCTTCTGAAACTCGACTCCGTAGGGCACCTGCGCCTTTATATTTTGCCGTTATATTTAAGGATTTTAATTATTAGTTGTCCCGAAAATTTGTGATTTATAGCTGTATAATCCCGCGGCGCAAGGCAATCGCCACCGCCTGCGTTCTGTCGGAGGCGTTAAGTTTTTCCAGAATGTGCCGGACGTGAATCTTGACGGTTTCCTCCGAAATAAAGAGCTTTACGGCGATGTCCTGATTGCGATTGCCGCCGGAGACGAGGCGGAGAACTTCCGTTTCGCGCGGGCTTAAGGTTTCTTCGCCTAAATGTTCAGCCAATTGCGCCGCGATTTCCGGCGCGACGTGCTTTTTGCCCGTATGAACGCGGCGAATTGTTTCGACAATCGTATCGGACGACATGCTTTTTAGGAGATAAGCGGAGGCGCCCGATTTCATCGCCCGCTGAATTTCAACGTCGCCTTCAAACATCGTCAGCATAATTACTCGCGCTCCGGGAAATTCGCCGCGAATGGCGATCAGCGCATCAATGCCGCTCATGTCTCCCAGCCTTAGATCGAGCAAGGTTACGTCCGGTCGAAATTCCCGGTATTTCTCCAACGCCTCGCGCCCGCTCAAAGCGTTTGTGATTATCTCCATGCCGGGCTGATCGGCTAGGAGAGCCGCAATTCCTTCGTGGACCAAAGGATGGTCGTCAACGGTCATAATTCGAATGATTGATTGATTTTCTTTCATTGATTCTGCTCTCTTTCAGAAAACTGCATTTTTGATTTCCGCTCGTTGAAAATTTTCAGGCGCTTGAGCCAGCCCTCGGAAGCTCCTCTTTCAAAAGCGACGTGCTGCGGAACGATTAACTCTATTTCGGTGCCGCCTTCGACGCGATTCCAAATTTTTACTTTTGCTCCGAGCTTTTCCGCGCCCTCGCGCATTCCCGAAAGCCCGAGATGCCCTTTGCGACCTTTTTGCAAAATTTCGGCGTTCACTCCGCAGCCGTTGTCGCGAACGGAGAGCCGGAAATACTTCGGCGCGTATTCGATTCGGACTTCGATTGCGTCGGCTTTGGAATGTTTGAAAGCGTTGATTAGCCCTTCTCGACCGATCCGGTAAATCTCATCGCGTACGAGCGGGCGCAGGGGTTGGGAAACCCCGTCGACAATTACCCGAAAATCTATTTGTTCCCGGACATCCAAATCCCGCCTGATGGTCGCGAACGCTTGTTCCAAAATCAGCGAGTTCTCGCTGTTCTGGGAACGCAATCCCCGAATTGTGTTGCGCCCCTCGGTCATTATTTGCTTTGTTAGTTCCTGCACGCGATTGAGCCGCGGTTTATAGTCGGAATTATCCGGCAATTGTTTGACGACCGCATCGAGTTGAACCGAAGCGCTGAAAACTCCCTGCAAAAGAGTGTCGTGCAATTCCTGCGCGATGCGGGTTCGCTCAGCCAGGCGCTCGGCGAACCTGAAATTCAGTTCCTTAGTCAGGCGACGGAGCCGGTATTGATATAAACCGAGCAGCGCCAGCAGCGCCCCCACCGCGGAGAGGATCCGAAACCACCATGTTTCCCAGTACATCGGGTCAACATTAATTTCGATCATCGCCTCGTCACTGTTCCAGGCGCCGTCGGCATTGCTGGCGATCACTCGAAAACGGTACGGACCGGGTGGGAGATTTGTAAAAACGGCTTCCGCCGCATTAGTCGGCTCGCCCCAATCCTTATCAAAACCTTCCAGTCTGTACCGAAATTTAACCCGTTCAGGTGCCGTCAGGCTCAAGCCCGCGTAGCTGATGACGATTCTCCGGCTTCCGGCAGGGATATGGGCGGAGGTTTGCGAACCAATCGGAGCGCCGTCTGCGGAAACGTTCTCAATGTGTACGAGAGCCGGAACCGAATTCTCTTTCAGGCGTTTGGGGTCAACGACGGAAATGCCCTGATTTAAGGAAAGCCACATGCGCCCCCGGCGGTCGGCTGTCACGCTCCGGTCGCGCTTGACGCCCTCGACGCTCAGCAGCCCGTCGGCGAGGCTAAACTCCCGCACATCCTCGTCGCGCAGCTCTTCGCCCTGAAGCAGTTTTTCGCGATCTACCCGCAAAACTTGTTTTGACGTTTCAATCCATAGCGAGCCGATTTCGTCTGCCGCAATCCCGAGAATCGTCTCGCGCAAACTCAAAGGCATATTTCTGTTAACATGCACTTGCCCGGATTTTAAAAAGGCGAGTCCTCTGGAGGTTCCGACCCACAGAATTCCGCCGTTGTCGGCGAAGATGGTCGTCACTTTTTCGCTCGGCAAGCCGTCTTTGGTCGAATACATTCTCCAGCGATCATTCTTCAAAGAATTTAAGCCTCTCGGAGTGGCGAACCACATGACGCCGTTCCCATTTTCGGTAATCGCGTTGATTGTGTTTGAAGCCAAGCCACCCTCGGTTTGCGTATAAGTTGTGAAGACCCCGTCTTTTAAACGGCTCACGCCGCCCGTCAGCGTTCCCGCCCAAACGCTTTTGTCACTGCTTTGAAAAACCGTAAAAATGCTGTCCTGCGCCAAACCGTCCTTCCGCGTGAATGTCTCCGCAGAGTGTGAACCGCCGTTAAGATTCAAGCGGGTCAGCCCGCCGCGTTGCCTGCCGAGCCACAATTCGTCCTTGGAGTCTCCTCCCGTAATCGAGTAAATGATGTCATTTTCGATCCCGGCGGCTCTGACACTTCCGATAGAGTTGTCTTTTAACCAGTAAAGTCCGCCTTCAGGCGGCGAGAACCAGGTTTTCCCCTCGGAATCAATGTAAAGTGCGCCGCCTGAGTTCGAGGGCAATCCCTGAGCGCTCGAATAGCTCATAAAAGCGTTGTCGCGCAGGCGTTCTACTCCCCGTGTGGTTCCGACCCATAAATTCCCTTCGCGATCTTCAAAAAGCGCAGTCGCCATTTTGCTCGATGGAAAATTGAACGCTTTCGTCGAAACCTGCCCGTTCCGATTAAGGCGAATCAAGCCGTCCGACTCGGTGGCGACCCAGAGGTTCGATTGGTTGTCTTTGAGAATTTTCAGCACGCGGCTGTTTTTCAGCCCTGCCGCCAATTCCGGTTCGACAATTCGCGCGCCGTCCCATAACGCGATTCCGCTGTCGGTGCCGACCCACAGATTTTCATTCTCGTCAGGCAGAAGACAATTTATCTTGCGGTCGCGCAAGCCGTCGCTTGCGCGAATCAAGCTTCGCCTTTCGCCGAGGCGAAACAGCCCCAATTCACTCGTTCCCATCCAAATCACGCCGGCTTTGGTTTCCGCCAGCGAAATTATGACCGAGGGCGGAAGCTGACGCTTTTCGAGAATGTCTTCGAAATTTTCTTTGCCGTACCTGTAAAGTCCTTTCTCGAATTTCGAAAGGAGAATGTCGCCGGTCTCTGCGCGGCTCATCGCCGTGATCCGGTAACTTCCTTCCTTTGAGCTGGCGAAAACGTCCTCGAATTTTCCTTCGCGGTAACGAAAAACTTTGGGGCTGCGCATCCGTATCCACAAACTTCCTTCCGCATCAACTGCCAGCCCGGTCACAGTCTCTGTTTCCGACTTATTTCTCTGGTCGGGGTGAAAAAAAACAAAGCGTGATCCGTCGAAACGAATTAAACCCTTTTCCGTACCCAGCCAAAGATATCCGTCCTTTGTTTGCGCGATTGCATAAACCGGTCCTCCCGCAAACCCCTGTCCGGTGCCCCAATAATCATGAGTGTACTGCGACATAGCCCGGTCAGGATCAAGTCCAAATATCTGACTCACAAAACAGACTCCGAGCAGAAGACCCAAAATGAGAAACAAAACTGCCTGAAAATTCTTTCCCCGCCGGTCACGGCAAGTATTCAAACTTCTCAATGACAACCTCCATTTCCTGTAAAGCCTGCGGTGAGTAATCGGTAATGAACAAAGCAATGCAGATTTTTTCGCCTTCTGAAGAAGGAATTCCCAGCGTAAAGGTGTGTTCGGCGAGCGTCTTAGCGGCGCTTCCGCTTGAATCCCCTCCGCGGACGGTTTTAAATTCGACTTTTCCCTGTCGCCAGTGAAACGAATGAGTCAGCACGCCTGAAGTCGGAACATTGAATTGCGCAACATTCGTCGGCTGGTAGTAGGGCTGAATTATATAGTTCAAATTTTTATTAGGCTCCGCGCCTGAGCGTGAAATCTCCAGCATCATTTCGCGGTGATTTTGCCCGGATTCCAGCACGTCCCAGGTTGACATCGTCAAGACGCCAGCCGGCTCCAACCGGGAAATGTCGCGGACCGTAAAAATGTATGTGCCGTAGCCCAGAGTCGGCATCAAATCAATTTTGCCGCTCGTCCATTCCCCGGAATTGTTGGTGATACGCAAATGCAGAAATCCGCGCTCGTCCGTCCAGGCGTTCGCCGGGTCAAAAACGGTCGTTAATCCCTTACGGGGCACCGTCTGCCGGCGCGCCAGCCATTGGTAACCGCTGAAATTGATTCTATCCGAAGGTGCGGGCGCTTCTCCGGTTCCTTTGACGGTTGCTACCGCAACGACCCCGTCTCCGACTTCCGGCAGCGTATCGGTTCTTGACGGCGGGCGGTAACCCGGCTCGACCAATAGGGCGGCGTAATCGGTCCCGCCATGAATGGAATTTTGCCAGCGGTTATCTGCTTGAATATCCGTAAAGGGTCGCTTGACGAACGGCTGCACCCACCACGTTCCGCTTTTTGCGAACAAAACTATTTGTTGACCGGGTTTTGAGCCGGAAACGGTTCCCTCAATGTCAACCGTTTTATCGGGACCGCCTTCGTCCTGCGGCGGGATTTTGGTTATCTCGATGGAAGGCGCAGGACTCGATTGCGAGACATAGCACGCTGATAAGAAAATAAAAATGATTAAAAGAAAGAAAAATTTCATCGCGGTTACGGCAAAAGTGATTCGGCTTGCTCATTTTGCCGTTTATTTTCTAATAATCAGTTGTTTCAGCCAGCAATAATTTCAAAAATAATTCCTCCGTCGGCTGGCTGGAAATCGAGAGAAATCAATAACCCGGAAAATCGAAAATCAGGCAATAGATTGCTGTTGCTCGCGGCGCGAAATGCCGAGCTTTCTCATCTTGGAGATCAAAGTCGTGCGGTTTAAGCCGAGCCGCTGCGCCGCTCCATTCATTCCGCCGATGCGCCAGGCAGTCGCTTCCAAAGTCTGCTCAATAAAACGGCGCTCATAATCTTCCAATGTTCGGGCGTTTCCGCCGCACGGTGCATTGGGCACGGCGGACGATTCCAAAAACTCGATTCTCAAGACGCCGTCCGGCGATAAAATCACGGCGCGTTCGATGATGTTTTCCAGCTCGCGCACATTGCCCGGGTAAGCGTAAGCCTGTAAGACTTTGAGCGTTTCCGCCGGAATCGGCAAAACCGTTTTTCCCATTTTGGCGGCGAGTTTTTGTGCGAAATGATTTGCCAGCAATGGAATGTCGTCGCGGCGTTCTCTTAAAGGCGGAATGCGAATTGGAAAAACGTTCAGGCGGTAATACAGATCGCGACGAAACTCGTTTTCTTCGATTTTACCAAGCAAATCCTGATGGGTTGCCGCTACCATTCGCACGTCCACCTTTTGCGCCCGCGAGCTTCCCAGGCGTTCAAATTCCTGTTCCTGCAAAACACGCAGCAATTTTGGCTGTAGTTCAAGCGGCATGTCACCGATTTCGTCCAGAAAAAGCGTCCCCTTGTGCGCCGTTTCAAACCGCCCGACACGCTGATTAGTCGCTCCGGTGAACGCGCCGCGCTCGTGCCCGAACAATTCGGCTTCGAGCAAAGCGGCAGGAATCGCAGCGCAATTCATCTTGACGATGGGTTGGTTTGAGCGCCGGCTCAAGCGGTGAATTGCTTTAACAACCAGTTCCTTGCCAGTGCCGGTCTCGCCCATAATCAAAACCGAAGCGTCGGTCGGCGCGACCGTTTCGATTGATTGCAAAAGCCTTTTAAGTGAAGGGCTGCTCCCGATGATTTCGGTAAAATTAGTTTTGGGAGGAAGATTCTCTTTACTAATA
>DASVRD010000043.1:0-20996 GCA_036388775.1 Pyrinomonadaceae bacterium | reverse complement strand
TTTCGATTTGTTCAAGACAAATGACGATTCCGAGCGCGATTTCAGCCCAATCATCGTTTTGAATTCCGCGCATTACAATCGGCAAACCCGCCGACCAATCTTCTTCCGGCACAAGGTCGTCGTGTTCGGGAATCGTCAAATTATAAACCGGCGGCATCGGTTTGCCCGCAAACTCGCCGGCGAGCTGTTGTGTGACTTGTTTAAAATCGCCGTTCGGATTTCCTTGTCTGATGGCTTTCGCGCGCCGAAAAACGTCGGCGACCGTCACTTCATTACTCATCTTTTTTTTATATCTCCGTCAATCTTCGTGTTTCTCTCTTAATAAATTACAGCAAATCGGCGCGGCGGTAAATTTTACTTCAGAAAACCAAAACAATTTTGCGCCCGCGAACTAATTCGGCATTTGCGCGTATGATTTTTTGATTGACTCAAAAACAGAAATTCCAGCAACGGAGATTTTTCAAATTATGTTTTGCCCAAGCTGCGGATTGGAAGAAACGCAACCAAATCAATTTTGTCGGGCGTGCGGAATCGAGCTGCGCATTATTCGGACTGCGATAGAAAAACCCGATAACATCACGACCTCGGCGGTTTTCGCGCGCGATGAAATCGGGCGCGCGATTGCGAGCAAGATTCGCGAGATGAAATCAGCCCGCGATTTGGAAAAAGTCGCCGAAGACGTGCTGCCGCATATCGAAAAATTTTTGGAGTCGCCCGAAGAAAAGCGTATGCGGCGGATCAGAAAAGGCGTAGTTTGCGCTTCCATCGGCGTCGGCGCGTCAATTGGATTTACCTTAGCCAGCTTTTTAATGAGTGACAAAGGAGTTCTGATTTTGGTCGGAGCAGGAATCGTGGTCTTTTTCATCGGTTTGAGTCTGATTCTGAACGCGATGCTTTTTACAGTCCCGAAAAATACTCTTCCAAATAAATCAAACGATGCCGAAAACCAACGCGGACTTGACGCAGAAATAGCGCGAACCGACGAGCTAAACGCTCCACAGCCGAATAAGCTCTTTTCTTCCGTGACCGAACACACGACACATCATCTGAAATAAATATAAGCGGATTCAAATTAAGATTGATTTTTATCTCGCTGCTAAATTCGAGGACAAGACTTTTGCGCCGTTCAAAGGTAAATTAAACTCGTTTGTCGCAAAAGATATGAAAAACAATAATTTTGTCCAAAACATAACCAGCCGTTTTCTCGTTGCGCTCGTTTTCACTTTCGCTTTTAGCAGCGGCGTTTTATCTCAATCAAATTATTATCCGCCGCCGGGCGAGGCTTGGGAAAAACGCACGCCGGAACAGGCGAAATTTGACGCCGCCAAACTTAAAGAAGCGATTGATTTTGCCGTCGCCAACGAATCGAAAGCTCCGCGCAATCTCGAACTCGCGCATTATCAAACATTCGGGCGCGAGCCTTTCGGTGAAGCTGTCGGAGCGTTTAAAGAACGCGGCGATGCGACCGGAATCATTCTCAGAAACGGCTACATCATCGCCGAATGGGGCGCGCCCGACCGCGTTGATATGACTTTCAGCGTGACGAAAAGCTTTGTCTCAACTGTTGTCGGTCTGGCGTTTGACCGAAAATTGATTAAAAGTCTGCAAGACACGGCGCGAAATTATTCGGCACCGATTCTGGTTTCCAACGGCAGCGAAAAATTCGATAATGCGGAACACTTCGGGAAATCGCGCTTGATCGAGCTTTTTGAAACCGAGCATAACCGCAAAATCACCTGGGAACATCTTTTGAGACAAACAAGCGACTGGGAAGGCACGCTCTGGGGCAAACCCGATTGGGCAGACCGACCGGACAGAGACGCCAACAATTGGCTTAATAGGAAACGAAACGAACCCGGCGCTGCTTATGAATATAACGATGTCCGCGTCAACGTCCTGGCGCTCGCGGCTCTGAACGTCTGGCGGCGACCTTTGCCGCAAGTTTTAAAAGAAAACGTGATGGATGAAATCGGCGCTTCAAACACCTGGCGCTGGAACGGTTACGAAAATTCGTTTGTCATTTTGGACGGTTCAATAATTCAATCGGTCAGCGGCGGCGGGCATTGGGGCGGCGGAATGTTCATTTCCGCCAGAGATTTGGCGCGTTTCGGTTTGCTCACGGCGCGTAACGGCAAATGGCGGAATAAGCAAATTCTCTCTCCCGAGTTTATCAAACAGGCGAAAACGCCAACCGTTGCGCAACCGACATACGGTTTTATGAACTGGTATCTCAACACCGACAAAAAACTTTATCCAAGCGCGCCCGCTTCCGCTTTCGCTCATCTCGGTAACGGCACAAACATCATTTACATTGACCCGGAAAACGATTTGGTAATTGTCGCTCGCTGGATTGAAAACAACAAAATTGACGAGTTTATCCAGAAAATCAACGCTAGCTTGGCGAGATAAAAATAAGAGATAAAGTCACAAAATAAAAAGTCAAACTATCAACTGTAAACTCTCAACTATCAACTGTTTTGCAGAAAATCCCCCATTTCTTTATTTCTTTGCCAGACAGTTGATAGTTGAGAGTTTACAGTTTACAGTTGCGACTGATCATCGCGTTTTTAATAATGTCTGATAGAAGAAACTTCAAATTTCAGTTTTGTGGTAAATTGCAGTTTAAACAAAACAATATTTCCTGAGAATCAATGAAATTAACTAATCTGAAAAGAACCGCTCTTTTCCTCGCTTTTTTATTGACAATCGCCAACTCTGGCGTTGCCCAAAAAACAAGCAAAAGCGTTTTGTCGCTCGAAGAACGAAACGTCCGCGCGCAGATGGAGTTTCTGGCAAGCGACGCGCTCCAGGGACGCGGCAGCGGAACTCAGTTTGAATTGCTCGCCGGGCAATACATCGCTTCGCAATTGCAGCAATTCGGCATCGAACCAGCGGGCGACGCGGACGCGGCGGGAAACAAAACTTTTATTCAAACAGTTAATATCACGCGGAACACTTTTGCCGCCGCTCCGAAACTGAGCTATTCCGCCAACGGCTCAACCGCCATTTTAGAACACGGCAAGGAAATGCTGGTTTTGCGAATTGGCGCGCCGCAAATCAGCGGCAATCTGCAAAAGATAAGCTCTGACGAAAAACCGCAAGCCGGTTCAATTGCTTTCGTTCGATTGCGCGAAGGCGATGCGGGGCAAAACTTGAATCAAAAGCTTCAGGCAATTTCCGCAAGCGGTGCGAAAGCCGTTATCGTTGAAGAAAATCCGCAATGGCGCGCGCAATGGGAAAATCCAGCTAGGCGAAATTTATCTTTCACGACGATTACGGGAAGCACCGGAAATTCTTTCAATTTAATTGTCGTTAGCAAAGGTGCTGCCAACTCACTGTCGCAAATAGCCGACGGGACAAACATCGAAATCAAAGGCGAGCTTGCCGCGCCGCAAACGCAGCAAACCTGGAACGCCGTCGGAAAACTAACCGGGAGCGACGCCAGACTCGCATCGGAAGTCGTACTGCTTAGCGCGCATATGGATCATCTCGGCGTCCGGCAAGACGCGCCCGGCGAAGATAAAATCTTTAACGGCGCGGACGATGATGCTTCGGGCTGTGTAGCGGTTTTGGAACTGGCGCGGGTGCTGGCAGGCGGTAAGCAGCCGAAACGCACCGTTTATTTCGCCTTTTACGGCAGCGAAGAATCTGGCGGCTACGGTTCACGATTTTTTGTGAACACTCTGCCGTTTCCGAAAGATAAATTGATTGCCAATCTGCAATTTGAAATGCTCGGACGCCCGGACGCGAAAGTCGCGGCGGAACAGCTTTGGCTAACCGGATACGACCGTTCAAATCTGGGCGCGGAACTCGCCAGACAAGGCGCGAAATTAGTCGCCGATCCGCACCCCGACCAAAATTTTTTCCAGCGTTCGGACAATTACACGCTCGCGCGTCAAGGCATCGTCGCGCACACGGTTTCGAGCTTCGGCTTGCATACCGATTATCACCGCGTCAGCGACGAAGTGAAAACAATTGATTTTAACCATATGACGCGAGCCATTAATTCGATGATCAAGCCGGTTCAATGGCTGGTCAATTCGGATTTCAAACCCGCGTGGCACGAGGGCAAAAAGCCTTAACTCAAATTCACTTCAGCAACATTCTTCAAAAAAACTGACCAAATGCCGCGCGCGCGCGTCTAAACAAACGGCAACTGATTTTGGCTGGTTATTTTGGAGACATTAAAAATGGATAGAAGATTATTCCTTAAATCGGGCGGCGCGGCTCTGGCGAGCTTTGGTCTGATGGCAGCCTCGCCACAGTTTCTTCACGAATTTGCGGCAAACGCGCAATCTTTAAAAAACGGAAACGGGCGGCGCAAAGTTCTGGTCACGATTTTCCAGCGCGGCGCAATGGACGGTTTAAACGCGGTCGTTCCTTACGGCGACAGCGAATATTACAATTTGCGGCGGACCATTGCCGTTCAGAAACCGAATCAGAACGAAGGCGCGATAGATTTGGACGGATTTTTCGGTCTGAATCCGGCTCTGAAACCATTTGAATCGCTGTGGAAAGAAAACCGTCTGGCGATTGTCAACGCCGCCGGTTCGCCCGACAACACACGGTCGCATTTTGACGCGCAGGATTATATGGAAGCCGGAACGCCCGGCGTCAAATCCACGCGCGACGGCTGGCTCAACCGCATTTTGCAAAATACGAATGAGAAAAACGCGACGCCGTTTCGCGCCGTAGCGATGACATCGCAGCTTCCCCGCTCGCTCTACGGGAAAGCCCCTTCGGTGGCGATGACAAATTTAAACGATTTTGCTATTCGCGCCGGAAATTATACGCCTTCGGTGCAGGGCGGTTTTGAAGCGATTTACGCGCAAACCGTCGGCGGCGATAATTTGGGCGACACCGGAAAAGAGACTTTCGACGCGATTAATATGTTGAAAAAATCGAATCCGGCGCAATACAAACCGGCAAACGGAGCGGTTTATCCGAATTCAGCGCTCGGAAATTCTTTGAGACAAATCGCACAGCTTATTAAAGCCGGAGTCGGTTTGGAAGTCGCTTTTGCCGAATCGAACGGCTGGGACACGCACGCCAACGAAGGCTCTTCGCGCGGTCAAATTGCCAATCTGCTGCGCGATTTTTCTACCAGCATCGCCGCTTTTGTCACCGATTTGGGCAAAGAGCAAATGGATGATGTCGTGATTTTAACGATGTCCGAATTCGGGCGCACAGTCCGCGAAAACGGCACACGCGGAACAGACCACGGACATGCAAATGCAATGTTCGTCATCGGAAACTCAATCAAAGGCGGTAAAGTCTATGGAAATTGGAAAGGTTTATCCAACGACAAGCTCTACGAAGGACGCGATCTTGACGTAACAACTGATTTCCGTGACGTTTTCGGCGAAGTCGCCGCCAGACATTTCGGCGCGAAAGATTTGTCAAAACTGTTTCCCGGATATGCGGCGAGCGCCTCGAAATTCAAAGGACTTTTGGGCTAACTCCTTCCTGTGTTTGGTTGTAAGAATTCGACCGCCGCTTTGTGAACGAAGCGGCGGTCTTTTTTATTTGGTGATTTTGCATTCAAAATTGCCGCCGTGGATTCAAAACAAGCTCCGAAATTTTTGTAACCTTTTCCGCTCGCCGTTCGTCCTTAAAGCAGTTCTCAACTTTGTGAAATTCACGGAATTGAAATTGACGACGACATTCCACAACAAAATTTGGGCGCTTGGTGCCGAAAAAGGCGGCGAAAGCAGCGGCGAAATCTCCGACAAAAATCTCGTCGAACGGGTTTTAGCGGGCGATGAAACCGCTTTTGAGCAAATTTTCGACCGTCATAAAAGACTCGTAGCCGGCGTCGCCGCGCGGTTTTTCCGCCAGCCTGCCGAAATCGAGGAAATTGTTCAAATCACTTTTACCAAAGTCTATTTTGAGCTGAAAAACTTTCGCTCCGATGGCAATTCGTCGCTTCCGGGCTTTCTCGCGCGAACGGCGACAAACGCCGCGCTCGATGTTTTGCGAAGCCGGAAGCGCAAAGCGGAAAACTTTTTTTCGGAATTGGAGACGGACGAGAAATCGGATTTGCTCGAAACTTTATGCGGCGAGAACGGTGCGGAAAACGATTTTATCAACCGTGATTTAGCCGAAAAATTGCTTTCGCGGCTCGCCGCCGAAGATCGCGCCGTTTTGGAAATGCTCGACGCCGAAGAAATGACCGTGGCTGAGGTTTCGGAAATCACCGGCTGGTCTAATTCAAAAGTCAAAGTCAAAGCGCATCGGGCGCGTCACGCTCTGAGAAAGATTCTGAGAAAATTTTTGTAACCGTCCGAGCGCGGCAAACGTCATTAACATAGCGATGAAAAAGCGAGATTTACAAGACGAAAAGCTAAAAATTGTCGAGCGCGAATTGCTCCGCGCCGGAAAATTGTCCGACGCCGACATTGAAAAAATCGTCGCCGCGCCGCAACTTTTCCAGCGCGTCCGGGCAAATATCAAAACGGAAGAATCTCGCCGGGAATCAAAAATTGGAAATGTTTTCGCACTGCCGAATCTTCAATTTTGGAATTGGCAAAAATCCGTTTTGGCGTTTGCCGCCATCGCTATTTTGATTGTCGGCGCGGCGGCAATGTTCATGCGTTTTTCAAATTCGCCTGAAATGGCACAGAAAATCGCGATTGAAGAAAAACAATTTGCAGCCGCTCCGGTTGAAAAACAGCCCGAAAATGTTTCGCCTCAAACCGCAGGAACGCCGGAAAATGAATTTCAGCCGCGCCAAATCGTAGCGGTGAAAAAGGCAAAATCGAAAAACAATCCGCAGACTTTGCAAAAGTCTGCGCAAAAGAAAAGAAATTTGCCGCAGAAATTTGAAAATCAACCGGAAGAGCCTTTTATGGCTCTGACATACGCGGGAAATTTGGCGAATGAAGAATCGCAAATCATCCGCGTCGAGATGTCGCGCGCTCGTCTGCTCGCTTTGGGCGTGGCGGTGCAGACCGAAAACGAAAGCGAAAAAATCAAAACCGATTTGCTCGTCGGCTCCGACGGCGTAGCGCGAGCGATTCGGCTCGTCAAATAATTATTAATCTAAATCAGGAGAAAAAAAGATGAAATTTTCAATTGCAGCTTCTATTTTTGTACTCTCTTTAGCGGCGGTCGCACCGGCGCAGGAAGTGAGAACGGCGACTGTAACCAGAGCGACAGGCGCTAAAGTGGCGACTGAGATTATCGCTTCCAGTTCGACCAAAACTGTCAAAGGCGCGCCGTTTTCGGCTGAAGCAATCAGCGAAAGCGTTCAGACTTTGGCTGACGGAAACAAAATAACCCGCAGCGTGACACACAAATTATACCGCGACGGCGAAGGACGTTTTCGCCGCGAGGAAGTATTAAATTCAGGCTCAAACTCGATGGCGCTGTTCGGATCGCATCAGGCAATTTCCATTTTCGATCCCGTCGCGGGCGTTCGATATATGCTCAACTCTACGGAAAAAACCGCACACCGTTTCGGCGTTCCGAATAGAAACATCGAAGGCGCGGTTATCGTCAACGGGCAGCCGATGGGCGAAGCGAGACGGGTGCAAGTTGAAGCCGCAGCAGCCGGAAAAAGCCACATTGTTCTTATGCCCAGCGTAGGAACTACTGTAAACGGCGGGGGAGGCAAAACAGAATCGCTCGGTGTTCGGGATTTTGATGGCGTTCAAGCCGAAGGCACGCGCACTGTGACGACGATTGCAGCCGGTTCAATCGGCAACGAGCAGCCGATTGAAATGGTCTATGAGCGCTGGTTCTCAAAAGATTTGGATATGATTGTTTATTCAAAGCACAGCGATCCGCGTTTCGGCGAACAAACTTACCGGATGACCAACATCAATCGCAGCGAACCCGACCGCTCGCTGTTTACGCTCCCGTCGGATTACAAAATCCTCTCCGAACAAACCGTTTACACTACACCAAATGTAACTACACGAAAACAGTAATCAAATCGAACAGCTTGTGTCAGGAGAAAAGCAAACTGCCGTTGAGCAGTTTGCTTTTCTTCTTTTTAATTTTGAGCGTCGAGTAATTTTTCGAGATGCTGTTCGCTGATGCCGTAAAAATTTTTCAAATCGGCGATTTGCCGGTCATAATTTTCCACGTCAACCGTCCGATTGTGTTTTGTTCCGACGAGCATATTGTTTTTCGGCGTGTGTTCCGTGCCGATAAATTCAAAGATTTTCGATTGATAACCGCGGCGTTCGAGCAGCATAGCGCGCAAACCGTCGGTCAGAGTTTCGGCTTCACGTTCGAGCAAAATGCCGTGTTTTAAAACATTTTTGAGCAAGTCCGGCGCTTTCAACTGCGGGCGGATTTCCTGATGACAGCACGGCGAGCAGACAATCAGTTCGGCGTTTGCCCGGATGCCTCGATAAATTGCTTCGTCGGTCGCCGTGTTGCAGGCGTGGAGAGCGATTAAAATATCGGTGTTTTCCAGCACGAAATCACGAATAAAACCTTTGACGAACTTTAAGTTTTGAAAATCACAGCTTCGCGCAATGTCGTTGCATAGCGAAATCAACTCGTCTTTAACATCAACTCCGACAACTTCAGTTTGAATCTTTAAGACGTTATTAAAATAATCGTAAGCAGCAAACGTCAGATAACCTTTGCCCGAACCCATATCAACGATTTTCAGTTTTTCACGGTTTTTGAGATTTGAATTTTCAAACAAGCTGCCGAGAATTTCAACGAACTTGTTGATTTGCCGCCATTTATCTTCCTGCTTCGATTTGATTTCGCCCTTTTCGCTAGTGATTCCGAGAGCTTGCAGATAAAAGCCGTTCGGATTAACGACGTGCTGTTTTTCGCGGTTGTGCGCGATGTCGGGTTTTGTCTTAAACGACGGTTTGCCGACGTTTAATCGAGAGTTTTTCTTGCCGATGTCGAGTTGAAAATCGTGTTGGGTGGTAAAAAGATGCGCGGCGAAAAACTCACGCCCAAGCAAATCTCTGACAATCGAAACACCTTCAACAAACTCGAAATTTTTCGCCGTGTCGCGCGTGTCGTAGCGATAGAGAAAGAAAAGCCGCGTGCCGCGTTTGATTTCCACCAGCCGAATCAAAATTCGCTGCAAATGAGCATCTGCGCCTTTGTATTTGCCCAAAGTCATTTTAACGAAAGTTTGATTTTCGAGACTTTTGGCAAATTCGTTGATAAATTTTTCGACCGTTTCGTTAGACATTTTCCGAGATTTTAACAAAAAACAATGGCAAATCAGATTGGCAAAGATGAGTTTGCATTCTTCGATTCACGATTTACGATTCGCTATTTACTAATCTTAAAGCTGCTTGTTCGAGAACGCGCGGTTCGAGCTTTGATTTAAACAGAATCACATTGTCGGGCGTGCCGGTTGGTTCGTCGCGGCTGCCGCGCAACTCTTCCCAGGCGGCGATGATGAAATTTGTAAAATTAGCGTCCGCGAATTGTTCGAGCCGTTTTTTCAAACTGTTCGGCGTCCAGAAACCTAAAATTTCGAGAAAAACTTTTTCTTTGCCGCGTTTTAAAACAAAATCCGGGATAAACGCCGCGCGCCCAAGATTAACGATTTCCCGGTTTGTTTCGAGCGTCCAAACGGAATCTTGTTTCGCCCAATCTTTAATCAAACGCTCGTGAACCGGATTTTGATATTCCAAATCTTCTTCGTAATGCGAGCTTAATTCGGTTTGCTCGCTCGTCAGTTCGTAAAAACAGCGCTCGCCCGTTTTCAAATCAATCTCGGCGCGCATTCGCCAGTTCTGGCAATTCAAAAGCGACGGCAAAAAGACCGCCATTTGAATCCCGTATTTTTGCGAGCGATGAAAGACGCTCGCCGCGCCGTTTAAAGTGATTTCGTAACCGTTCGCCGGGTTTCCGACGATTGAATGAATCAGCTTGAAATATTTAATCGCGCCGAAAATTTGGCGATAAGCTGCGGGCGTCTGAGGACCCACAAAAATTTTCATCTCGCCGCAGCGATAAAAAAGCGCTTGCGCTTGGGCGAGATTATAACGATCAACCAGAGCGAGCGGCATCAGCGGAGAAAATTCGAGCAGTTTTTGCTCGGCTGGCAAATCCGCGTACAAAGCGTTTTCGATTTCCTCCGCGCGGCAATTAAATTCAGCCGCAACCTCTGCCAAAACTTCCGCGCGTTTGTCGGCTAAAACCGGATGTTGATTTTTCGCCGCAAAAAACAAAGCGCGCCGAACTTCCACAGGTTCGGCGACGCTCGCGGTTTGAAATTCGGCTCGGTCGAAAAGCAGTTTGATCAACCCGCGCAAAATTTTGTAATCGGTTCCTGTACCGACGTATTCTTCCAATTCCGATTCGATTTCCGCACGCGTTTTGCCGACTGAAGATTCAAAAATCGCAATCAGATTTTCCGCGTCACGCAGATTATTCTGGTCGTTCGCGCGCAAAAGACGCGGATAAATTTTATCGCCGCGCCTAAAATTAATCGCCAAATCAGCCGTCAACATTTGCTAATCTCTCAAAATCCACGCCCGTCAATTTCCAATGCCGCTCGGATTCGTCAATTTCCGCGCCGAGCAGCTCGTAAAATCTGATTGCCGGTTCGTTCCAAGTCAAAACCTGCCAATCCATCCGCTCGCAGCCGCGCTCTTTTGCGAGCTTTGCCAGATATTTCATCAAAGCCAGCCCGACGCCCGCTTTTCGCATTTCCGGCACAACATACAAATCTTCGAGATAAACGCCGCGCTGCCCGCGAAAGCTGGCAAAATTCTCGTAAAACAAAGCGTAGCCGATTCCCTTGTTTTCAGCGTCAAAAGCCACTAAACCTTCAACGCAAGGTCGCTCGCCAAACATCGCCGCGCGCAGCTTTTCCTCCGTCGCTTCGCAAAATTCGAGCAGCTTTTCATATTCGGCAAACTCTCGAATTAACTGAATTATTTGCGGGACATCGCGTTTTGTAGCTGATTTAACTCTGATTTTGCTCATAATTTTGCCAGGCAAGCTGACTCCGCAAACGATTTGTCACGCGCATCTTTCCTAAATGTTCGATGATTTCAAACATTGACGCGCCAACAGATTGCCCTGTAATTGCGGCGCGGGCGGCGTTGGCGACTAAACCGACTTTGACCGCTTTTTCTTCGGCAAATTGGCTGACGACGGCTTGAATGGCATCGTGTTCAAACGGCTCGACGGCTTCTAATTTGTCCGCTAATTCGGGTAACCATTCGCGCAAGCGCGGTTCTTTATACAAATTTTTCTTGAGCGCCGTTTCGTCAAAATCGAAATCTTCGGAAAAATACGCGCGTCCCTGAGAGGAAAAATCTTTGAGCGTGAAAAAACGCGAGCGGATTAAATCAATTGTTTTTTCAAACCACGCGTGATCTTCGTCTTCATATTCTTCGCGCCACAACTTTGCAGATTTTAATTCAGCTTTGACCAGAGGCAGCAGTTCTTCGAGCGGCATTGTCCGAATATATTCGGCGTTCATCCACAGAGCTTTATCGTCCGTCCAGCGTTTAGGGTTGTTGGCGTCGAAATTGAAAATCGCGCTCGAACGATTAATGCCTTCAAGCGTGAAAGAGTCAATCATTTCCGGCAAATTCATAATTTCCCGGTCGGTTTTCGGCGACCAGCCGAGCAGGGCGATAAAATTGCGAAAAGCGGCGGCTATAAAACCTTCATCGCGGTAAGTCGTCATCGAGACAATCGGACCGTGAATGCGTTTCGACAGCTTTTTCCCGCCGGGCGCTAAAATCAGCGGGACGTGCGCGAATTTCGGTTTCGTCGCGCCGAGAGCTTCGTAAAGCAGAATCTGTTTGTGCGTGTTCGTCAGATGATCTTGCCCGCGAATGACGGTCGTAATTCCCATTTCGATGTCGTCGCAAACGACTGCGAGATTGTAAAGCGGATGACCGTCCGAGCGCAGCAAAACGAGGTCTTCGATTTCGCTGTAATCGCGTTCCTGTGTGCCGTAAACGGCGTCTTCAAAACTCGTTTTTCCGGTTTCTCCGACTTTCAAACGGATTGCAAACGAATCGCCCGCAGCGGCGCGTTGGTTTGATTCTTCTTGCGGTAAATCGCGGAAAGGATTATCGCGCATATTTTTATCGCCCCCTTGCGCGCGTGCGCGTTCCGCAATCGCTTCCTTAATGTTTTTGTCCGAGGTTTCCGCCTTTGGCGTGAAATCACGGTACGCTTTGCCTTCCTCCAAAAGTTTGAGCGCTGCTTGGCGGTGTTTTTCGGCATTATCGGATTGAAAAACTATTTCCTCATCCGTTTCCAAACCGAGCCAAGCCATACCTTCGAGAATCGAGCGCGTTGATTCGTCGGTCGAACGCTGCAAATCGGTGTCTTCGATTCTGAGCAGAAATTTGCCGCCGTTATGTCGGGCGTATAAATAATTAAAAAGCGCGGTGCGAGTCGCGCCGATGTGTAAATACCCGGTCGGGCTGGGAGCAAAACGTACTCTTTCCATTTTTTTCTCCAAAAACAAGAAAAGTGACAAGTTTCTTTTTATCGAACTTGCCACTCGTTAGTTTATAAAATTTCTGGCGGAGACGACAGGATTCGAACCTGTGAAGGGCTTTTGACCCTTAACGGTTTAGCAAACCGCCGCTTTCAGCCGCTCAGCCACGTCTCCGCACGGCGCGTCTATCAAGCGCAAAAGTTATTCTAGCCGACGAACAAACTTTGTCAAGCCGACGCAGCATCATAGTTTTCGACGCTAAACGTGATTTGCTTGACAGAATTAAAGATTCGGCTCAAAATATCGAGACGATAGGAGTTATCGAGCATCATCAGCGTCGGTTGATTTTACAGTTTTCGTTCGAGAAGTTTTTCCAAATGCCGGAGAAAATTCAGTTAAGACAAGAATCAAGAAAGATTTTCGGCTGGGCGTTTTTAACCGCTCTGCTGCTCGCGCCCGTCTGCGCGCACGGTGAAATCACCGCTTCGCCGACCGGCGGCGAACCGAAATCATACGCGATCGCTGCTCTGGGAACCATTCGCGGCAGTGTCCGCGACGATAAAGGCTCACCGATTGCCGGAGCTGTTATCGCGCTCTGGCGCGACGGAATGGCGAGCGTGCGGCAAATTACGAGCCGCGCCGACGGCAGCTTCGTCGCCCGCGTTCTGCCCGGACGTTATAGTTTGACCGCGATGGCTGATGGTTATTCGGTCGTTTCTTTGTCAGACGTTGCAGTCGAGCGTTCGGACGAAGTCGCTTTTCGCTTTAATCTGGTTCGCACCGGCAGCGGAAACACTCTGCCGGAAAAACGCGCCGACCGTAAAAGCCCAAAATGGGTTGTTCGTGCAAACGCTTCGCGTCGCTCTATTTATCAACAAAATGAAGGAACGGGCGAAGCGATAGCAGATTTAGAAAACGTTGAAGCAACGGAAAATGAAACCTCAGAAGAGGAAACGGATTCTCGACGCGCGTCGCAAACGGTGATCGAAACTTATTTTGCGGGTGGCGCGGGCAATCAAAATTATTACGGTGTCAATTTCGCTACCATTCAGCCCATCAACGAAAAACTCGATTTAGTTTTTGCCGGACAAACCGGAATCGGCGAAGATGCGCCGAACAGATTTGAAACCACTGCCCGCCTTCGATTAAACGAAAAACATCGAGTCACGTTTAATGTTGGCGCTGCTAAGTTGGGAGCGGTTCAATTTGACGGAGATGAAGAAGAAACCGAATTAGGTCAGATTTCTTTTCAAGCCTACGACGAATGGCGCGTCCGCGACGGTGTGATTTTGGTTTTGGGCATTGATTACGCGCGTTTTGTCGGCGCAAGCGGCGCAGATTCAATCGCGCCGCGTTTCGGATTGCAGTTTGAAACCGATGCCCGGACTCGTCTTAATTTCGCTTACACAACTCAAACCGAACAGAGAACCTGGCAGCAAGCCGCCGAATTGGAAGACAGCCGCGTGCTTTTCCGGCAGCCGAATTTTGATTCTTACGCGATTTCCGACCGGCAGGTTTTGATGCCCAAGATGCGGCGTCTCGAATTCGGCATTGAGCGCGTTCTTGATAACGCTTCAAACATCGAAGCCTCGGCGTTTTTCGATACGACGACAAATCGCGGCGTCAGTTTTGTTCAGCTTCCGCTTGTCGAAAACGGAAACGACGACAATCCGTTTTTGAGCGCCGCGCAAAACGGTTCTTCGCAAGGCGTCCGCGTTGTTTATTCGCGACGCTTAAACGAGACGTTCAGCACTGCTCTCGGTTATTCTTTCGGGCGCGGGCAAAGCCTCTCGGCGAATGGAATTACAAATCCTTCGGAGCTATTCGACGACGCGTTGTTTCAAACTTTTGCGGCTCAAGTTTCAGCTAATTTCGACACTGGGACGGAAGTGAAGGCGATTTATCGAGTGTCTCCGAACGGCGCGGTTTTTGCAATTGACCCGTTTGCCGGACGAATGGCTTTTTACGATCCGTCGCTGAGCGTTCTGGTCACGCAAAAACTGCCGACGCTCGGTTTGCCGGTTCGCGCTAAAGCAATGTTTGACGCGCGCAATTTGCTCGACGTTCAAACCGCTGCGGCAAACGGCGAAACTGGCTTAAGGCTCAATTCTTCGCGGCGTTTTTTGCGCGGCGGCATTGCCGTCAGATTTTAGTGTTTCCCGGAACTGCGAGATGAAAAACGGGCGAGGCTGAAATCAAGTCTCGTCTTTTTTTGCAAAAGCGGCGGCGAAAATTTCCGAAAACTTGAATCAAACCGAAAACTTCGGATAATTTAATTTAAACCTTTTTTCAAATAATCGAAGCGAGCGGCAGAAGCCATTCTCAAACAAACTTTTGATGCGATATTTATTGACGATTATCGCGTTAATAGCAAACAGCTTCGATTAATTATTTAAAGGTTATCTGCTGGAACGTTGTTTGCGTGAAAAACTTACGGTTTGGACTGTCCACATTTGCAGTCTTAAAAAACGGTGCAAAATACGATTCTCACAACAAGGGGTTGGATATGGTTGATAGCGGCGCTTTTGCTCGCCGTTGTCGGCATTCTCAACCTTTCGCAGCGCGCCGTTCATAAACTGCCGCCGACCGATGGCGTGATGTGGAAATTGACTGACACGGGAATTTTCGCCGAAAAAATTTCGCACGATTCAGCCGCCGCCCGTGCTCGCATTTTGCCCGGCGACCGGCTCGTCGGCATCAGTTTGGACGAAAAGAAATTTGAAGAAATTTCGTCTCCTTCGGAAGTTCAAATTTACCTCGAAGAAGCCGGAATCGGCGGCAGATTGACTTATCTTTTTCAGCGCCCGTCTTATACTTTCGGCAACAATTTTTATTACGCCGATTTAAACAAGCTCGAAAGCGCGCCGCGTTGGACGCCGAGCCTTCTGGCATTTGCTTTTGTCGGTCTGGTTTATCTTTTCATCGGCTTTTTCGTCCTTTTCAAACAGGGTGGAAGCGCGCCGTTTGTGCTGCATTTCGCCGCGCTTTGCCTGGCGGCTTTTGCGTTTCACATTTTAAAGCCAATCGGCACGTTTGAAGATTTCGACGCCGCTGTTGCCATTATTGACGATCTGGCGTTCATCTTTTTCGCTCCCGTTTTCCTCCATTTTTGCTGGATTTACCCGATTCGCACGCATTTTGCGGAAAAATCGTGGCAAACCGTTTTGCTTTACGTTCCGGCAATTTTGCTCTCCGTCGTTTCCGTTTTTAGTTATATTTACGGCAATTTGCCGATCTCCGAAAGCGCGCTCGTCTCGCTCAATCAATGGTTTGAGCGAACGAGTTTTTTCACGGTTCTTTACCGCTTGATGTTTCTGCATTTTGTCGCGGCTTTGACAATCGGCGCGGGCGTTTTGATTTATCGTTTTATTCGCAACAAACAAATTATCGTCCGCCAACGCCTGAAATGGGCGATGGCTGGTTCAATTGCGGCTGTGATTCCGATCATCGCTTATCAAATCGCCAAAAGCGCGCTCAATCTTCCTACGGAAAATTGGCTTACGAGTCTGGCGATTTTGCCTTTAGCCTTTATTCCCCTCACTTTCGGTCATTCCGTTGTGCGCTACCGCCTGATGGACGTTGACATTGTGGTGCGTCACGCTGCTGTTTATGCTCTGACGACGCTTTCGATTTCGACGCTCATCGGCGCGGTCGCGTTTGGTTTCGTCTTTTTCGTGCTTGGCAATTCCGTCGGTTTAAACATCGAAGGCTCTTTAACCGAAATTGTCGCAAAAGTCGTCGTCGCGGTAATTGCGATGGCGGCGATTGTAATGCTCTCAGCGCCGCTCAAAGAATTTTTGCAGGAGCGCGCCGACCGTTTCTTTTACGGCGAACGCTATGATATGCGCCGCAGCCTGCTCGATTTCGGCAAAACTCTGTCGGCGACGACTCAACTCGATTTGCTTTTAAACGCCTTAATGAGCCGCTTGCAACAGGTTCTCGATGTCGAAAAAGTTGCTGTTTTTATCGAGGACGAAAAAACTCCGGGCGGCTTTCGTCTCGCGCGTTCGATTAATTTGTCCGAGTATTACCGCATTCCGACCGATTTTCGCTCGCTCGTCCGCACGCATTCGGCGCAGGGAAGCATAGTTCGCGCCGATGACTTTGATTTGGCGGATAGCGAGAATGCGCTGATTCGGCAGGAATTGCATTATTACGTTCCGTGCGTCGTGCGCGGGCGAATGATCGGCGTCGTAGGTCTCGGCAGAACCAGAGACGGCTCGCTGCTTTCGTCGGAAGATTTGGACATTTTGCAGACGATTTCCGGTTACATCGCCGTCGCCATTGAAAACAGCCTGCTTTACGAAGAACAGCAGAAGCGCAACGATGAATTGGCTCTGCTCAAAGAATTCAACGAATCAATCGTCGAATCGGTCAACGTCGCTCTGCTCGCGGTTGATTCCGAAGGCTGCGTGACTCGCTGTAATTCGACCGCCGAACAGATTTTCAATCTTGAGCGCGACCAAATTGTCGGCAACAAAGTCGAAGAATTATTCGCTGAAGATTTCGCCGACACGCTTGCAAATTTATTGGGCAAAACCCGCTGGCATTTGAGCGAAGTTCGCCACGCTTACAAAGTTTATGCCGAACGCCGCGACGGAAAATCGTTTATTTTAAACACGGCGGTCGCGCCTCTGCGCTCGCCCGCCGGCGAAAGAACCGGCGCGATTCTCGTTCTCGAAGACGTAACATCGCGCGTCTCGCTCGAAGAGCAATTGCAGCAGCGCGAAAAACTGTCGAGCATCGGAATGCTCGCCGCCGGAGTCGCTCACGAAGTCAACACGCCTTTGACCGGAGTTTCGAGCTACACGCAAATGCTTTTGGGTATGATTCCCGAAACCGACCCGAAACACGCCTTGCTGCTAAAAGTCGCCAAACAAACCGACCGCGCGTCAAACATCGTCGGCAATCTCCTAAACTTCTCGCGCGCCGGAAGCAGCGGCGATTTCTTTGAAATCAATCTCAACAAAGTTTTGGAAGACACCTTGCAGCTTCTCGAAGTCCAGCTACGCAAAGGACACATCGAAATCGTCAAAAATTACGATCCTTTGCTTTCGCCCATTTACGGCAGCGGCGGAAAATTGCAGCAGGTTTTCACCAATTTAATCCTCAACGCCCGCGACGCCATTGTCACCGAACAAGGCAGAATCGAAATCACCACCCGCCAAACCGCAGACGGCGCAACAGTCGAGGTTTCTGATAACGGCGTCGGAATCGAACCGGAAAATCTCTCGAAAATTTACGACCCGTTTTTCACAACCAAAGAAGTCGGCAAAGGCACAGGCTTGGGTTTAGCAGTTTCTTACGGCATCATTCAAGAACACTCCGGCGACATCAAAGTCGAAAGCGCACCCGGCGAAGGCACAAAATTCACCCTCAAATTCCCGCTTGCAATTCCGCAACAACAACGCAAAGCTGCCGGAGAGTAATTTCAATCTCTTTTTTAGTTTTGTTAAATATTTTTTGTGTTTTCAACCGAATTGTATTAAAACTGTTTCCGCATATAAGGTTATTGTCCGTAATAATTCTGGATAATACATCAATTTCGAGGCATTATCACAACTGATTACAGACAATAAGCCATATTTGAGTGCTTACCGGAATCGTTCCGGTCAATCATAAGTTTAACTTTTTGCGGCGCGAAGTTGTTGATAAAACTGAACTTTTTAGCTCAGGAAAGCATACTCTTCCGCAAAACCCAAACACGTCATTGGAACCGATCCCGCCGACGCGAGATGTTTAGCTTTCTCCATGAGCAATTCTCGCGTCGGCGGCAGGCTCTCCACATTGTGAGGTTAACCACCCCGTTGACAAAGGGCTACACAATCTGGAGAGGGCGGTTCAACTCCACCGTTTGGCTGCAACTTCATTTTGGACAACAAGCCATATCATTACGAATTTTATAGCTGTAAGGGAGATAATGATTGATGAACAATAGAAAAGGTTTCTGGTTAATCTTATTTTGGGGTATTCTTTTTTTACTTACCTTTCCAGCTTATATTATCTTGCCAAAGCTTCTAAAAGACATTATAAGTCCCGAAGATGCAGACGTATTCAAGCATTTCATAATAACCATCGCTGCTGTAATAGGTGTTCACCTGATTGACCTTTTCTTCCTTCACAGATATATGAAGAGTATATATGGTGAGCTAACCAGTGAAATTTCCAAAAATCTAACTGGACATGTTGATACAAAACTTGAGCTTTTCAAAATAGAGGCTGAGGAGAGAAGCCGATTATCTAAGGAGCGAAACAAATCGCTAACTGAGTTCCACCAAACTTCAAGTGTTGTAGTGCAAGAAGAGATAAAAAATTTAACTCAAAATTTTGGATTGCTTGACGAACGAGTGAAAAAACTTGAAGGACTTTTACTGCATGTAGAATATTTGGTTGTAGGTGACAAAGAAGTAACAGAAGCTACTATCTATCAAAGGGCAATCAATGAAATTGTTAAGGCTTCCGATTCTATTGATATTTTCACATCCCATCTTTTAGAAGTAGAAAACAATAATGTTGAGAATGATGAGAATAATAAGAAAAGGAATGAATATTTTGAAACTCTTCTGAAACTTTGTGCGAATAATCAAGTCAAAAAATACCGGCGCATCATACAAATACCAAAGGATGACTTTTTAGAGAACATTTTCGAGGGGAAAGCAGACACTTATCTAAGTCATATAAAACAGATGAGGGAAATGGAGAAAAATAAAAAAAATACGCATCCAAGAGTCATGCTTCCGCGACGACCTACAACCTACGTTATCATTGACAAGAAAGTGTTGTTATGGCAAATCAATCAACACATCAAAGACGAACAAATGCAGATGTATGCTATGTATATTGTAGAGGACTCCACTAACATATTGATAAGGCATTTTATCGCTGAGTTCAACGGATATTATGAGAATCTAGCAGAACGTCCAAAATTTAGATCGGTTTGAATATTGACCGTCTTGCTTAGTGCAAGTTAATTACCAACAGCCGAACAAATCAATGGACGTGAGGCGGAAACAGCTCTCTTTTATGAACGTCGTCTTTTACCTTTGGGCTTGATTGTTGCTGGTTTCCGCCCACGTCACCTCAATCGTTTAAATCTCTGTTTTTGTTTTTTCTACATTGATTCCCAAAGTTTTCATCCGGCGATAAAGATGGCTGCGGTCAACTCCCATTAATTCGGCAGCTTTTGCTACGTTTCCTTCAGACTCGGCAAGCTTGTGCTGAATAAACTCGCGCTGATAGGCGTCGGTCGCGTCTTTAAAAGTTGGAAAGCGAAAAGAGACGAGCGGAACGTCCGCGTCGTTTCCAAGCGCAGGCAAATCATCTGCGATAATCGCTTGTTTCTGGTTCATAATCACGACGCGCTCGATTGTGTTGCGTAGCTCGCGGACGTTGCCGGGAAACGAATAATCAGTGAGCCGCTCGATGGCGTCTTCGGCAAAGATTTTTACGGGTTTTCCATATTTGACGGAAAATTTGCGGTTGAAATGTTCGACTAACGGCGCGATGTCTTCGCGACGTTCGCGCAGCGGCGGGATTTGAAACGGAATTACATTCAGCCGGTAAAGCAAATCGGCGCGAAAATAGCCCGATTCGATCAGCTCGTGCAAATCTTTATTGGTTGCCGAAATTATACGAACGTCAACTTTGATCGGCGCGTTTCCACCGACCGGCTCGAAACGCTGTTCTTCCAAAACGCGGAGCATTTTCGCCTGCACGCGCGGCGACATATCGCCGATTTCATCGAGGAAAAGCGTCGCGCCGTCGGCTTGTTCAAATTTGCCTTTTTTGGTCGCTGTCGCGCCCGTAAAAGCGCCTTTGACGTGACCGAAAAGCTCGGATTCGACCAAATCTTCGGGAATCGCGGCGGAATTGACTTCGACAAACGCGGCGGCAGCGCGGCGCGATTGCGCGTGAATGGCGCGCGCGACAAGCTCTTTTCCCGTGCCGCTTTCGCCCGTAATTAAAACTCTGCCATCAGTCGGCGCGACGATTGCGATTTGTTTGCGAAGCGCGCGCATCGCCACCGAATCGCCGATCATCGCGTATTCTTCCGCCAGAGATTGTCGAAGCTGCCGATTGGCGCGTTGAAGCTCGCGCTGTTTGATCGCGTTTTTGACCGTGACGATTGTTTTTTCGCTCGACAGCGGTTTTTCCAGAAAATCAAACGCGCCGAGTTTTGTCGCGCGCACCGCCGTTTCGACGTTTCCGTGACCGGAAATCATCACTACCGCCGCGTCGTTTCCGCTCTCCCTGAGTTTGGCAAGCGTTTCCAGCCCGTCAATTCCGGGCAGCCAAACGTCGAGCAAGATGCAGGCGAAATTTTGCCTCTCGACAATTTCCAAAGCTTCTTCACCGCTTTTGGCGGTCTCGACTTCAAAATTTTCGTCTTCTAAAACGCCGCGCAGAGTTTCACGAATCCCGCGCTCGTCATCAACAATTAAAATTGAATTAACCATTTCCCGTCGGCAATTCTACAATAAATTTCGCGCCGCTGGGTTGATTTGCAATTGCTTTTATGCGTCCGCCGTGTTCCTGAACGATTCTTTGGACGATTGCCAATCCTAAACCCGTTCCGCGCCCTTTAGTCGAAAAA
>DASVRD010000042.1:0-18529 GCA_036388775.1 Pyrinomonadaceae bacterium | reverse complement strand
GCGGCGTCGGCGGTTTCGGCGTATCTGTCAATCAGCCAGCGATAATCAATCAAATCCTGCCGCAGATTTTCGTTCGGGGCGTTTTGGGAAAGAAGCGAAGCCAATTCGTGGACTCGTTCCGCTGGTCGCAGGCGGTATTTGACGAGATTGACGAGCTTTGCCGCCGCCGAATGAAATTCTTTTTGCGATGCGTCCGTCAAAATCTTTTGCAGATGCGCTTCGGCTTGCTCGTAAAACGGGCGGCGTTTTTCGCGCAGACGCTCGTAATTATAATCTGCATCTTCCGTTGTGCTTGCCTGACGAATTAAGGTTCTGGCGACGAGATAATTCGCCGTCGTCCGCCACGCGGAATCTTTGTTTGCCGCGATTCGTTCAAAACGAGTTTTGGCTTCTTCAAAATTTGTCGCGTAAAACTGCGCGGCGGCGATTTGATAATCGCGGTCGTTCTTGAGCCATGCGGGCGCAGCGACTTCCGCCGGTATTTGCTTGCCTTCGGAGCAGTTGGTAAAAACCTGATCCTGCGCCCGCGCCCAATTTTTGACGTTTTCTTCCAAGCCGTTTTCCGCAATGCGGCTTTCCAGAGTTTTCGCCGCCGTTTCAAACGCGGAGGCAGTGCAGTTCGGGAAAAAGTTATAACCGCCGTCATAATTGCGGTCGGTGTAAATCTTCAATTCCGGCTCGCCGCCTAAAACTTTTTTTCTTGCCGACAGCCAGATTTTGACCGCTTCATTTGTTCTGATTTCGTTATCATCCTCGCGGTAAAGCTCGGCTTTCCAAACCGAAATTAAATCTTTTTCCTCATTGGCGGTGAAATTCAAACGGTTGAAACGGCGATAAGCCGCAAACAGAAATGTGCGATTGTAATCGGACTGAATAATTCCGAGATTGCCGCGCGCGTAGCCGTCCAATTTTTCGTCCGGGCGAGTCTCGAACGAAAAAACCGGAACAACAAAAGAGGGACCGCAAGCGTAAGCAGTCGAAACCAAATTGAAAGCCAAAATCGGGAGCAAAAGCAGCGCAAACAAAGGGGAAAATCTTTTCATAACTTTTCAGCGAAGGGCGAAGGAATTTTATGCGCGCACAGTTTAGCACAACAAAAATCGAGTGTTAAATCATCAGCCGATTCAGGCAATATCCAAATTTCGCTGGATAAGGCAAAATATAAAAAAGCGGCGCGAAAGGTACGGGAAATGAGCGAACAAATCGAAGTAAAACGTTTGTTGATAAACGGAAACTGGCGCGAATCAAGCGAGAATTTTGAAGTGCGTTCGCCTTTTTCGGGAGAAACGCTGGCGCGTGTTTACAAAGCCGGCGAGAACGAAATCGAAGAAACAATTGCGGCAGCCGCGCGAGCGACGGGGGAAATGCGCGAGCTTGCTCGGGCGGAAGTTTACGAAGGTTTGAGCCGCGTTGCCGCCGGAATCAAACAGCGGCGCGATGAATTTGCCCGCACAATCGCTTTGGAAGCGGCGAAACCGATTACGGCGGCGCGCGGCGAGGTCGAGCGCTCAATCGGGACGTTTGAAATCGCGGCTGCCGAAGCCAGAACTTTCGCGGGCGAAGTCGTTCCCGTTGACGCGCAAGCGCTGGGCAAAAATCGTTTTGCGTGGACTGAGCGAGTGCCGCGCGGAATTATATTTGGAATTACGCCGTTTAATTTTCCGCTCAATCTCGTCGCGCACAAAGTCGCGCCCGCGCTTGCCGCTAAAAACGCAATCATCATCAAACCGAGTCCGCGAACTCCTTTGACTTCGATTTTGCTGGGCGAAGTTTTTCTCGAATCCGGTTTGCCGCCAGCCGGTTTGCAAGTCGTTAATATGGATGTGGAATTGATTGACGGCATTTTAAAAGACGAGCGAATCGGGATGATTTCGTTTACCGGGAGCGCCGAAGTCGGCTGGAAAATCAGAGAAAAAGCGGCGAAAAAAGCGGTGGCGCTTGAGCTTGGCGGAAACGCGCCGGTGATTGTTGACGAAACCGCCGATTTTGATTTTTCATTGGAACGCTCCGTGATGGGCGCGTTCGTTTATGCCGGTCAGGTTTGCATTTCGGCGCAGCGTTTCTTCGTTCACGAACAAATTTTCGACCGCTGGACAAATCAATTTGCTCAGAAAGCTAAGAATTTGAAAAAAGGAAATCCGCTTGATGAATCAACCGAGCTTTCGGTAATGATTGAGGAAGCGGCGGCGCGACGCGCGGAAAGCTGGATTAAAGAAGCAACCGACAACGGGGCGCAACTTTTGTGCGGCGGCGAGCGCGACGGCGCTTTTTTGGAAGCGACCGTTTTGACCAAGACGCAGCCGGAAATGCGAGTTGTCGCGGAAGAAGTATTTGCTCCGATTGCGGTTGTCGAAAAATTTTCCGATTTTCAGGAAGCAATCGGCGCAGCGAATCAAACGAAATACGGGCTTCAAGCCGGAGTTTTTACCAAAGATTTGCAAAGAGCGCGTCGAGCGGGAGAAAAACTTGAGTTCGGCGGCGTTGTAATCAACGATGTGCCAGCGTTTCGCGTTGACAATATGCCCTACGGCGGCGTCAAAGCATCCGGTTTTGGGCGCGAAGGCGTGCGCTATGCGATGGAGGAAATGACCGAAACTAAAATAATTATTGTAAATTCATAAAACTATGCAAAATTACATCGAAAAAGCGATGACATTTGACGAATACGACAGCTTGATTGACCGGGTTGTCGCCGAAGGCAAAACAACGGGACCGAATCAGAGCGAGGAATTAGCCCAATACACGAAATTAAATCAGGCGCGAATGCGGCGACTTTTTAAAACGAGCGAATTAAACGAATCTTTGCTCGAAACCGCGCGAAATGTAAAAGCGAATTGGATTTGGCTGATTTTAACCGAAGCCTGGTGCGGCGACGCGGCGCAGAATATTCCGACGATTGAAAAAATCGCGCGAGAAAACGACAGCATCAAAACGCTGTATCTTTTGCGCGATGAAAACCTCGAATTGATGGACAAATATTTAACCAACGGCGCGCGGGCGATTCCGAAATTGATTTGTCTGGACGCCGAAACCTTTGATGAAGTCGGCACTTGGGGTTCGCGCCCGCAAGCGGCTTACGATTTGTTTTACAGTCTGAAAGAACAAGGTTTGGAAAAAACCGAAATTATCGAGAAAATACACCGCTGGTACATCGAAGACAATACCGAATCTCTCCAGGCGGAATTTGAAAAACTCATTCAAAATTGGGCGAATAAGAATGCATAAAAAATCTATTTTGTTTTTGGCGCTGCTGCTAACGCTTTCGTTGAATTGGGCTTGTTGGGCGCAGGAGCCGAACGTGCCGCCGACCGAATTAAAAATCTCCGGTTTAAAAGATAAAGTCACCGTTCGCCGCGATGAACGCGGCATTCCGTACATCGAAGCGCGGAATGAAACCGATTTGTATTTCGCGCAAGGTTACGTTACGGCGCAAGACCGACTTTGGCAAATGGATTTGTACAACCGCGTCGGGCGCGGCGAATCTGCCGAAATTTTCGGAAACACGGTTCTCGAAGAAGACAAGCGCTGGCGAAAATTCGGCATTGCCCGCGTAGCGGAAGAAACCGTCAAAATGCTCCCACAGGAAACTCGTTCGGTTTTGGAAAATTACGCGCGCGGCGTCAACGCTTTTATCGCGGCGCTCGACGACAAGACTTTGCCAATCGAGTTTCGGATTTTGCAGTATCGCCCGCGCGAATGGCGACCGGAAAATTCAATCGTCATCGGTAAAATTCTCTCGGACGCGCTCAGCACGACCTGGCAGCTCGATTTGCAGCGCGCCGCTTTGCAGTCTTTACCCGCCGAAAAACGCGATTGGCTGTTAAATCCGATTACAAAAGACGACGTTTTGCTAATCGGCAAAGACGCCGCTAGCGTAAGTCAAAAGGCAAAAGTCAAAAGGCAAAAATCCGAATTCTCCTCCGCGACTTTTGCCGCTTTGGACAGAGAAGAAAGGTTGCGAGAAAATTCGCTCGCGCGAATCGGTTTTCACGCCGAAGAATTGGCGGCGAGCAACAATTGGGTGGTTTCGGGCAAGAGAACGGCGGACGGCAAACCGCTGCTCGCCAACGATCCGCATCTTCGCGCCGCGCAGCCGCCGATTTGGTATCTGGTCAATCTTTCCGCGCCTGATTTGCGCGTCGCCGGAGTCGCGCTTCCGGGTTCGCCCGGCGTGATTCTCGGACACAACGACAGAATCGCCTGGGGCGCGACAAATGTCGGACCCGATGTGCAGGATTTGTACCTCGAAACTTTCGACGCCGCCGGAAAATATAAAACTCCGACCGGCTGGGAAACGCCGATTGTGCGCCGCGAAGAAATAAAGGTGCGCAAAAATCCGCTTTCGCCGGAAACCGAAAGCACTTTTCTCGACGTGACAACGACGCGAAACGGCGTCGTCTTTTTTGAAGAAGCAGGGAAGCGCTACGCTTTGCGCTGGACGGCTTTCGATCCGAAGAACGATGAACTAAGGGCGTTTAATGCGCTCAACCGCGCCAAAAACTGGAACGATTTTAAAAACGCCCTAAAACTTTACGGCGGTCCGATGCAGAATTTCGTTTTTGCCGACACCGCCGGAAACATCGGCTGGTACGCCGCTGGAAGAGTTCCCAAGCGTAAAACCGGCGACGGCTCTCTGCCTTATGACGGAGCAACGGACGACGGCGCGTGGACGGGAACAATCCCGTTTGAAGAATTGCCGCAGCTCTACAACCCGCCGGACGGAATCATTGTCACGGCAAATCAAAGAATTGTCGGCAAATCTTATTCGCATCAGGAAATTGTCAGAGCTTACGATTCGCCTTACCGCGCGCGTCGAATTTATGAACTGTTAGCGGCAAATCCGAAATTAACGCCCGATAATTTCCGCGATGTTCAGTACGACACGCTCAGCATTCCGCTCTCGCGATTCGCCCGCGAAATCGTTAATTTAAAAGCGGCTTCGGATGAAACTTTAAAATTGCTTTCGGGCTGGGACGGGCGCTTAACCGCCGATTCAAAAGCCGCTCTGGTGGCGAATGAAATTCGATTTTTCTTCCGGCAGAAAATTTTTGCCGGAAACTTCGGCGCGCCCGGCTCAAGCTATCGCGGTTTGATGGAAAGCGCGCTGCTCGACCGTTTGATAACGGAAAAACCGAAAAGCTGGCTGCCGAAAGAATACGCCGATTACGCGGCTTTATTGAAAGCCGCTGAAACCGAAGCGCAAAGCAGCCTGGCAAACCGTTTGAAAACGGACAGCGCGAAATGGAATCTGGGCGAAGCCAACAAAATCCGTTTTCCGCATCCTCTCGCAATCGCGCCGCTTATCGGCAGCCAATTTGCAATTGACGTTCTGCCGCAAAACGGCGGGCGCGACGTGCCGAACGTCGGCGCTGGAGTTTCGATGCGTTTGATTGCGACGCCGGGAAATTGGGATTTGACCAGACAAGTTATCACAACCGGCGAAAGTGGAAATCCGGCGTCACCGCATTGGAAAAATCAACTTGACGCTTGGTACAAAGGCAACACACCAATTTTTCCGTTCACCGATGCGGCGGTTAAAGCCGCCGCGAAAGAAAAATTGATTCTTTCCCCGCAAAATTGATGAGAGCTTTTATCGCCGTTGACATTTCCGAAGAAGCGCGCCGCCTCGTCGCCGACCGAATCAACTTTTTGCGGGCGCGATTTTCGGATTTGCGCGTCGGCTGGGACAAACCGGAAAAACTGCACCTGACGTTGAAATTCCTGGGCGAAATTCCGTCGGAAAAATTACCGCAGTTAATTGCGGCAACTGAAAATGCTGCAAAAGAAATTGAACCGTTTTCACTTGTCTTAGAAGCTGTGGGCGCGTTCCCTCCGCGCGGTGCGGCTAGAGTTTTGTGGCTCGGCATTAAAGACGAATCTCAAAATTTGAACGAGTTGCAAAAGCGGCTTGAAACGGAAACCGAGCGAATCGGTTTTGAGCGAGAGCGGCGCACTTTTAAACCACATTTGACGATTGCGCGTTTAAAAGAGCCGGAAAAATCCCGAAGTTTGACTGATTTACATTTGAAAACGGATTTTCCCGCCGTGAATTTTCCGGTTTCTGAAATCGTTGTTTACAAAAGCGATTTGCGCCCGACAGGCTCGATTTATACGCCGCTTGCAAAAATTGATTTGAGTGGAGAACGCTTGAGATGACGTGAGGGCAAAACACCACGCAAGCTAACAAACGATACAGTGTCCGTGTTTTGCCCTCACGCCCATTAAATTGTTATATAGCGTTTTCAGCGCCGAACTGTTTTCTCCAGTTCGCTAATCCTCACCACGCTGGCAACTCCGCCGTCTAAGTAATCTAAGGTTATCTCGTGATGTGTCAAGTCTTTCGATGCTACACAATCACGGACTATAATTACTTGAAAATCTCTTTGATAAGCATCTATTGCCGCCGTGCGAATGCAAGCGTGTGTATTCACGCCGGCAAGAATCAGCGGGTCTGCTTCCAGCTTCTGAAGCAGCGACTCTAACGCTGTCCCGTAGAACATACTATATCTCTTTTTGACTATCTCGATGTCCGAATCATCACGCACCAACTCATCGAGAATACGAGCGCCCGGAGTATCCTTGATGAACATTCGAATATTCTCCCGTTTCATATCCAAAAACGCATCGCTTAAATCTGACTCAAACTCCTGCCGAACCCATATTACCGGGAAGCCGCCGGCACGGGCGAAAGCTGTTAATTGGTTGATGGATGAACATAGTTCTACGCGGATTCGGTCAAGCTCGACATGACCGAAACAATCGTTAAGCATATCTATTACGAAAAAGGCAGGTCGTTTCATAATCCTCCAAAATGTGAGAGCTGTATAACGATTGAGTTGACGCGGGCGCAAGTCCGCTGGAGTTTAAGAAAATAGCTGATTACGCCTCGCGTCCAATGATTTGTTATATGCGGCGTTTTCATTAAGGTTCACTTGTGAGATGAGTAATCAGTCATTATCGGAAATCTCACAAATTAAACCCAACTCTATTACTCCTAGGGCAATCCATTTAGCCCGTTCTATTGTCTCGACTTTAAAAGAAACAATTCTCCGTTCGTTCAAAGCATCATGAAGCTGTTTAAGATTTGTTTCCTCCAACGGTAAATGCACATCATATTTTAAAAATTTTACAATACTAACTTTTCGCACTTCCTCCGAATAAACTTTGAAAATCACTTTTGCCATACCAATAAACTAAAATAATTTCGCTTTTGAAATACCTTTTTATTCTGGCTCGGTTTTACCAAAAAGCATATAACTTTGAATTCTACTGAATTGTGGAATTCTTATACGCAATTTTTATACATTTACTTTAACTCGGAAGTTAAACAAAAAGTTGATTTTATCGGTGCCTTGTCGTAATTTTCCGGCTATCGCAGAAATTCCTATGAAAAATTTCATAGGAATTTCTCTGATTAAATAGTCGGACAAAATTATATGGCAGTTTATTTGGTGACGCGCCTTGACCGAATTGCCCCGAAACATTGCTAAGGCGCGCCGCCAAACGATTATTAACATAATTCTATCGGGCTGTTTAAAGATTCACTTTTTCGTTTTCGCCCGGATGAAACGGCGTGCCGGTAACGGCGGCTTTCGCCATTCCGATTAAATGAACGACAACACTGTTCGGGCTGTCCCAATATTCGGCTTGCGAAACTTTAATATTGAGCAAACAGATTTGCGGATCGTCGAGTCCTTCGGGAAACCAGGCTGTGTAAGCCGGATTCCACAATTCTTCCATTTTTGTGCGGTCGCGGCTGACAATTGCAGCGCCTGACATTGAAATGTAATGTTGTTTGTCCGGTCGGGAAAACGAAACGTTAACCTGATGCTCCTGTTCGATTTCGTCAACTTTCGGCGAATCTTTTTTCGTAAAAAACCACAGCTCGCCGTCAAATTCGTTTTTCGGCACAGCCATCGGACGAGCGCGCAGGCTGCCGTCTTCGTGCAGCGTAGTCAACATCGCAAATTCAATGTCTGCGACTAATTCTGCGAGCTTTTTAATATTTTCTTCTCGTGTCGGCATAAAAACTCCCCTTGTCTAAAATTTTGCACGATTAAAATACAAATCGCGCTTTTTCGAGTTATTTATTCAATTCAAGTGCCAGAAGATTTTCCGCCGCCTGATTGCCGTGCCGCGCCGCGTCCGGCAAGCCGACGCCGTCAATTGCGGTCGTCGCAACCTGCAAAAACGGAATTTCGGCGAGAAGTTTTTTGATTTTTCGGGCTTTTTCCAAATGCCCAACCTTGTATTGCGGCATTGAGTTGCGCCAGCGCACGATTTCCGTGAAAAGCGGTTCGCCCTTTAAACCCAATAAATCTCGCAAATCGTTTAACACGCCGCGAAGCATTTCGTCATCCGCCAAATCAAACATTTCCGGCTGCAACGCCCCGCCGACAAAAGCGCGGAGCAAAACAGAGTTTTCCGGCGCTCGCTTGCCGAATTTAACGCTCGAAAATGTGCAAGCCATTAGCGTTCGCCGTTCGACAAAAGGCACGACAAAACCGAAACCGTCGAGCGCGTGCGCGATTTGGTCGCGCTGAAAGGCGAGATTTACGGTTGCCGACGAAGCGTGTTCGATTTCCGCCAATTCATTTGAAAGAGCGGGGAATTGATTTTTTAATAATTTGGCAATTAAGTGTGCAGGCAAAGCCAAAATCACCGCTTCGGCTGAAAATGTTTCTTGTTCGGTTTCAACTTTCCACAAACGTTGAGATTCGTCGAATTTCAACGTTTGTGCGTTCGTTCCAAGTCGAACCGCATTTTCGGGAATTGGTTTTTCAAGCGCGTCAATCAAAGTTTGCATTCCGTTTCTAAAAGACAAAAACAAACTGTAACGCGCGCCGCTCGTGCCGATTTTGGATTTTGGATTTTGGATTTTGGATTTTTCCTGCAACCCTTTAATTACGCTTCCGAATTGTTGTTCGAGTTCGAGAAACCGCGGCTGCGTCGTACGAAGCGAAAGTTTTTCGGGATCGGCGGTGTAAATTCCGCCGATCATCGGCTGGGCGATTCTTTCGAGCGCTTCTTCGCCAAATCTGCGTCGAACGAAATCCGCCAATGATTCGTCGTCTTTCGGAGATTTGGGCGGCAAAAAACGTTCATTTGCAAGCCGCGCTTTTCCGCGCAAGCTCAAGATTTCAGATTTAAAAAACGCTTCGATATTTGCCGGTGCAATTAAATGAAAACCTTCCGGCACGGCGCGAAGTTTGTTTTCGCGTACTAAAAAGCTGCGGCGGTTACGGTCGTTTGTGGGCAGAAGCTCATTTTCGATTCCGAGCTTTTTTGCCAATTCCAAAACTTCAGGTTTTTCCGACAAAAAAGCGTCCGGTCCGGCTTCGAGCAAAAAACCGTCGCGCTTTGTCGTTTTGACGATTCCGCCCAAACGATTTCCGGCTTCGAGCAAAACAAAATCACCGCAGAATTTGCCTGCTTTTTTGAGTTCGATAAGACGGAAAGCTGCTGAAAGACCGCTAATTCCCCCACCGATAATTATGATTTTCTTCATCTTAAGATGAGGCAGCAATCAACCGGGCAAAAATCTTCTTTCGCGCCGAGCGTTCCCAGAAATCTGCGTTCGCGGTTTTCGATTCTTTCCAGAATCAATTCTCGAATCATTTCGACGAATTTCGGATTTGTCCCGACGGTTTCCGAACGCTCGAAATTAATTCCCAAATTCGCGGCTGTTTCGCGCGCCTGCGTGTCCAAATCAAAAACAACTTCCTGGTGCTCCGACAGAAAACCGATTGGATGAACGACGACCGACGCGGGCTTGCGCTCGCGCAGGAAATCGTTGATGTCAGGTTCGAGCCACGGAACATGCGGCGCTCCGCTGCGGCTTTGAAAAGCTAGATTCCAATCTCCGCGCCCGACTTTTTCGGTGACGAGACGGCAAGTTTCCTTCAACTGCTTGACGTAATCGCAGCCGTTTGCCATTGAAAAGGGTAAGCTGTGAGCGGTGAAAACGATTTCGGCGTTTTCAAGTTTGCCTAATTTTTTTTGCAGATTTTCGGCGTTGGCTTCAATGAAAAGCGGATGATTATAAAACGGGCGAATTTTATGGATTTCGATTTCCGTTGATTCAGCCTCGTTTTTCGCCGCTTCGATATTTTCGCGGTATTGCCGGCAGCCCGAATAAGAACTGTAAGCCGAAGTGACAAAAGCCAGCGCGCGTTTTACGCCGTCACGTTTCATTTCACCGATTGCTTCGGTCAAAAACGGATGCCAGTTGCGGTTGCCCCAATAAACCGGCAAGTTTAAATTGATTTCCGCCAGAGATTTTTCGAGCGCGGTGATTATCGCTTTGTTTTGCTCGTTCAAAGGCGAGCGCCCGCCGAACATTTGATAATTTTCGGCGACTTCCATCAATCGTTCGTCCGGCACGCCGCGACCGCGCACGACGTTTCGCAAAAATGGCAAAACTTCTTCCGGTTTTTCCGGCGCGCCAAATGAGACGAATAAAATTGCATCGTAATTTATCACCTAATATTAAAACGCAGAGACGCGGAGACGCAGAGTTTTTATTGTTTTATTTTATCTCCGCGCCTCCGCGTCTCTGCGTTGAAAATTATTTCAACCTAAATTCGTGAACGAATTCAATCAACGCCCGAACATTTTCCATCGGTGTTTCGGGCAAAATTCCATGTCCGAGATTGAAAATATGACCGTTTCTGCCCGCCGACTGTTCTAAAATTCTGCGAGCTTTTTCGAGCAAAATTTCGCGCGGCGCGAACAATTGAACAGGGTCTAAATTTCCCATCGCGGCTTTGTCAAAACCGATTGTCTGCCACGCATCGGCGAGATTTGAATGCCAGTCAACGCCGATTACGTCACCGCAGTCTCGCATCATATTTAAAAGCGTCGCCGTTCCCGTTCCGAAATGAATTATCGGCACTGATTTTTCTACATTTTCGACCACGAATTTCGTGTGCGGCAAAACGTATTCGCGATAATCATCGGGCGAGAGACAGCCGACCCACGAGTCGAAAATCTGCACGGCATTTGCGCCTGCGGCAATTTGAGCGTTTAAATATTTGACGAGCGCGCGAGACAATTTCGATAACAGCTCATTCCAAGCTCCACTGTCCGAATACATCAGCGATTTCGTCAATACATAATTTTTCGAGCCGCCGCCTTCAATTAAATACGACGCGAGCGTAAAAGGCGCGCCGCAAAAACCGATCAGCGGAATGTTTCTGGGCAAAGCGCGTCGAGTTTGCCGCAAAGCCTCGTAAACGTAATTTAGTTCTTCGACTGTTTCAAGCTCGCGCAAATTCTCAATATCCGTCGCTGTGCGAACCGGATTGTGAATCTGCGGTTTGCTCCCGCCGATGTATTCGAGCGACGCGCCCATCGGTTCTAAAATCGGCAAAATATCGGAAAAAATAATCGCCGCGTCAACTCCGGTTTGCTCGACCGCTTCGACCGTGACTTTTGTGGCGAGTTCGGGCGTTTTGCACAGCTCTAAAAAGCTGATTTTTTGCCGCAATTCGCGGTATGATGCTTGATAACGCCCGGCTTGGCGCATCAGCCAGATGGGCGTGTAAGGAACAGTCTCGCGGCGACAAGCGCGCAGGAACGGACTGTTGTATAATTCATCGGAAATTGCTTCTGCTGAGTTCATCGGCATAATTTCTAAATTTCAGCATAAAACAAAAACTTTGAATCGGAAACTTAATAAAAATCGTTTGAAATATTTGTCACAAATTCTAACTTAGCGGTGTTCTTATAGTGACGAGCGGCAAACGAGTCGAACGGAGAAATGCACGGAGAGGCGAAAATATTGTCCGGCGTAATGGCACAAACGGCGGCGCAGACGGCAAGTGAAAAGATCGAGTTTGACGAGGCTTTCACGCTTCATCATCGCACGGTTTTTCGCGTCGCGCGCGGCGTCGTGCAGGACGCTGCGCTCGCCGAAGACGTGACGCAGGAAGTTTTCATCCGGCTTTACAAAAATCTCGATTCGGTGCCGACTGATGATTTATTGAAAGCGTGGCTGATCAGAGTGACGATGAATGTAGCGCGAAACGCGCTGCGCGGAAACTTTAGGGCAACGGCAAGGGACGATGCGTTCTTCAAAGAAGCGGAAGCAAATTACACAGCCGAACCGGAACTCGATTACGAGCGAAAAACCGAAATTGAGGAAGTTCGGAAAGCGTTGGCAAAAGTGAAAGAGCCGATGCGTAGTTGCTTGATGCTCAAAGAACAGGGAATGTCTTACAAGGAAATCGCCGTCACCCTCGGATTAAACGAAACCAGCATCGGAACTTTTGTCGCTCGCGCCCGCAAAGAGTTTTTGCGGTTTTACGGGAAAATTGGGATAAAACAATGAAACACATAGATATTGGGACAATACACGCATTTTTGGACGGTGAGCTTTCGGGCGAGCGGCTAGAATTTGCAGCTTCGCATTTTTCGATTTGCGACGCCTGTTCAAATCTAATGCTCGAAGCCGAAAGCGAAAACGACGCCGTGATGCAGGCATTCTCCATCGAAAACGCTTACGTCGTGCCGACGCAGCGAATCTGGGCGCGAATCAATAATGAAATAGACCAGCTCGATTCAATTCCGGCAACAGCAATGCAGCCTTCGATTTGGCAAACCGCTTTTGGTTTGCTGGGCTTGAGCCGCTTGCCGCAATTCGCAGCGCCGACCGCCGGTTTGGCGCTGGGCGCGGCGCTCATCGCTTTCTTTTTGTTTTCAGGCATTTTCCGACAAGCAAATCCCGAAATTAATCCCCCAATAATTGCTCAAAATGAAAATCCGCCGTCAACCGTTGTTAATGTCAAGCCGACTGGTTCAAATCCTTCGGTTGAACAACCGAAAACTGCGCCTTTAGTCGCAATTAAAAATGAAACGCAGAAGCGACCTGGCGGTTTTGAATCGGTAAAAGCAAATTATCGTGTCGAGGCAAAACCAAAAGTTATTACTCCTAAAACGATCAAAAATCCTCCCGTCAGAAATGATTATTTAAACGCGCCTTTGGTTGAAGAAAGATTGTATTTGGAAGCGATTAACGATTTGTCGCAAACGGTAGCTTCGGGCGACGTAGCCGCAATGCGCCCGAGCTTTCGCGTCGAGTACGAGCAGAATGCGGCGATGATAGATCAAGCGATTGTAAAAATGCAGCGACAAGTACGCCGCAATCCGAATGACGAAAACGCAAAACGAATTTTGTTCGCTTCGTACCAAAATAAAATTGATTTGCTCAACACCGTTGCGGAAAAAACGCAATTGATGGCGACCGTGCGGTGATAATTAGAATGAAAGTTTACTTGAACAAAATTGTTTTGCTTCTGGCTCTCGCGGGCGCGGTGAATCTCGCCATTCTGGCGCAGGCAAAAGCAAAGACCGTTTGCCTGGAAGAAACCGCAAAGCAGGCTTCTTTTGTCAAAGTGGAAGCCGAGGCGGATCCGCCGGTCGAAAAAGCGATTGCTTCTGACACGCGACCGACGGTTAGATTTTGCGTTGCGGAAGGCAGCGTCAGCGTACGCGGCTGGCGGCGCAATGAAGTTCGCGCGCTGGTAGAAGACGGAAAACTCGGTTTTAAAGTTCTCAAACGCAATGCTGATAAAGCCGCAACTTGGGTAGAGATCGTCGGTTACGACCCGAAAGAGCCAGTTAAGCCGGGTCAGTATCGAAGAAACGAATGTTTGAGCGGTTCAAACATTGAAGTCGAAGTGCCATTCGGATCATTTGTTGACGTTAAAAGCCCCAGCGATGCGGATTTTAAAATCGAATCCGTTGCTAAAACCAGGGTTGTAAACGTTAACGGCGACATCCTGATTAGGGATGTCCGGGAAGAAGCCGAAATTTCAAGTTTTGGCGGAAGCGTCGTCGCGGAAGATTCGTCCGGTAAAATAAGATTAAAATCTACCAGCGGAAATGTCTTTGGAATTCGTTTAAAACCGCTTAATGATTCCGATTCGCTCAATGTCAGAAGCAATAGCGGAAACGTTACGCTGCAAGATGTCGGGCACGCTATCATCGAAGGCGGTTCACAAAGCAGAAACCTCAATTATTTCGGTTCAATCGTTTCCGGCGGAGTTTACAACTTCAGCACGCTCAACGGCGCAATTACCCTGTTTTTGCCGTTAAAATCATCATTTCAATTGAGCGCCACGACAAATTCCACTGTGAAAACAAATCTTCCCTTTAAACTAACTCTTGACAGTAGACCCGGACGCGGGAAGCGATTTTCGGGAGTTTACGGCGGCGGCGACGCAACGATTAATTTAGTATCGGATATTGGCGCGCTTAGACTTCAAAAACAACCTGTAAATTAAATTTTTTCACGACGTAAATCTGAATATTAAATCGCCTTTCAATAAATTGAAAGACAAAGAATTAACCGGGATGGAAGGGATAAAAGGGATATTTCTTGTTTTTGGTTTATCTCTTTTATCCCTTTTATCCCTGTTCATTTTCTTCTTTTGTATTTCGACAAATTGAAATTGCTCTAGAAGTAAAGCAAGTCTCACACAACTGAAATTTGCTTTAAGCTTGCGCTTTCTTTTTCATTTTTGGCAATCTAAAAAAAATGAAAATTGCCGCCGAATCGCGCCGAAAAATCGAAGAATTTTTCCGAATTTACTTTAAAGACGAAAATTTGGTTTTGCCCGAATTCAGCATTTACTGCGGTTTTTGGGCGCGCACGATTTGCCGCACATTCAAAATCAGCGGCATCACGCTCGGCAGACGCGTATTTATTGACCCGGCTTTTGTCACAATTAATCTCACCGAAGGAAAAATTTATGCTCCTTTTGAATTAATCGTCCACGAGGCGACGCACGTTTTGCAGTACGCGAGAGAAGGTTTTTTCGGGTTTTTAACGGGTTATCTGAAAGAATGGTTCGCCTTCCTGCGCGAACAGGGAAAACGCGATGTGCAAACTCGCTGGCAAGCGTATTACGCCATCAAACACGAGACGGAAGCGCGTGAGGCGGCAACGGCTTACGTCGAATGGAAAACCGAGCTTGCAAAAGCAAAAAAGGAAAGCTCGGAGATTGAGCAAATCTGATTCGGCTTTTCCTTATTCCGTCAAAAATTCTTTACTCATCCGTGATTTCAAAATTAACCATCTCTTTTCTTACTTCTTCGAGCGCGATTCTGGTCGGTTTGTGTTTGGCGGCGTCCATTCCGACGCGCGGACGCGCGTTGCGCTGAAGCTGCTTGCTGCGCTGCGCTGCCACTAAAATCATTCGGTATTTCGAATCCATCACCGGCGGTCGTTTTTGTTCGTTTCCATCAAGATTTTCGTTTTCTTCCATAATCATCATCTCCAATAATCAAATTTTAAATTAAGCTCAAAACATAACGTTTAATCGTTTTTCGGAAAAGTATCCAAAACTTCCTGCGCCGCTATCGTCATCCGTCCGGCGCGTGCGCGTTCGGCATAAAAAATCGCGGCAAGCTGCGCAAAGGCGCGTTCTTTTTCATCGTTGACAATCATATAATCGAATTCGGTAAAACGCCTGATTTCGTCCGGCGCGTTTTTCAACCTGACGGCTAAAACTTCCGGCGCATCCGTTCCGCGACGGATTAAACGCTCGCGCAGAGTTTCAAAATCCGGCGGCAAAATAAAAACCGAAACCGATTCGGGCATCAAACGCTTGATGCTCTCGGCGCCCTGCACGTCAATTTCCAGAATCACATCGCGCCCGAGCAGCAATTCTTTTTCCACTTCACCGCGCGAAGTCCCGTAAAAATTGCCGTGAACATTGGCGTATTCGAGAAATTCGCCCGCCGCAATCAAATTTTCAAATTCTTTAACACCGACAAAATAATAATGCTGCCCCTGTATTTCACCCAGCCGCGGCTGTCTGGTGGTGAACGAGATAGAATAACCGACATCAGGCACTCGGTTCAAGATTTCGCGAATCAAAGTGCCTTTGCCGCCGCCGGAAGGCGAGCTGATTATGAATAAATTACCTTTCATTAAATCAGTAGAAAGTAATCAGTAATTAGTAATCAGTTTAAAAGCTGATTACTAATTACTGATCACTAATTACTATTTATTCAACGTTTTGCACCTGCTCGCGGATTTTTTCGATTTCGGCTTTGACGACGAGCGCGGCTTCTTTGATTACGATGTCTGTCGCTTTGGACAAAATCGTGTTTCCCTCGCGGTTTAATTCCTGCGTTAAAAAATCGAGCCGCTTGCCGATTTCGCCCTGCGATTCGCAGATTTCACGAAACTGCGAGATATGAATTTTCAGCCGCGCCAATTCTTCGGAAACATCGCTCCGCTCGGCTAAATATGCTACTTCCTGTGCCAGACGCGCTTGATCCAACTCAATTTGCGAATCGGATTTGGCAAGCAAATCGGTGATTTTTTTCTGCAAACGCGCTCGATAATTTTCTGTGATGCTTGCGGCATTCGGTTCGATAATGGAGATTTGCCGCTCGATTTCCTTCAGGCGCGAAAACATTTCGATTTTTAATGCTTCGCCTTCGATTTCGCGCATTTGCTCAAGCTCGGTCAAAGCCAATTCGAGCGCGGCTTCGATTCCGTTTTGCGTTTCGGCGTCAAGCTCATCTTTTGCCGTCTGCAAAACGCCCGGCAGGCGCGCGATGACGTTTAAATCCGGCTCGCCCGAAAGCGAAAATTCCTGCCCCAATTGACTCAAAGCCTGCAAATATCCGGCAATCAGCGGGCGGTTTAATTCGTAAGCAATTTCGCTCGTCCGTTCGAGCGAAAGCGTCACGTCAACGCGCCCGCGCGAAAGTCTGGAAGAAATTTGCCGCTTTAAAACTGCTTCGAGCGATTGCAACTCGGAAGCGAGCCGCAAATGAACATCGAGAAAACGATTGTTTACTGTTTTTAATTCGACGGACGCCGCGTAATTCTCGCCTGAAGACGCGCCGCGCCCAAATCCGGTCATTGATTTCATCTATTTGTCAGTTTTCCTCAGTTTCGGTGTGATTTGATTTTCGCAAAGATTCATTAAGGTGAGAAGTTTATCACAATTAAATTTACAAACTCACTCGTCAAACTGCGGAACAAACTCGACAAGCTCCGCATCGTCCGCGTTTATCTCGACTCCGCGCGGAACGTCTTCGAGATCGTGAAGCGATTTTTCTTTAGCAAAACTAACTCCGCCCCAGAAACTGATTTTTACTTTGCGGACGCGGAAAAGCGGTGTGAGCCGGTCTTTGGCGATGATTTGCGTGTGGATTCCGCTTGAAGCGCCGACCGAGAAATTGGCGTTGAAATCGGCTAAATTGACCGTGCCGAGATTGAGGCTGTTTTCGGCGATCAGCTCGATTTTCCCGCCGCTCGATTCGCTGATAAAAGCGGTTATCGAATCGGCTTGGACGACTTCCGTTACCACGACGTATTTTGCATCCCAGCCATTCGTGTTGTAGCGGCGGATAATTTCTTTGCCGAGCGAGATTTGGTCTTCAATCGAAGGCGAAAGGCAGCCGCGAGCTACGAAGACTACGCCCGCGCCTCGTTGAAAATCAATCGTCACGCCCGCTTTTTGCGTGATTAGTGAGCTTCCGGCAATGACGGGAGTTCCGGCGGCTTTGAAATTCATCTTGACGCCCGATTCCGAAGTGTAAAGCAAATCTTCGCGCCCCGTGTCTTTGCGCATCGAGAAAGGAATTTGCATTAGTTTCAGATTCGACACTCGCCGAAAAACGTTTCCCTCCATTTCGCCAACATCACCAATCGCAACGGGCGTCCCCGGCGTCCACGCCGCCAGATAACCGAAACGCTCGTAAAGCTCTTTGGTGTATTGATATTGCGGACCTTTCATTGTTTTTTAGGCTTTGAGTTTATTTTATGTTTTCCTATTCAAATGCATTTTCATTTGAAAGATCTTTAAATAATTCCACCACTTCTTTCACTGGCAATTTCAACTTTTCTGCTACTCTAAAGATGAAAGTGTGATCACCACTTTCCACCCACAAATTGGGAAAATTAGAAAGTGTAAGTAACAAATTATTTATATCATTTAAACCTCTGAAGATTTCTACAGCACGCATACCGTATATTTCTGCTTTCTGCCAATCGCGTTCTAATTGGGCAATGATACTTAAATTATTATAAGTTACTGCTTGTTTGTAATAATCTTCAAATTCAATGTAAATATCCAAAGCTTGTTGATAATAACTTCTAGCTTTTTGCAATTCATGTCTTTCTTGAGCAACAATACCTAAACTAAAAAAAGAATTAGCTTGTTCAAAGCGGTCATTAAATTCAATTCTAATTTTCAGGGCTTGTTTATGATAATCTTCTGCTTTTTGCCACTCCTCTTTTTGTTGTGCAAGCATGCCTAGATTATGAAAAACAAAAGCTGGTTTATAGCGATCATTGAATTCTTTGTAAATCTCCAAAGTCTGTTTGTAGTAATCTTCTGCTTTTTCAATCTCTTGCTGTATTTGTGCCAAATTACCTAAATTAAGTAAAGTTCTTGCAAGGTCAATAGGTTCATTGAATTCAGTTTTAATTTCCAGAGCTTTTTTGTAATAATCTTCCGCTTTCTTCAATTCCTGTAGCTCTTGTGCGAGCGCGCCTAACTCA